>NZ_LARW01000039.1 GCF_000971055.1 Sphingomonas sp. SRS2
CATCTAAAGGTTGAAAATAACTCCACTTTAATACACTTATAGGTTCATGAATCGGATTGAACAGGCCCGTAAACACCTCGAACGGCGGCTCGCTCCCCTGCGTAAGGCAGAGCTGACGCCGCCGCCGAAGGGCTGGTTGCGCGCGGTGCGCGAATCATTCGGCATGACCGGCGCCCAACTAAGCGATCGCCTTGGCGTCTCGCCCTCGCGCATCAGTGCGCTCGAGAAAGCCGAAGCTGCCGGCACCACGACCCTCAAGAGCCTGCGCGAGGCGGCCGAGGCGATGGGCTGCACCTTTGTCTATGCGATCGTGCCGACCAAGCCGCTCGACGAGATGGCGCGCGCGCGCGCGGCCGAGCTCGCGATCAACGAACTTGCCCGCGTCCACCATACGATGCGACTCGAAGACCAGGCGCTCGAGGGAAGCGACCTGACTGAAGCGCGCGCGCGCATCATGGCGGGCTATCTCAACGGCAATCCCCGGCGGCTATGGGAGAAGCAGTGAGCGATCCCCTGTTCGATCACGAAGATGACGCCGCCACACCGCTGACGCCGGAAGAGCGCGAAGGGCTGATTCCTAATTACATCACGTTGCGGCACGAATTGAACGAGACGGAGCAGATCGGCATCGAGGAGGCCGATCGCTGGGCGTTCGGCCGCCGGCGCAATGTGCTCGAGGAGATGTTCTTCCGCCAGCTGCACAAGCGCATGTTCGGCGATACCTGGCGCTGGGCCGGGCAGTTTCGCACGATGGCGCGCAATATCGGCGTCGATGCCTACCGGATCGGAACCGATCTGCGAGCGATGTTTGACGATGTGGCCTACTGGATCGAGCACCAGACCTACCCGATCGATGAGATCATCGCGCGCTACCATCATCGTCTCGTGCAGATCCATCCGTTCTCCAATGGCAATGGCTGTCTGTCGCGCCTGGCTGCGGACCTTCTCGCCGTCCAAGTGGGCGTCGAACGGTTCAGCTGGGGTCGCGCGAATCTCGTCGAGGCCGCCACGACCCGCAGCGCCTATGTCGCCGCGCTGAAGGCAGCGGACGAGCTCGATTTTGGACCGTTGTTCGCGTTCGTACGCTCGTGACGTTCCATGCCGCCTCGTGATCCAGTTCGCGGTTGACGGGCCCGGCTTCCTGGCGATCTGCACGGGCCTCGCGCTGCTTATCGGCGCGGCGGCCTCTTTCGCATGGGCCTGTCGGCGTGATCCGCAGGGCCCGGCCCGTAGCGTCACGCGCCGCCGCCTGCCACCGGCTGAATGAGATCGAGCGCGATGGCGAACTACCCGAGATAGCGGCAAACTTCGTCACGGTGTGTGGCGGGCTGTTCGTCATCTATCGCCTGGTCCGCCGGTGGGGATCGTCATTCTGCCCGAGGATAACCCAGCTGCCGCCCTCGGCAGAATAGGCGGCTGCAGTGCCGATTATTTGCCGTTCCGGCCGAGGGCCACGAATTGCCGAGGATAAATAGATTCACCCCCACCGGAGGTCGGTCCGGGGCATAGAAGGATCTATTCATGTCAAATCAACACCCTTCCGAACATCTCCTCATCACCATCCGGCTTGCCCATATCCACGGTCGTCTGGCGTGGATCGCCGACCGGGAGTTCAAGGCTGCTTGGCGGTCGAATAGATCTGCTGATCCGTCGATATCCGGACATATTGAGCGGCCTTGATAGGCTCTGACAGTGACTGCATCGGGTCCTCCTATGGCTGGTGGAGCACCATCGATCAGGCCGCGACGGCCAGAGCCTCCACCTTGACCAGGATCATAGCCTTGGCGATGCCCGCCAGTGTCGCGAGCGACCAGCTTCCAACCTTGCCTGCGGCACGCTTCACCGATCTCCAGACCGCCGGGTCGCGGATGGCGTCGAGGAAGTCATAGCCCTCCCAGGTGAGGCGGACGCAGACCCATGGCTGCCCGACCGTGCGGTCAGGAAGATAGGTCCTGAGAAAGCCCTTCTCGACCAGCAGGCGCGTATGGAAATGCACCGCTTCATCAGCATAGCCTTCGATGGCGGCCAGGCGTAGAACCTCGCAATGCGCATCTTCCTCGACGGCTAGCAGGATCGAGCGGATCAGGTCGGAATCGCGGCGCATATATCCCGTCCTTTGAGCAAAGATGTTGTAGAGAAAGCTGGTGATCGAAGACCGAGAGATCTGGGCCTGTGCGCATCAGCTGATGCGCCAATATGGCGATGTCGCCTGGCTTCACGCCGCGCAGCGCGCTGACGAGCTACTGGCGAGTGGCGATCATGAAGGGCATCGTGTCTGGATGCGGATCCTCAAGCACATCGAGGATCTAGAAAAGCTGGAGCCGGAAGGCCGCTTGCAATGACGGAAGGTCGGGCTCTCTCGCGAGGATCGGCCGGCCGGTCAGATCAGTGTCAGCTGCTCGCCTTCATCAGCTTTGACCAAGAAGCACGCTCGCGCAGCGTCTACGGATCGACGATAGTGGATCATGCCATATTTCTCAGCTTGATCGAAGCCGACCGGCGCTAGCTCTTCGGGTGGATAGACTGCATCGTAAACAGCGCGGGCCGCTGCCCGCAGACGTCGATCATGCTGCATGTTCGATTTCCAGAGCTACTCCAAGGACGCATTTACGTAGAACATAATAAGAACAAAGTCAATCGGATGCGGATACGGTTATTCTCGCCAAATAGCTACGGATGCGTAACAAGATAGCGAGGGGGACGAAGTTATGATTCGCAATATGCTAGCCGCTGTAATGATGCTGTTCGCCACCGTCGCTTCCGCGCACGGGGGCGGATTGAACGCGGAAGGATGCCACAACAACCGGAAGACGGGCGAATAGCACTGCCATCGTGGCGGCGTTTCGCCGGCGTCGACCTCACGCTATGGTCTCAGCGGTATCAGCTCGTCTTCCAATCCATTCCCAAGTTGTGCAGCGGCGCGAGCGGCTGGTGCAGCGCCGGTAAGGAGAGGTGATGCGGGTTATGCGCCGCGGCTTGACCGGGATGGTGATGGCATAGGTTGCGAATGAGGTCCGGCCGTGCGCGTTAGCGGGCAGGCAGCCCTTGGCTAACATCGGAGCACGTCACTCGTGGCAACGGTGGTGCGGCAGAACCGGGCACAGCTGTGCCGTTTGTACAAATGAGGGCGGATGATCCGATGCGGGCCATCACGCCAGCTGGCACTCCGAGTGCGCGTCTGCCCCCACTACCGACCGGGCGATGCTCGCCAGATGGATATGGTGCGTGAAGAACAAGACCTGGGTCGACCGGGCCAGCTCCGCAAGCACCCGGAAGCCTGCCTCTGAGCGCTGGTCGTCGAAATTTACAAACAGGTCGTCGGCGAGGAACGGCAGCCGGACGCCGGCGGCGACGGATTGCTCCACGGCGGCAAGGCGGAGCGCCAGGAACAGCTGGTCCGTCGTGCCTTCGCTCATTGCGTCCACCTCGACAACGGTGCGCCGGTCATCGCGGAGGCCCAGCAGTCTTGGGGTGCTGCCGTCGTTATCGATCCGAAGCGCCGCATAGCGACCCAGCGTCAGCGTCGAGAAAATCTCGCCCGCCCGCAGCAGCATTGGATCCTGGTGCCGCTCCCGGTACTGCTCGATCGCCCAGCGCAGCGTAACGGCCTGCGCGCGCTTCAGGATATAGTGGTCGGCCAGCACACCGAGTTCAGCCCGCGCCTGCTCCGCACCTGTCGCCGCGCCCGCGGCGTCCACCCCTTGCGCCTCCAGGCTGGCAAACACTCTTTTCGCATCGCCATGCGCGCTGGCTGCCACCGCGACCTCTTCGTTCAGCTCGGCAAGCTCCGCGCGAAGCCTCTGTGTCCTCGCGGCAAGGCTGTCCGCATCGACGCCCTCCACATCAGCGAGGAGCTCCCCCAGGGTCTTTCCATCCCCCGTCGCCTTGATCATGGCTTCGACCTCGGTGACCGCTGACCGGAGCGCGCGCGCGGCGCGGGAGCGCTGGATCGCGGCACCCAGAGCGGTCAGGTCCGCCGATCCCATCTCCGCCATCAGTGGCTCCAACGCGTCCAGCGCCGCGGCGTACCGAGCCTCCTCGGCCGCGACTTCCGATGTCCTGCTGTCGAGCGTCGCCTGAAGCGCGCAGCGGACGTTCGCTGCCGACCTTGCCTCGGCGAGACGGTTCCGTATGACTGCGAGTCGCTCTTCGGCATTTTGGGCGGGGGCAATCCTTAGCCGGTCCGCGACGCTCGCGACGCTCCTCTCATGCTCGTTTGCGTCACGGGTCACACCATCGATGCGACCCTCGAGATCGGATTGCGTCAGGACGGCTGCGCGCAGCTCGTCCAGAACGTCGAGCGTGGCGATGGCGCCGGAGATTTCAAGCCTCAGCCCCGATGCTGCGGTCAGTTCTCGCCAGGCCTCGGCCCGTGCGGCAGCCGCGTCCTCGAGCCGCTTCCTACGCCGCGCCAGTGCCTCGGCATCAAGCTCGATCTGAGCGCGGGCCGCCCGGTCGAGCCGATGCTGCTGATCCGCCTTCTCGATCTCGGTGCGTGCTAGCTCGGCGGTCGCCAGGACGGGCGCAAGTTCCACGCCCTCGATCATGCCTGTCTCGTGGAGGCTCGCGACGAGGGCCAAGCGCGCTGTTGAGCGGCGGTCCATGAAGGCCTTGGCCTCGGCCAAGGCGGCGGCCGCCTCATGATGGGCCTTCTCCGCGGCATCCCGCTCGGTGAGCCAGCCGAGCATCCGGGCGGGCTCCATATCCGGGTATCCGGCGATCTCCAGCGTCGCGCTCCAGTCGGCACACGTGGATTGCGCACGTGCGCGTGCCACAACCGCGCGATCCTTCGCCTGGTTTGCGTCGAGCAGGAGCTTCGCGCAGCGCTGACCCATGTCGGCCAGCCTGCTCGATTCTTCGGCCGCGGCGAACCGCAGGTCGCTCCTGTCATCTGCGTGGGCGACCTTCGCCTCGAACGCGGCGACCGCCGCCTCCGGGGAGCCGAGCGGGGCGTTGCCGAGCACATGCTCCCGCAGGGGTTGCCAGCGTTCGCTACGCTCGAGGCGTGCCGATGCAATCTCGTCGGCAGGAATGGCAGCGCCCGAGGAGAGCTGCTCCATCTCGAGCGAGAGGGCCGCCGCTTCCTCGCGCGCACGGACGGCGGCCGTCTCGTCCCGCACCGCTTCAGTCGCTAGGTCCGCAAGGGCCCTGCGTGCCTCCTCGATCTCCGCCGGGGTGAGACGCGGGAGCGAGAGGAGGGCCCGAGCGTCGCCACGCCAAGGCACCAGGCGGGCGATGCAATGCTCGAGCGAGTTGGCGGCGAGTTCCGCCTTGCGCTCGGACGACACGCACCGGGCGTCCACGTCGGCGCCCAAGGCACGCGCGGCGTCGACCGCAGCAAGGAGCGGATGAGCGTCTCCCTGAAGGCCGACATCATCGGTGACGTGGCCAAGGGTACTGCGTCGCTGCTCGAGCTCCTCCTCGCTCTGCTCGATCTGGATCAGCGCGGAGGCGGCCTGCGCCTCTGCCAGCGCCAGTTCGCGCAGTTTCGAGCTGACGATCCTCGAAGGTGGAGCCATAGCCGCGGAGCCGGTCTCCTCCTGCAGGCGCAGGATCAGCGCCGCCCCGGCTGCGAGATCAGACTCAAGGCGGGCCTGGTCCTGGCGAGCCTTTGCGATGGCGCCTGAGGTCCTCACCAGCTCGTCGACGCGGTCCGCCTCGTCGAGCATAGCCTGGTCGGCCGGGAGCGCGTCGATTTTCTCCTTGGCCTCGGCGGCAAGCTTTAGGGCGGCCGCCCTCGCGCGCAGCGCCGCATCGGCCTCGGCCATCGCCTTCTCTGCCGCCTCCTCGCTGTGAGGCGCGATGGCGATCGTGGCGTCATGCTCGGATAGCGCGACAAGATAGTCGGCGCGGACGCGTGCCGATGGTGCGATCCGGCGGATGCGCTCGGCCCGGCTGACCTCGGCGAGGATCTCGTCGCGTCGGTGCTGGGCGTCGGTCAGCTTCCCGTGCTGGGTGCTGGCCGCGCTCCTCGCGTCGAGCCAGGTCTTCGGTTTGAGCGATTGATCGCGGATCACTCGCGCATGCGTCTCGAACTCGCGCTGCGCCACGGTGAAAGACCGCCTGTTCGATGCGCGCGGGCCCCAGATCGCGTCTGCTTCCGCTTCGAGCCTCGACAGCTCGTCCGAAACCCCCGTCAGTCCGGAGCCGGCCGCGAATAGCGCTCTGCCGATGTCGTTGCGGGCCTCAACCATGGCGCGTCCGCCCGCACGCAAGCCCTCTTGATTCAGACTGAAGGAAAGGCCGAACGTCTCTCTCGTCTGCCCGCGCAACATGGCAAGCAGCCCCCCCTCGTCGATCGGTCGATCATCCGGGCCGAGGAGCGTCCCGCTGGTGCCTTTCTTGCGCCGGCATGCGAGCGTCCGCTCCCCGTCCTCAATCAGCGCACCGATCCGCAGGAGCGAGTAGTCGTAAATGAAGTTGTAGGGCGAGCGTGGGAGGAAGCCAAACAGCAAGTCCGAAACCGCGGCCATCGACGTAGTCTTACCCGCCTCATTGGCGCCGTAGACAACATGGAGATCGGGGGCGCCGGTGCGGAAGGACAGTTCGCAGTCCTCGAAATGTCCATAGCGCTCGAGAGCGAGGCTGGCAAAGCGCATGCTAGGCGCCTCCCGTAAGGCGCGACCGCAGGGCGAGGGTCGCCGTGCCGAGCACGGTCGACCAGTCGCCGTCGCTTGCCAAGCTTCTGAGATCCCCATCCTCCGCCTGTCCCAGCGATGCCTGGGCGACGAGCAGGAATGGCCCGAGATCCTCGGCAAGCAGCGCCGCCAGACCCCCGTGGGTCTCGGCCTGTTCGACCAGCAAGGACAGATCGTCGCCGATCACTGTATCGCTCGACGGGGGCAGCGGTGTCACCAGCACCTTGACCTTTTCGATAAACAGGTCGGGCGAGATCGAGGCCGCGACGGCGCGCACCTCGTCGCGCAGCGTGGCGGTCCGGTCGAGCATGGCGCCAGCATGTCCGGTCTGGCCGACAAGCGTGATCCGGACGACGAGCGGAATGCCCGCCATGGTCTGCTGCCACTCGACCGTGAGCGCTGCGCGGATGAGGGACGCGAGCGCGTCGATCGACGCCCCCGCGCAATCGACCTCGACCTTGGCCCAGCGTAACACGTCCAGATCGATACGTTCGATGGACCTGACCTGTCCGTCCTCCACGGCGACGATCACCGCACCCTTCGGCCCGCACTCCCTGATCGTACGCCCCTGGGTATTTCCAGGGAAGACGACGTAGGGCTCCTGACAAACCACCTCATGTTCGTGAACATGTCCAAGTGCCCAATAGTCGTAATGCTTGGACCTGAGATCATCGAGGCTGCACGGAGCGTACGCCGCATGCCCCTCCCGACCGGCGAGAGCGGTGTGCAGCATGCCGATGTTGAAGTGGTGCTTCGCGGCATCCGGATAGGCCAGCACGAGGTTGTCGGTGACAGCCGCGGTCGGAAAGCTCTGGCCGTGGATCGCGACGCCGATCTCCGGCAGGACGTGGGTCTCTGCTTTGCGTGTACTGAACAGGCGGACATTTGGCGGCCAAGGCACGCTGCGGCTGATCACCGAGGCGGCGTCATGGTTGCCCGCCAGCAGGAAGACGGGGATATTCGCATGATCGAGCCTCCCGATCGCACGCGCAAAGTAGAGACCGGTACCCATATCCTTCCAGTCGCCATCGAACAGGTCGCCCGCGATGACGACGAAGTCCACCGCCTCGTCGATCGCCCGCTGGACGAGATTGTCGAACGCCGCCCGCGTCGCACCGCGGATTTCGGCCTCCGGCAGACCCTCGTAGCGCGAGAGGCCATGGAGTGGACTGTCCAGGTGGATGTCGGCGGCGTGCAGAAATTTGAACTGGGTCATAGCTACTCCCCCGGCATCACCATGCCGCAAGCCGCAAGCGCCGACAATATCATGTCGGGGCCGTCGATCAGCGTCCGCGGTCATTTTTGCGGATCCGCATCGGCTTGAACCAGACCACCACCACCACACTTTCCGATCTAGCCGGCGGCCAGGGTGGGGTCGGCCGGGACCTGCCTACAGATGCTGTAATCCGCCCTCATGCACGTCCATCTGCTACACCACGAGACCGATGGGATAGACGGGCATGCCACGAGCCGGTCAAATATTTGGAAGGTAGCTTCCGGTCAGTTCGGGCCTCTGGTTGCAGCCTCCGTCCGGCTCGGCAGCCAGGCTCCCCAGGGCCAGCCACCCGGCTATGCTGCGGCGGCCTCAGAAGGGGCCATACGTCCATCTACACTTTTGGCGCGTGGCGCCGCCTGGCGATCAATCGGGCGCGAAGCAGCCGGATCAACCCAGGGCGCGTTGCGCGAATGCCGTGGCGGCGGCGAGCCCATCCTGGCCGACGCTGTGTGCCACACCCGAAGACGCGTGCACTTCGACCCTGACGCCGGCCGCGTTCAGCGCCGTCGACGCCAGATCCATCGAGTTGAAAGGCACAATATCATCCTCGGTGCCGTGGATCAGCAGCACCGGTGGGCGACTTGTGATTTCCGCGTGCAGCCGGTCAGGCGCGACGAGCATGCCCGAAATACCGACGATGCCGGCGAGAGGCTGCTGGCGACGTAAACCAACATGCAGCGCCATCATCGTGCCCTGGCTAAAGCCTATGAGGAGGACGCGGTTGCTGGGCAAGTCAGCCTGCGCGAGCTCCTGGGTAATGAAGGCGTTGAGACCCGGTGCGGCTGCGGAGGCGCCCGCGGCACGCTCAGCCATGGAAAAGGTTTCTATCAGCCACCATTGGTGGGCGGCTGTCATTCGAGGAATTTGCGACGGCGCGTTGGGCGCTACGAACGCGGCGCCGGGAAGCGCTGGTTGGATCATGCGGGCCAACGAAATCATGTCGTCTCCATTTGACCCATAACCATGGATCAAAATGACGATAGCGTTCGGCCTCGAGCTGGAGAGAGGTGCGAGGCGTGGACCATCGAGCGTCACGGCGATCCTTTCAGCTTCGGCGACTGCAGCGGAACCGTCCAATCCGTCATTTGTCGCGTTCAGCGCGCTTGCGCTCAGCCTTTCGCGCACGGCTTATTGCCGCCGCTCGCTCGCGCGCCCTCTTTTCCGACGGCTTCTCATAATGCCGGCGGAGCTTCATCTCGCGATAGACGCCTTCGCGCTGCAGCTTCTTCTTCAAGGCGCGGAGGGCTTGATCGACGTTGTTGTCGCGGACGATGATCTGCATGCTCGTTTGGCTTCCAGCTGGTGTGGCTTTGTCGGATTCGGGCGGCTTTACAGCCAGGGGGGCCGCAAGCCAAGGATCGGGTTGCCGACACACCGCAGAGATTACATTGCTGCGCGTGCTAGCCAGCAGCGAACGCCGTAGGGACGACCATAGAAGGGGCGGCGGCTATGCGACTTAATGTCGACCGTTCCGCTAAGTTCGGCCCGATCCCGAAGCCCGCCATTCGTTCAGCTAGCGCTGAGTGGCGGCCGGGACGACCGAGATGGGGACAGAGCCATCGTCCGCTAATCCCTCGCGAACAACGGCTTTCGGCAGAAATGGCCATCCGAAGCGTGCCGATGTCCAGAGCCGAATCAGCGACGCCGATTTGGCATGCCGATGGTCAGGCAGTTACTGCGCGTCGGTATGACGCTCTCGAGTCACTTTGTCGTGATGACGACCTTACCTCTTAGGCAGCCATCCTCCATCCGGCGATGAGCTTCCTGTACGTCCTCAAGCTGAAAAATGCTATCAATCCGGGGTTTGAAGGCACCTGAGGCGACCGCGCTGCGGATGTATTCCTGCGCAGCAGCGAATCGCTCGGGCACATCGGTCAGTTCGAACAGGTCCACGAATGCGAGGGAACGTCGGTCGAGTGCCACAAGGGGTACGTCAACGCGTGCGGAAGTGATGTCTGGCGATGTTTGCGCCCCGTAGCTAAAGAGGCTTCCCCCCTCTGCAAGGCACGCGACGCACTGCGCCAGCAGGGCGCCGCCGACCGTATCCAAGACCACCTTCACCCCCTTGCTGCCAGTAGCGTCCATGACGATGTCGGTCAGCGTCTGCTCATCCGTGGCGATGACATGGTGCGCGCCGAGATCGAGCAATTCTTGCTCGCGCGCCGCCGTCCGCGTCGTGGCCAAAACGGTCGCCCCCATGTCACGTGCGAACTGGATGAGCGCACTGCCGACCGGAGACGTCCCGGCAGTTACCAACACGGCATCGCCGGCACCGACGGACACCTTGGTAATGAGATTGTAGGCCTGCAGTCCCGCCATCCAAACTGCGGCTTCCTCGATCGCCGTCGTGCCAGGAATGGATTTCACCAAGGCCGATGCCGGCACGTTGGCGTGTGTTGCATAGATGCCTGATCCAACGAACGGCGTCTGCACAGGGAGGATGGCGACACGGTCGCCGATGCTGTGACCAACGACCTCCGAGCCCGCTTCCTTGACGGTTCCGACGCCCTCGACACCCATCACCGAAGGCAGACTTGGGGGAACGACGTAGAAGTTGCGGCGGTACAGTGCCTCGAACCTGTTGACCCCAATTGCCTCGATGCTGACCCGAACCTCATCGGGACCGATCTCCGGCAGCTCAAAGGATTCGACCTTCAGGACCTCGGGGCCGCCGATTTCAGAAAATGTGACGTGATGCATAGTGTCCTCGCTGTAGCGGCGCGCCATCCACTTCGAGCGGAGCCACGCGCACGGATGCTCGCGAGCGACCTACCCGATGACGGAAGCGCCTGTGACGTCCAACCTGCCCGGAAGCGAGTTAGTAGCGATCACTATAATGGGGGAAGCCGAGTGTTGCAAGTAATAGTGATCACTACAATATCACGCCATTAGTGCGGTCGAGCCATGGATGCAGAGAGGCCAGCCTTGAACATGGAGGCGGCCTGCTCGGCCGCAGCACGGAGCCGACTCGCCTCCATGCCCGTGTAGGCGGCGGCCGAGAGCCCGCGCACCATGGTCACCACCGCGTCAGCGATAGCATCTCCGTTCTGGGAAACGCGCTTGCGAATCTCCTCTCCAATCGAGGCCACCATTATGGCGCTGATTTCGGCTGCGATCGCTCGTGCCTCGGGATCGGCCGCGCGCGTGCCTTCCGTGACCAGGCAGCCCCGCGCCGCGGCATCGCTGGAATATTGCTCAGCAGCCGAGACGAAGATCATGGTCACGGCCTCGCCGACGTCACGACCCCCGAAGATCTCGGAAATCGGTAACGCGTGTTCGGCTGCGTAGCGACGCAGGGCATGCTCGAAGAGACCCGCCTTGCTCCCGTAGGCTGCATAGAGGCTGGGCGGATTGATCCCGAGCTCCTGCGTCAGATCAGCGACGCTCACGCCATCATAGCCTCTCTGGTGAAACAGGCGCTGCGCCTTCTCGACGCCGAGTTGCCGATCGAACGGCCGCCTCGGGCGCCTTTTGCGGACGTTCTCGCTCACCTGGACCTCCTGAACACCAGTAAGATTATAGTGCTTGCTACAAATAGTTGCAACGCCCCCTTGCGCACAACTAATAGCGATCACTATTAATGTGTTTCAGCAGGAGTGAACGATGACAGCGGATATGAAGGTCGCACTTGTGACGGGAGGCAGTAGCGGGATCGGCTTCGCCATCGCGCGCAAAATGGCTGCTTCCGGGATGCGAGTGATCATCGCGGGCCGAGGCCAGGATGCACTCGATCGCGCAGCGAGCGAACTGGGTGGGAACACAGCCGGTATCGTCGTCGATGTCTCCAATCCGGCCAGTCTCGAGACGCTCTTTTCGCAGGTCCGCTCCGACTTCGGCGGGATCGACGTCTTGGTCGCCAACGCCGGCGGCGGTGTCCACGCGCCCTTGGGTCGGATCACCGAAGCAGCTTACGATCAGCAGTTCGACACGAACGTGAAGGGCATCGTCTTCACCGTACAGGGAGCTTTGCCGCTGCTGAAGCCGGGTTCGTCCATCGTAATCGTCGGCTCGACGTCGTCGATCGACCCAGGTCCGTCGATGAGCATCTACGGAGCTACCAAAGCGGCCGTGCGCAACTTGGTGAGGAGCTGGGTCAGCGATCTTAAGGGCTCTGGGATCCGGATCAACATCGTCAGCCCGGGGCCGACAAACACCCAGTCACTACGAGACGGTTTCGGGGAGCACGCGGAAGAGGGGCTAGCCTTCCTCCGCCAGAAGAGCCCGATGGGCCGCATCGGCGAGCCCGAGGAGATCGCGGAGGTGGCGGCGTTCCTGGCCAGCGACGCCGCAAGCTACATCAACGGTGTCGAGCTCTTCGCCGACGGCGGAGCGTCCCAGGCATGAGAAAGATTCGGCCATGAGCGTTATCGACCACATCGAACTTCCCGTTGCCGATGCGGAGGCCTCCCGGCGTTTCTACGAAGCGGCGCTGGAGCCGCTTGGGCTGTCGCTGGTCGTCAGCATCGGTCCGGCGCGCACCGCTCATGGTGGTGCGCGACTTGGGTTTGGCCGGGGTGGATATCCGAGCCTGTGGTTCCACGAGGAGAACGGCAGCCGCCTTCCCGTCCATGTCGCCTTTAGCGCCGGCGAGAGGAAGGCCGTCGATGCCTTCTACGAAGCGGCACTAACCCAGGGCGGAAGCGACAACGGCGCGCCCGGCATCCCGGAACGGTACCACCCGAACTACTATGCTGCCTATGTGCTCGACCCCGATGGCAACAATATCGAGGCCGTCTGCCAGGCCGAGTAAGTCGGGCTCAGAATCTCGATGGAACGAGGGCAGTCTGGCGCGGCCGAACGGGATTTCAGCAAGGGGCGCCGGACAAAGCCGGCGGTGGCCACTCATCGATAAAGGAACTCAGCATGTCGTTCGCCAATAAGGTTGCCATCGTGACGGGCGGGACGTCGGGCATCGGGCTCGCTGTCGCGCAGGAACTCGCGTCGCAGAACGCCAAGGTCATCATCACCGGGCGCAATCGTGAAAAGCTCGACGATGCGGTTGCGATGCTCGGGAGCGGAGCTGAAGGCGTGCAGGCCGAAGTTTCGAACCTCGCCGATCTCGACGCGCTCTATGCCCATGTGAAGCAAAAGCACGGTCGCCTCGATCTACTTGTCGCCAATGCTGGCGCGGGCGAGATCGTGCCGCTCGATGCGATCACCGAAGATCATTTCGACCGCGCATTCGATAGCAACGTGAAAGGTGTCACCTTCGCCGTCCAGAAGGCGCTGCCGCTTATGGGTAAAGGCGGTGCGATCGTCATCATTGGATCGACGTCTTCGATCCAGCCAGGTCCGGGCCTCAGCGTCTATGGCGGCACCAAGGCCGCGCTGCGCGCGATGGTGCGTGGCTGGGTGACCGAGATCAAGGGATCTTGCGTTCGCATCAATCTCGTCAGCCCCGGTCCGGTGGACACCGCCTCGCTGCGCTCCTTCCTGGGCGACCAAGCCGACGAGGCGCTGGCATATCTCGCCGATCGCAGCACGATCGGCCGTATCGGTCGCCCGGAAGAGATCGCGCGCGCGGTCGCGTTCCTCGGCAGTGATGCCGCCAGCTACATCAACGGCACCGAACTGTTCGCCGACGGAGGCGCTTCGCAGGTCTGATCGACCATCCTCGTCCTGCCTTGATCGCGCTTTCCCGCGATCATAGCCCGCGTGCCGTCGGCCTGTCCCCCCCGGGTCGGCGGCACGGATGGCATCTCACCAGGGTGAGCGTGCCCGCGACGTCAAGTCTCGCGCGCTTAGGGTGGGTCTCGGCCACTAGGCGGCCGATCGCGAGAATGACCAACAATCCGCCGCCTTGGCGGATGACCCGGCATCGGCGATGCGGATGAAGACGCGCATGGCTAGAAGCTGGTCCATCAGCGTGCTTCCCGGCAAAGCAGCGCGCTACGAACACACAGCACGGCCGAGCTCCCGCTGCACCACCAAAGCATCGCGCGCCGGCGGCATGCCGAAGAAACGCGCATATTCGCGGCTGAACTGCGAAGCGCTCTCATAGCCGACGTCGAACGCCACCGACGCGGCGCTCTGCGCCCCGGCGATCAGCAGCATGCGCGCCTGCATCAGGCGGATGCGCTTTTGGAACTGCAGCGGGCTCATCGCGGTCGCCGCCTTGAAATGGCGGTGGAAGGCAGAGGCGCTCATCGCGGCGATCTCGGCAAGCGCCTCGACCCGCAGCGGGCTGGTGAAATTGTTGCGGATCCACTGGATGGCAAGCCGGATGCGTGAGAGGGCGGTATCTGGCATGGCGATGTCGCGCAGCATCGCGCCATGCGGCCCCTGCAGCACGCGATAGAGGATTTCGCGCTCATAGGCAGGCGCTAGCACCGGGATTTCGGCCGGGCGCTCGATCAGCCGCAGCATCCGCACCCAGGCATCGAGCAGCTCGGGCGTCACCGATGCGACCGAAAAGCTCCCGCTGCTCGGTGCCGATACCGGCGCCCCGGCATCGGCAAGCATGGCGCCCACGACCTGCGGATCGATCGTCAGGCTGACCGCAAGATAGGGCTCGCCGGTCGGTGCCGGGTGGATCGTGCCGACTGCGGGCAGATCGATCGACATCACGAAATAGGTGGCGGGATCATAATGCAGCGTCCGCTCGCCGATGGTCATAGACTTGGAGCCGCGCAAGATCAGATTGACCATCGGGTCATAAACGGCGGCGAGTTCGTGTTCGGGGATCGCGCCCTGGACCATCGCCACGCGCGGGATGCCGGTTTCAGTGCGTCGGTTCTTGGCATGCGCGGCGAGGCGCCGCAGTTCGGCGAGCTGTGTTTCCATTTCGCCGCTGTGGACCCGGAAGCCGCGTCCGGCAATCCGTCAAGCAGGAATAGGCAAGATCGCGAGAGGATCGGGCGCAGCCTTGACGAGGGCCCAAGCCTAGAAAGGGAGCAACAGACGAGGAGACGCTTCATGACGATCGCAATCATCACCGGCGCAAGCCGCGGCCTTGGGCGGAGCACCGCGCTGCAATGCGCGGGGCGCGGCAGTGGCGTGATCCTGACCTATAACAACCATCCCGACGGTGCCGATGCGGTGGTGCGCGAGATCGAGGCGGGCGGCGGCAAGGCCGTGGCACTCAAGCTCGACGTATCGGATATCGCGGCCTTTCCCGCGTTCGAGGACGCCGTAGTAGCATCGCTCGACACACATTGGGGTCGGACCAGCTTCGACCATCTCGTCAACAACGCCGGCTTCGGCCTGTTCAATCCGATCGCAACTGTGACCGAGGCCCAATTCGACGGCCTGTTCGCGGTGCATCTCAAGGGGCCATTCTTCCTCACACAGATGCTACTGCCGCTGATGGCCGAGGGCGGTGCTATCGTGAACCTGACCAGTGCCACGACGCGGGTCGCCACGCCCGGCGTCGCTCCCTATGCTGCGTTTAAGGGCGGCCTCGAGGTGCTGACCCGCTACATGGCCAAGGAGTTCGGCGAGCGTCGTATTCGCGCCAACGCGGTGTCGCCGGGCGCGATCCGCACCGATCTCGGCGGTGGCCTCAATGACGAGTTCGAGGCGCTGCTCGCCCGGCAAACCGCGCTCGGCCGGGTCGGCGAACCCGATGATATCGGCCGGGTCGTCGCCAGCCTGCTGTCCGATCACAGCGCCTGGATCAACGCCCAGACGATCGAGGTCGCGGGCGGCTACATCATCTGAAACGGAGATCCCTCATGCTCGACCACGTCTTTATCTCGGCCAGCGATCTCGACCGCTCGATCGCCTTTTACACGGTGGCGCTGGCGCCACTCGGCATCACCGACCGCGTCGACTACGACGGCAAGGATGGCCCGTCAGGGCATCCGGACCTGAAGGGCTTCGGCTGCAATGGCCGCATCTTCTTCTGGCTGCGCCCGGGCGTGGTCGAGGGCCGCGCGGCGCACGTCGGCTTCGTCGCTGAGACGGTGGCACAGGTGGATGCCGCCTACGCCGCCGCGATGGCGACGGGCGCGACCGACAATGGCGCGCCTGGCGCGCGGCTACACTACGATCCGCGGTACTATGCTGCGGGCGTGCTGGATCCCGACGGCTACAGCCTCGAATTCACTTATAAGAGCTGGCAGCACTGACATGACCAAACTGATGATCTACGGCGCAGCCGGTTACACTGGCCGGATGGTGTCCTCCCACGCCGAAGCCCTTGGACTGAATTTCGTAATCGCCGGAAGGCCCCAAAATGAGGTTCGGCTTGCCGCGCTCGCAGGCGAACTCGGCGTGCAATACCGGCTGTTCACGGTGGACGATCTTGCGGCTGACCGTTCGGCGCTCGATGATATCACCGTCTTGCTCAACTGCGCCGGCCCGTTCCTGCGCACGGCCGAACCGCTGATGCGCGCCTGCATCGCCGCCGGCGTGCACTATCTCGACATTGCCGCCGAACTCGACAGCTATCGGCTTGCTGAGACGCTGGATGACGACGCGAAAGCAGCAAGCGTTATGCTGCTTCCCGGCAGCGGTGGCAGCGTCGCCATGCTCGGCTCGCTCGCCAGCCACGCGGCCAAACGCGTGGACACACCAGTGATGCTGAGCATCGCCCTGCATGTGGCCGGTGGATTCTCTCGCGGGTCGGCGGTCAGTGCGAGCGCGAATCTTTCACCCGAAACCCTCCACCGCATCGATGGGAGCCTGATCGGCCGCAGCCCCGACGAGGTCCGCGATTTCGACTTCGGCAGTGGGCCGGCAACCTCGTTCCCGGTGACCTTGCCCGATCTCGTCACGATCTGGCGCGCCACGAACATTCCGAACATCGAAACCTTCTTGCATGTCACCGATGGGGCGTTCCCCGATGGCGATCTGGCGGCCATGCCGGATGGTCCGACGCGCGAGCAACGCGACGCCAATCGCTTCCATGCCGCCGTCGAGGTGACGGGTGCGGACGGCACGATGGTTCGGTCCGTCCTCGATACCGTCAACGGCTACACCTTCACGGCGATCGCTGCGGCCGAAGCGGCGCGGCGGGTGCTGCGCGGCGAGGCGCGCGGTGGCTTTCAGACCCCCGTTGGCCTGTTCGGCCATGGCTTCGCCGAGACGATCGCCGACACGACAATTATCGATTCGGAAGCGAAGGAAAAATCTGACCATGGTCACTAAACAGCGTTGCCGGTAACTACCGCCATTCAGCATGCCGCACTGTCGTTCAGGCGGACTGCTCTGTTGAACACGGCGGCGCAATGAGCGAAAGGTGACACCCATTGAACGAGGTTCGTCATGCACGCCCTGGTGATTGAAGACGAGCCAATGATCGCCATGCTCGTGGAAGATTATCTAACCGACCTCGGCTATGCCACGGTCACGGTCGTCAGTCGCGAACAGGAAGCGATAGCTGCCGCAGTTGAGATGTGTCCCGACATCATAGTTGCCGATGAGCATATTTTAGAGGGCTCGGGAATCGCGGCCGTTCAGGAAATTTGCGCCGACCAAGTGATCCCCACCATTTATTCGATGGGTTTAGTAGACGCTAACGATATTGATGAGCTTCTTCCGTACGCCGCTGTCGCGTCGAAGCCCTACACCTTCGCCGTATTCCAGAGAGCCGTGCAAGACGCTACAATGAAGGCACGCGCGTTCGCAGATCGAACGACCTGAAAATCGACGACCGCTGTGCAACTCATGCTCTCCTAAGCGGTCCGAAAACCCACAAGGCTGAATAGGTTCATCCCGCTTTTCGAAACAGCGCGCTCTCCTCGTTTCGGACAATGCGTGCATAGCTATCAGCTAATTTCCTGTGGATCAGCGCCGTGGTTTCAGTGGCGGCTGATTCTGTAAGCCGTCGCTCCACGTCTAGTCGGCCACGGTAATATTCGAGTCGTTCATTGGTACGCATAACTAACCCCCTAAGAAACGGAAGCTTTCTGGACTCGCTCAATCACTGTTACGATGCCCGCTCTATGGGCGGTAGACCGTTCTTTAGCACGGCTGAATGGAGCACGCGAATCAACTTAGGTTGGCACTAACGAGCTGGTAAGTTTTCATTCCATATTCAAGAATCGCTGATCTCCTTCGTACAATATCTATATGTCACCATTGTGAATTCACGGACTGCTCTTGGCACCGCAGGAGGTTGCATACCCCACTACAGCTCAATCGGATGACCATTGCTGGCAAAATCCTGGGCAGCGTTCAAATCATCGCTGACGACGACAAAGATGCTGTTATCGAAGCAATAAGCTCGACGTTGCTCCCTTCGTCGAAATCTGGCGCTGGACGCTTATGGTGTCTCGCATAGCCCCCGGTCGGGACCTCTATTAAAGGGTTCAATCCCCCCGAGGTTGCTGTTTAGGTGGGAGATTCACGGTGCGGTAAGGAGCTTGTTGCTCATGTACTGAGAGAGGCGGCGAGTCACTCTCTATTGCTTTCAGGCCATGCAAATCAATCATGGCTTCGACCTGCTGCAATATGCGGTCTAGCTCGCTGACCCGTTCGTCGTCAGCCGATGAAACAGCTTTCGTGATAAGCCGCGACAAGCCCTCGACTGCTGCACTACCCCATAAGGCGAAACGTCTGTCAGCATTTGGTTTCAACCGCATCGGCATCATTTTGTCCAACTGCAACTGCAACGGCGCGTCGCCATAGACGTATGACTGACGCGCGCCTGCTTAATATTGACTGTATCAGATGAGTCGATCGATTATAGACTATCAATGTTGCAACGGAATAGCTGATTACCGACAGCGTATCAAAATAGGACAGTGCCGAACCAGTCAGGCGTCATTGTTATGGTGAGACCCGCAGTTACCAGCAAAAAAAAGAGTTCATCTCTTCTGATACCAAGGTAGGCAGCTCAACACCGACATATTATTTTCTCATGTACTGAAACGCATTATCAATTCGATATGAAAGTAGGTTGGGATTGTTTATTTCCTTAGCTGTTGTCGCGGTCCTATCCCCGGCAGTGGCGCGGAACCTGCCGTCCGTTCATCACGCTTACCGCCGACAAGAACGACCGAGTATGAGGCGAAAGGAGAAGGGCTCGCTCGAGACGAAAACTTAAAGCTGACTGTCGATTGACAGCTTCGCAAGCAAGCCGATCATCGATCGAGTGAACATGTTGGTCCCTGGCTCGGTGCGTTCCGGCGTAGGCTGGTCGTCACGCTCATCGGTCCAAGACAGCGCACCGTCGGGCGACAGGCCGAGCCGATAGCTGTTGTGCGATGCCATCTCAAAAGCCTCTGCCAGCTGCTCAGACAGAGTAGCACTTTCTATAACGATGCCGAGCTCGGTGTTAAGGCGCGCCGACCGCGGATCGAAATTGGCCGAGCCGACATAGAAGTGCCGGCGGTCGACGATATAGAGTTTAGCGTGCAGGGACTTGCCCGAAAAACGCCGCGCTCGCATCGAGCCCGAGCGGATGAACTTCGCCCTGGTCCTCTTCGGCGCATCATCGGGCGCGGGCATTTCAAAGAGCTCGATGCCACGCTGCAACAGCGTCTTTCGGCATGGCGCGTAGCCTGCATGGACTATTCCGACGTCGGTGGCGGCAAACGAATTGGTCAGTACTCTTATCCTGGCGCCGCGGCGGCGCAGGTCGCTAAGCTCGCTGCAGCCTTGGGCGGTTGGGACGAAATAGCCGGAAATGAGAATCAGGTCACTGGTCGGCGAAGCCAAGGATTGGGGCATTAGTTCATGGAGCCCGGTAGAGCCGTGTTGGCGGTCAGCCGCGTGATCCGGCATGACGGCGATCGCGTGAGCGGGCGCCTTCACCCAATTCACCCGGCTGTGTTGCAAGTCGGCAAATAGCGGCTGGGCTTCGATCGCTGCGAGATAGCTCTTCGCCGCCGCGCTCCGCGCTGTGGTCTCCGCCTTCTGTGCCGCGCTGCGCTTCGCGCTGGCCGGAATTCGCCCCACCACTGCGGCGACGGAATGAACCGCGGTGCTTTGCCAGTGGTGCTCGAACACCTGTTCCACTTCGGCAGCCACTGGCCCCGTGGCGATCACATCGAGATCGTCGAACTGCCCTTTGGACCGGGCGCCGAAATATTCGTCTCCGATGTTCCGTCCGCCGAGGATGGTCATATGCCGGTCGGCCGTAAGGCTCTTGGCGTGTATCCGCGAGTTGAGGCGGCGGAAGGCGAATAGCCATTCGAGCCCGCGGAAGCGGCGCATTCTGAAGGGATTGTAGAGTCGTACCGCAACGCTCGGCTCAGCATCGAGAAGGGCCAGCCGCGCGTCGAGCCCGCCAATGCCATTGTCATCGATCAGTAGCCGTACCGCGACCCCGCGCCGCGCGGCCGACACGATCTCATCAAGCAAGAGCGATCCCGACAGGTCGTCGTGCCAGATGTAGTACTGCACATCGAGCGTGCGCCACGCAGAACGGATCAGCCACAGGCGCGCCGCGAAGGCTTCCTTGGGATCTTGTAGCAAGCGGAGGCTGGACAGGCCCGATCGCGCTTTGTCGGACGGCTCAACGTCCCCCAAGCGAAGTGCCCGCAGCCCAGATGCCGACCGCGGCCAGGAGCAGCGCCAGCCAGGCGGCCACGCTGGCCTGCCAGTCGCGCAACCTGAGCCCCCTGCGCTTTTTGTTGCCGAGCGCATCGACAGAGCGCGGGGTGTAGCTTTGAAACTGCTTATGGTTCTTTGGCAGAGCGCGCTTGAACTTGTAGACGGTACCCATACTGCCAGCTTAGCCGGCGGAGCGAACCAAGTCGATCACGCGCTATAGACCGAAGAGCGTCGTCGGCACCATGAACAGATGGCCGCTTTCGGGTGGCATGAACAGGAGGGCTGATGTCCCCTTGGTCGGCGGAAGCTGCCGCTCTCGTCGGGGTGCACGATCGTCAGCTTTCCCTAAACCGGGCACCGAAACTTGCAGTCGGCAGAATAGCTCGCCGATCGGCCGGGACTCAGGCAGGTCCTTGCCGATGGTGAGGCCGGCATGATCGCCGTCATCGTTGCCTATAAGGTCGATCGGCTGACGAGGGCGCTCTCCGACATTGTCAAGATCATCGATGTGCTCAATGCGGCAGGCGCTATGTGGCAGGTCTTTCAGCGGGCGGTGCCGCGGCAGCGATAATGGCGGCGCAGTTCCCTGACATCTACGCGGCGGTCGCTTACACTTTTGGGGGTTAGCTATGGGTTAAGAAGACCGACCCGGATTTTATCGCCGCCGCATGAACATGCAGAGGCGGCTTACAGCGTCGGCCGCGACTGTCAGTAACCGCGATGATTCAGAAGGAATTAGCTGATTGCTACGCACGGATTGGGCGGGCTCAAGAGGGAGCGCGATTTCGAAAAGCGGGTTAAGGACCTCTGACATCATCAGCCGGGATCCGGCAACCTGGCAGTCAGCCTTCGATCAGTCTGCGAATTCGCGTGGCTAGCACGTCCATCGCAAATGGCTTCGTGAGCACGTGCATGCCCGGATCGAGATGACCGTGGCTCAGTACGGCGTTCTCCGCATAACCAGTTATGAACAGCACTTTGAGGTCTGACCGGACTTTTCGTGCGGCATCTGCCACCTGCCGACCGTTCATTCCACCTGGCAAGCCCACGTCGGTTACGAGAAGATCAATGCGGGCATCGGAGTTGATGATCGCAAGACCGGCGGCTCCGTCAGCAGCCTCGAGTGCAGTATAGCCGAGGTCCGTCAGCACCTCCGCAACAAGCATACGTACGGTAGGCTCGTCATCTACGACCAGCACCGTCTCGCCAGCTTCTGCGCGGGGGACTTGCTGGCGGTCGCCTTCGGCATATTCCGTCTCGGCCGCCCCGAGGTGTCGCGGAAGATAGATGCACACCATGGTGCCTTGGCCAGCCTCAGAATAGATCGCGACTGATCCGCCGGACTGCTTGGCGAAACCATATATCATCGACAGCCCGAGTCCGGTGCCCTCTCCGATCGGCTTGGTCGTGAAGAAGGGATCGAACGCCTTCTCAATGATGTCGGCACTCATACCGGTCCCTGTGTCGGAGACACAAAGCGATATATATTGTCCCGGTTCCAGGCCACGCTGACTGGCCGAACGTTCGTCCATCCATCGATTAGCGGATTCGATCGTGATCTTTCCGCCGCCGGGCATGGCGTCACGTGCATTTATGCACAGGTTCAGGACTGCATTCTCGAGCTGGCTGGGGTCGATAAGGCTTGGCCATAGCCCAGCCGCGTTCACTGTTTCGATCTCGATGGCTGGGCCTACGGTCCGACGGATCAGCTCCTCCATGCCGGCGACAAGCTGCTTCACGTCGGTCGGCTTTGGCGTGAGCGTTTGCCTGCGTGAGAAGGCAAGTAGCCGGTGCGTCAGTGCCGCTGCCCGCCTGGCTGCTCCCTGTGCGGCGCTCACATATCGCTCGACATCCGCCGTTCGGCCCTGAGCAGAGCGTATCTGCATCATCTCCAAGCTGCCCGATATGCCGGTCAGCAGATTGTTGAAGTCGTGCGCAAGCCCGCCGGTTAGCTGCCCCACCGCTTCCATTTTCTGCGACTGCCTGAGGGCATCCTGCACTGCCATTAGCTCCTTAGTGCGTTCCGCCACGCGAGCTTCAAGTGTTTCATTGGCCTCACGTAAAGCCGCCTCGGCGCGCTTGCGCTCGCTAAGGTCGAGCATCGCGCCGATCATGCGGACGGCACGTCCGGTTTCATCGCGGAAAACGTGGCCTCGATCGAACACGTCCGCGTAAGAGCCATCCGAGCGGCGAAACCGGTATTCCGACGCCCAATGATCACTAGCGCCGTCAATGACGGAGTGGATAGCGACATTTACTCGGTCTCGGTCTTTCGAGTGGATGTTGGAGATCCACCATTCGCTCGTTGGCTCAACCTGATCTGGTGCGTAGCCGAAAAGGACGCCGACGGCTTCGTTCCATTCCACCTGATCGGTCGCCAGGTCCCAATCCCATATTGCGTCATTTGTTGCTTTTGCTGCCAGCCGATACCGTTGCTCGGTCTCGCGTAATGCCGACTCCGCTGCGCGCCGTTCAGTCTCATCGCGTGCAATCTTGATGTAGCCGGTGATGATGCCCTGTTCGTCATGGAGGGGGCGGACCGATCCGTTTGCAAAGAAACGGCTCCCGTCCCTCCGCACATGCCAACGCTCATCATTAGCGCAGCCTTTGGCGGCGGCGACGGCCAGTTCTTCTCCCGGCACTCCAGCCGCACGATCTTCCGGTGTGAATAGGACGTCGCCAGTCTGACCGATGATCTCGCCCGCAGTCCATCCGAACACGGATTGAGCTCCCGGCGTCCAATCGACAACCACGCCACTGGGGTCGGTCGTGAAGATGGCGTGGTCCTTGACGCCCTCCACGATTCGGCGCCCGCGCTCCTCGCTCTTCCGCAGTTCGGCCTGAGCCCGGTGACCCTCGGTGACATCGTGCCCCTCGACGAAGATGCCGGTCACCTCGCCTGCCTCGTTCAGGATGGGTTCGTAGATGAAGTCGAGGAACCTTTGATCCGCTTGTCCATCTGAACGATCGAACGTGATCGGCGTGTCGCGCGCTACAACGCGTTCGCCGCTAGCGTAGACTTGATCGAGCAGTTCGAAAAACCCTTGCGCCACAACCTCGGGGAGTGCCTCGCGTACGGTCATGCCCACATAGTCACGGTCTCCAGCTAGACGCCGATAAGCGGCGTTGGCGAACTCAAACACATGATTGCAACCATTGAGGATAGCAATGAAGCCGGGCGCCTGCTCGAACAGCGTCCGCTGGCGTTCCATATCCGCCAGCCTCCGTCGCTCGGAAAGCACTTGCTCCGTGATCTCGATGCAGGGGCACAGAAAGCCTGCGACCATGCCTTCCTCGTCGCGCACCGGCGTATAAGAGAAGGCGAAGTGCGTTTCCTCGGGATAGCCCTTGCGGAGCATCAAAAGCTCGATGTCGTCCATCTGCACAGCAGTGCCGGCATAAGCCTGCTCTACGATCGGAATGAGATCGTCTCTGATCTCCGACCACACGTCCAGGAAGTCACCGCCCAAAGCAGCTGGGTGCTTGCGAGCCAGGATCTCGGCATAGCCGTCGTTATACAGCAGGGTCCGCTCAGCCCCCCAAACGACAAACATGGGCTGATTGGCGGTAAGCAACAGCTCAACTAGGGTCTTCAGCGGTTGCGGCCAAGCCTCCGGCAGGCCCAGCGGTGAGTTGGACCAGTCATAGGCACGAACGAGCGAACCGGTCTCTCCATCATTATTGAGAAAGTAGGGGGCAGCAGGGCGGCCGTTGGGATAGGAAAGCATCGAGGTAGAACGCATCTTATCTGAAAAGGACCCGCCTCCCCGGTGTTGCAGTTCACGAATCTTCGGGGTCGCCCTGTCGGTCATATTGATGAGCGAGATCACGCCCATGGTAAGCACGCAAATCGACATGCCGCGGCATCATCATGCCTCGGCTAAACGGCGCCATCGGGCGCCAGCCACTTGCTATTCCGCGCGAACGTTAGTGTTGCTGTCAATAAAGCAGATTGGACGCGCCATTTCATCGGACGAGCCGATCATCGCAGGGCTTCCCTTGAAGGCCCCCGGCTGGTCCGCACCTGTCGAACGATCCCGTTGTAAGCAGCATGTAACCCCTGGCTTCGCCCGATCGCATGGTCGGAGCCGGCAGTATCCCAAAAGGCGACCAGCCGTTCGGCAGGGCAATGGCCTCGCAAGACCCAGAGCGCCAGCGCGACGCCCCGCGTCTGCACCTTTCCCTTGCTGGCTGCTGCCTCACGCAGGACGTTGAGCGCTCGCTCGATAGTTCCCGCGCTACGCGCGGTTGCTTCAATGGAAGTCATGGCTACGAATTCGCACGATCTCTTCCTGGTCGGCGGCCGTGCCGAAGGGAGGCGAGGCGAGCGTTCGCCCGCGTGGGAAGTGCGGATCGCGTGGATCGGGGCCCTCGCTATGCGACGCGCCGTCGCCCCGGCCTGGCGCCACGGAGAAGTCCATCCGCCCCATCGAGCGCAACATCGCGTCATGGTCCGTGATGCGGTCACAGATGATGTGGATCACGTCGCCCTCCTTCTGGAGCCGTCCGCGCATTGCTATCATCGACGCAGACATGATCTGGCGCCGATAAATTTCGAACCGGTCTGGCCATAATATGCCCTGTGCGACGCCGGTCTCGTCTTCGATCGTCACGAACAGCACGCCCTTGGCCGAACCCGGCCGTTGGCGGACGAGGATAACGCCGGCGACCTCCACATTTCGCCGGTCGCGGATCGTGACGAGATCTGCGCATCGCACGATCCGCATGTCGTCGAGCTCCTGGCGCAGGAACTGGAGCGGGTGTCCGCGCAGCGAAAGTTGGAGCGAGCGATAGTCTTCAACCACGTCCCGGCCGGCCGTCATCTGCTTCAAGGCGACCTGCGGTTCACGCCCTTCGGGCGAGAAACTCTGCTCGCGTTCGTCCGCGGCGGCGAACAGCGGCAGCGGCGCTTCGCCCAGGCCCTTGACCTTCCAAAGGCCCTGACGTCGGTCCTCCGATATGGAGTGAAACGCGTCGGCCTCGGCCAGCCGCTCGATTGCGGCGCGCGGGGTGCCGGCGCGCCGCCAGACTTCCTCGACGCTGTCGAAGCGGCCAGGCCCGCGTGCCGCGACTATGGCTGCGCCATGGACATTGGCAAGCCCGCGCACCTGCCGAAATCCGAGCCGTACCGCCATATAGCGCCCACGGGTCGGCTCGAGCGTGCAGTCCCAATGGCTGTCATTCACCGAGACCGGTCGCACTTCGACACCATGGTTACGGGCATCACGTACGATCTGGGCCGGAGCGTAGAACCCCATTGGCTGCGCGTTGAGCAATGCCGCACAAAACACGTCGGGATGATGATGTTTCATCCAGCAGGAGGCATAAGCGATCTTGGCAAAGGACGCGGCGTGGCTTTCGGGGAAGCCATAGGAGCCGAAGCCCTCGATCTGCTTGAAGGTGCGTTCGGCAAAGTCCTTAGGGTAGCCACGCGCGATCATACCGCCGACCAGCTTGTCATAGAAATGGCTGACACCGCCGGTGAGCTTGAAGGTCGCCATTGCGCGACGGAGCTGATCGGCCTCTACCGCCGTAAACCCGGCGCCGACGATCGCGACCTTCATCGCCTGCTCCTGGAACAGCGGCACGCCCAATGTCTTTTCGAGGACGGCGCGCAGTTCGGGACGGGGATATTCGGGCTTCTCCTTGCCCTCGCGGCGGCGAAGGTAGGGATGGACCATATCGCCCTGGATCGGGCCCGGTCGCACGATCGCCACTTCGATGACCAAGTCGTAGAATTCTCGCGGCTTCATGCGCGGGAGCATCGACATCTGCGCGCGGCTCTCGATCTGGAAGGTGCCGAGCGTGTCGGCCTTCTGGATCATCGCGTAGACGTGCGGATCATCGTCCTGCAGGTCGGCCATCGTGATCCGGATGCCCTTTTCCTGTTCGAGCATGTGGAAAGCCCGGTTCATGCAGCCGAGCATGCCGAGGCCCAGCACGTCGACCTTCATGAACTTGAGCGACTCGATATCGTCCTTGTCCCATTCGATAATCTGCCGATCCTCCATTCGCGCGGGCTCAATCGGCACGAGGTCGTCGAGCCGGTCCTGGGTCAGCACGAAGCCGCCGGGATGCTGCGAAAGGTGCCTGGGCGTACCTATGAGTTGGCGCGCAAGATCGAGTGTCAGTTTCAGGCGATGGTCCTCAGCGTTGAGGTTGAGGCTCTCGATCTGGTCCTGCGGTATACCATCCATCGACCAGCCCCAGACGAGGCCGGTCAGCATCTTGGTCAGGTCACGTGGCAGCCCCAGCGCTTTACCGACCTCGGCCACCGCGCCGCGCGTACGGTAGCGGGTGACGACAGCGGTCAGTGCCGAGCGATCACGTCCATAGGTGTCGTAGATCCACTGGATGATCTCCTCGCGCCGCTCATGCTCGAAGTCGACGTCGATATCGGGCGGCTCCCGGCGCTCGCCCGAGACGAACCGCTCGAATAGCAGTTCATGCTGGATCGGATCGATCGAGGTTATTCCGAGAAGGAAACAAACGCAGCTGTTGGCAGCTGAGCCACGGCCCTGGCAGAGGATGCCGCGCCGCACGCTCTCGGCGACGATCGCATTGACGGTGAGGAAGTAGGGCGCATAGCCAAGCTGATCGATCAGCCTGAGTTCGTGGTCGATCTGCTGGCGGTAGCGAACCGGCACGCAGTTCGAAAACTTGGCCGCTGCGGCTTCCTCCGTGAGCGCGGCGAGCGCCTGCTGCGCGGTCCGCCCCTCCATCACCTGCTCATAGGGGTATTGGTACTGGATTTCGCCGAGGTCGAACCGGCAGGCGGCGGCGATATCGGCGCTGGCCTGGATCGCATCTGGGAAATCGCGGAAGCGTCGCTCCATCTCTTCAGGCGATTTGAGGTTGCGATCCATGAAGCGCTCGCGCCGGAAGCCAAGCGCGTCGATAGTGGTCCTCTCGCGGATCGCCGTCATCACGTCCTGAAGTGGCCGGCGCTCGGCAGCATGATAAAGGACGTCCCCGGTCGCAACACTGCGCACCCCGGCGGCCCACGCCAGAGAATCAAGGGCGTGCAGCCGCGCGATGTCTTCTGGACGCCGCCGAAGCGATAACGCGCAATAGCCACGCGCGCCGAACAGCTCGCGCACCTCGCTTAGCCAAGCTTCTGTGATGGTGTCCGACATGTCAGGCACGAGGATGGCGACGAGCCCCTCCGCATGGGCTGCGACATCGCTCCATTCCAGGATGCAGAACCCTTTGCCGCCGCGTGCCTTGCCGCTCGAGAGCAGCCGGGTCAGCCGGCTCCAGGCGGCGCGATCTGTCGGATATAGCAGCAGCGTCCGGCGATCGACGAGATCGACACGGGCGCCCGGGATCATGCGAACATCAGTGGCCTTCTGCCCATCCCACCCTCGCACCACGCCGGCGACGCTGCCGCGATCGGCGAGACCGAGCGCCCGGTGGCCGAGCAGGGCGGCGGCGGCGAACAGTTCCTCGGGCGAAGACGCGCCGCGCAAGAAGGAGAAATGGCTCGTCACCTGAAGTTCGACATAGGTGGCCATCAGCCGAACAGCCCATGCATGTACCAGCTGAGATCACCCGTCGGCGCTTCGACCCCATCGCCGCGACGGAAAATCCAAAAGCGATAGCCACCTTCCGTTTCTACGCCGAAATAGTCACGCACGGCCCACATCTCTCTGGCGCTACGCCACCATTCGCCATGGATCCGCTCGGGTCCGTCCCCCGCCACAACCGTGTAAGCGGACCCGCGCCAGCTGAACCGGCGCGGCGGATGGTCCGGAAGCAGCGCAACTACGTTTGAAAGCATCTCGGGACGGCGCAGCAGCCGCGCCGGCCGCTTCCACGCCGGCCAGCCTCCGGGCGCCGCCAGCGGATCGACGCGGCAGAAGCCGCGCTCGGGCACATCGCTCTCCACGGCAGTCAGCCGGAACAGCGCGTGTTCGCCGACGCGGCCGCCGAGTTGATCGACCAGCGACGCCAGATCGCGCGCATGGCCTTCCATAGCAAAGCCCGCGTCAAGCGCTTCCGGCGCAAGCGGCTCGACGCGCGGGGCGGCCAGCGTCATTGCCTCTATTCCAAGACCAGGATCGATCCGCTCAACCCGCATGGCCAGCATCCGCTTGAGGTGCCTGGCGTTGCGCGTTGCGCGCGCCGTCCCGATCGCGATGCGCTGTTCGCCCCCATCGACGACCAGGCAGGTGAGAATCCCCGTCCGAAGCCCGAGACCGCGGGCTTGGAGGGTATCGACGAGATCATCGACGAGATCGCCGATCACCTGGGCGATCGACTCGGCCGTGCCGATCGGCTCGAGCAGTCGCCGTCCGGCGATCGGCGCCTCGAACGGAATGACGGGCGTGATCGGCTCGGCAAGGCTGCCCCGCGCCTGATCGAGCCGCTCCACGGTCTGTAGCCCGAGCCTTTTCGCAAGTGGGCCGCGTGGCATGGGATACAGATCGGCGACGCGTTCCAGCCCGAAGCGGCTGGCGGCGGTGAGAGCTTCCGGCGTGAGCCGGAGCGCGGCCAGTGGCAGATCCGCGATGGCTTCTGCCTCAGCACCAGGCGACAGGATCGTAATAGCCTTGCGGCTATAGCGCGCGAGCGCATGGGCCGCGCCGGCCGTTCCGGAGATCGCGATCGTCGCGGTAAACCCAAGCCGGCGCAGGAAGGTCAGCAAACGCCGGCAGAAGCGCGCCTCGCCCCCGAACAAGTGGGTGGTGCCGGAAAGATCGAGCCATAGCCCGTCCGGCGGGGCAGGGCTTGCGGTCGGTGTCCAGCGGGCGACCGCATGCAGCGCGAGACGCGCGAGGAATGCCTCGTCCTTTTCGGGCTCGGCATCCTGTACATCGAGGTCCGTGACGAGCGCGCGAGCGTGCGCGGCGGCCATGCCAGGACGGAGGCCCAGGTCCAACGCCACGGGGCAAGCCGACGCCACAACATCGCGCTGTCCGATCCGGGCGATCAGGATCGTGGGCCGGCTCCACCGTGATCCCCATGACGGAGCGGCTGGTAGCATCCCACCAGCCGGCCCCCCTTCGTCGGGCTCCATGGCCTTGAAAGGATGTTCAGCGGCCTCACTGCGTCGGCCCATCTCACGCATCGTAGGCTGCTGATGCGCCGGCAGCGTCTGAACGCCGGCCGCGCTATGCCGCAGACTCGATGCGCCGTCGCGCGCCCAGCGCGCACCCGGTCGCCAGCAGCCGCCTCGCGGCACCGAACAGGCACCGGGGGCGTCGTCAATCGCGGGCTGAAAACGCGGCGCGAGTGAGAATAAGCTGCCCTCAGGCGGCGCGACTAGACGCTGCGACCGCCGTAACCGCTCGATGGCCAGCTGCGGCAGGCAGAGCGAGGCGACCCGTTGCATCGCAAGCCTCCAGTTCGAGGGAGAAGGGATTGCCGTTGCGCTGCCGAACGAGCTCGACCGTCCACCGTGCCCGGCCGATCCCGGCATGGGGCAGGGGCGTCGAAGCCGCGCAGCCGATCCGCCAGCGAGTCATCGCGGACGATAGCGATTCCAAGGGGCAACGCTCGCGCGATCGATGCCGGCGGTAGAGGAGGAGAGGGGTCTTACCGTCTGAGGCTGCGAGCTGCAGCCGACGCGTCGCCGTCTGATCGGCCGCCTTCACTTCGGCGATCACGCAGGCGAGCGAGCCATCGCGCAGGCCGTCCTCAGCCAGCGCTAAAATCTCGGCGTCCTTCCGACCCTGAGCATAGAGTATCTTCGCGGGGCCGAGCCCAACCTGCTCGAGGCCAGGCGCATAGAGGTCAAACTTCGTCAGGGCCCACAGCACGGTGGTCCCCGCTTCGGCGGCAAAGCGAGCGGCGATGCCGGCCATGAACAGCGTCGCGGCAGCGTCATCGTTCAATCTGGCCGACGCTGCTGCAATCTCGTGAAGCCCCGCACCATCCAACCCACCCTCAGCGAGCTGGTCGTCGAGAGCCCGAATGCCGAAGGGCAGGCTTGGCCCCCGCAACGCGCGCGCGCTTTCAAGCTCGGCGCGCAGCGCAGAAATTTGGTCGGACCGCGTCCGATCGGAAGAGAAAGTCATGGCGGGCATCTGTCAGCATCGACTCATATGTTCTCTTTATGTTCCGACTATGGCGTGCATTCGTCAAGCGCGATAATCTGAAATGTCATCACGTAGACCTGGTATGATCAGAGACCAGCGCGGGAGCCTGTCGGCGGCGCTCACTGTGATAAGCCGCGCAGGCGCGTGCCATCTTTCTTTTGGGTTAGCTGTTCAACGGGTTGATCACTGTGCCTCAAATCCGCCGTTCGCTCGGAGCGGCCGCGACACCGTAGTCGATTAGAGCCAATTGGAATTGGCACGATGGTGGCCGAGAGGTTAGCCAAGGCAATGATGCTTTTCGATGCATTGCTTCGCCGACTCATCCGCAAGGGTAACCTGACGGTCATCGATTCCGCGGGCCGGCGGCACAGCTATGGAGAGCAGGCTGGCGTAACAACGCCGGTAACAATCCGGTTCACCGACCGGGCAACGCCGCTGCGAGCCGCTTTCAATCCAGCACTCGAGCTTGGCGAAGCCTATATGGACGGCCGGCTGATCATCGAGCAGGGAGATATCCGTGCCTTTCTCGACCTTGTCGGCCTGAACACTCACTGGGATGACGACGACCCGGTGCGCCTGCGCGTATGGCGACCTTGGCGAAGCAGCGGTCTACTGGAAACCTGGAACTGGGCCCGGAAGGCTCGGCGCAACGCCGCTCACCACTATGACCTGTCCAGTAAATTCTACGCGCTCTTCCTGGGCGAAGATCTTCAATATAGGCCCAGTCGGCCCGAAGCTGCGATTTTGGCCAGGTTGAAGAACGAACACTGAACGCTTGATTGATTCTACCAGGACCGTTGCTGACCACCGACCTCGTAGATATCGGCTTCCATGGAGCAATTGTA
>NZ_LARW01000004.1 GCF_000971055.1 Sphingomonas sp. SRS2
TTCTTCTGCAAACTCAAAGAGTTCAAGCGCATCGCCATGCGCGCCTGCAAAACCGATCTAAGCTTCTCCGCAATGATCTACCTCGCCGCAGCCGTCATCAACTCGCGATGAATCCCCACAACCCCTAGGGGTTGTGGGGATTTAGGATTCACATTTTTGGGGAGATGTGATTCACACTTTGGATGGAACGCTTCGTACTGACCGACGCCCAGTGGGCAAAGATGGAACCGCATTGTCTGGGTAAGATACC
>NZ_LARW01000040.1 GCF_000971055.1 Sphingomonas sp. SRS2
GTCGGCAGATCACGCCATGGACTGCCCGTCCGGACAATCCATAGCACTGCCTCCAAAAATAGACGGTTGTTCCTCCCGCTTCGTCCCGGGTCGGTCGGCTTACCCAGACAATGCGGTTCCATCTTTGCCCACTGGGCGTCGGTCAGTACGAAGCGTTCCATCCAAAGTGTGAATCACATCTCCCCAAAAATGTGAATCCTAAATCCCCACAACCCCTAGGCGACGCCTGCGTCAGCCGGCGGGCGCACGATCCGGTAGGCGGCGAAATAGGCGGAGTCGGTGATCAGCATCGTCGTGGCGATCACGACGCCGCTGATCAGCGCCACCACCGCCTGTTCGAGGCCGCCGTCCGGCGACAGCGACCGCACCGCCGAACCGATCGCCAGGATCGGCAGCAAAGCGCCGAAGATGACGCCGAAAATGTGGAACCAGCGTGGCCGGATCGCCTTGAGCGATTGCGGCAATGTCAGCATATCCTCGCTCATCATTGCGACATACCAGGGAAAGAGCGGCACCGAGACGAACAGCCAGAGCAATTGCGCGCCGCCAACGAAGAACATGCGTCCTCCGCCCGCCAGATCGGCGAAAATATGCCCGGCCGTAGTGAACAATATTTCGTCGATCAGCTGGATCGTCATCATGAGGAGGACGCCCCACAGGACGCGCCACTCCAGCCGCCACACCCGATCACCATCGCCATCGAATCGCCACCACCGCACCGCGGCGACGAGTACTGTGAGCATCGTGAGCGTACTCAGGAGCGTGAAGCCGAGCGCAGCGTCGCGCGATGTCCATCCACGAACGATCGCCGCATGACGCGCCGCCTCGACAGCGATCGGGAGCGCGACGACCAGCGGCATCGCGCGGGCGAATGCGCCCGCGCGACAATATACCGCAATGATGTTATCCCCAATGCTCATCGGGGCGGGAGCCTAGAGGCCCGGAAGCGGCCGGGCAATCGGTACGCCCACAGTGCCTCGAGAGTCGCCTCGACCTCTCAATCGGTGGTTCACCAGATCCTTGTCGACTTCGGCGCCCTACCCGCTTCAATAACGGCGCGCGGCGCGGCGCAGATTTTCGCCGCCGACGATCCAACCATCCGCCCGCGCTGATGTTCATCGGCAAGCCGGCCGCGAGATCGTGATCAAAAGGCTCGAGCAGCGGATCGGACAGTTCCGCGACAGCCCTTTATAGGCGGTCATTTCAATAGCCCGGGAAAATCTTCCGGATCAGTTGCCCCCGCCACGGGCGGCCATGATAGTTGAAGAAGAACCAGCCGTAGAAGGTGGTGAAGAACAGTACCAGCGGGGCCAGCCAGTCACGGTTCGCGCGCATATGCCGATATAGCGCAAGGTCGGCGTTGCGCCGGTCACGCTCGCTACCGCCGCCATATATGCCATAGGCGTTGTCATGGGCGCGGCAGCCAGCATTTCGATTATGCTTGGAGCCGTCCATGAAGATGCAGTAGCGACGCTGTTTGTCAGCCATGGGGCGAGTAAGCAGCGGCGATGCCGGCGTTCAAGCGCAAAATCTTCTATCTGAGCGGTTTCGACCCGAGAGGCGCGCGTTTCTACCATCAGCTCTTCGCCGAGCAGGCGGAGGCGTATAACCGCACATCGGGCAGCGCGGTGAGCGTCGGCAAGCGCCGCCGCCTTCCCCCGCATTCGACCGGCTGGACGATCGAAGACAGGACCACTGGGGTCGAGACCGACTATGCCTTTCTCGGCTGGGACGACGTGGTCCGCACGCATTGGGCGAAAAATCCGCTCGCGCTGCTGAAGCGCTCGCTGATCGCTTACTGGAATTTCACCCGGCTGCTCGACTGGCCGATCGTCAAGAGTTTCCCATTCGGAGTCAGGTTCGCATTCTATTATCCTGGAATATCTACAATATTACTCCCGATCCTGTTCGGGATCATCCTGGCCCTGCCGTTCGGGGCCCTGCTGGGTTGGCGCTGGGGATTGATCGCGGCGGCGGTGATCGGCGTGGCGGTCGCGATGTTCGTGGTGAAGAAAATACAGGGCTTCTGGCTGCTGCGCTTCATCATCTTCAACGACACGCTGGCGGGAAGCCGCCTGCCCGCTGATGTCGACGAACGCATGGCCGAGTTCGCCGACCAGATCCGCGCCAGCTTTGACGAGCAGTGGGACGAAATATTGTTCGTCACCCACAGCAATGGATCGATCATGGCCGTGCCGATCATGGCGCGGCTGCTCGAAGCCTGTAACGGGGCGCTGCCCGACCGGTTCAGCCTCGTTACCTTGGGATCGTGCATAGCGTTGATCGGCAACCGCAAGGACAGCAAGCGCTTCCATGCGCTGCTGGAGACCGTGGGACAGGGCGATTTCCGCTGGCTGGACATCGGATCGATCACCGACGGCGCGTGCATCGCCGGCATCGATCCCTGTATCAGCTGCGCCCAGCCGCGCCGCGCCCGGCTGTTCCAGACCAGCCCACGCTGGTTCAAATATTGCGATCCGGCGACCTATGAGGCGCGCCGGCGCAACAAGTACGAGACCCATTTCGATTATCTGCGGACCTTCGACCGCATCTCGCCGCTCGATTATATCGCGATCAGCGCGGGGCCACGCCCACTCGATGCGTCGGTCGCCGCATTCAGGGCCGAAAATGATGCCTGACGGCCAAGATACACAGCTTTTCACCCCGCCTTACCCGGTGCCGCACAAGAGCAAGGCTTCGCTCTTCAAGCGCTTTTTGACGGGCTGGAACAGCTGGATCCATACGCTGTTCGACAAGAGCTACACGATGCAGATGGGCGAAATCCGCCTGCCCAAGCTCGATTTCTTCATCGCCAACGACCTTGCGGTGGTCGATCGGGTGATGGACGACCGCGAGAAGATCTTTCCCAAGCATGAGTTTCTCAACGAGCTGCTCGATCCCCTGATCGGCAACAGCGTCTTTTCGGCCAACGGCAAGGATTGGGAGGACCAGCGCGAGATGGTCAACCCGGCCTTTGCCCACACCAATCTCAAGCGCGTCTTTCCGGCAATGCAGGCGGCTGTGGACGACCTCCTCGCCCATATCGCGACCCTGGACCGATCCCGGCCGATCGAGGTCGACCCGCTGATGACCCATGTCGCAGCCGACATCATTTACCGCACCATATTCTCGGTGAAGCTCGACCAGGCCAGCGCCGACCATATCTACCATTCGTTCCACCGCTATCAGAAGAACATCCAGCCGGGGGCGATGCTCAAGCTCTACGGCCTGCCGCTGCTCGGCTACCGCAAGCGTGCAAAGCGGGCAGCGGCTGATATCCACGGCGTATTCGGGCCGATCGTGCGGGCACGATACGACGCCTGGCATGGCGGCGGCGGCGCGGCGCAGGAGGATATTCTCCAGTCGCTGCTCGAAGCCCGCCACCCCGAGACCGGTGAGACCTTCAGCTATGACAAGATCATGGAGCAGGTCTCGACGATCTTCCTCGCGGGGCACGAGACCGCCGCTTCGGCTATGACCTGGTCGCTCTACCTGCTGTCGGAATGCCCGCATCTTCAGGATGCGCTGGTCCGCGAGATCGACGGCGAGACTGGTGGCGCGCCGATCGCCTTCGAGCATCTCCGGGGCATGAACGGCGTGCGCAACCTGTTCCGCGAGACGCTGCGCCTATATCCGCCGGTCAGCTTCCTCGTCCGCGAAGTGACCGCGCCGATCACACTGCGCGACAAGCTTCTCCAGAAGGGGGCGATGATCGTGATCTCCCCCTGGCTGATCCAGCGCAACCGCAACAACTGGAAATGCCCGCACGCCTTTGCGCCCGAGCGTTTCGACGATCCCGAAGAGGCCGAGGCCTGCCGCCGGGCCTATATGCCGTTCGGCAAGGGACCGCGGATCTGCATCGGCGCGGGCTTTGCTCAGCAGGAGGGGATGCTGATCCTGGCGAGCATCGTGCGGGGCTTCCGGCTGCGCTATCCCGAGATCGCCCGACCTGAGCCGGTGAGCCGGCTGACGCTGCGGCCGAAGAAGGCGGTGCGACTATGGTTCGAAACTAGGGCGTAAGCAGCAGATCGCCCTTTTCGAGCACGAGGATCGAATTGGGTGACCAGCCCCGCCAGTTGATCCGGGGAATATTAAGCCCGATCAGCGTCGCCTCGTCGAAATCACGCGTCAGGTCATAAGCATCCGGCAGCTTGAACAGCATGCCCAGCGTGCGCTGGATATCGTTTCCACCAAAAGTACGGACATGATCGTCCTGCCCGAAACGCGCGGTCGCATCCTCGGGGGTGATTGGCCCAAGATCCTCGGCATAATGACCGTCGCGGATGATCGGTACGCAACAGACCTGCTTGCCGTGCGGCTTCAACGATCTATGAAGATGGTAGAGTATCGCTGTGATATTACAGGGTATATGCTCCATAACATGCGAATGAATGATCAGGTCATAATAGCCTGAGGGCAGCCTCGCCGCATCCTCGACCAGATCGATCTTCCGGATGTCAGGGACATAATCGTAGAGTTCGGGATCGTAATCGACCGGCTCATATCCCTCGCCATAAAGGGCGCTCAGCCGCTCGGCAAAGGCCCGCTCCGGAGCGAGATGAAGCACGCGCAGGCCCGGACGCAACAGGCCATGCGTCTCGAGCATAAGCCAGATCAGCCGCGCCCGCTCGTTGGAATCGCAGCCGGCGCACTGGACATGACCGCGCTTCTGCCGCGCAACGAAGCTGGTCGATCCGCAGATATTGCAGCGAAGCCAGCTTTCCGCCTGCCCCAGCCGTTCAAGCGTCGGAATGAGATCGTTGAAATGATCGATCAGCGCGGTCGCGTCGAGCTGCTCGACCGGGCGATCGGAGAAGCCGAAACTCACCGCGATGGTAGGGATATTGGCGTTGCGGCCGGTGTCCGTATCGGTGATCGAATCGCCGACGTAAGCTGCCCTGCCTCCGCCGCAGCGCGCGATCGCCTCGAACAGGGGGGCGGGATCGGGCTTGCGCACCGGCAGGGTGTCGCCGCCGATCAGAGCGTCAAAGCGATCGGCCCAGCCGAGTTCTTCGATACAGCGCCGCGCCAGTCCCTCGGCCTTGTTGGTGCAGACCGCGAGCTTAACGCCGCGCGCGGCAAGCTGATCGAGCGCCGCATTCAGGCCCGGAAAGATCGTCGTACCGTCGGCGATATGCGCAAGATAATAGTCGATGAAGATCGGGAAGCCTTGTTCGACCAGGCCCTCGGTCATCTCCCCGGTCGCGGCCAGCCCCTTCTGAAGCAGCGCGCGGGCGCCATGGCCGACCATGTGGCGGACATCTTCGGCCGGCACCGGCGGCCGTCCCAGTGCTCCCAACGCGTGGTTGAGCGCGGCGGTAAGATCGGGAGCGGTGTCGGCGAGCGTGCCGTCGAGATCGAAGGCGACCACGTCGAAGGGGAAATCGGCTGTCATGGCCGACCCTTCACCCGGCCCATATGGAAAAGGCAAGCGCTTCGTGGCAGATGATGTCGCATGACGAGCCGCTCCTTCGCCGCGCTCATCCTTGCCGCCGGCAAGGGGACGCGCATGAAATCCGACCTCCACAAGGTGCTCCACCCGATCGCCGGGCGGCCGATGCTCGGCCATTTGATCTCGGCGATCGACGAACTCGGCGCCGCACGCAAGCTGGTCGTGACCGGCGCAGGGCGCGAGCAGGTCGAGGCGTTCGTCGCGCCGTTCGGCGTCGATGTCGCGACACAGGATCCGCAACTGGGCACCGCCCATGCCGTCCAGCAGGGCGAGGCCGCGCTCAAGGATTTCGACGGCGATATCCTGATCCTCTACGGGGACGTACCACTGGTTCCTACCGCCACGATGCGCCGCATGCTCGACCGGTTGAACGGCGACAATGCCCCCGTCGCGGTGGTGCTGGGCTTCCGCCCTGCCGATCCGCTCGCCTATGGCCGCATTCTCGCACGCGGCGACGGCACGATCGACGATATGATCGAATATAAGGATGCGACCACCGAGCAGCGCGCGATCGACTTATGCAATTCGGGTCTGATGGCGGTGCGCGGCGGGGACTTGTGGCGACTGCTCGCACAGGTCGGCAACGACAATGTCGCGGGCGAATATTATCTGCCAGATATCGTGCGCATCGCCCGCACCGGCGGCCAAAGGTCGGTCGTGATCGAAGCCGAAGCGTGGGAAGTGGCCGGCATCAACAGCCGCGCTGAATTGGCAGCCGTCGAAGCCGAATGGCAGCAGCGCCGCCGCCTGGCCGCGATGGCCGATGGCGCCACGCTGATCGCACCGGAAACGGTCTGGTTCTCGCACGACACGGTGATCGGCCGCGACGTGATGATCGAGCCCAATGTCTTCTTCGGCCCGAAGGTGGTGATCGGGGACGGCGTGACGCTCCACGCCTTCAGCCACATAGAGGGCGCGACCGTGCGCAGCGGCGCGGAAATCGGTCCCTATGCGCGGCTGCGGCCCGGCGCGGATATCGGCGAGAGCGCGAAGATCGGCAATTTCGTAGAAGTGAAGAATAGCCGCTTCGGCAAAGGCGCCAAGGCCAACCACCTGTCCTATATCGGCGATGCGGATATCGGCGCGAAGGCGAATATCGGCGCAGGCACGATCACCTGCAATTATGACGGCTTCCTGAAGTATCGCACGGTCATCGGCGAAGGCGCGTTCATCGGATCGAACAGCGCGCTGGTAGCCCCAGTCACGATCGGCGACGGAGCGATCGTCGGTGCAGGCTCGGTCATCACCCGTGATGTCGAGGCCGACGCTATGGCGGTCGCGCGGGGCAAGCAGGAGATGCGCGCCGGCTGGGCCGCCCGTTTCCGCGAGGCGATGAAGATCAAGAAATCTCAGAAAAAATAATCGGGTTAACGGCTTTCGACCCTCTTCGCGAAAGGACGGCGCAATACTTCGCGTTACACTGCGGCCGTCGAGGCGATATCGAGACGCGAAGATGCAATCGGCGCGACCGGCAAGGCCTTCCTCGCCGCGGCGCTGAACTTTCGCCGCGGCTTTATAGGAAGGCTGCGCGCGCACATCCGGAGGAGAATGTGCTGCTCCATCCGCCGGCGCTTCGGAAGGGCTTATCCGGCTGCGCGCGGCGGCGTGACGGGGCGGATTGCCAGCCTCCGCTAATAGTGCTTTGAGCAGGCTTGGGTGTGGTCTAGCGGGGCGTTGGTCGATGTGTGGCATTATCGGCATTTTGGGCAAGAAAGACGTCTCGGACCGGCTGCTCGAAGGGCTTCGACGGCTCGAATATCGCGGCTATGATTCGGCGGGTATCTGCACGGTCCACGATGGCGCGCTCGAGCGCCGCCGCGCGGAAGGCAAACTCGACAACCTCGCGAAGAAGCTGGCCACCGAACCGCTGCCTGGCGTGATCGGCATCGCCCACACCCGCTGGGCGACGCATGGCGCACCGACCCAGGACAATGCCCACCCGCACACGACCCGCGAAGTGGCGCTCGTCCACAATGGCATCATCGAGAACTTCAAGCCGCTGCGCGACGAGCTGATCGCCAAGGGCCGCACGTTCCAGAGCCAGACCGACACCGAAGTCGTTGCCCACCTGATCTCCGCCGATGTCGAGGCGGGGATGGATCCGGTCGAAGCGGTGCGGACCAATCTCAAACGCCTCCACGGCGCATTCGCGCTGGCGATTCTGTTCCGTCAGAATCCCGATATGCTGATCGGCGCTCGGCTCGGATCACCGCTGGTCGTCGGCTATGGCGAGAATGGGGAGACTTATCTCGGTTCCGACGCGCTGGCGCTGGCTCCGCTGACCCAGCAGATCGCCTATCTCGAGGAAGGCGACTGGGTCATCATAACTCGCGAGCAGACCCAGATCTACGATCGCGACGACCAGCCGGTCGAACGCGCGGTGGTCAATTCGGGCGTGTCGAACCTCTCGGTCGACAAGGGCAACCACCGCCATTTCATGCTCAAGGAAATCTACGAGCAGCCGATCGTGGTGGCGCAGACGCTGAAATCCTATGTCCGCCGTCTGGAGGATCAGGTGTCGCTGCCGGTTCCGGACTTCGATCTGGCGGCGATTAAGCGCGTCACCATCGTCGCCTGCGGCACCAGCTTCTACGCCGGCATGGTCGCCAAATACTGGTTCGAGCAATTCGCGCGCGTGCCCGTCGATCTCGATGTCGCATCGGAGTTCCGCTATCGCGCACCGGTGATGGAGGATGGCGGCCTCGCCCTGTTCATCAGCCAGTCGGGCGAGACCGCCGATACGCTGGCGGCGCTGCGCCACGCCCGCGAGGAAGGACAGAAGATCGCGGTGGTGGTCAACGTCCCCACCTCGACCATGGCGCGTGAGGCCGATCTGCTGCTGCCTACCCATGCGGGTCCCGAAATCGGTGTCGCATCTACCAAGGCCTTCACCTGCCAGCTCGCGGTGCTCGCCGCGCTCGCCGCCAACCTTGCCCGTGCCAAGGGGCGGCTTTCGCCGAGCGAGGAGAAGGAGATCGTCCGCCATCTGTCGGAGGCCCCCGCCGCGATCAACGGGGCGCTCGCCTATGACGAGGCGATCGAGGCGATGGCCGGCGTGATCGCGGTCGCGCGCGACGTGCTCTATCTTGGCCGTGGCACCGATTATCCAATCGCGCTGGAAGGCGCGCTCAAGCTCAAGGAAATCAGTTATATTCACGCCGAAGGCTATGCCGCCGGCGAGATGAAGCACGGCCCGATCGCCCTGATCGACGAGAATGTGCCGGTGATCGTGATCGCTCCTTCAGGCCCGCTCTTCGACAAGACGGTGTCGAACATGCAGGAAGTGCAGGCGCGTGGCGGCAAGGTGGTGCTAATCTCCGACTATGACGGGATCCAGGCGGCGGGCGAAGGCTGCATGGCAACGATCACCATGCCCAAGGTTCACCCGCTGATCGCGCCGATCGTATATGCGATCCCGGTGCAGCTGCTCGCCTATCATGTCGCGGTGGCCAAAGGCACCGACGTCGATCAGCCGCGCAACCTCGCCAAGTCGGTGACGGTCGAATAGCGGCGTTACAGGAAGTCCGCGACCGAGATCAGCGCGGGATCCAACGCGCCGAGATTGACCGCGCTATCCGCCGTTACACCGCCGTTGCCTGCGTAAAAGAGATATGTGTCCGCGCCGACTTTAATGGCTGCAATCTCACCTACTCCCGCAAAACCATCAAACAGCTGCTGCGCCAGCGACGAGGCCGCCGACAGACTTCCCTGCGCGGCGCCGGTCAGCACCGTAGCCGGGATATAGCCGATCGACAGATGATCCACCCCGTCTTGAAAGTCGGTGACCGTGTCGGGCGTCGCCATGGGTGATCCGGTCCCGCTGAACATGAACAGGTCGACGCCCGCGCCACCCGTCAGCTGATCGACGCCCAGGTCGCCCGAAAGCATGTCGTTGCCGTCGCCGCCACTGAGCATGTCATTGCCCTGCCCGCCGCGCAGCAGATCGTTGCCACCTTCACCATAGACCATATCGTTGCCAAGATTGCCGTTGGCGCTGTCATTTTCAGTTCCGCCATAGATCAGGTCGTCATTCGCGCCACCGTTGATCCGGTCCGATCCGGAGCCACCATCGAGCGTGTCGTTGCCGGCATTGCCCTGGATATAGTCGCTGCCTCCCTCGCCATAGACCATATCAGCCGCATCTGTACCGCCATTGGGCGACTGGCCGAAAAGATGGTCGTTGCCCGCGCCGCCTCGGATGGTGTCGGCCCCCGCCCCGCCCTGGATTTGATTATGCCCAGCGTCGCCAGTGAGAACGTCATTACCCGACCGGTCCGGCGTCTGCGCTTCGGTGAGGCTATAGGCGCGGATATAATCGATCTTATACTCCGACAGCAGCGGCCCGGTGGTGCCCGGCGTCACCGCAAGGTTGACCATCATGTAGAAGGGCTTGTGCATATCGTCGGGCGTGTCGGCGGTCTTCACCTCGGTGCCATCGATATACCAGGTCAGCTTGTCCTCAGTCCACAGCAGGCCATAGGTGTGCATCCCGGTGGTCGCGCCATCGACGAAGGTTTTGGTATAAGATTGGGTGTGCGAGCCGGTTTGCTTGGTGTGCAGCGTCTGCACGGCCTGCTCGGTGCCATAGGCTTCCATGATGTCGATTTCGGGCGGCCAGCTGCCGTCGGTCGGCATCAGCCAGAAGGCGGGCCAGGCCCCCTTGTCATCGGGCAGCTGGAGCCGCGCTTCGAAATAGCCGTAGGTCTGGCCCCAGGTGCCGCGCGTCGTCAGCGCTCCGGACATATAATCATAGCCCCACAGCGCCGCTTCGGCGGACGAGGAGGTATTGGTCGCGGTGATCGTCAGGATGCCGTTATCGAGCGAGAAAGGGTTGAGGCCGAGCTCGGCCGCGCCGGTGCCTTTCAGCTGCGGATCGACATAGACCTGCAGTTCGCCATTGCCGCGCAGCGTGCGGTTGTCGAGGTTGCTCTTGTAGGTGCCGCCGCCGTACCAGGTCTTCCAGACGCCGCTATTGTCGCCGGTCCACAGATTGAGCGTGTTGAACTCGTCCGAAAAGCTCTGCTTTAGATTCGACGTATCGAGCGGCAACTGGAAATTGGACGCGGTGAAGCTCGCTACGGTCGCGCCCTTGATCGTCACCACGTCGCTGCCGGACAAGCGCAGTTCGACATCCGAACCTGACTGGGTCATCGCGCCGACCACCGACTGAAAGCTCTTGAAGTTGCTCAGGCCCGTCAGGCGGATGATGTCGGCATCGTCCGTGTTGCCAGCGGTGAAGTCGTTGATGACGTCGCGCCCCGACCCGGCGCCGAAAATGAAAATGTCGGATCCGTTGCCGCCGGTCAGCGTGTCGTTGCCGCCGCGTCCCTCGAGCTGGTTGGCCTCGCCATTACCGATGATACGGTTGGCGAGGGCGTTGCCCACCCCGGCATAGGCGCCCCATATCTCCAGATTCTCGACATTGTCGGGGAGGACATAGTTGGTTTGCGCGATAACCTTGTCGGTGCCGCCACCGGCCGTCTCAACAATATATTTCGCAACCGTACCAATAGAGTATGTCGACGAGGAAGAATCCCCGACAATTTCACCTGAATAGATCATGATATCCCGCCCGCTATGGTCGAGCCTCTGGGTGAGCTTATCAGGTTAATGAAAAGTAAAAGCGTATCGGAGCCGGAACAATTTTCGTTAGAATTCCGACGATTATGCGACGAACCGATGCAATGTTGACGAGAGGGGGCGAAAGGTCGCGTCCGCCAGCTTAGGCGCGACAACTCCCCCTCTCGATAATCAACTTCAGGCGAACAGGAAATCCGCGCTGGTCAGGTCGTCCGCATCGACATTCTTCAGCAGGATACTGTCGCTACCAAAGGTGAGCAGCGTGTCCGCGCCGACTTGGGCCTTGGCGTCGTAGCCGCTGTGTCCGGTGATCTGGAGGCGATCATCGGTCTTCCCGGCCACGAAATCGGTAATCACGTCATCGCCATCGCCAGCCTTGAAGATGAACAGGTCATTCCCCTTACCGCCTGTCAGCAGGTCGTTGCCGGTGCCACCGATGATCCTGTCATTACCCTCCGCGCCGTAGATCGTATCCTTCCCCGCCTTGCCGTCGAGGGTGTTGGCGCTGCTATTGCCGCGGAGGTTGTTGTTCAGCGCATTGCCGGTGCCGTTGATCACCGCCGCCGAGCGCAGGTTCATATTCTCGACATTGTCAGACAGCGTCGTGCTGACCCAGGCATGGACGAGATCGGTCCCCTCACCGGCGCTTTCTACGACGACATCGCCGGTCTGACGGACATGATATTGATCATTGCCGACGCCCCCGACCATCCGGTCATTGCCGCCCGCGCCATCGATCGTATCGTTGCCCACACCACCCGACAGCGTGTTGTTGGCTGAAGTGCCCAGCATCGAATCATCCCCACTCGTGCCTGTCTTGCTGGTGGTCGCGGGCAACGACGATGAGGAGGAGGGGGGGGAGGAGGATGAGGAGGTATCCTTCAGCCAATCGAGCCGCTTGGCGAAATCCGAGGTCCAGGCAGCACGATCCTCGTAGATGGTTCGTGCGCCCGCGGTATTTGACCAGTTGAAGGCGTTATCGTTGCGATCGGTCCAATATTTGTCACCGATCTTGCGATATTCCCCGCCCCAGCTCTCCGCGGTCGGATCGTTATTATTGGCGGAATCGATCAGGTAGAAGATCGTGTGCGAATCCCCCATCTTCATCCCATCGACGCTGCCGCCCAGGCCGCGCACGTCCTGGGTATTGTCGTAAAACATCGTGCCGAGCGCGCCATGCCCCTTTGCATTGGTCAACGCCCAGCTGTCTGAGATCGGGTTCTTGCTGTCGGGCGTCCCATAGACGCCACGATGCGAAGTCGCCTCGTCGATCCACCACAGGTCGCCCTTTCCGGCGAAATTCGTTTTGATATAGGCGTAGGCATTGGGCTCCTGCACCTTGCCGGCCACCGAGAGCAGCCGGATCGTGTCGGCGATATCAGGCGCATCATGAAGCGCGCGGGCAATATCGCCCATTCCGCCCCAGGCCGTCACATAGAGCGGAACCCCATCGGCATCGGCATCGCGCGCAGCTTTGATGATCGCCGCCGACGCGGCGGTCGGTGCAACAAGGCCGGAGCTTCCAGCAAGTGACTTGGTGCCCTGATAGGTTACCGCGTGAAGCTCATCGGCGGTCTTGAACCCGCTGCTGCGCGTCGCGAGCGCACCTTCGTCCTTTTCATACACGTCGAGGACACGGTGAATTAGTTCAGCGCTGTTCTTTCCAGGCTGCCAATAGGAAGTACTGGAGCCAATTCCCACGATTTCATATTTATCTTGATAAAGAAGAGCATGAATCATCGACTGTACATCATCTTTGTCACCGTCGATCAAATTTACTCCCGAAATCATTTGCATGTCAGTCGTAATAAAAATTCTTGGATTTGCCACACGATTGCTCCTCTTTAGCAATTCGTGAACAAACCAACTTAGGTTAACATAACCTTACTTAGTGCACTTGTGATTATACGAAGGTATGAGACGAGCTATTTTTTGGCCGACTCGTTCCGGAACCACCCAAATTTCCTCGGAATTTGGTTTCCGTAGCGTAATATTTTCGCCTGCCGAACGATTCGACGAAAACGATCAATCGTTTCGGAGGCGGCTATATTCAGCAGCCGCCGCGAACGCCGCTTCCCGGGAATAGGGGCCCAGCCGGCCCAGCATGCCTCTCGGATCGCACAGATGCCACAGCAGCTCTCGCCGCCTGGGCCAACGGATCGCGGCACTCTCGGGCGTCAGCGTCATCACGGCGAGTTCCGCCCGCCCGATCAAGGCCGCGCCCTCGGGCGGCGGAACCGGGGGCGATGCGACCGACAGAAGGTCGGCGGCGCTCCGCCATGCGAAGATCAACTGGTTGCGCAGACCCTGCCTGTCTGCCGCGAGCAGGAGGCGTAGGCGCTCCTTCTCGTCCATTCCCCGCAGCATACGCGTCAGGTCGCACAGATACCGCATCGAATGTTCGCGGTGATAGACAGCCTTCACGAAGCTGATGGCCATCAGCAGGCAGGCATGGACGCCGGACAGCACCGGCACCTCCGCATGCCCAAGTCCAACACGCGAGGAATCGCGGATGTAGGTGGCGAGTTCGCGCGGCGCTGGGCATCCTGGCTGCTGGACGCGGTGATGCAGGTCGACGGTAGCAAGCGCCGCGTCGGACGCCATGAAGTGCTGTTCGCCCAGATAATGCCGCCACCAACGTGATTCGCAGCGTTGGGCGACCCGATAACCAAGTCGCGCCAATGCGCTGGCCGTGCGGTCATAATCATGATCGTCGACGAGCAGGTCGATGTCCGTCGACGGGCGGATGAAATAATCGCCGTAGAGGGTGTGAAGCTGGAGGGGGCCCTTGATCAGAACGAAGGGAAGCCCGCTTTGATCGAGCGCCGCGGTGACGCGCTGGATGGTCGACAGATTGACACTGTTGACCAGCAGCGCCCGCCCCCGGAACGCACGCGCGGCGTCGCGAAGCGACTGGGGTGCATCGATTCCGCAAATCATCGCGCCTTCATAGACATGGGTGAGCAGCCGCCCCGCCGCCGCAACGGCGATCAGCGCATCCCAGTCCAGTCGTTTGTCGAGCCAGGGCTCGGGCCGAGGAACGCAATCCAGCGCCGCAGCGAGCAGACGAAGAAGCGCGTTGTGCTGGGATGCACGCTCAGTGTGCCCGGGGGCCATATCGTCGGCAGCGGCGGTGTCGGCTGATGACCGGTCCCAGGTCTCGTCGATGGCATCGACGCGCATCGCCGCGCCCTCACGTGGCAACAGGCCGCCGATCAGGGACTCACTCGCCACGGGATGCGGGCCTTCCGGCTGGCGATGTGGCGCGCTGCGGCGGGCGAAAGGCGATGACGCCATCGCGATCGGGGCCGGGTTCGATCGTGATGAGCTGGTCCGCCAACATGGTCATCTGCGCGCGATGGGCGATGGTGACGATCGTCATCACGCCCCTCAGCCGCTCGAGGGACTTGACGATCAACCGCTCATTCTCCGGATCGAGCGCGCTTGTCGCCTCGTCGAGCAGAAGCAGGTCCGGCTTACGCAGTAGCGCCCTGGCCAGCGCTATACGCTGCCGCTCCCCGCCCGACAGTCGGATGCCGCGATCGGCCACGATGGTCGCCAGCCCCTCGGGCAGCAGCCTGACGAAGCCCGCCGCGCCACCCGCCTCCAGTGCGTCCCACATCGCCGCTTCGGACGCGTCAGGCGCGGCCAACGCCAGATTGGCGGCGATGCTGTCGTTTAGCAGGAACACCTCCTGCGGGACATAGGCGACCCTTTCGCGCCAAGACCGCAGCGATGCGGCGTCGAGCCGCCGACCGTCGATCAGCACCTGCCCCGTTCGCGGTTCGGCCAGCCCCATGATCATGTCGGCCATCGTGCTCTTGCCGCTGCCCGACGGGCCAGTGATCGCCGTGATCTCACCGGCCGGGATCACAAAGCTCGCCTCGCGCAATATGTCGTCGTCACCATCGGGATAACGGAAGCTGACGCGATCGAAGCGAATCTCGCGGCGGAGCGGCGGCAATGCGGCGAACGCCAGCCCTTCCGCACTTTCGCGATCGCCTTCAAAGCCGGCGGTCATCGCCCGGGCGCTATCGAAGGCGGGGAGATTTGACAGCAATTGCTGGATCGCATCCTGGATCGTCGTGAAGCGCGGCCCGATCCGCACGAACAGAAACAGCAGCACGGCGATACGTGGCAACGGCAGATGAAGCATCGCCACCGCGACATAGATGAAGCCGACCGCAGCAGCCGCGCCGGCGACCTGAAACACCAGTGCGCCGTTCGCCGCCGCCCGCGCATAATGCACCATCTCGCGCCGCACATCGCCGAGCATGGCGCCCAATCGCGCGACATAGCCCGCTTCCGCATTATAGGCTTTTGCGAGCTTCATGCCGCCGAGGAAATCCGACACCATCTGCTGCTGCTCCCGCAGCGAGGCGGTCAGCACCTGTCCGAAATGCGCGGCGCGGCGGCGGACGGGATAGAGCGCGACGAGCACCGCCCCGCCGACCGCCAGCGCGAACAGCGTCATCTTCCAGGAGATGACCGCCGCGAGCGTGGCGTAAACCGCCATCATCAGGATCGCCTGCGCCAGTAGCAGCAGGTTGAAGGTCGCGGCGCGTATCCGCTCGATATCCCCCGACAACGCTTGCTGAATATCAGACGGCCGGCTCTTCGCGATCAGCCGCCAGCGCGCCGCACCGATGGCGCCGAACAGTCGCAGCCGGATATCATCGACGCAGGCCTGCATCATCTGCGCCATCTGCACCGTGCGGAAGCGCGTGAAGACCGCCTGCACCGTGACGAAGCCGAGAAAACAGGCGAGCAACGGCAACAGCGCGAGATGCACTCCGGGAGCGAATAACGAACCGACGAGAGGGAGATCGGCCATTGTCATGCCGCCGCCGCCCTGCCCCGCCAGCTGCAGCAGCGGGATCAAGAGCAGGATGGACATGCCCTCGGTCAGTCCGCCGAGCAGCAGGAAGATCAGCGCGAGCAGCGCGCGTCCGCGCGTATGGACGAAGATGAAGCGCGCAAAATCGCCGATCCGTCCGATCACCGTCGGGCTCCCACCAGCGCTTCGACGAGCCGTACGCTTTCGTCAAGGCGGCCAAGATCAGCGGGAATCCGCAGGCGCGCTACACCAATCTGGCGGGTCAGGCGGGCGAAGCGTTGAAGATGATCGGCCTCCGCACGGCCAGACAGCAACGCTTTGCCGAAGCGGGTGATATAGGAGAAGCGCATAAGTGCGCCGAGGGCTTCGAAGCCTTCCAGCTGCTCTATGACAGGCTTGTCGCCGCCGCGATCGAGAATGAAAACATGGTCCAGGCGCAGTTGCCGGTGGGAGAAGGACGAAGCGGTGAGCCGATATTGGCGCTTGGCGAAGCCTGCATAAGCGAGCGGCAGCGCCTCGGCATTCGGCAAGGGAATCGCAGTCGAGCTTTCGTCCGACAGCTTGAGCTGGGCGAAGGCAGGCAGGATTCGCGGAACGATCGGATCGACGAGGTCGACGGCAAGAAGATCGTCGGTCAACAGCCGATGGCCCGCGCGTATCAGGGCTCCCGCTGTGGTCGACTTGCCCGCAAGCTTGTCGCCGACGAAGGCCGCGCTCATTCCATGAATTTCTACCGCGCTGGCATGGAGCAGAACCAGTCCGCGAAGGTGAAGAAGCAGCCCGAACACCGGCCCCAGCAGCGGGAATGCCAGGAAAGACATCGGCACATCGGGATAGGGCTCGATATCGATTCGCTGCACTCCGTCGAAACGGAAGGCGGCGACGCCGGGCCAGGCGAGATAATGCGCCCCCGAGGGATCGAGATCGATGACCACGCCCCCACTCTTCGGTGGAAGCGGCCGGCCGCAGGGAGCGAGGCGAACGAGGATATCGGGATCTCGCCCGGTCAGTTCGGACGGCGATAATTCGGGCAAGGGGATGTGCGATCGGATCGTTAGCCCGAAAGCGAAATATTCGGCGGCGGGTGAATGCTGGATCGTCGCCGCCGCCCCAACCTCGTCATGATTGAGCTTCTTCATGCCGCGACACCTTGGCGCTGCGCAGGCCAGACACGCCCCTGTCCGCGCCTTTCCAGCCATAGCGCCAGCATGATCGTTCGCCAGACCGCGAACAGTGAGCCGCCATCGACACCGCGCCCCTTATCCAACAGCCGGTCGAGGGCCGCTTTGGCGATATCCATATCGACATAAGCGCTTACCCCGCCTCGATCGCCGCGGACGAGGTTGCACACCAGCTGCTGACGGCGCAGCAGCGCATCGGCCAGCGCCGGAGCGAAATTATATTTGTCCAGCCGCAGTCGCACCGTTTCCGGCATAATTCCCTTCATCGCCTCTCGCAGCACGCGCCGTGGCAGGCCATCGGCCAGCTTTTCGCGCGATGGCAGCGAGAGGCAGAACTTCGCGAGCTTCAGATCATAGAAGGGATAGCGGCTCCTCACCCCGGCCGCCGCCGACATCCGGTCGAGTATCTCGAAGCCATAGGCCTGCTGCGGGGCCGAAAGCGCTTCAATATGCAGGTCGCGTTCACTGTGCCGGGCCGAACGCCGTACCGGCGACCGATCCTGCCGGTCGGACAGATTGACGCGGGCCGCCAGTTCCGGCGCAACCAGATCATCCGAAGAGGCCGGTGCCTCGCCGGACCAGCCCAATCTCGTCCGCGCCTCGTCCCAGCGCCGCCGTACCACCCGGACGCCAGCAATATGGCTTAGATAGGGCGACATGATCTGCCAGGGCGAAACGCCGTAGATCCCCGCGATGCCCGCGCTTTCGCGCCACAGATCGCGCCATTGCCCATCGGTCGCCAGTTCATTGAGCCGCCCGAGGCCGTGCGAGACGATCTCATCGCCACCATGGCCATCGAGCAGCACCGCGATGCCGGCAGTCGCCGCCCGCGCATAGATGCGCCGCGACAAGCTGACATTATAGGCGACGAACGGGCCCTCCTGCTCATCGAGCAGCGCCGGGAGTTCGGCAAGCGGGTCATCGTCATCGCCCGAGATGAAATCAGGTTCGAAGCGGCCAGTCTCGAGGATGGCTTCGATATGCGGGCGCTCGTTCCAGCCGGGGGTGCGATCGAGGGTCAGCGACAGGCTCCGCATCGGGCGAATGCCGGCTGCCTCCAGCGCGACTGCCGATGAATCCAGGCCGCCACTCAACATTACGCCTGTAGATGGCTCGACCAGCCGGCGACCAACCGCATCGCGAAACAATGTCCGGAACGTCTCGGGTGCGTTGCGGTGTTCTGCCACCGACACGTCCGACGGTTTCCAGAAGCCTGTGATGCGCGACGATGTCCGCGTCACCGTCAGCGCGTGGCCGGGCGGTAGCCGACATATGCCGCGATGGATCGTAACGCTGTGGTCGGCATAGCCGCCTGCGATCAGGTCGGCGATACCCGCTTCGTCCGGCTCATCGCCGATCGCGGGAATTGCAGTCAGGAAAGAGGTGATGGTCGCGGCCGCGAACAGCCGGTCGTCGAGATGATAGTAGAAAGGCCGGACACCGAAATGATCGCGGGCGCAAAACAGAATATCGCGCCTCCGATCGTAGAGGATGAAGGCAAACTCGCCCTCCAGCCGCTCGGGGCAATCTTCCCCCCAGCGTCGATAGGCCGCAGCAATGATCGCCGGGTCCAACAGCGATCTGGACAAACCCAACTCCGCGACAAGTTCGGCGCGATTGTCGAGCCGGGCGTCGGCCGCGACGGCGATCGGCGAGGCATCATCGCGCCCGTCGATCGGAAGCGACGCCCCGACCGCCCAGTCGAAGCGGCGGTGCCAGTACAGCAGGCCACGTCTGAGCAATGCGGCTTCAGCGGAGCCCAGCCCACTTCCGGCGACAGGCGCGCCGTCACGCCGGAAAATACCCGCGAACGCGTTCATCGCGCCGCCCCCTGAAGGTCGATCAGCGTAGTGAAACGGTCGAGATCCTCCTCCTGCCCACCAATCAGAACATGATCATCATCGATCAGCCAGGCGTGGGCGGCGACGCTGCCGTCATCGCGGCGCTGGACGCCGATCCGCACGACGGTCAGGTGGCCGGCCCGATGGCAGAGATAATGCCCTGCCAGCGCCTGGGTCAGGCAGGTGGCGGCCGGCACGAGCCGCGCCGCATGGCGAATCGCCCACATCATAAGTGGAACATTGGTGGCGGACCGGCGCGATCGGCCGGCCAGTGCAATCCGGCGCAGCAATGGCTGATAGCCCACCATGGTCAATCCGAAGCGGACCAGCACAACGACCAGAAGACAGTGCAACAGCAACCGGCCATGACGCCAGCCCAGCGCCATGCGTCTACGCAGCCGGAACATCGTCGATCTTGATGAGTCCGGAGGCGCTCAGCGCTGACAGCAGATTGTCGATATCCCGCACGCAACGGTCGGGATCGACATCGAAACTTTCCATGACCGACCGGCGGAGATCACCTACGGTCGCACGGTTGCCGAGTTCGGTCCAGATATGGGCGCCCACCCGATTCAGCTTGAAATAGCGGCTGCGGTCGAGATCCAGCAGCACCGCATCGCCGTCCAGATCGCAGGACACGACATCCCGGCCGGGCACGACAATCGAAGATGAGGATATTGCCAGTGGGAGAGGCATGGTCCTTGGTCCGATCGAATTATGGGCGTGTGGCGGCCAACTGCGGCAACACCGCAGTTGGCCTTTTCGAAACGTCGAAAGGATCAGGAAAAAGTCAGATCCGAAACCGGCGTTCCGGAGGAGAATGACGCGTCCAGCACGGTGCCGTCGGCACCACCCTGCGTCACCGCCTCAAACGATCCTACCTCCATAAGTTCAGGCGTTTCATAGTCAGCTTTGGACATTTTCAACCTCCTTGCTCCACACATTGACCAATCTCGCACGCCAAAGCGCTCAAGCAGTCGAGCCAAGGGTGTTGCGCCAACCGCACACTGTCAACATCATGGGTAAGTTGGTGTTAGTACATCGCCCATTCATCTTGGCCCTTAGCCAGATATAATGGAATACTATTGCCTGAATATAACGATCGAATATTACCGAATTTGGCAAATCTCTTCGAATTTACACAGTAACAATTTAATAAATTGAAATGCAACTCCACTAATTTAAATATATACGATGAGATACGCCTCTTTATTGCACCGCAATATAGAATATATCTCCTGCGAAGAGATTTGTTCCGTATATAGGAAAAATATATTAGGCTGGCGCGCCGACGCGAGTGAAGGTCGTTATCGACAATCTAAGTGATATTACTGAATCGACCGGATCGTGCGATCTGACGAGGCCACGCCTTTGTTGCGAAGGCGATACGATAGAGGGTGCATTGTTCGCGCCATGTGTAACGCCATTTAACGGTATCAGCGGCGCGTGACAGCCAATTTCACCCCCTAACCGTCACCGCCAGATCAGCCGCGCCGAGTCGGCGGCGTGCTAAACCCGCAGCGAGCGCCATCGCTCGACAAAAGCAGCGCCGGCCGGCGAACGACGTATCAATTGAATGATGCCCTGCCGAAGCCCCTGTCCGGCTGGTTGTCCATTACCCTTTTCGCGTTGGAAACGCGTCCGCGCCGCGTCGGTCCGGCTGGTCGGCCAGGTGATCCGCTGGCCCTCGACGCTGAGCACCGGACGGCCACTAAGTTCGGCGATCTCCACCGCCTGGCGGTCATCACTCTCCACGAACAGGCAGGCGTTCGTGCGCCGGTAGACCTTCGCCTTATGGATGGCGTGAAGCTTGAGCCGCCGCCGTTCCTCCGCCGTGACCCCGTCCAGCATCCACAGATTCTCGTAATCAACCGCATGGGTGCGCAGCCATTTCTCGGTTTCGGCGCGATATTTCTCGAGGCGGCTCGTTACCAGATGCTTGATCCGCACCCCCGGCTGGAGCAGCGGCCGCGCATTGAGCAGGAACTGCTGGTAGCGCTCGCCGTCGTCATTATCCTCGTCGGCAGGATCGTGGCAGAGCACACCATCGATATCGAAGCAGGAATCGGCCAGCCGGTTGTGGCGCATCAGATTCCACTGGAATATCCTGGGATGCTGGACGAGTTCCAGCCACACATCGATTTCGGGATGTTCTTCCTGCACGGCATAGACCGCACAATAGGTGACGTCGGCGCCGGGCCGTTCGGCTTCGATGCGACTGCGCACCTCCGCCATCGACGTACCCGACAAGATGCTGTCGTCCACCACGAGCACGCGACCCGGGGTTTCCGAACCATCGACTCGCATCGTGTCGCGAACCGTTCGACCAACGAACGGTCGCAAGCCCGCGAGATAGCTTTCGAGATCGACGAACGGCAGGTTAAGATGGGTGGCCATCATGTTGGCGGCGAGCATGCCGCTGCGCGGAATGCCGACGATCAGATCGACGTCGGCCGGTAGTCGATAGCTGTTGCGGGTGATGCTCGCAGCCAGATCGGCAAAGGAGCGATATTCCATTGGGAGCGATACTCCATTTAGCCCAACTCTCAGCCTGTTTCCTGCCCCGCACGGCGCGATTGCGCTTCATGCAACTCCAACCATCTGAAGGTACACCATTATTTCTGCGCGGTAATGCCTATGCTGCAAAGCGGTATGACTTTGGGCCCAATGGTTGCAGACGGGGCCTCAACGACAAGAGCGCGCAAAGGCTCTCGCCCTCTCGCAGGCCGCACGCTCAAGCGCGTTTACGGCACGCTTGCCGGGTAGCCTGCCGGGCCAGCCTCCAAGCCGAGACGGGCAGCCACGACTTCGGCGATCGCGAGAGACGCGGTAAGTCCGGGCGATTCGATCCCGAACAGGTTTACCAGGCCGGGAAGGCCATGGCGCTCGGGCCCATCGATGCGGAAGTCGGCGACGGCGGATCCGGGTCCGCCGATCTTGGGGCGCACTCCGGCATAGCCAGGCTGCAGCCGGTTGGCATCGATCCCCGCCCAGATCAGTCGGGCGGCGGCGAGAAATTGCGTCCCCCGCGCCGGATCGACGGTATAATCTACCGCATCGATCCATTCGACGTCTGGGCCGAAGCGCGCCATGCCAGCCATGTCGAGGGTAAGATGCGTGCCAAGGCCGCCCGGCACCGGCACCGGATAGATCAGATGCCGGAACGGCACGCGCCCCGAATAGGTGAAGTAGACACCGCGGGCATAGCGGATGTCCGGAACATGCTCGGCGGCGAGGCCCTCGGTGGAAAGGGCAATATCATGGGCGGCCAGCCCCCCTGCATTGACAACCGACCGGGCGACCGCCGCCGGCTCGCGCTCACCGTTGATATGCACACCCCAGCCGCCGGACCTGCGCGAGAGGCCCGTGACCGTGGATCGCCCGGCGAAGATCGCGCCATGGGCGGCCGCCTCCCCCAGCAGGGTGTTCATATAAGCGTGCGAGTCGATGATTCCCGTTGATGGTGACAGCAACGCCTCATGGCAGACGAGCTCGGGTTCGATATCCGCAGCTTCGCGGGCAGACAGACGGCGCAGATCGTCGACGCCTGCGGCATCGGCAGCCATCTTTATCTCGTCGAGGCGGATCGCCTGCGCGGCATCGGCAGCGAAGATGATCTTGCCGGTGCGGCGGTGCGGCACATCATGATCGGTGCAATATCTGTAAAGTAATGCCCGCCCGCGTGTGCAGAGCGATGCCTTAAGAGATCCACGCGGATAATAAATACCGGCGTGGATCACTTCACTATTTCTTGAGCTCGTCCAAGTTCCATGCGCAGCCTCGCCATCGACAATGATCGTTTCGTAGCCGAAAACAGCGAAGGACCGGGCAATAGATAGCCCAACGACGCCGCCACCGATCACGACGACATCAATCATCAACATAGATTAGGCCCATGAGATCGTGATCTCCGTCACATATTGTACGAATTAAATCCCTTATGCTTTGTATCATCAATCCGTCTATGGTAATGCACTTTCAGTCGTTGTTGCCATGCGTTCAATAGGAGGCGCTATGCGATCCGTTTCCGCGGTGGTTCTCACCTATAATCGACGCGATCTGGTGGAGGATTGCCTCCGCGCGATCGGGGCTCAGTCCCATCCCGTGGATCGAATCGTGGTCATCGACAATGGCAGCACCGACGGCACTGCAGACATGCTGGCGCGGAACTGGTCGGACAAGATCGAGCTTCACATCCTGCCGAAGAACCTCGGCGCGGCAGGCGGCTTCAACGCGGGCATCCGGATGGCCTATCGCTCGCAGGCCGACGCGATCTGGGTGATGGACGATGACGTGATGCCCGATCCCGACGCGCTCGAACGGCTGATCGATGCCGACGCGCTGCTGCGCGCGCGACACCTCGATCCGCCTTTCGTCATCTCGACCGCGCGAACCCCCGGCGGCATCGTCACCAACGTCCCCGACATCGACCTGGCCCGCAACAGCCTGTCCTACCAGAACTGGCCTGAACTGCTCGAACACTGCCTGGTGCCGGTGCGGCGGGCGACCTTCGTGTCGATCCTGCTGCCTCGCGCGACGCTCGACGAGTTCGGCCTGCCGATCGCATCGATGTTCATCTGGGGCGAGGATACCGAATATACCGCGCGGATCACGCGCGAGCGGGCCGGCTATCTGGTCGGCAACAGCCGCGCCGTCCATGTTCGCCAGCTCGATGGCAAACTCGATATCCGCACCGAGACCAATCCCACCCGGATCGGCTATCATTATTATTTCCTGCGCAATCAGGCTTACAACGTCCGCCACTATCAATCGGCCGGCGCCTTTATCCGCCACCTGTTCCGACAGGCGAAGATCGCGGGCAAATTGTTGCTGACCGGCCAGTTTCGCAAGGCGAAGATCGTCGCCACGGGGACGATGTCGGGAATCATCTTCCGTCCCACGATCGAGGCTGCGGATGCGCCGATCGATACGAGCGGCTGGCAGTCCTTCATGATGATGACCGAACAGATTATCACTACCGCCGCGGCATGACGCAGCGTCGCTCCGGCCTGTGCCGGAGCGAGCATGTGCATCATCGGGACGGAGCCCTAGAATATCGGTTTCGCCGACTGGTCGATCAGGGGCCAGCTCGCGTCTTTGTCGGAAATCGTAGAGACCGGCAGAGGCCAGTCGATGTCGAGCAGCGGATCGCTGTAGCGCACCCCGCCCTCGGCTTCGGGCGTGTAGGGCGCGGTGACGAGATAGCTGACCTCGATATCGTCGACGAGCGTCTGGAAACTATGGGCAAAACCCGGCGGGACATAGAGCTGACGGCGGTTTTCGGCTGAAAGCTCGAATCCCTCATGCTTCAGATAGGTCGGCGATCCACTGCGCATATCGACGATCACATCGAGGATCGCGCCACGCACGCAACGGACCAGCTTGGCCTCGGTATAGGGCGGGCGCTGATAATGCATCCCGCGGATCGTCCCCTTGTCGGCGGAAACCGACATATTCTGCTGGACGAAATCGGTAAGCAGGTCGTGGGCTGCGAACTCCTTCGCGCACATGGTTCGTGCGAACATGCCGCGCTCGTCGCCACGCGGCTCGACGTCGATCAGCCAGGCGTCCTGAAGCGTGGTCTTATGGAAGATCATGAAGGCTCCTCATGCCGCTTGTAGCTTGCCGCTGAATAGTTGCTGCTGTTCCGCATAGAGGCGGTCGATCAGCCGTCCTGCCGGCACCGCCACGTCTTCCCAGCCGATCGCATGATCCTCCGCGACCGGCCGCACCAGCGTGCAGCCAAGCGCAAGGCCGAGCGGAAGCAGCCGGTCGCGTTCGATGACGTCGCTATTCTCGGCGACGCCATAGGCCTCATAGCCGCCGAACTCGCCGATTACCTCGCCGGGCCGGAGCGGTTTCTTCGCCATTGCGATAACGCCGACGCGCGGTGGCCCGGCGGGCGCAAGCACCGCATCCCCGAACAGCGCAGCCCGTGCTATCGATGTCGGCACCTCGAAATGGCAGAGATGATAAGGCGTCGAGAAGCAATAATAGGGTCCGGTACCCAGCTTGTAGAGGTTGAGGAAATGCTGCTGCCGGGGATCGTCATGCGTCCCCAGCACAAACACCCCCGGCCCCGGCCGCGCGCCCACCACATAGTCGACCAGCCCCGTCGATGCTCCGTCCAGCGCATCAGCGAAGGCTGAAACGGTCTCCTCCAGCGGGACCAGGGGGGACGTGGGGTCCCCGCCGGAGAAGTCAGGGCCGATCATGCCACGACGGGCCACGGTAAAGCCGGTGCCGTTGGCGACGATCGCTTGTTCGTAGGAAATCTTGGTGCCATCGGCGAAGGAGGCGACCATCGCGGCCTTCTGGCCCCATTTCTCGGCAAAGGCCCGCTGCGTCGCTGGATTTCGCTTTGGATCGTGCAGTCCCTTGATGTTCCCGCACAGCACTGGCTTGACGCCGAGCCCGGCCACGAAGCGGAACAGGTTCATCTGAACGCCCGGCTGGTCGCCATCGGAAAAGCTGTAGATCACCCCTGCCGCGTCGGCCCGGGCCTTCAGGATCGGGCCGACGGTGCCATCGACCTCGGCATTCATCTGGACGACGTGCTTCCCCGCGCGAATTGCAGCCACGATCACCGCGGCGGCATAGTCGATCGAGCCCGTAACCTCGACGACGACATCGACGCCATCGGCCTCCGCAAGCCCGATCGCATCCTCGGTGACAGCGTGCTGCCCCGCGGCGATCGCGGCCTCGATAGCGCGGCGGGAGTCGCACAGGCGCGGCGTGATGCCCATCGCCTCGAACGCCGCGCTGGCCGGTCCGATGTTGCGATTGGCGAGCGCGACCACCGTCATCCCGGGCGTTACCGTGACGATCTGCCGGACGATCGCGGCGCCCTGGAAACCTGCGCCGACGATGCCGACGCGGATCGGCCGCCCCTCCTCCTCGCGGCGGCGCAACGCGGTATCGACCAGTATCATATCTGCCCGTCCTTCCCGCCGGTCATGCCCACACCTTCCACGGCGCGTCGCCTCTGGCCCAGAGATCCTCGAGCAGATGCTTGTCGCGCAGCGAGTCCATGCTCTGCCAGAAGCCGTCATGATGGTAGCTGGCCAGCTTGCCCCTCGCGATCAGCCGGTCCATCGGCTCGGCTTCGAGAGTGGTCTGGTCGCCATCGATCAGGTCGAGCATCTCGGGCTCGCAGACGAAGAAGCCGCCATTGATCAGGCCACCGTCCGCCACACCCTTTTCGCGAAAACCATGGACCAGCCTGCGGTCGTCACTGAAGCGCAGCGCGCCGTATCGTCCGGGCTGAGTGACGGCGGTAAGCGTGCACCAGGCATCGGTCGATTCATGTGTGGCGACGAGCGCTGGAATATCGACGTTGCTGACGCCGTCGCCATAAGTCAGCCCGAAGCGGCCATCCTGAAGCAGGTGCCGCGCGCGCAGCAGGCGTCCACCAGTCAGCGTATCGATCCCGGTGCCGACCACCGTGACCCGCCAGTCCTCACCGACCGCCTCCAGCCATTCGACATCGCCCGATTTCAGGTCGATCGTGAAATCGCAGGCCTTGCTGCGATAGCTCAGGAAATAATCGCGGATGAAGTCGACCTTGTAGCCGCCGATCACCACGAAGTCCTTATAGCCGTGGTGAGCATAGATCTTCATGATGTGCCACATGATCGGACGACCGCCGATCTCGACCATAGGCTTGGGCCGCACGGTGGTTTCTTCGCTCAAACGGGTACCGAACCCGCCGGCTAGCAGGGCAATCTTGCGCATGATCCCTCCCGTCAGGCCGCGATGGCGGCGGTGTCGGCGGGACGCAGCCAGCGCAGGCTTTCGGAGAGCCGTCCGCTGGCTATATGATCCTGCAGGATGCGCAACCGGATCAGCGGAGACGCGCGGAAATCGGCATCGGCGAATCCCATGCTCCGTAGACCAGCGACGAGTTCGTCGATCGACTGGGCGAGGCTCACGCGCGGCAGATGATTGGGCGCGAGCGACGCGAATTTGCTGAAGTCGACCTGATAGGACCGGCTGTCGGCGGGAGCATCGGTGTTGATGTTCACTGTCGTCCCCGGGACCGCCGCAGCGACCGCATTGGCGAGATCGCGAACCTGATAGTTGGCGCTGTCGATACCGGCGTTCACCACCAGGAACCGGCCCCCGTTGCTCGCCGGACGCATCGCCGCCCAGTCGATCGCGCGGGCCATGTCCTGGGTGTCGATCAGCGGGCGCCAGGGGGTGCCATCGCTGAGCACGGTAATCTCGCCAGAGGCCAGCGCGCAGGCGACGAAATCGTTGAGAACAAGGTCAAGCCGAAGCCTGTCCGACATGCCGCAGGCCGTGGCGAAGCGCAGGCAGGTCACGACCATGTCGCCGTCGAGCCCTTCTAGTTCGGTCTCGGTGCCGATCTTCGAAGCGGCATAGTCGGTCACGGGATTGAGCGAATCACCCTCCCGGCGGGGGCCGCCATCAGCGACGCCATAGACGCTGCAACTTGACGCGAACACGAAGTTGCGAACACCGGCGGCGTTGGCCATCCGGCCGATACGCACCGACGTGTCCTGATTGATCGCCCGCGTCACCGCGGCGAAGCGGCTCCCCATCGGATCATTGGAAACCGCGGCAAGGTGGACGATGACATCGTAGCCCTTGAGCGCGCCTTCATCGAGCTCCCGGACATCGCCGAAAATCTGCCGGTCGAGTTGGCGTTCGGGGAGTTGCGTAGTGCCGGTCAGGCAATGCGCGAAATAGCCATTGTCGAAGCCATCGATGGTCGCGCCGCGATGATTTTCGCGAAGGTGCCGTACGACGGCGGGGCCGACATAGCCCATATTACCGGTAACGAGGATCCGCATATATATCCCTTTCCAGATATGCCACGGCCAGGGCCCCTGGACCCCAACGTACCCCCCGGTACTGCAGTAAAAACCGGCGCGGATTCGGCCCCACAGCCAAATGGTCGCTCCAGTAAAAACCCCGTGCAACTTGGTAGGACAAAACTTGGATCGGACTTGTAACGGCTAGATAGGAACATGATCCGATGCGTCCGTCAACCGCATTTGTGCAATGCAACCTGTTGACAGCCGCGATTACAACAAGCAGCATGAAGAAGATCATTTCGATACGTCATCGAAATAATGTCTTTACCGACCATTTTGAGTAAAGTTTGGGGGTGGCGCCGGACTTACCGGAGTATCGCTGCGATGTTGTTAGATTATATTAGAGCCTGCATGCCTAACGCGACGAAGCGTGCGGTTTTTAAGCTATCGTGCAGAGTAAACTTACTCAGGTTAGTCGAAGGTTCAGCTTCGCTGTCCTTTCTCCCGCGCCGGTTCGAAACACTGGCGCCGAGCCCCTTGCTGCTAAGCAGCATGGTTCGGACCGTATGTCCGGTGGAACGGACTGACAGCTCCGGCGATGGGAGAATCTCCTTCATATGATCATCGCAGACGACCACCGCGCCGATGCATCGGCCGCTACGACAGGCGAGATGGCGCAGCCTCTGCTGCTTTCCCATGTCCGCGACGACATGACCGCCATTTTTGGGGCAACCGCCCGCTCTTTTCCCGCCCCGCCTCATGCCATGCCTGTGCGGAAGGCCGATGACCCGAAGACCTATGCAGCATTCCATCGACGCCGCCGAATCGCCGCCGGCCCGCTCGTCTGTGCGGCGCTGGCCGGGCTGCTGCTTGGCGTAGTTGCGGTCGGGATACCGCAGCTAACAGGCCATATGACAGCGCCGCGCAAGATTGTGGCGCCCGCTGCGACCGTCGCGGAAAATCCGTTCGAAGCGGCGCCCGCCCTCCCGATTCGTACGGCAGCCGCGCAGCCGCCAGCTGCGACGCCCGATCCGCCCGTCGCCAAGGCGATAAATTCGCCCGTTGCCAAGGCGATAAATCCGCCGGTCGCCAAGGCGATTATGGTGGAAAGAACGCCCACGAAGCCGGTCACGCGGTCCGACGAAGCTCGGGCCTCTGCCGAAGCGCCGCCCGGAGGCTCACAATGCGCAGGCGATCGACTCGAGCGCCATTGGTGCATGCGGCACGACATATTGGAAGCCGACCGGGCCTTGCGCCTGGCTTATGCCCGGGCGATCCGCGAAGGTGTCGAGCGGCGCTTCCTGGTTGCGCATCAGCGGCGCTGGACCCAGCTCCGCGACCGCGCCACGCGCGATCCCGACGCCGTCCTGGCCGGCTACCGCGAACTGGCCGACGACCTCGAGCGACTCGCGGTCAACGGCCGGCGACAGGACCGGATATCATGAGCGGAGCACTTGCCTTCGCCGAACCGCGCTCCGCTTCGCCAGCGCCCCATGTCGATGGTCAGCTGGCCTATGCGATTGGCGATGTCCACGGCTGCTACGGGCTGTTCCGCGACCTTCTGGCGAAAATCGCCCGCGACGCCGCCATGACGGCAAACGGTCGCCGGCCGATCATTATCCAGCTCGGCGACCTGATCGATCGCGGCCCGCATTCGGCGCAGGTGGTGGAGGCCGCGACATGGCTCCAGCGGCGTGGAGACATCGAGTTCCAGCAGTTGATGGGCAATCACGAGCGCGCGATGCTCGACTTCCTGGAGCAGCCGGACGGCGAGGGCTGGCTGATGTTCGGTGGCGGCGCGACGATGCGGTCCTACGGCGTCGAACCGCCCGCGCTGGACGCGCCCGCCACGACTTTCATCGCGGCGCGCGATGCGATGTTGCAAAGGATGCCCGCTTCGCACCTTCGCAGCATCGAACATGCCAGGTCGATGGTGACGTTGGGCGACTACGCCTTCGTCCATGCCGGCATCAAGCCAGGCGTCGCGCTGGCGGAACAGGAAGAAGATGCTCTGCTATGGATCGGCGAAGAGTTTACGGAATCCCGGGCGCCGTTCGAGAAGATCGTCGTCCACGGCCATACGATCGAGAATGAAGCCCGCATCCGCCCTAACCGCATCGGTATCGACACGGGCGCCTATATGTCAGGAATCCTGACCGCGCTTCGGATCGAGGATGGCGATATGCGGTTAATTCAGGCTGGAAAGGAGAGCGGCCATGACATGCCGCTGTAACTCAGCCGAGTATGTAGCGGGCGAGCATCCATCCGCCGCCGATCACGACAACCCAGCACCCTATAGCGAGCGAGACGGCGATAAGACCCCGCACAGCGCCCGGAAAGCGATACTCATTTTCCGTTACAGTAACTGGCTGTTCCATTCGCCTACGCAAATATGCACGCAAGCTGCGAGCCGGAGATACCGTGGGACGAACAGACAGGAACGCGGCATTAAGACGTCGGCCATGGTCGTCCCCTCCCGTCTCAGTTCCGGTCTTATCTGGCGCCCGTTTCACACCATCGGGTGTAAAGGCATCACTGGTCGCGAGCAAGCCGCGATTCACCTTGGGTTAATACTGAATAGCTTTGCTGCATTCCTCCATGCCGCGGCGGTTTTTTTGAGACGATCGCTTCTTTCCTCAGGGTGGATCGAAGTACATCGTCATGGAATTTCACCATTTCCGTCAGCATCCTCGCCCGCCTGCGCGCACCCCGCCATGCGGGGCCGCGGTTGCCAGATAGCGGAGACGATCTTGCCAGGTGTCCCAGCATGAACCAGCCGACCGACCGACCGACGGTCAGCGTCATCGTCGCCTGCTTCAACGCCGCCGGGTATCTGCGAGCGTCGGTGCGGTCGGCGCTGGACCAGTCGCTGCGCGAGATTGAGGTAATCATTATCGATGACGGCTCGACCGACGACAGCGCGTCGATCGCACGGGAGCTGGCCGCCGCCGATCGCCGTGTCCGCCTTCACCTGATGGAGCGCAATGGCGGCCCTGCCGCGGCGCGCAATCGAGGATTCGATCTGGCCCGCGGGCGCTTCGTCGCAATTCTCGACAGCGACGACCTCTATCATCCCGAACGGTTGAAGCGGCTCGTGACGATCTGCGACGCCGTCGATGCCGATATGATCGCCGACGACATGATCATTTTCGACGACGAGAACCGCAGCGCGCCTACCTTTTTCTTCCGGTATGGCAGGGCCGCGAACGGCGCCTGGGTGACGCTGGCCGGCTATTTCCGGGAAAGCGTGCTGTATGGCCGACACCCCAATCTGGGTTTCCTGAAACCGCTGATCCGGCTCGATCTCATCCGGGACCATGGCATCCGCTATGACGAAAGCCTGCGGATCGCCGAGGATGACGAACTCGTGATCCAGCTGCTGCGCGCCGGCGCACGCTATCGTACGGTCGCCGAGGCCGGCTATTTCTACCGCAAACATGGCTCGTCGACCTCGCACCGCCTCTCGCTGGTGAACGTCGAGGCGATGGTGATGGCGGGCGCGCGGCTGGCCGCCGACCTACGTGACGCGCCAGCCGACATCCGCAACGCGCTCGCCCGGCGCAACCGCGCTCTGCGCAACACGCGAGACTTCACCCTGAGCGTCCAAGCGCTGAAGGCACGTCGCCCGGGCCGCGCTGCCGCGCTGGCGATCAGCCGCCCCGGCCTTCTCCCCCTGTTCGGGATGCCGGTCGCATCGAAGGTGAAAAGACTTTTCAGCCGCAGCGGCACCGAGACAATCAATGCAGGCCCGCCCCGGGCCTGCGTCATCAGCAACCAGCGGCTGGTCGGCGCGACCAACGGCAGCTCGGCCTATCTGATCGACCTCGCGCGCTCGACGCGGGCGGCGGGACACGAGCCGCACCTGGTGCAGCCATCCCCCGCCCTGTTCGGACGGACGCCCTTCTTCCGGCTCCGTCCGGAGATGAAGGTGTTCGCATCGCACAAAGTACATGGAGCGATGCGTATCGGCGACTGGATGGTTGCGCGCGATCCAAGGGTCTGGGGCAAGGCTGCCATCGGCATCGTCCGGCGCATGGCGCGCAGGTTCGGTGTCGAAGCGCGCTGGACAATAGATCGTCCCGCCCCCTATGCGATCACCGCTCCCTGGACCAAGGCCGATCAACTCTTTGTCACCGCCCACGCCCGTCCGAACGCCGATATCGTCATCGCCGATTATATGTTCCTGGCGCGCGCCTTGCCTTATGTTGCGCGTCCGAATGCGCCCAGCGCAATCGTGATGCACGACCTGTTCCACGCGCGATCAGGCGGCTTTGCAGCGACCGGCGACCGCGACAGCGTTGCGGGCATCAGCCGCGATGGCGAACTGGCCCTGCTCGGCAAGGCCGATGCGGTGATCGCGATCCAGGCCGCCGAAGCGGACTTCATCACACGCGCCCTGCCCGACCGCATGGTGATCCTGGCGCCGATGGCCGCGCAGCCCGTCGACGCGCCGCAGCCCGGCGATGCTGGCCGCCTGCTGTTCGTCGGCAGCAACACCGCACCCAATGTCCACGGCCTGCGCTGGTTTATCGACCAGGTCTGGCCGCAGTTGCGCGCCGCACGGCCCGAACTGCGGCTGGATGTCGCCGGATCGGTGGCGGCCGCCTTCCCTCAGGCGGCACCAGGCGTGATCTTTCACGGCATGGTTGATGATCTGGCGGTGCTCTACCGCGACGCCGGAGTCGTCATCTCGCCGCTGCTTCACGGTTCGGGCCTCAAGATCAAGCTCATCGAGGCATTGGCACATGGCAAGGCGGTAGTAGCCACCGGCGTGACGCTGCAGGGCGTCGAAGACACCGCCAGTCATGCCGTCCTCCGGGCCGATAACGCGGACGATTTCGCCCGTGCCATTCTCGGCCTGACTGCCAACGACGCGCCGCGCGCCGCGCTCGCCGCCCAGGCGATCGAGGCAGCCCGAGTGCATTTTTCGCCCGCTATATGTTATCAATCATTTCGGGACTGGCTCGCCGGAACACCTGGCCGGCAACCACCCCATAGTAACGAGGAAGCAAGATTATGCGCCTGACGATCATCGGAACGGGATATGTCGGAATCGTCTCGGCTGCCTGCTTCTCCGAGTTCGGCCATGTCGTAACCTGCGTCGACATCGACGAGAAACGCATCGCCGAATATAATGCCGGGCGCGTACCGATCTTCGAGCCGGGGCTTCAGGATCTCATCCGCCGCAACGTGAAGGGCGAGCGCCTTTCCTTCACCACCGATCTCGCCGAGGGCGTGAAAGGCGCCGAGGCAGTGTTCATCGCCGTAGGTACGCCGTCGCGGCGCGGCGACGGCCATGCCGATCTCAGCTATGTGTTCGCCGCCGCGCGCGACCTGGCGACGGTCTGCGACGAGGGCTGCGTGATCGTCAACAAGTCGACCGTCCCGGTCGGCACTGCGAGCGAAGTCGAGGCGATCATCGCGGAGGTCGCTCCGGGCAAGCAGTTGCACGTCGCATCCAACCCGGAATTCCTGCGCGAAGGCTCCGCGATCGAGGATTTCCAACGCCCTGACCGCGTGGTCGTCGGCGTGTCGAGCGACTATGCCAAGCGCGTGCTCGCCGCGATTTATCGGCCGCTGTTCCTGCGCGAGACCCCGCTGCTGTTCACCGATTGCCGCACCGCCGAACTCATCAAATATGCCGCCAATGCCTTCCTGTCGGTAAAGATCGCCTTCATCAACGAGATCGCCGACCTGTGTGAATCGGTTGGGGCGGATGTGAAGGGCGTGGCCAAGGGCATCGGCATGGATCGGCGCATCGGCAACAAGTTCTTGAATCCCGGTCCCGGCTATGGCGGGTCCTGTTTCCCGAAGGACACGCTGGCGCTGCTCCGCACCGCCGAGCAGGCGAATGCCAAGCTGCGGATCGTCGATGCGACCGTGGAGGCGAATGACGAACGCAAGAAGGAAATGGCCCGCCGGGTTGTCACCGCCTGCGGCGGAAGCGTCGAGGGCAAGACGATCGCGGTGCTGGGTCTAACTTTCAAGCCGAATACCGACGACATGCGCGACGCACCGAGTCTGGTCGTCATTCCCGAACTACAGGCGGCGGGCGCTCTGGTCCGTGCCTATGATCCCGAGGGCCGCTCGGCCGCCGAAGCGATGCTGGACGGTGTCGAGTTCGTCGACAATGCTTATCGCGCCGTCGATGGGGCTGCCGCGGTAGTGCTGATGACTGAGTGGAACGAGTTCCGCGCCCTAAACCTGCCACGCATCCGCGAGTTGCTCGCCGAACCGCTCTTCATCGATCTGCGCAATGTCTACGAGGTCGATGAGATGGCCAAAGCCGGCTTCCATTATCTGTCGATCGGACGTGGCCCGGTCCTGCCGATGGAGCAATTGCGCCGGTCGGCAGAGGTCATCGCCTGAACCTATCGCCGATCGGCGAAACGCCAGACGCGGATATGGTCGATCTCCATTCGCGCGGGCATTACCGTCGATGCATCGGGGTCACCCGGCCATTTGCCCCCGATTGCCAGATTGGCGATCATGTACATCGGCTTTGAGGCGTCGGCGGAGGTCGGGATGGACGCAGTCTTGACCCCGTCGATATAGTAATCGAGCGTCTCCGGCGTCCACAGCACCGCGTAGAGATGGAACCGGTCGTTCGTCCCGGCCATCGTGACCTTGCGGGTCACCGGCTTGTGCAGCTTCGAATGGAGGCTCTGGAACGCGGTGTTAGGCTTGTCGCCATGCGCCTCGATCACGTCGATCTCAGGCGGCCATCCGCCCCCTGCGGGCAGTAACCAGAAGGCGGGCCAGATGCCCTTGCCGCCGGTCCAGCGCGCACGGATTTCGAAATAGCCATAGGTCTGCTGGAAGCTGCATTTGGTAGTGATCAGCCCCGAACTATAGCGGACCTGGCCTAGGGCGCTGCGGCGAATATTAGCGGGCTGCCGGTCCAGCGCCTCGCGCAGCCGGGCTTGGACAAGGGGCTCGAGTGGCCGGGCGGTGATGCTGAGTATGCCGTTGCGCAACGAGAAGGGCTGCACCCCCGCACCGAGAAACTCGGGATCGAAATAGATCTGCCGCTCGCGATTTCCATACAAGCTGCGGTTGGCGATGGTGCCGGGCTTACCACAACCTTTGAACGCGTGTCGCCAGACATCGGGTCGCAGCCGGTTGCCATTGAACTCTTCGCTGAAACTCGGCTGCATAGCGCGCCCCGCAGGCGGGCCGGAACGTATCGCCGAGTCGGCTCCTGCACTGCCGATTGCGCCAGCCGCAATCGCGAGAAAGGTAAATGCAACGATTGACGACGAAAATCTGGCCACGGTCCACTCCATTATTGCAATGCAACACAGGGAATCAGCAGTTGTTCCCATATCTGTGGAGATTACGACCAGATGAACGAAGTGCTTTTCGAGACCTGCAAAAAGAACGCTTGAGACGAAATGTCCCAATTCAGCGATAAGCCGTTATTTCCAAGAATAATAATTTGCCGTTCGTCGCAAAAAAATGGGAACAAAATCCAAGAACGGTGAAATGTGCCGAACACGCGGTGAATATGGCGCAATTCCGCGATTAGCTGCGCTGTGCAATTGACCATGCTCATGGTGCATTGCAAAGTAATTGACGGGGGAACATCGAAACTCGCTGCGTGAGCGGGTTTAGGGAGATTCTCATGCTTCGTTCGACGATGCACCTTCGGTTGCAGCCTAGTAATGATGTGGCTGGCGCACCGCTGCGTCCCGACGAGATCATCGATGATGTGTCGGCAGGTGCCACAAGTCAATTGGCCACGCGCAAGAAGGGCTTATCCTTTCACATCGCCCGGGATACGCGGCGCGCATGCGAGTTCGCGGTGCTGGCGGCGTCGCTGATGTTCAGCGCATCGCTATTCCCGAACTGGATTATCTATCAGCCGAACAGCGTCTTTTGGGGAACCATGTTGTGGCTCGTCACCTATGCCGGGCTCTGCGCGGTTGGCCGGGATTCGCCACTCGACTGCATGACCGACCGACTGGCTCAGAAAATAGGCTATTGGCTGAAGGCCGCGGGCGCGATGATTGTCGTCGCCTTCCTGACCAAGGATAATCTCGAACTATCGCGGATGTGGATCGGCACCGGCATCATATCCGGCTGCCTGGTGATCTTCGTGGTCATGGCGTTGTCGGAACAGCTGTCTGCCTCACTCCACCGCAGTGGTGCGTTGGGCGACAGGCTCGCGATCTACGGCACCAACGGGCGGATCGAGCATCTGCTCAACATTCTCCAGAACAACGACCGCCGCTTCCAGATCGACAGCGTCTATGGCGAGGCCGAGGGAGTCGACGTCTCGGCGCCCGACCAGATCAACGTACGCTGCGGCCTCGACGATCTGATCGCGCGCGCGCGCGCCGGCCATGTGGACGCAATTCTGCTCAACCTTCCCTGGAGCGACCAGGGCGTGATCGAGCATGTCGTCCGGCGGCTCGAAGAAGTTAATGTCGATGTGATGATAGTCCCATCCGAGCTCCAGCTCGCGCGACGGACGATGCGGATCGAACGCTGCGGCCCCTTCGCCACCATCGCGCTCTATCAGCGACCGATGCAGGGCCTTGGCGCATTGGTGAAGATCGCGATCGACCGTAGCGTCGCCGCCCTCGCGCTGCTTTTCTTCGGCCCGCTCATGCTGTGCTGCGCCCTCGCTATCTGGATCGAATCGCCTGGGCCGGTCCTCTTCCGCCAGAAGCGCCGAGGCATGAACAACGAGCCTTTCACGATGTTCAAGTTCCGCAGCATGCATATGGCGGCGACCGACCAGAACGCCGACCGGCTTGTGACGCGCGGTGATGCCCGCGTCACACGCGTGGGCAGCTTTCTACGCCGCTCCAGCCTCGACGAGCTGCCACAGCTGATCAACATCCTGCGCGGCGATATGTCACTCGTTGGCCCCCGTCCGCATGCCTATGGCGCGAAGGCGGCGGACCGGCTCTATGAAGAAGTGGTCGCCCGCTATCCGGCCCGACACCGGGTGCTGCCCGGGCTGACCGGCCTCGCTCAGGTCCGCGGCTTCCGCGGCAACACGCTGCGCGAAGAGGACATTATCCGCCGGATCGACAGCGATCTCGAATATATCGAACGCTGGTCGATCTCGCTCGACCTGATCATCATCGCACGGACGGCGATCACCCTGTTCTTCCACCGACAGGCTTATTGATCGGCGGGGACCGCCCAGCCCGAACGGGAAAGGCTACCGACCATGACATCATTCAATTCCATGGCCCAAAAATGCTTCTGGAAATTCGTTTTCTTCCTCCTGCTGAGCATCGGCCTCCACGTGCCCGCGTCGGCGGACACCGAACCCGCCATACCGCCGACTGCGGAGGCCCCGGCTTATATCCTCGGCACCGGCGACAAGGTTCGCATCAGTGTGTTCGGCGAGCCCAAGCTGGACGGCGAATATGTCGTCAGCAGCACCGGAGTCGTCTCCTTCCCGCTGATCGGTAATATCCCGGCGCGCGGCCAGACGGTCGAAGCCATGCAGGAGGATATACGCTCGAAGCTGGCCGCCGGCTATCTCAAGGATCCGCGCGTTGCCGCGGAGGTGCTCAACTATCGACCCTTCTACATTTTAGGCGAGATCAACAAGCCGGGCGAATATCCCTTCGTCAATGGCATCACCGTGCAGCAGGCGGTCGCGATGGCCGGCGGCTTCAGTTATCGCGCCAACACCCGCCGCGTGTTCATTAAGCGCGCGCTCGACACGTCCGAACGTCCGATCGAGATCAAGAGTGTCGCGGTGGCGTTGATGCCGGGCGACACGATCCGCGTCGGAGAACGCTTCTTCTAAAAGGCGGGCGTTATGGCAACCACTCCAGTGGCGAGGCGATTGGCGGTTCCGGTCGACGCCGGCGACATCCGCGCCGCGAAGGGCTATGACCTGTTCTTCGGTTTTGCCGCGATCAGCCTGATGCTGTTCGTGCCGCAGCTGAAATCGCTGACCCCGCTGCTACTGCTCGCCTTGCTCGGGGCGCATGTGATCTGGCGGCGCGAGGATCTGCCCCGCCTGCTGACCGCCTCGGCCCCCTATCTGCTGCTTCCCGCGTTCGCGGTGGCTTCCTTCATGTGGTCGATCGATCCCGGCGCGACGCGCTATTATGGCTTCCAGTTTCTGATCACCGCGCTGATCGGCTGCATCATTGGCGCCGGGTTGGACCGAAAGGCGGCGACGCGCGGCGTGTTCCTGGCTTTCGTCATATATGGGACCGCCGCGATCGTCTTCGGTCGCAGCGTGACTTGGGGTGGGGGCGCAATGGGCAATTCAGCCTTTGCCGGCCTCGCCCAGGCCAAAAATACCGCAGGCGATTGCGCCGCTGTTGGCCTCATCCTGTCGATCACGATATTGATCGACTCGATCGAGGAGCGGAAACGGCTTTTCATCGCGCTGGCCATGCTCGGTCTGGTGGTCCAGCTGCAAGCGATGATCGCGGCACGGTCCGCCGGCGCCATTCTCGCCGCCGGCATCGCCCTGACATTGCTGATCCTCTGGAATTTCTCGCGACTTTTCCCGAAACCGGCGCGCGTCGTCACCGCGATCACCGCGATAATGACGATCGCCACGGCAGTGCTAACCCAGAAGATATGGCTGCAGCCGCTGGTAAATCAGCTTTCGCTGGCCATGGGTAAGGACAGCACCCTCACCGGTCGCGTCTATCTGTGGGATCGCGCTGCGGCGCTGATCAACGAACGTCCGCTGCTCGGGCTTGGCTACAACGCCTTCTGGCGAAAGGGAAACCTCGACGCTGAAGGCTTGTGGCGCCATGCCGGCATCACCTCTCGATCGGGCTTCAACTTCCACAGCACGCCCACCGAACTTCTCGTCCATCTCGGTATCATCGGCCTGATTCTGTTCGTGGGGGTCTTTGCGATCCTTGCGGTAACGCTGCTGCTGCGGACGATGATCCGGCCCAATGCGGCCATGATCGGCTGGTGCACGCTGCTCACCTACGAAATCGTGCGCATGCCATTCGAGTCGATCGGGACCGGGCCCTTCCACTACACCACCTCATTGATCGCGGCGGCGTTGGTGATCAGCATGGGATGGCTGAAGGGCGCAGTAGCGGAAACCGAACCGAGCCGCCCCCGCTTCTTCCGTGGCGAGCGTCAGCGCTTCGTGACGCAGAGGGCATATTGACCTGGCTGATACGCCCGGTCGTTCAATGAACCGGGTGTCGCGCGACATATCGGATTCGATCCGTGTCGCCCGCGTCCTCGGTATCCTCGGGCTGGTGATAATCCATGTCCCGCCCTGGCGGGTAGATCTAGGCGATCCGCCCCGCGCGATCGAAACATTCGATCTCATCTTCCTCTATTGTCAGGAACTGTTCGGCCGGGCCAGCGTGCCGCTGCTCAGCGTCATCTCGGGCTATCTGATGGTGCATCAGCACGGCGCGATCGACGCACTGCAACGGCTGAGCAAGAAAGCCCGCTCGCTGCTCGTGCCCCTCGTCGGCTGGAACGTGATCGCGGTCCTGCTCAGCGTGGCGCTGGCGCGGCATCTGCCCTTCTCCAGCATTGGCGAAGCGGCCAATGCCCTGTTCGCCCTGACGGCCGAACCCGCGATCCATCCGCTTTATTTCCTGCGCGACATCTTCCTCTGTGCCGTACTCTTTCCGCTTATCAGGCTGGCGGTCGAGCGAGCGCCGATCGCTTCGCTGACGCTGATAGCGATCCTGTCGCTGGCGGGCTGGACATGGCCTCTGTTCGTCGGGTCGGGGCCACTGCTGTTCTTCACCGCCGGCGTCGCAATCGCACTGGGCAAATTATCGGCCAAACCCGACCTGCGGCAGAAGCGGCTGATCATCGCCGCCGGGCTGCTCGCGCCGGCTTTCACCACTGCGGTCATGGTGCAGATGCTGCTCGATACGGCGGGCGCCGACTGGCTGAAGCTCGCCTTCGCCATGGGCCTTTTTCTGGAACGAATATGCGGCGCATGGTTCGTCTGGATCGTCGCGCGCTGGGTGCTACGGCAGCGGTGGAATCCGCTGATTCAGGCGATCGAGCCCTATATCTTCATCGTCTTCTGCTCGCATGTGCTGTGGCTTGGCTTGGCCTGGCGCCTGATCGAAGCCGCAGGCGTGACCTACCATCATCCGCTCTATCCGCTGTTTTTCGCCACAGCCCCATTCCAGGCGCTCGCCGCCGGACTAGCCATCGCGGCAGTCCTGCGACGGGTATCGCCTAGCCTGCTGGGTCTGCTGTGCGGCGGCCGTATCCCGCCGCGGACGGACTGGTCGGTCGCCTGCCGTCCAGCCTGACGATCAGCGCTTCAGGGTCAGGCCGACGAACACACGGTTGGAGCTGAAGCGGATCACATTGGTAGCCGAGCTTCGCTTCTCGTAGGCATAGCCGCCCCGCAACTCCATATAGCGGTTCATCAAATAGCGGACGCCGAGATTGGCCTCGACCTCCCTGCTCTTCGCGGTTGGGCCGGCCGGGCTGATCCGGGCATAGCGAACCCCGGCGGACAGGATGACGTAGCGCAGCAACTCGTGATCGACCTTACCGGTGAACTCGCTGCGCAGATTGCCCGCAGTCGTTTGGGAGCTGGTCTCGTCGACGCTGCGGTCGGCGGTCAGGCGGAAACTGGTCAGCGGGGTGACGTTCCATAAAATGTCCGCGCCATAGGAAAGCCCGCTGACATCGCGCAGCGCAGCGTCGTCATATTTCTGGCGGAGATAGCCGAGCCGGACATTGCCGTAGATCAGGCTGGTGAGCTCGACACCAAGCCCGGCCTCCGCGCGCAGTCCCTTGCCGCTGCGATCGGTCGAGGTGAAAGGATCGAAACCTGGATCGCCGGGACGAAGATCATATAATCGCCGCTCCGCCTGGGCGCGGACGAACGCCGTGGTTCCCGAGCGTAGCCGGTAGGATATCTGACCGGTCGCGGTCCTGACCTTCAGATTACGAAATTCGAGATCGATGACGTTGCCCAGCGGATCGACCGCGTCGTCATAGCTGATCCGTCGATATTCGCCGCGCCCGAGCAGGATGAAGTCGCCAACCTCCTGCTCGAGACCGAGCGACCCGGCGAAGCGGTCATATTTCACCGGAGTGCGCGATCCGGTGAAGCTCGACAGGCTCGCGCGGTTCTCGGCGTTATGTTCGAAGGCGGCGCCTGCGCGTATCCGCGTCCGGCGCGTGACATCGACGACCCCGCGGCCGGTGACGCCATATTCACTGGAGTCCTCGCCCGACAGCTTATTGTGAAAGCTGCGGCGGTAATAGACCCGCGTGTCGAACGCATGGCGGGAAAAGTCACTGCGTACCCGGACTTCGGGTTCGACATAGAAGACACTGTCACCGCGCTTCCCCGCGGAACTGGCAAGGACATTGTCGTCATATTCGAGCCGCCCGGTAATCGCCGGAAAAACCAGCAGCGAGCCCGTGCGGATGCCGAGCGCGTCGAAGGCCGGCCGCGCGCGATCGGCCACGCCGACATGGGGCGGGACCTCCTGAGCCTGGACAGCCTGGCTCAGGACCGTGCCCGAAAGCATGGCCAGAAACGCAGATACTCGCATGAAACCTCCTCTGATGGTTGTCGCCTGCCCCCAAACGGCCTTCCTCAGTTCTGATAGTAGCCCGAGAATTTCTTGTGATAGCCATAGACGTCGCTCTGCCCGGTGCTGGCGTATCGCCGAATGTCGACCTGGGTGAGCGCGAGGCCGGCGACATTGGCATTGGCGTCGAGGAGCAGCTCGATCGCGGTTTCGGCGGCGTTGATCGATGTCTTGCGCCAGCGGGTGATGACCAGCACGCTGTCGACCGCCGCCGCCACCGCGCGAGCATCGGCAACGCCGAGCACCGGAGCGGTATCGAGAACGATGAATTCGAACCGCTCCTTCAACTGCTTGATCAGCTTGTCGAGATTGCCCGGCGTCAGCGGATCGAAGGCGCTCGATGGGGATTCGGACGTGCCCAGCACATAGAGGCCGGTCGGTTCGTCCAGCACCAGCGCGTCGTCGAGCCGCGCTTCGCCCGTCAACACCTCGACCAGACCAGGGCCCGGTTCGCGGAGCAGCATCGTGCTGGTCCCGCGGCGGCGAAGGTCGCAATCGACAAGCACCGTACTCGTTCCCGCCAGCGCCGCCGTCCGCGCCAGACAGACCGAGGTGGTGGTTTTGCCTTCCTGCGGCAGCGGTGACGAGATCGCGAGCGCGCGCGCACGGCTGCGCAACGCGACGAAGGCGCGCAGGCTGCGGAAGGACTCGGCGAAGGAAGAAAAGGGGTGCGAGACGATATAATCATGCGGCGCCTCGGTCTCGCGCAGGCCGTTCAACGTCGAGCTCAGCGTCGGCACCGCGCCGGCATAGCGGACGCGCAGTCGGCGCTCGACGTCCGCTTTGGTCCGGACGCCCCGCTGGAGATATTCGGCGAGGGCCACGGCGACGAAGCCGCTGAACAGAGCCGCGAAAATGCCGAACAGCGCCGCGATCTGATAATTAGGCGAGTCCGGGAGAGCGGGCACGGCGCCGAAGGAGGCTATCCGGGCGTCGGGCTGTTGCAACCCTTCCTGTGCCGCCGTTTCCTTCGACCGGTTGAGGAAGGCTTCGTAGATCAGCTTGGTCGCCTCGGCGCGCCGTTCGAGCTCCATGTAGCCGACCTGTGCCGAACTGTTCGAGGCAAGCGAGCCCCGCGCCGACGACTGGCTGCCCTGCAGCGAGCCGAGCCGCGATGAGGCCACGCGCACTTCGGCCTCGAGGCTCGACAGAATACGGTCGATTTCCTGCTGAATCTGCGCGCGAATGTCGGCAAGCTGGCTCTTGGCGGTCTTCACCTCGGGATAGAGCGGGCCGTAACGCGATTCGAGCTGCGCGAGATTTTGGCTCGCTTCGGCCTCGCGAGCACGCAGGCCGCCGACAGTGCCCGAACTGAGCGATGCGCCGACATCGGCGCCCCCCCCGCCGCGCGACAGCTGCGCGCGCGCCGCGGACAGACGGCCCTGCTTCTCGGCGAGTTCGGCGCGGGCGAGTGAAATCTGCTGATTGAGCGCGGAGACTTCCTGCTCAGCCATCGTCGCGCCCTGCGCGCTCATCAAGCCGTTGCGGATCTTGTAATTCTGAAGCGCGGCGTCGGCCGCCCCGGCGGCTGCGCGCAGTTCGGTCAGACGGCGATTGAGCCACACATTGGCGGAGCGGGTCGCCCCAACCTTCGCGTCCTTCTGGCTGGCGACATATTGCCGGGCAAAGGTGTTGGCGATCGCGGCAGCCATGTCCGGATTGTCGGAACTGGCGGTGATGTCGATGACATAGGTCAGCCCGGCGCGCACCACCGCGACGCGGCGGAGCAGCGCCGCCGCGCTGCGTTCGAGCTGCGTCTCGGTGGCGATGGGCCCGATATCATAGCCCTGGCGGCTGAGATCCGTGGCCACGCGCATCGCCAGCGTGGGCGAGGTGATCATGCGAACTTCGGTGTCGACGATATCGCTGCCGGCGGGGAGATCGGGCACAACCGACTGCACCTTGATGACATCGTTCTTGCGCGGTTCGATCACGACACTGGTGGTGCTGGTATAGATCGGTACCATCGTCAGCGTGCGCAGCGCGACGAGGGCCAGGATCACGCCGACCACCCCAAGGAACAGCCAGAGGTGACGCCTGAACACCATCCACAGATGGCCCGGATCGGGCAGCAGGCCTTTCAGGCGGCCACCCTCCGGGCGGGCTTCGAGCGTGGGAAACTCCTGCACATGCTCTGTCATGACCGACTCTCAACCTCCAACTGATCCTTCGGGGCGCCCCCTCCCCTATTGCACTTCAAAATTATTCGACTGTGGCGTGTGCCACGCTCCGGCTGTATCCGTCGACGCATCGGCTCGTTTCGTCGCCTTGGCGAAAGCGAGCCAGCCGGCCGCCGACGAGCCTGCCGGCCTCCGCCAGGCTTTCACGCCCACCAGCGAAGACCGCCAGGAAGGCCCAGAAGCAGCCAAAGGCCAGAAATCCGCCGAGCATCAGGCCGGATAAGCCCGGCACGTCGCCCACTACCCGGTATAGATAGAGCGCGGCCAATGTGCCGCTCAGCGCGAGCGCGGAGGGCCAGACGATGTCCAGCAAATCACGGTGGCGAACCGGGCCCGAACGCCCGACCCACCACCACAGCGCCGGCATGCGGATCAGCACGTCGCTTAAAGCATAAGCAGCCGCGACGCCGATTGCGCCCCAAGGCAGTCCGATCGCGAAGGCTGCGACGCTGGTGATCATGTTGAATATGCCCCAGCGGGCGAAATCGCCGCCGCGCTTTTGGCTTATGAAGAGCCAGCCGAAAGTGGCGCTCATTGGCTGGTGCAGCGCCGCGATCGCCAGCCAGGTGAAGATCGTGGCTGCGGGCGCCCAGCGTTCCCCCATCAGCAGGGTGATCAGCGGGTGCGCGAACATCAGCATGAACGCGACGCCGGGCACGGTGAACAGAAGCATCAACCGCAGCGTCCGGCGATAGGCGTGGCGATACCGATGAGGCTCATCATTGAGCCTGGCCAGGACCGGCACCATCACACGGCCAATTGGATTGTTGATCTGCTGGAGCGGGAACAGCAACAGCTTGTAGGCCCGATCATATAAACCGAGCTGTACCGCCCCGGCCCAGCGGCCGATCATGATGTTGTCGAGATTGCGGGCGAAGAAATTGGTCAGGGTGAAGGTCGAGAGACCCGCGCCGAGCCGGAGCAGGTCGCGAACCTCGGCGAACGGCGCAGGGCGGCCTGGCATCCAGCGCGCCGTCGTCCAAGCCCCGATCAGCCCCACCACCATGGCCACCAATACGGATGCGACCAGCGCCCAGATGCCCGGCGCGACCAGCGCAATCGCGACCGCCGCCAGGAAACCCAACAAGGTCGAGGCGATGTCGATCAGCGCAGCCGTGCCGAAGCGCAACGATTTGGAAAGCCAAGCGAAATGCTGCGTTGCAAGGCCTGAGATGAGCACGGTACCCGCCAGCGCCAGCGCCGGTCCCACCAGCTCAGGCTGACCAAAAAACAAAGCGATCAGCGGCGCACACAGCGCGAACAGGAGCGCGAGCAGCAAAGACAGCGCCGCGTTGATCCAGAACATCGTGCTGGCCTGTTCATGGGTCAGCTCGCCGCTTGCGACGACCGCCTGCGAAAGACCGATATCCTGTAACATCATGACGAAAGCCGCGAGCGGCATCAGCATTGCGAACAGGCCGAAGTCCGAAGGTGCGAGGAGTCGTGCCAAAATTACGACAGATAGTAATTGAGTAAGGAACTTAATGACTTGAGCGCCGCCAATAGCCGCCGTTCCATGAACAGCGCTGCGACGGAGATTGTTAATCGGTTCGGCTGACCCCTTTACCGGCCCTGTCCGCATGGCAGTCCCCAACCTTCTGGTGAGTGTTTACTGCCCCCGTGAATCAGTTATATTCGCACTGCAGCATAACACCATCTTTTTTTAATCAGTGACCGTATTGTTCAACTGATCGCGACTCAATAACGCCTCGGCGCTCATAACGGTCTGTCAGGCCGCAGTTCGTTAGGCCGAACATGCATTTGATGATTCGCCTTCGGGGGGAGGCGCCACAACGGAGACGTGCCCCTCATGACCCAAGACGGACTTTCACCCTTGCCGATTACCGTGCTGATGCCGACGTTCAATCGGGCGCACTATCTAGCCGAGGCAATAGAAAGCGTCCTGGAACAGCAGCCGCCGCCCGCCGAAATAATCGTGATCGACGATGGATCGGAGGATGATACGGCTACTGTGGTCGAGCGCTTCCTGCCCCGCATAAGCTATATCCGCCAAGACAATGCGGGGAAGGCGACCGCGCTGAATAACGGTCTTTCCCATGCTACGCAGGAGTTCATCTGGATCTTCGACGACGATGACATTGCCGCGAAGGGGACGCTCGCGGCATTGCATGACGCGCTCGTCGAGCATCCCGAAGCAGGTTACGCCTATGGCCTGTGCGATAAGTTCTTCGGAGATTGGCCGAACGAGGCGCGCGAGCGCAACATGGCCTATGCCGCCGACGAGCGTCCGGCGCTCTATGTGCGGCTGATGGAGGACTTCTTCATCTGGCAGGGCGCGATGCTGGCGCGGCGCAGTTGCTACGATGTCGTCGGTCCTTTCGATACCCGGCTGGCGCGATCGCAGGATTATGAGATGGCGCTGCGGCTCGGCCGCAACTTTCGCGGCGTCGGCTTGCCGATCGTCGCCTTCCATCAGCGCCATCATCAGGGCGTGCGCGGTCCGAAGAATGCCAGCGTGAAGGCGCACGACGTCGAACAGGCGTGGCGGAAGTATAACCACCTGATCTTCCGCGAAATCTATTTCAGCCATCAGCTTCATGAATTCTATATCGGCGGCGCAGGCTTGCTAACTGAGCGACAGCTGCTCACCGCCCGCATCCAGCGCGGCAGCATCATGGCGCGCAAGGGGCTGTGGGATCTCGCCATCGCCGATTTCCAACAGGCAGCGCATGAAGCGGCCGGGTTGAGCGTCACATCGCTGAGCGAGCAGGAACTGTCGGCGCTGCGCCGGATATTCCAGCGCGGCGCACGATCGATCTTCCAGAACCGCGACGAGGCAAACCGCTTCTTCGGCGCAATCGCCGGATTCCCCAAGCCGCTGCGCGGCGCGATCGAGGGCAATCTTCTGCTACCTGTCACCTACCGGATACGCCGTGTCGCCGCCGCCGCGGATCGCAAGTTCGAACTGGGACAATTGGGCATCATGGCCCGCCATTTGCTTAGACGGCCCGCGATCAAACCCTATCTCGATGCGAGACGAAACGATCGCGGCATGTACGGGGTACGCCCGCTGCTGGCCAGCGGATGATCAGTTAAGCGTCGGACGCATCTGCGACCCGATCCGGTCGGCAAGTCGCAGTGCCAACGCAACGATCGTGAAGGTCGGATTGGCGTGGCCGCCGGTCGGCATCACCGATGCGCCCGAGACATGCAGATTGGCGAGGTGGTGTACCCGGCAATCGGCGTCGACGGTGCCCGTCGCCGGGCTTACCGACATGCGCGTCGCGCCCAGATGATGATAGCTTTCGAGCAGATGTTCGCGCGTCAGCCCCCCGGTGTGATCGAGATCGCTGATCGGGATGCACGCCCCCCAGCCGTGCCGTGCGAACATCTCGCGAATCCGGGCCGAGAAATGGGCGACCGTGCGCCGCTCGGCATCGGCAATCCGCCAGTCGACGCGCACCTTGTGGAGGCCGAACAGATCCTTGCCCTCGGCTAGTGTGACGCGGCTGGCCGGATCGGGCGCCTGTTCGACATCGACCACGATCGTCGCGACCGGATCGACAAGCAGCGGATGAACCCCGCGCGCATAGCGCCAGACCTCCCGGCATAGGCCGATCGGCCGGATACCGTTGGAGGGCATGGTCAACCGAATGTCGCGCAGCCGCGAACCACCTCGCATCTGCTGAATGGCATGTCGCAGCGATCCCGGCCGCGGCCCATAACGGATGATAGCGCTGGCATTGAGCAGTTGCTCGCTGCGCTGCTGCCGCTCGCTGAGCGCGAAGCCCGTTTCATACTCTGTGCCGCTCCGCACGGAAAAACGGTTGAGCAGGTCCTGAAGCGCGGCCCCGGCGGCATTGAGCGAAACTTCGGCCACCCGAACGCGCGGATGCTGCATGAAGTAGCGGCCGGCGATCGCCTCGACCGAACGCAGCGGCCCTTCGGCATCGATCGCCGCGTTGAGCAGCAGGCGGGCATTTTCGATACCGCCGCAGCACAGGATGAACTGCTGGGCCTCTACCCGCACCGATCCGCCGGTTGCCGAACTCGCGACCACCGCGCGGACCCGACTGTCGGTAGCGCTGTCTTCGATGCGGGTGAGACTGGCATGGAGGAAAAGGCTCGCGGTACGAGAACTCTTGAGCAGCGCGAGATAGCGATCACCCCAATTCTGGTAGCGATTCCTGCCCTTGGGCGCGAAACGCCAGAGGAACGGCGAAACCGCTTCGTCCGTGAACTTCAACGCCGCAAGCCGCTCATAAGCGGGCACGGAGGCCCGCCATGGCTCGGTGAAGCCGCACATCGCCTCAGCTTCGCGGTAATAGGGTTTGAGGTCGTCCAGTCCTATCGGCCAGCCGCTTCGCGGCACCCAGGCGCGCCGTTCGAAATCGATGGGATCCAGCTCGGCGCAGCGCCCGGTCCAGCTGCCGGTCGCGCCGCCCAGCCGGCGGAAGCGACCTTCCTCGACCTTGACGGGCTCGCCGACCGACTCGCCGGCCAGCAGTGCCTGCTGATCCTGTTCCAACTTCATGCCACCCGCCTCGAGCAGGCAGACTTCGATCCCGCGATCGAGCAACGACTTGGCAATAGTGACGCCTGCCGCACCGCCGCCGACGATGCATACTCCGGTCGTTACCGAAAGGTGGCTTCCCGCCACCTTGCTCAAGTCAACGATCATCGCTTCCCCTGTTCAGACGGTGGAGCTTCCTTCTTTCACTTTCGACCGCGAACGGCCCGCCCCCCTCATCTGAACAGATAACGCGGTATCTGTTCGCTCTCCGGCGCCCCGTCGGGCCGCCGGAACAGCTTGTCCTTTGCTATATCGCAAGTAATCCCGAAAAGCATCCTCGGTCTTGCCGCATAACCAAAAAGCGCATGCGCGAAACCACGCGCATGCTTGCGGTCGAGAAAGTCGCGATGGCCAAGCTTACGCAGTACGTGGCTACGATGCCGCTGGACAATGCGCCGATCGATTGCGGACAAACCCGGGTGCCGCAACAGCCCGTCATGCGCAGCTGCCAGCGCCGCCAGATCGGCAGTGCGGTGGCGCCCGCTCAGCGACTGCGCCCGCTCGACCGCGACATAGCCGCACTGGCCTATCAACCGGAACCGGGCGCCGGCGGCAAGCAACTGACAATATAGGACGAAATCCTCGCCGAGCCGCAGCGCCTCATTATAATCGAGCCCCTGCCGCGCCAGTACCTCACGGCGGATCACCGGCTTGAGAAAGCCCAATTCGCCCCGTGATATATTGGGCTGGGGGATATTCCCTTCGACGAAGCCGGCCAGGGTCATAGGCCGTTCGTCGGATGCAAAATCGCGCAACTGGCCGATATCGAAACCGGGAACCGACTGTTCGGGTATGAAGGCGATATTATCGGCGATCATGTCCCAGTCGGAAACCGCGAACAGCCGGGCGAAGCGCCCCGGAACAATGAAGTCGTCGGCATCGAGCACCGCGACCAACTCGGCGCTGCTCGATCGTAGCGCCAGATTGCGCGCCGCCGAAGGACCGCGATTCACGTCGTGCCGCAATATTCTCAACCGGCCGCTGCCATCGTCGGCGTCTGCCGCGCGGGCGGAGCTCTGGTCCGACGAAGCATCGTCGACCACCACCACTTCCAGCACCTCCGGCTCGCGCAGGGCCGACGCCACCGCGCGAGCGATTGTCCGTTCACCATTGTAGGCGGCGATGATCACACAGACGGTCGGGGGCGGCATTCCTGCCAGCATATACAAATCAATATTTCGGGCAGGATCGAAACGCATCGCCCGAGCGGCTAAAATACACGGATCGTCGGAGAAAAGGTCATAACGAGGGCGACTCGTTTCTTGACGCAACATAGATAGTGCAGCGCAATAGGGAATCAGTTGGCGCGGGGGATACGAAGCGGGGGGCCGCGAAAGGATCCGGTTTGAAGGTCGCGTATTTCGTCCATGATCTGCACGACGCCGCCGTAGCGCGCCGTGTTTCCATGATGCAGGCGGCCGGCCTGAACCCAATCATATTGGGGTTCCGCCGAGCCGACGTCGTTCCCGCCGATATCGGCGGCGCTCCGGTTGTCGATCTCGGCCGCACCGCCGATGCACGGCTCGGTCAACGCGCAGCCGCCATCCTCCGCAACCTGCTCTTTGGCCGCAGGATTCGCCGCGCGATCCGGGACTGCGCGATCATCGTCGGACGCAATCTGGAATCCCTTATATTGGCGGCGGAATCGGTTAAAAGCCGCCGAAATGTTCGACTGGTCTACGAATGCCTGGACATCCATCGGACCTTGCTGGGCCGCCGGCTGTCGCACCGTATGATCCAAAAGGTCGAGCGGTCCTACCTGCGCCGGGTCGACCTCCTGATCACCAGTTCCCCCGCTTTCCTGTCCAACTATTTCCTGCCCCGGATGGACATGACCGAGCCACCGTTGCTGCTCGAAAACAAGGTGCTGCGGATCATGGGGTCCTCGACGCGACCGAAGCTCTTGCGCGATGGTGGACCGCCTTGGACGATTGGCTGGTTCGGCATGTTGCGCTGCCGAAAATCTCTCGCGATCCTGACGTCATTGGCGGCTCGCTCGCAAGGGCGCATCAAAGTCCTTATCGCCGGCAAGCCCGCCTATTCGGAAATCGACGATTTCGACTCCGCCGTTACAGGTGTCGAAGGACTAGAATATGCCGGCTCCTACAGCACAGGTGATTTGGCTGAACTGTATCGGCGGACACATTTTACTTGGGCGATCGACTATTTCGAGGATGGCCTCAACTCCGCCTGGCTGCTGCCGAACCGACTCTACGAGGGCAGCTTCCACGGATCGATACCGATCGCGCTTCGGTCGGTAGAGACCGGCGCGTGGCTGCTCCGCCGCAATGCTGGCATTCTCGTCGATGACCCGGTGCGCGATCTGCCAGATTTTTTCGCCGCGCTCGACATGGCTGCCTATGATGCGGAACGCACGAGGGTGGAGCGCATTCCGCCGTCGGACCTCGTCACCCGGCAACTGGATTGCGACAGGATGGCTGCCGCGATGATGGCGGCCCGATGATGTCCGCCTCTGCCCCGGCCTCCGCCGATGTTCTGATCGTCATCCCCTGCCTCAACGAGGAAGCCAATCTTTCACGCCTGCTCGATCACTTCCTCGCCGATGCGCCATCCGCCGAAATTGTCGTCGCCGATGGCGGCAGCACCGATCGAAGCCATGCGATCGTGCGCGACTTTCAGCACAGGCACCCGAATCTTCCCCTGATCGACAATCCCCGCCGCATCCAGAGCGCGGGGGTAAATCTCGCGGTGACGACGATGGGCCGTGGCAGAAAATGGCTGCTGCGGGTCGATGCGCACTGCGACTATCCGGCCGGTTACATGGCCGGACTTCTCGACAGCGCCGCGCGGCATGAGGCAAGTTCGGTCGTGGTGCCGATGATCACAACCGGCCGGGATTGCTTTCAGCGCGCCTGCGCCTCTGCCCAGAACTCGCTGATCGGAACCGGCGGATCGCCGCATCGCCATATCGGAGAGGGCCGGTTCGTCGACCACGGCCATCATGCGCTGATGCGGATCGATCTCTTCCTGGCGGTGGGTGGCTATCGCGAGAACCAGAGCCATAACGAGGATGCCGAGCTCGACCTGCGCCTCCAGGCGGCGGGCGCGCGCATCTGGCTCGAGCCGCGCCAGGCGATCGTCTATCATCCGCGCAAGACGCCGCTCGCGCTGCTGCGCCAATATTTCCGCTATGGCGACGGGCGCGCTCGCACCATGCGTCTGCACGGCACCAAGCTGAAGGCGCGGCAGGCGCTGCCGCTGCTCGTGCCGATCGCCCTGGCGATGCTGCTACTCGCGCCGTTCCATCCCCTCTTCGCGCTGCCCGCGCTCGGCTGGGCGTCGATCTGCCTGTTCTATGGCCTGCTGATCGGCCTGAAAGCCAGGTCCCACTGTGTCGCGGCCAGTGGCGTCGCAGCGATGCTCATGCATCTCGGCTGGGGCGCAGGCTATCTCTACCAGCAGTTCAGGCCCCGGCCTTCGGACCGCAGGCTTCCGGCATTGGTCCTGCGGTGAGCAGCCATACCACTCAAGATGCCCCGCGTGTCGTGACCGCAGCGGCCCGCCCGCTGGCGGATCGGGTGCAGGTCACGCGCGGGATCGCCTGCGTGCTGCTCGTCCTGTTTCATATCGTCGGTGGCAACGCAGATGACGGGCTGCGCATCGCCGACGACACCATCACCCGACAGATTCTCGACGTGCTGATATATATCCGCATGCCCCTGTTCGCCTTCATCTCGGGCTATGTCTATGCGCTCAAGCCGCTCGACCCTGTCGCCCCGCGCTCTTTCCTGCAGGGGAAATTTCGGCGACTGGCGCTGCCGCTGCTATCGGTGACGACGATCTTCTATCTCGTCGCTTTGGCACGGACGCCGGCGCCGCCTGTCGACGCTGCAGCCGGGCTGATCCGCGCCTATTTCTTCTCCTACGAAATCTACTGGTTTCTACAGGCGATGCTGCTGATCTTCCTGATCCTGCCGCTGCTCGAACGCTATCTGCTCGGCCATTGGCAGGGCTGTACAGTCGCCGTGCTGGCGACTTTCGCGCTGACGGTGCCCGCAGAACCCATCGATTTTCTGTCGGTCAACGGCGCGATATTCCTCGCCCCTTTCTTCTTCATTGGCATCGGCGCGCGGCGCTTCGTCGGCCCCCTGAGCCGCAAGCAAATGATCATATTGGTCGCCGTCCTTCTCGTCGCACTCGGGCTGCACATCGACAATGTCGCGACGATGCCGCCGCATATGGGCGCGCGGCGTGGGACATGGCTATCGCTGGTGATAGGAGGGCTGACGCCGCTGCTACTGACCGCATATGCTCCGCGCAGCAGCCTGCTGGCGCGGATCGGCCATGCCTCCTTCGCGATCTTCCTGTTTCACATCTTCTTCGTGGTCGGCACCCGACTGCTGCTCAACCGGTTCGGCGTCGGTAATATGGGAATCCAGCTGCTGGCGGGATTGTTCGCCGCTATTGCCGGGCCCATGCTGTTGCAATCGGTGCTGGTGCGATGGAAAACAAGCCGGCGGCTCTTGCTTGGTCTGCGCTAGCTGAAAATCAGCCGTCCGACAGCGACCACGGGCACCCAGACGGCAGCGCCAAGCGCCACCGCGGTCAGCGCGCGCAGCGCCGGATGCCAGCGCCGCTCCGCCATATGGACGACGCCCGCATCCCCACCCTCGGGCGGGCAGGAACTGGCGTCGGCACAGGCTTTGGCCTTGAAATTGGCGGAGGCGGACATGGGCATTCTCCCTTACGGAGACCCTGGCGCCTTGATCATCAACAAACGGTTAATTGCGGTTTCGGTTCGCCGCAAAGCGCCCCCGATGCGCGGATGTCATTCCTCACCTGACGATCCGCGCGATCGGCACTGCAATGCTATCGGGCTTTGCGGAAGCGGTAGAGGAAGCGGTCGGTGTTGCCGCGGATCGCGGGGTCGAACACCATCTTGCTGTGATCGTCGGCATCACTGGCGAGCAATCGACTTTTCGCCTCCAGCACGAAACCCGCCGCCGCAAAATCGGCCTCCACCGTCGCCGGATCGATACGATGGAGCTTGTCGACCACCGCGCGAGTGTCACCGCCTGGTCCCACATGGTCGATGACGCCGACCACGCCGCCGGGCTTCACCCCCGCGTATAGCGCGTTGAGAAAGGCTTTCGGATCGGTGCGCGGGATCTTGTATTGCGCCGATTCCCAATAGAGGTCGTGATAGTTCAGGCTGATCATCACGATATCGAATGTCCGATCGCCTGCGGAAAAAGTCTCGAATGGATAGCGGACGAAATCTATGTCGGGCCGGCGCTCGGTCAGCACCTTCCAGACCTTCTGCTCATCGGGGTCATTGTAGAATTGCTGCGGCTCGTAGGCCGTGACCTTGCCCTTGGGTCCCACCGCGTTGGCCATGATCTCCGCCCAATAGCCCGAACCGGTCATGATATCGGCGGCAGCCATGCCCGGCTTGAGCCCAAGGAAGGCCAGCACCTCGGCCGGTTTGCGGCCGGCGTCGAGTTGGGTGGCTTTGGCGGGACGGCCCGGTGCTGCCACTGCGGCGGCCAGATAGCCGGTAGTTCCAGCCTCCGCCCCACCGGTCAGCAGCAGCGCCGCACCGGCAAGCGCGGGAAGTATCATCTTGAAGCGCATCGGCTCTCTCCCTTTGTAAGGGGATGGTGAACCATAGCATGCGGGTGCTCAACCGGCTGTCATGGCGGCTATCGACCGTGCAGGATGTTCGTCGAAACGCCGGGATGATACGCTGGCACGCTGGTCGTCAATGGAGTTCCAGCTCATAGCTGCGCAGCGTCTCGTCGAGCAGGCGATGATAGGTGCCTTCATATATCTGCCCGCCGCAGGCCCCATTTTGAAATACGCGGATCGCCAGTGCTTCGGGCAGCATGCGGAGAGTGCAGCCATCCTCCTTGGGAAGCGGCAAGCCATTGGAATCGCCCATGGTAGTCACCATGAACTGTGGCCCATCCCACAGGGCAGCACGCTCGCCGCCGACAGTGACGATATTGATCCTGGCTGCCCGGGCCGGATCGTAGACGCGAACCCGATAGCCGTTAGCGCGGCCAGGATGGAGAAGCAGCTTCATGCCGCCCGCCGCGCGATACACCCCGGAATATGTATAGCTTCCGCTCTCCATAGCCTCGACGCGGCGGCGCAGTTCGTCGCGGATGCATGCCGGATCTGTGACAACGCAGTCCGAATCGATCGCGGCTTCGAGTTCGATCGTGCGGAAGCCCGTGAACCACTCCTGCTGATCGAGTCGTACATAGCGCGTGATCGCGCCGTTCCAGCTCGCCAGCGCGATGCCATAGGCCGCTGCCATGCGCCGGTCATAGTCCAGCGCGGCAGGATCGGCGCAGATCGCGCGGTCCAGCTTCGTGGCGGCCTTCGAGCAATCGATTCCACGTGCCTGAGCGCCGTGGGCGGCAGACAATATCGACAGGGAGACCAGTAGCAGTGCGGCGATCTTCATTGGCGTGATCCTGCGATGGTGATGCAGGACGATGCATCGCCGCCGATGCCGCCGGGGTGATCAAAAGCACAGCTGTGCCAATGACTTGCTCTGGGACCGGAACAGGGCGGCCGCTCGGGGGGTTTAAAGTCTGCCGGTCGTGGGGAGCAAAGCCTGTTTTGATAGGCTGGCTTTTGGGAAAGGATACCAAAAAATGAATAACCTGTTTTCCCCAAGAAAACTCGGCTGGCTGGTTGCCGGGACCGCCTTCATGGCCGCAGCCACTCCCGCGATGGCGCAACCCGTCAATGAGGAAATCGTGGTGCAGGGCCGCTATGGAACGCTGCCCGACAGCGTACAGAGCCTGTCGCAGCCGGTCAGCTATGCCGACCTTGATCTCAGCACCGTCAGTGGGCGTGCGGAACTCCGCCATCGCGTCCGGCTGACGGCACGCTATCTTTGCGAAAAATTGGGCGAAAATGACAGTAGTTCGAGTGTCACTCCGTCCTGCCGCGATGCCGCCTCAAGGGATGCGTTGAGCCGTATCGGCACATTGGAGGCGAATGCCGCGCCACGCGGAACCACCTGGGTCGCGGGCCCTGCCTGGTCAGCGCCCTATCCATCTGCCTGGATTTCGAAATATCCCGACTGATACCGATAGCGCTTATGGCGGAGGGCCGCATCATGCGTTCCTTCGTCATTCGCATCGAGCCGGTTGGACGCGGGAGAAAAACAGGTTCATGGCCGGCCGAACAACACAGGATTTCCCATGACCGAATCGCTCGACGATCGTATCATCGACACGCCGGAGGGCCCGATGCGCTGGGGTGACTGGAAGAAGAAGAACCCCGTCCAGGTGCCGTCCCGGCGGACCAAGGGCAAAAAGCTCCCCAACAAGATACCGCTCACCACCAACGACCGCTAACCGCTGCCGATTGAGCTGCACTTCTTCAATGTGCGTTGGGATGGATGAAGAGGCGGGCAACCCCCCGTATGTTACTGTCGTGCGGAATCGCGCGAGCCATGAACCCGACCATGTTCGCGCCCATCAGGAAGGATCGCTTCAGGTGATCATACACGGCCTCCTCGGCGTTATATTCGAGTTCCGCCATGCTTCTGCCAACGGCGGTGCACCGTGGAAGAGACGGGAAAAACGCGCTGAATCCGCCAACGGAGCGCTCAACGACAGCCATATAAGACGTCGGAATCGATGGGGCGTCGAACATGGAGGGTTCCTTATCTGCCGCAAATCCGACGATTTCATCATCGGCGCTGTCTCACGAGGGTATAACGCCGCGACCTCCGTTACGGGGCCATAACGGACCTAAGGGGATGTACCTAGGTCAGGGCCGCCACTTTTTCGTTCGTTCGATCATTAAGACAGCCGCCAGCCGGAAATTTTGCTATGGCGCCGGACATGACGCTATGAGGCCGCCGCGCCTGTTTCTCCATCACTCTTCATAACATCCAGGAATTACCAGCATGCCGCCGTTCAAGGACAGTTTCCAGGAGCGCCTCTCGCGCGCCAACCAAGCCAAGACCACCGCGCTCGAAAAGCTGCGCGCCAAGCCGCCGATAGACCCAGCCGTCGCCGCGGAGCGGCAGGCCGCGCAGGCGAAGCGCGAAGCCGCCCAGGCTGAAGCGCGTGCGCAAAAGCAGGCCGCGATCGCGCAGGCCAAGGCCGAGAAGGCGGCCCGCGCCGCCGAGGCAGAAGCGAGGAAACCTGTTCCCAAGACCGAAGCCCAGAAAAAGGCCGAGCGCGACGCGCGTTATGCCGCACGCAAGGCGCGCTAAATACCGTGATCCCGCTCGAACAACTCGATAGCGCCAAGATTCCCGGCGCCGATGGCGAATTGCGCCTGATGCGCCGCGGGCAGGATTATATGATTCTGTTGGGCCGCAACGAGTTGATGAGCAGCCGTCTTCGCGGTTCGGAAGAGGCGCTCGCCAATCTTCCCGGCGAACGGTTGAGGGATCGGTCGCGCCCGCGCTTCCTGATCGGCGGGCTGGGCATGGGCTTCACGCTGCGCGCGGCGCTCGCCCTGCTGCCGCCCAAGGCCGAGGTCGTCGTCGCCGAACTGGTCCCGTCGATCGTCGACTGGGCGCGTGGCCCGCTGGCACACCTGTTCGGGGACAGTCTCGACGACCCGCGCGTGACGATCCGTATCGGCGATGTCGGCGAAGCCATCGCGACCCCGGCGGAAGGCTATGACGCGATCCTGCTCGATGTCGACAATGGCCCGGATGCGCTGGTCCACCCCGACAATGGCCGGTTGTACGGCAAATACGGTCTGCGCGCCGCGCATGCAGCGCTGAAGCCCGGCGGCATATTGGCGGTGTGGTCCGCCTATCAGGACAAGGTTTTCGCCGAACGCCTCAAGCGCGCCAGCTTCTCGGTCGACGAGATCAAGGTCCGCGCGACTGGCGTGAAGGGCGCGCATCACGTGATCTGGCTGGCGATCAAATAGCCGCCTCTACACTGCTCGCGGAATCGTCCAGCGTACGCGCAGGCCAGGCTCTCCGTCCTCGAATATGATCGCCGAACCATGGAGCGCCGCCACGGCGGCGACAAGACTCAACCCAAGGCCTTCACCCGGCTGATCACTTACCGATGGCGCGCGATAGAAGCGTTCGGTGACGCGGGCGCGATGCTCGGGGGGGATACCCGGTCCGTTATCATCGAGGGTTACAATCACCGCGGCGGAGGCGAGTTGCGCCGTCAGCGCGACCTTCCCTCTCGCCGGAGCATATTTGATCGCATTGTCGATAAGGTTCGCCATCGCCTGGAAAATCAGATCACCGTCAGCGTTGACGATCAGGCCCGGTTCGATCGTCGCCACGAAATCTATCCGCCGTTCGTCGGCGGCAGGCAAATAATAGTCGACCACGTCTTCCAGCAGCGTCGAAAGATCGACCGGGCGCGTCGTCGCGTCGTGGCGGCCTGCCTCGATCCGAGCAATGCGCAGAACCGCGTCGAAAATCTTTTCCAACCGGTTCGCCTCGCTGATCGCCGAAGCCAGCCGAGCTTCGTGTCCCTCGGTAGCCGCATCCTCCAGATCGGCCTTGAGCCGCGCCAGCGGGGTGCGCAGTTCGTGCGCGACGCTGTCGGACACCCGGCGGACCGCCTCCAATGCTTCTTCGATCCGGGTCAGCATGAGATTCAGCGTTTCGGCAAGCCGGTCGAAATCGTCGCCGCTGCCGCGCACGGGCACGCGCTGCGACAGATCGCCGGCCATCACCCGCCGCGCCGTCGCGCTCACCGCCTCAATCCGCCGGCCAATGGCGAGGCTCATCAGCCCTCCGCCCAATATCCCGACCACCAACGCCGCCGCGAGCACCACCAGCGTTCCTGAAGCGAGGACCTCCTCGATCTCGCTGACATCCTCGATATCGCGCCCTACGAGCAGTCGGGCCCCGTCGTCGAAGCCGTGATCGATGGTCAGCGCCTCATAATCGATCTCGTCGCCTTCGAGATAATCGTCGGCCTCGAGCCGCCACCAACCCTCCGTCAGCTGGTTGGGCCAGCTTGGCAGATTGGCCGACAGGACATGACCTTCCCGATCGATAAAGGCATGAAATGCCCGACGCGGATTTGGTGCACGTTCGCGGGCACGCAGCCGCTCGACCACCGCGGGAGCGCCGTCGACGATGTAGCTGTTCTGGAGACTGCGCGCCTCGCGCTGCACCTCCGACTTGGCCGATTCGAGCGGCAGATAGATGACGACAAGATAGAAGCTGCCGAGAACCACGAGCAGCGATGCCGCGAACAGCCCGACATAGGTCAGCGCCAGGCGGAAGGACAGGCTGTGGACCAGCGCCGTCATATAGCGGAACGGATCACATAGCCGGTGCCGCGCACCGTCTGGATCAGCTGAGTCGCGAAGTCGCGGTCGACCTTCTGGCGCAGCCGGCTGACATGTTGATCGATGATGTTGGTCTGCGGATCGAAGCTGTAATCCCAGACATTTTCCAGCAGCATCGAGCGGGTGACGACGCGGCCCTCGTTGCGCATCAGATATTCGAGGATGCGGAACTCGCGCTGGGTCAAGTCGATGCGCCGCCCCGCGCGCGTCACCGTCAGCCCAAGCAGATCGACCGCGAGGTCGCCTATCGTAAGTTGGGTGGTTTCCGCAATCGCTGGCCCGCGCCGGCCCAGCACCTCGACCCGTGCGACCAGTTCGGACAGCGCGAAGGGCTTGGGCAGGTAATCGTCACCGCCAGCGCGCAGGCCCTTGATACGCTCGTCGACATCGCCGAGCGCGCTGAGGATCAGTACCGGGATATTGTCGCCGGTCGCGCGAATCGTCTGGAGAATCTTGAGGCCGTCGACCTCGGGCAGCATGCGATCGAGGATGATCGCGTCATATTGTTCGGCCGCGGCTTTCAGCAGCCCCTCGCGGCCCGCGCGCGCCACATCGACCAGATGTCCCGCTTCGCGCAGGCCCCGGGCGACATGATCCGCGACGCGGGCGTCATCCTCGATCAGCAACAATTGCATTATCGTGCCTATGGCACCTCAATCGTCATAGGCCAATTCGAGACGCTGGCCGGTCTGCGCATCGATCTGCACTTCGCCGATGCCCGCGGCGGTGGCGAGTTCGATGTCATAGACCGCCCGGCCCTTGTGCAGATCGAACTCGACTTCCTTCACCTCACCACCGCTCTGCTGCTCTAGCGCCGTGAGCCGGCTGCCAAGTGGCGCAGCCTTGCCGCCCTTGCGGAGACGTTCGGCATCGGTCCAGGCGCGCAGCCAGTTCTCCATGCGCGGCTTCTCGGTGGTGAGCAGCTTGCCGCTGCGTGCATCGACGGTGACGCGATGCAGCGTCGCGCCTCGCACCAGATCGATCTCGTAGACGAGGCGTCCGCTTCGGGTTTCCAGCTCGGCCTCTATCGCCCGCGCCGACAGGCTGCGCTCGGCGGAGATCACCGCACGGGTGACGCCGACAAAGCCATCATTACCGGGTTGGGCGAAAGCGGGAAGCGACAGACAGGCGGCGAGCGCCGCCACAAACGCATATTTCACAACATACTCCTTCTTGGATCAGATACGGGGTTGCAGGCGGAGAAAGGCGGCGATGGCGGCAGCGGCGCGGCGCGAATGGCTTTCGCCTTCGTCTAGATCGAAGGTGTCGATGAATCCCTGCCGCTGCCCGGCCGCGAAGTCGGCATGGGTATCGATGGCGTGATCGATCGCCCGCAGGATCAGCGCGGCATCCTCCATCACCGGGCCGAAGCGCCAATGCGCATGATCGGGATCGTCACGCCACGGCCGACCGTTGCCGTTGATGAACAGGCAAGGGCGCGGCGTGCGCAGGAATTCGTAGATCTGACTGCTGACGTCGCCGAGATAGAGATCGGCCATCATCGTATAGCTCATGTCGATCGAGCGGTCGCTGCCCGGATCGATATGGACATTGGGCAGATGCGCCACCGGCTCCAGCATCTCCAGAAAGGCGGCGCGACGCTTGCGGTTGTCGCACAGCCGAACATGCGGGGCGACGATCAGGTTGAAGCGGCCATCCTCCGCAATCCGGCGGACGATCTCGGCCCCATGGCTGCGCCAACTGCCCAGTTCCTTCGAGAAATGGGGATTGTAAAGGATGATCGGCCGCGCATCCGCAAAGGGCGCCCAGCCATCGCGACGCGATCTGTCGGCAGCTTCGAACTTGGGATAACCGACCACCGCATGCGCTCCGGTGCGAATCAGCCCGTCCGCGAGCATGCGGCGGCGCTGCTTCTCGCCAGCGATCAGCGCAAAATCGAAGCGGGCGATGCGCGGGTCGAAGCCTGCGGCGCGGTCGCCTGCGCCATGGTCGAGATGGATCAGCCGGGGGCGGCGCACGCCGAGCCCGCGCATGATCGTCGAGGTGCGCTCAGGCAGCGCGATAGCGTCATAGGCATTGAGGCGGCGGCGCGCCTCGAACAGGGTCAGCACCTTGGGCGGCACGACGCTGCCGATCGCCGCCGCGGTCCGGCGCAGCGCCGATGACCCGATCAGGTTGAAGCGCAGAAGGCAATGGCTGTCCGGGGCGGTGAGCCGTCGGGCGAGAGTAAGATGATCGACCGAGGCCGAAAGGATATCGACATTGGCCTGCCAGCCCCATGCGAGTTGTTCGGCGACGGTGATGCCGTGGAGGATCTGGTGCGCCTGCGCGTTGAACAGGAAGGCGACGCGCGGCAGCGGCGCGGCCTGAGCGGCAAGGGGCGTGCTCGCGCGGATGCGGGGCAATGCCGCCTCGATCGCACCGGTTTTCGCTGATGATCCCTGCATGATCGCCTTCGTCGCCATTGCCGATGATGCACAAATAGCGCGTGGCGATGGAGCGACGGTGGCGCAAACATTTGATTTTCGTCATGTTCGCGCTGGCCATTTTCCCCCACTCGCCCGGCGGGAAGAGGCGATCCCGCGATGAGCGGATTCGGGCCGTGATAACGGTCACGGCGATCCCCGCCGGCCAGGCCCTATTCCCAAGCCATCCACGGAAAGGATGGCATCGGCATGCGACATAATGGATGGTTCGAGCGCAGACTGCGCACCCCCAAGCTGCGAAGCGCCTCGATCGACAGGCAATCGCGGATCGTGAAAATGGCGATCGAGCATTTCGGCAACGGGCCGGCGGCCATGGCGTTTCTGAATACCGCTGACGCCCAGTTCGGCGGAACGCCGTTGGCGGTCGCGGTCAGAAGCGACGTAGGTTTCCGCAAGGTCGCGCGACGCATCGCGCCGTCTTACGAACCGGCGAAGCCGGTCCTCCGCTATCCACCCCGGCACCCGACTGCGACAGCTTAGGGTGGGGAAACCACCCGCTCGAAACGAACGGCGCGGCGGCCCGCGTCGATGGCGACAAGCCTGACATCCAGATCCTCACCGGGGCCAATACCCGTGGCATTCACACGGGCGGCAACGGGCAGGTCGCGGAGCTGGATACGGATGCCACGCTCGTCGACGTCGGTCGCGACTGCGGCAAAGGCCTCACCTTCGCGGCCCTGGAGCATTACAAGCTCGGCGAGATCGACCACGGCGCGCTCGATGCGCCCGCCGACCATGTCCGCATGGGCCATGACCGCCGGCAACCGGATGAAAGCTTCAGCGACGGTGGCAGGCACGGGCTGTCCATTCGCGACCGCCAGCGCGGCGCGCAGAACGTAGCGATCGGCAAGACGCCGCAGCGGTGCGGTGGCGTGCGCATAGGTCGCCGCCATCGGCGCGTGCCACGGAACTTCGCCTTTGCGATAAGGAACATAGGACGCGCCGCCGCCAGCGCGGCGAGCCGCCATCATGAAGGCAGCCGCGCGCGGATTGCGCGGGTCGAGCGTCTTCTCGAACTGATCGAGCGTCGCCATATCGGGCCAGATCAGATCGAAGGCCTTCGCCGTCCGCCGCAACCGTTTGACGGCATCCGCATCAGGGCCCGCCATGACGCGGAACAGCCCGGTGCCTGCCTGTTGCAGCAAGTCGGCGACCGCTAGGTTCGTCGCCAGCGATAGTGCGGCATTCTGATCTTCGGAAAGCAGTCGCTGGCGAAAGGTCAGCTGGAAGCGGCCTTCGCCCAATGCAGCGACTTCCTGCTCGGGCGGATCGACGCGGGCTGCCCCGCGCCGGTCCTCCGCGCCCATGATCCGCTCGGCCAGCTCGGCAAAATCGGGTGGCAGATCGGCGGGCCGCACACTGTCATAGGCCAGCTTCGCACTGTTACGGATAATGGCCCGCTCAACCGCGTCGAGCAGCACGCCACCATCGCGATCGACCCGCACCGTGAAGACCACCGCGGGCCGGGGACTACCGGGAAGAAGGCTGGCCGCCCCCTCCCCCAGCACCGGCGGATATAGGCCGGCCTTGCCATCGGGGAGGTATTGGGTCGCGCCCCGCCGCCAAGCTTCGACATCGATCCGGTCGCCGTCATCGACGAACCAAGCGACGTCGGCGATGGCATAATGGAGTAGTAAATCCGTACCGCTACGCTCGATCGCAAAAGCCTGATCGAGGTCGGTCGAACTCGCGGGGTCGAGCGTAACGAAGCGTTGGCTGGTCCGGTCGACATGCTGACGGGGAGCGCGCGCTATCGCAGCGTCAGCCGCGGCAAGCACCTCGGGTGGAAAGCCAGGCGGTACGGCAAAGTCGCGCCGTATTGCCGCGAGTCCGTCCGCCAAGGCACGCGTGGGATCCGCGATAACCTTCATCGCCGCCGCCAGACTCTCCTCTCATGGAAAAGGCCGCCCCAGCACCATGCCGGAACGGCCTTTTCATACATATATTCAGGCGTCAGGCCGGCTGTGGATCGCCCCAACCGCCATTGCCGCCCGGCCGCTTGCTCTTCGGAATCGAGGAGCCCCCAGTGTTAAGCGCCGCAGGGGCGCGGCTGTTTCCATCATCCCGGCCGATATCCTCGCCCTTAATGATGCGCTTCGATTCTTCGCCCGACAGCGTCTCATATTCGAGCAGCGCGCTGCCCAGACGGTGAAGCTGGTCAAGATTTTCGGTGAGGACGGCACGCGCGGTGTGCTCGGCCTCCTCGATCAGGCGGCGGACCTCCTGGTCGATCATCTGCGCGGTAGCTTCGGACACGCTCTGGTTGCGCGACACCGAATGGCCCAGGAACACCTCGTCCTGATTGTCGCGATAGCGCAGCCAGCCGAGCTTTTCCGACATGCCATATTCCATCACCATCGAACGGGCCATGTCGGTGGCCTGCTGGATGTCGTTGGAGGCGCCGGTGTTGAGTTCGTCATTGCCGTAAATGATCTGCTCCGCGATGCGTCCGCCAAAGCAGAGTGCGAGACGCGCCTTCATCTGCTTCATCGTCATCGAATAGCGGTCACGCTCCGGCAGGTTCCAGGTGACGCCCAGCGCACGGCCGCGCGGGATGATCGTGACCTTGTGGAGCGGATCGCAACCCGGGACATGGAGCGAAACCAGCGCATGGCCAGCCTCATGATAGGCAGTCGCCTTCTTCTCGTCCTCGGTCATCACCATGGACTTCCTTTCGGCGCCCATCATGACCTTGTCCTTGGCTTCCTCGAACTCCTTCATCGCGACGAGGCGCTTGCCCTTGCGCGCCGCAAGGAGGGCGGCCTCGTTGACGAGGTTGGCGAGGTCAGCGCCCGAGAAGCCCGGGGTTCCACGCGCGATAGTGCGTGGATTGACGTCGGGCGCCAACGGGATCTTCTTCATGTGGACGGCGAGAATCTTGTCCCGGCCCTCGATGTCGGGGCGCGGAACGACGACCTGACGGTCGAAGCGGCCGGGACGCAGCAGCGCGGGATCGAGCACGTCGGGACGATTGGTCGCCGCAACGATGATGATGCCCTCATTCGCCTCGAAGCCGTCCATTTCGACGAGAAGCTGGTTCAGCGTCTGCTCGCGCTCATCATTGCCATTGCCGAGCCCGGCGCCGCGATGGCGGCCGACCGCGTCGATTTCGTCGATGAAGACGATGCAGGGCGCATTCTTCTTGGCCTGCTCGAACATGTCCCGGACACGGCTCGCACCGACGCCGACGAACATCTCGACAAAGTCCGAGCCCGAGATGGTGAAGAAAGGAACATTGGCTTCACCCGCGATGGCGCGGGCGAGCAGCGTCTTGCCGGTGCCGGGCGACCCAACGAGCAGCGCACCCTTCGGAATCTTGCCGCCAAGACGGGCGAATTTTGTCGGATCCTTGAGGAAATCGACGATTTCCTGAAGTTCCTCGCGCGCTTCATCGATGCCGGCGACATCGTCGAAGGTGACGCGGCCGTGCTTTTCGGTCAGCATCTTGGCGCGGGACTTGCCGAAGCCCATCGCTCCCGAGCCGGCATTCTTCTGCATCTGCCGCATCACGAAGAAGGCGATGCCCAGGATCAGCAGGAAGGGGAGCGACTGATAGAGCATGATCATCCAGAAACTGGTCTGCTCGGCCGGCTTTGCGCGGAAAGTGACATTTTTCTTGGCGAGTCGCTCGATCAGCGTCGGATCATTCGGAGCATTGCTGACAAAGGCAGTGCCGTTGGCGAACTTGCCGCTGACGACGCCTTCTCCGATATCCGCCTCACGTACCGTGCCTTCATCGACACGGGCGAGAAATTCGGAATAGGCGATCTGATCGCCCTGCGCGGTGCGCGACGAGCTCTCGAACATCGACACGAAAACGACCAGCGCGAGGAGAATGCCCATCCAGATGGCGAGGCTCTTCATCCAGGGATTGGTCTGTTTCGGTTCTTTATCGTCGTTCATGCGTCGGTTCCGCCTTTCGGGGCCAAGATAGGCATCGGCCGATTAATAACAATGGAACAGACCCGTCCACTCCGCGATTTCACCGCCGCGGGGGCGCTTTTTCGATCAGGATGCGTCGTCCGGGCGACAATTTGAGGTCACCCACGCTCGCTATCAGTCCCGCCTCGAGCCGCGCCATTGCGATTTCCAGGGTGGGACCATCCACATGCGAATCACTCTCACTGATCAGCCTGGCCAATATCCTTCGGCGAACCTCACGCGGCAAGTCCTCAAGATCGGCAAGAACAGGACCATCGTCCAGACGTTCGACCCTGGAGCGGATCGCCTCTTCTACGATCCATTCAAATGCGGCATCGGCCTCGGCAAGATAGGTAGCGGAAGCGGCCATGCGCCGCACGTCGACAGCCTCGCGCGCCGATGCGAGCAACGCCCTGGCGCGGGTCCGATCGTAACGAGAATCGACGTTGCTGGGATCGTCGACCGTTTCGACGTCGGCGACTATCGCCGCGAGTTCGGTCCTCCGCCAGCCGAGCAGTGGCCGGATCAACCGCACCCCGCCCAGGTCGCGGCTTTCCCGGATACCCGCCAAGCCCGACAGCCCTGCCCCGCGCCCGAGGCGCATCAACAGGGTTTCGGCCTGATCGTCGGCGTGATGCGCGGTGGCCAGCGCGGGCAGCCCCTGATCGCGGCACCAGGCGGCCAGTGCCTCGTAGCGTGCGCGACGCGCGGCGGCCTGGATGCTGGCCTCCCTCGGCACGTCGATCGTCAGCGTCCTGTGCGGAACGCCCAGCACCGAGCAGGCGCGCGCCACCAGATCGGCTTCGGCTTCGGCTGCCGCACGCAGGCCATGATCGACCGTCGCGGCCTCGACCCTGCCTGGCATCGCCGCGGCGGCCAGATGGAGCAGCGCCATGCTGTCGGGACCACCCGAGACGGCCAGGCCGAGCCGATCTTCGGACAGTCGGGCGATGTCAGCCCTGAAGCGGTCGAGCGCATCTTCGGAGATCGTCACGATCCCCTCACACGTCATTCCAGCGAAGGCTGGAATCCATGTCTTTCACATCTCGCGATGATGCCGGACAGGTGAGAGCGGTGGGGCCCAGCCTTCGCTGGGATGACGAGAGGAAGCAGAGCCGGTTGAGACCCGGCCCACCCTCATTTGCACTTGGCATCGGCCTTTCCCCTGGTGACGAGGTCGGCGAGGCCGCCCGTGACCTTGTCGGGGTATTTGGCGAGCAGCACTTCATAGGCCTGACACGCCTTGTCGGGCAGTGGCGGTTTCCGCTTCATCAGCGCTTGCGCCATATAGACATAGCTGTGCGGCGCACGTTCGCCGGCTTCGTCCTTGGTATTGTCGAACAGCTCGCGGATCGCCTCATTATACTGGCCGTTGTCCAGATAAGCGCGGCCGGCGAGGTTGCGGGCGTAGCTGGCATATTTATTCTTGGGATATTTGGCCGCCATCGCCTTCAGCGCGGCGACTGCCTCAGGATATTTCTTCTGCTCCCAAAGGGCATAGCCCGCCAAATAGGCATCCTTGCCCGGATCGCCGCTCGGCGTCACCGCTGCGGCCGAACCGGGCGTGGGAGCCGCAGCAACCGTCCCGGCGGTCGGGCCCTTGGGTGCGGGGGGAACGACATAGGGCAGATTTGCGCCAGCCGGCGCTCCACCGGCGACAGGCGCCGCCTTGCCCTCCAACACGTTCAACCGGAACTCGGCGTCGCCCTTCATCTTGGCAAACTGGTCCTCAAGCTTGCGCAGATTGAAGCTGTTCTGCTCGACTTGGCCGGTCATCGCCGCAAGCGCCTTTTCCAGCGCATCGACCCGGCGCGACAGATCGGCCACGGGCGTGTCGGCGGGAACGCCGGCCGCAACGGCCGGCGCGACCTGCGGCTTGATCTCGGGCTCGAAAAATTGCTGCGCCCCGCCGGGGAAAACCTTGCGCTGGACGGCCTTCATTTCCTTCTCCAGCTTACCTACGCGGCCTTCGATCGGCAGATCCTGCTGAGCGAGCGCGGGGGCGGCGGCGGAAAGAAGCAGGAGGGCGATGATCGCCGTCTTCATGATATTATATCCTCGAGAGATCGTTCGCTGCGATAGTGCCGCGTGGTGGCCAAAATCAAGGCTGCGGACGCTGGCCGGAGTCGCTTATCGGCCCAGCCGAGCCGGAACCGGCGGCGGACACCAGCGGATCAGTGGCATTGCCGGCAGTGGTGGTAAGGCCGGGCGGCAGCGTAGCCGCCATTGCAATCGCGACCAGTGCATCGCGCTTGAGGCTGTAGGCGCGCACCACTCGATCAGGCTCCCCAACCGGCGGCAACGCCGTATCGCCGATCAGGACTTTCATCACCTGCGGCCTGCCGGTGCGCAGGACCGGATCGACCGCCGTATCGGGTACAGTAAAGCTCTGACCGGCGGAAAGCACGTCCATCATATAGGTCTGGCTGCCGTCGGCTTCGGAGACCTTGATCCACACATCCTCGCTCGCCGCGATGCTGATCGGACCGCTGGGCGCGACAGGAGCGGCAGGTGCGGCAGGTGCAGCCGTAACGGCGGCGGGCGGCGGCGCCGGGCGGGCCGCCACCGGCCGAGCATCGGGCACGGTATCGGCGGCGAGCTTGGCGAGATCGCTATTGTCGCCTTCAAAGCGGAGTAGCAGATAGCCCATGCCGAGCAGCAGCGCGACACCGAGCGCGATCATTGCCAGCAGCCGCGAGGGCACGCGTGACGGGTCGACCGGCTCATAAGCTTCGGGTTCGAAATAGGCGCGGCGCTCTTCGCCCACCTGATCCCGGAAGGCACGCGACAGCGCCTGTCCATCGAGGCCCAAGATATTGGCGTAGCTTTTTACGAAGCCCGCCGAATAAGGAATTGCCGGCAATCCGGCATGCTTGCCGGTCTCGATCGCTTCGAGGTGCCGCAGCGGAATGCGGCTGCGGGCCGCGATATCGCTGAGCTCCAGCTTCTGGCGCGCGCGCTCGGCGGCCAGTTGCTCCCCGACCAAAGCGGGAAACATGCCCCGATTGTCATCCGCGCCATCAACCATTGCGCTCTCCTTCACGCCCCCGCACGGAAGAGGCAAGCAACCAATTGAAGATTGGCCTGCATCTCCGCCATCGGCGTAACCGTCCCCCTGACCGACACGGTCTGCCGCGCATTTTAGGTGATCGCAACCCCATTGCTCTCGGCCCATGCCGTAAGATCTTTACGGAGGCTGCGTGCCGGGCGCGCGAGGAAGTCGCCCATCTTTGCGCGCAGCGCCGCCGCATCGAGCGAACGGATCATCGCCTTAACCGGCCCGATCGCCGCCGGCGTGATCGAAAGACGATCGATCCCGAGGCCGATAAGCGCCATCGCTTCCAGCGATCGGCCGCCCATTTCACCGCACACCCCGATCGGCACATTTGCGGCGCGCGTCTCCCGCGCGACCCGGCCGATGAAGCGCAATATCGCCGGACTCAGCCAGTCATAGCGCTCGGCCAGCTTGGGATTGGCGCGATCGGCCGCGAACAGAAACTGCGTGAGGTCGTTGGTGCCGATCGACAGGAAGTCGAGTTTGGGCAGGATCATGTCGAGGCTCTCGGCAAGCGCCGGAACCTCGAGCATCGTCCCGTAACGAATCAGGTTCGGCAGCGGGCGATGCCGCCCATGCACCCATTTGCGCTGCGCCTCGAACAACGCCACCGCCTCGTCATACTCCCAGGGTTCCGACACCATCGGGAACATGACGCTGAGCGTCCGCCCCGCCGCCGCTTCGATCAGCGCGCGTGCCTGCACCTTCATTAGTGCATCGCGTTCCAGCGCGAGCCGGATCGCGCGCCAGCCGAGTGCGGGATTTTCCTCATCGGCGTGATCGGCCTTGTTCATATAGGGCAGCGCCTTGTCGCCGCCGATATCGACCGTGCGAAAAATCACCGGGCGATCGCCGGCGGCGTCGAGCACTTCCTTGTAGAGCCGCTGCTGGCGCTCGCGCTGTGGCAGGGTTGCAGAGACGAGGAATTGGAACTCGGTGCGGAACAACCCCACGCCATCGGCCCCGGTAACATCCAGCGCGGCCATGTCGTCGCGCAGGCCCGCGTTGATCATCAGCTCGATCCGCAGCCCGTCGGTCGTCTGCGCGGGCAGATCGCGCATCGCGGCGAACTCGGCCCGGCGCTTCTGGCCGACGACCATCCTCGCCTCGAACGCTTCTTCCATCGTCGCGTTCGGCCGAACGACGACCGATCCGGTCGTTCCATCGAGCAGCAGCGCATCGCCATCGCTGATCGTCCGGCGGACATCCTTGACGCGGCCCAGCACCGGAACCCCCATGGCGCGGGCGACGATGGTGACATGGGCGGTCAGCGAACCCTCTTCCAGCACCACGCCCTTGAGGCGGCGGCGATCATATTCGAGCAGTTCGGCGGGGCCGAGATTGCGGGCGATCAGGATCGAATTGCCACGCAGTCCAAGTTGCGCCGCCGTGCCAAGTTGCCCGGAGACGATACGAAGCAGGCGATTGGAGAGATCTTCCAGATCGTGCATCCGGTCGGCGAGCAACGGATCGGAAATCTCGCGCATACGCATGCGGGTGCGTTGCTGCACGCGTTCGATCGCGGCCTCGGCGGTCAGGCCGCTGTCGATCGCTTCATTGATCCGCCGGATCCAGCCTTCATCATACGCGAACATCTTGTACATCGCGAGGACGTCCTGATGCTCGCCCGCCGCACCGAAATCGGCCTCGCGGGTCATGCGTTCGATCTGATCGCGCATTTTGGCGAATGCCGATATGACGCGATGCCGCTCGACCTCGATATCCTCGGCAACGGTATGCTCGATCTCGATGCGCGGCTGGTGATAGACCGCCTTGCCCCGTGCCATGCCCTCCACGAGCTTGAGACCCGGCAGACGGACCGGACTGGTGTCGCGAGCGCCCTGCGCGCCGGGACCGCTTTCGTCGATCAGCCCGGCGCCCGCGATCAGTTCGGCTAGCACCATGGCGACGGTCTGCAGCGCCTCGATCTCGACATCATCGAACTTGCGCTGTTCGCGATGCTGCACGGCGAGCACACCGACCGCCTTCTCGCGGCGCACGATCGGCACGCCTGCAAAGCTGTGGAACAGTTCTTCGCCCGTCTCCGGCTTGTACGCGAAATCGGGATGGCTGGTTGCCTCGTCAAGATTGAGCGTCTCGACATTATCGGCAATAGTTCCGACCAGCCCTTCGCCGAGCCCCAATTTGGTGACATGGACGGCGGCCTGTTTGAGGCCCCGGGTCGCGAACAGTTCGAGCACGCCGTCGCGCAGCAGGTAGATCGAGCACACTTCGGTGCCGAGCGCCTCGCCAATGATCTGGACAACCTGATTGAGCTTGGTCTGGGCAGCCGACCGCGACGCCATCACATCGTGGAGACGCGTCAGAATCTCGCGCGCAGCGGATGTTGCGGTCAGTGGTGCCATCACAGGTCCGCTAACAGAAAGCGTGGCGGGATTCCAATGATGGAATCTTCAGGCGGCGCGGCGATCCAGGGCGATGGCCGCCTCGCCCGTCAGCGTCGCGACGATATCGGCCAACGGCTCTTCCTTCGTCACCATGCCGACCGACTGGCCCGCCATAACCGATCCGTTCTCGACGTCGCCATCGATGACCGCGCGGCGCAGTGCGCCAGCCCAATAACGCTCGATCTGAAGCTGGGCTTCGAGCATCTCTACCTTGCCCTCATCGAGCAGCTGCGCGACTTCGCGTTGCTTGGCGGTGAACAGTTCGCTCGACGAATTCTTGAGCGCGCGCACCGGAATAACCGGCAATCGGGGGTCGATCTGCACGCTGGCGACCGCGTCGCGCGCGGAGGCGCGGATGAACGCCTTCTTGAAATTGGGGTGCGCGATACATTCGGTGGCGCAGACGAAACGGGTGCCGAGCTGGACCCCCGCCGCGCCCATCTCGAGATAGCCGGCAATCGCTTCGCCGCGCCCGATACCGCCCGCGACGAAGACCGGAAGCTGTTCAGCAATGGTCGGCAGCATCTCCTGCGCCAGCACCGATGTGGAGACCGGGCCGATATGGCCACCGGCTTCCATGCCCTCGATCACCAGCGCATCCACACCAGAACGGATCAATTTCTTGGCGAGGGCCAGCGCGGGGGCGAAGCAGATCACCTTCGCGCCCGAGGCCTTGATCTTCTCGATCGCGCCGCCGGGCGGCAGGCCGCCGGCGAGGACGACATGCCCGACCTGATGCTTCGCGCAAATGTCGATCAGCGCATCGAGATCGGGATGCATCGTGATCAGGTTGACGCCGAACGGCTTCGCAGTAAGCGCCTTGGTGCCTTCGATCTCGGCATCGAGCAGTTCGGGCGTCATTGCCCCGCAGGCAATGACGCCGAAGATGCCGGCATTGGACATCGCCGCCACAAGATGGCGCTCCGATACCCAGCTCATCGCGCCGGCCAAAATCGCTTGCTCACTGCCGAGAAAAGCAGCGCCGCGCGCCATCAATCCGGTGAGGCGCGCCTGGCCGCTCAAGCGGCGTCCTCCGCGTCGAGGCCATAAGCGGTGTGCAAGACACGAACCGCAAGCTCGGTATAATCCTCGTGGATCAGCACCGAGACCTTGATCTCCGACGTGGTGATCGCGAGGACGTTGATCCCGCGCCCTGCCAGCGCCGAGAACATCTTCGAAGCGACGCCCGCATGGCTGCGCATGCCGACACCGACAACCGATATCTTGGCGACATTGGCGTCGTGGATCAGCCGCTCATAGCCGATCGTCGCGCGCTCGCGTTCGAGCACGTCGAGCGAGCGGGCCAGCTCAGCCGAAGGGACGGTGAAGGTCACATCGGTCGAGCCGCTGTCATGCGCGACATTCTGGACGATCATGTCGACGTTGATGTTGGCATCGGCAAGCGGCGCGAAGATCGCGGCAACCGCGCCGGGACGATCGGGAACCGCGATCAGGGTGACCTTGGTCTCGTTCTTGTCATAGGCGATGCCGGTGATGAGCTGGCGTTCCATGGCGCTTCCTTCGAGTTCTTCCTCGCCGACGATCATCGTGCCGGGGGTTGGATTATCGGTAGGCTCGTCGAAGGAGGAGAGCACCTGCACGCGCACCTTCTCCTTCATCGCAAGGCCCACCGACCGGGTCTGCAGCACCTTTGCGCCGACCGAGGCGAGCTCGAGCATTTCCTCATAAGTGACCTTGGCGAGCTTGCGCGCCCGGGGCACGATACGTGGATCGGTGGTATAGACGCCGTCGACATCCGTATAGATGTCGCAACGATCGGCCTTCATCGCTGCGGCGACCGCGACCGCCGAAGTGTCCGATCCGCCGCGCCCAAGCGTGGTAATGCGCTCGTCCTCGGTCAGGCCCTGGAAACCAGGGATCACCGCAACCTCGCCAGCAGCCATCGCCTTGCCGATCGCGTCGGAGTTTATGTCCTGGATGCGCGCGGAGGCATGTGCGTCGCTGGTGCGGATCGGCAGTTGCCAGCCGAGCCAGCTGCGCGCGTTGACGCCCATCGACTGGAGGACGATCGCCAGAAGTCCGCTTGTCACCTGCTCGCCCGACGCAACCACGACATCATATTCGCGCGGATCGTAGAGCGGCGATGCCTCACGGCAGAAATTCACTAGCCGATCCGTCTCGCCTGACATCGCCGAGACGACGACCGCGACTTCGTTGCCAAGTTCGACCTCATGCTTGACGCGTTTCGCCACGTTGCGAATTCGCTCGATCCCCGCCATCGAGGTTCCGCCGAATTTCATCACGATGCGCGCCATAGAAAAACAAGTGTCCCATGTGGTCGGAACGACCGGAAAAGCCCCCAACCTTGATCCAACGGATCGAGGTCCGAGCCCTTTGAACACGGCCTGATTCCCGCTTACATGAAAACGATCAGGCCCTAGGTTCGAGGGCGCGGCCCTGATAGAGAGGGCGTCGTATGAACGCAAGCGCACAAGAATATAGCTCGATCGTCGCGGAAGAAGCGGCGCATTTCGGAAAGCTGGCCGCTGAGTGGTGGGATCCCAAGGGCTCATCGGCGATGCTGCACAAGCTCAATCCGCCGCGATTACGCCACATCCGCGCGACGATCGATCAGCATTGGGGTAGCGATTTCGCCTCGATGAAACCGCTTGCCGGCAAAAGCGTGGTCGATGTCGGCTGCGGCGCCGGCCTCCTGGCCGAACCGCTGGCCCGAATGGGGGGGGCAGTGACGGCGATCGACGCCGCGCCCGAAAATGTGGCCATCGCCAAGCTGCATTCGGAAAAGCTGGGGCTGCAGATCGATTATCGGGCCGGTGGTGTCGAAGCGCTGCGCGGCGAGCGCTTCGATCTCGTCACGTCGATGGAGGTGATCGAGCACGTCGCCGATCCGGCAGTGTTCGTCGCGAGCCTGGCGGAGCTCCTCGCACCGGACGGAATCATGATCCTGTCGACCCCGAACCGCACCCCGCTGTCGTATCTGGCGATGATCCGGATCGGCGAAGGCCTGGCTATGGTACCGAAAGGGACGCACGACTGGCGCAAGTTCCTCACGCCCGAGGAGTTGACCGCGCATCTGGAAGCATCCGGATTGCGGGTGATCGATCGCAGGGGCTTGAGCTTCTCACCCGCTGCGGGCTTCCATCTCAGCGACAATCTGGCGCTCGACTATTTCCTGACCGCCGTTCACTCCTGAATATCCCCGCCTGACTCACGCCATGGACAATTTCATGCCCGATGCCATCCCCGCCGCGACGCTGGTGCTTTTGCGCGACGCGCCCGGCGGGCCGCCCGAAATACCGATGGTCGGGCGCGGCAAGCACCTTGCCTTCGCGGCCAGCCGGATGGTCTTTCCGGGCGGTCGGGTCGACGATGACGATCATGTGCTGGCGCGCCGAAGCGACCTGCTGGTCGAGGGACCGGCCATCGATCCTGAAGACCTCGCCTGCCGGATCACCGCGATCCGGGAGACGATCGAGGAAATCGGGCTGGCACCGGGCATAGCGGGCATCAGAGATGCTTCGATGATCGGCGACATCCGGCGCGCGCTGCATGGCGGCGAGCCTCTGAGCCTGTTGCTGGAGCGCCACTGGTTGCGGATCGATCCGCACGGCATCCATCCCTTCGCGCGCTGGCGCCCCGACCATGAGATCGTACGCCGCTTCGACACGCGCTTCTACCTAGCCGAAGCGCCCTTGATCGGTCAGGCGACTGCCGATGGAGTCGAAAGCAGCCATCTCGTCTGGAACACGGCCGACGGGCATCTTGCCACGGCTCATTTGATCTTTCCCACCATCCGCAACCTCGAATGGATCGCGCGCGCCCGCAATTTCGACGAAGCCGTGCAGCAAGCGCGCTGTTGCCCGATCGAGACCGTCACGCCGTGGATCGAACAGCGTGATGGCGCCAGTTGGTTGTGCATTCCCGAAGGTCTCGGTTATCCGGTCACGACTCAGCTGCTCGCCAACGCCGATCGGGCTTCGGATCCGAGCATGCCTTCGAGCACGCGAAAACCGGGATAGGCGACATAGATCATGCTGCCGGGCGCGATGTCGATTTCGGCGGATCCCTCGACGATGATCGCGTCACCCAGGCCGACCGGAGCGCCATCGATCGCCGCCTGCCCCTCGATCGGCAAGATCCAGACCGTGGCGCTACCCGGCGCGATCATGAACCGGCCAGCGACGGTCCAGCGTTCCAGCACGAATTTCTGACGTTCGGCGAAAATGGTGCGACCGGGGCTTATCTCGCGTGGCTCCGGATTGCCGGCAAAGGGGCCGAAGTCGGATACCGCCATCGCCTCGTCGAGATGCAGTTCGCGGGCTGATCTATAATCGTAGAAGCGATAGGTGAGATCCAGGTTCTGCTGGATTTCAACGACCTGAAGCCCTGCGCCTATCGCGTGGATCGTGCGCGCCGGCGAGTAGATCACGTCGCCCGCCTTGACCGGTTTCCAGTATAGCTTGCCTTCGATCGAGCCATCGAGCGCGGCGGCGCGTACCGCGTCTTCCTCCATGGTCTCGGTAAGACCCAGGGCTATGGTGGAATTGGGTTCGGCCGACAGGACGATCCAGGCCTCATCCTTTCCGCGCGGATAGCCGCGGGCCTGAGCGGCGGCATCATCGGGATGAACCTGCACCGACAGGCGTTCGCTGGTGAAGAGATATTTGACCAGCAGTTCGCGGGGCTTGCCCGCGGGATCATCATACCAGATCTCGCCGACGGCGGGCGCATCGACGGGCTGGTCGTCAAACAGAGGCGCAAGATCATGCCGCCCCCACGGCTTCTCGACCCGATGATTGTTAAGCTTCGTCGCCGGCAATTCTGCTCTCCCGCTGCCTTCACAAAAGCAAAGGCAGGCGACTTGTTCCGCAGACTTGCCAGAAAAGCTAGAGCCCTAAGCACAGGCTCTGCTTCACCGGTTAATTGGGCAGGCGGGCCTCCACCTTTTCGACCCACTCGGGATAGAAGGCAGGTTCGCGGTTGGACCAGCCCGGCGCCGTCGCGGCGGCCTCGCTGATCGACTGGAGCAGGATACGCCGCTTTTCCGGATGAAGATGCGGTAATGCCGCCGCCGCGCAGAAGGCGCCCGGCAGCCAGGGCCGAACATGCGCGCCGATCAGCCGCTCATACAGGAAACGGTAAGCGCCGAAGCTGTTAAGGCGGTCCTGCCCGAGATCGAAAGCAGAGATTGTGATGAGGGGAGCCAGAAAGGGTTCGACCGCATCGAGGCCGCTATCGTCGGGCACAAGATCGCGAATATGATCCAGCCGGTTATAGATGCGCGCCTGCGCCATGATGCTGGCGGATTCGATGACATCGCGCGACCAGCGCGCCAGCGCGTCCTCGCGGCTTAGCCCGACATCGAGCGATCGACGGATGTAGCGTTGCGTCGCGGCCGGGAAACTGGCGAACTCTTTCATTTCCGCCAGGGTCATTGCGCCGTCTGCAGGTCTCATATGCGTACCCATACCAAACCCCCTTACGATGGAAGCCTATTCAGGGTCATGCGCCCAATATGGTTTATGGACGCTTAAGCCCTTGTAAGGCCTCTGTTCAGGAACGAATCATTTTTCGTGCTGCAATGCAACAAGCAAAGTTCGTCACGGGTTCCGCGGGCACAATATTCTGTGGATAATTTCTGCACGACTCCAGACCGGATAGGTAAGATGACGCGCAGCAACGATGCCGCGCGCCATCGGCTTATTCCTTGCCCTTCATTCGGGCCTTTTCGGCTTCATCGTCATAGCCGGACGATGGGGCTGGATCCTTGCCCTTGCCGGGCTGCGTATTGGATGGCGCGTCCGAGGTTGGAAAGCTCTCGTCAAGCGCCACATCCAGCTTGGCATCCTCATCGCTCGGATTACGCGCCAGCTTCTTACTGTCGCTGGCATCGTGCGCGGTCCGGATGTGCGGCGTACCGGTCTGTTCTTTGGTCGACGCGTCGGTTGTCATGACCTTGCTCCTTCGCCAGTATCTGTATCAACCAACGTCCGGCGAAGATGGCTGTTCCGGCGTAGAAACACGGATGGCGCGGTCTAAAAAAACTGAACTTTCGATGAACAGCGTGGGCGTTTCGACCAACACCACGGGGATATGGCAGCATACTTACAACGTTGATCATATATAGGGGTAATGACTTTGAACCCTGACACCCCACGCGGCTCTGCCGTGAGTCCCCGCGTGGCGCTGCTGTCGATCCTCAGTTTCTGGCTGGTATATTTCGCGGTCGCGACGGTGCGGTCGCTGATGATCGACTGGGGCCACCAGACGGAGATGCTGGCGGCCCGCGCCTTCGTCACCGTGGGCTCGATGGTGGCGACCTATATCGTCTACCTCGCGATGCGCCCTTTGGCCGGCAAATCGCTCGCCGCCAACGTCACCGCGGTCGCGCTGCTGTCGATTCCGGCCGCGGTCGCCTATAGTTCGATGAACTGGATGGCCTTCAATCAGCTCGACAAGACGATTGAAGCCGAAAAGGCTCGCGAAGTCGAAAGCCGCAAATTCGTAATCGACGACCGCAGCGCCGCCGCTGCGCGCGAGCAGGCCCGCGTCGCCATCGCGGCGGCACGGGACGCCATCCAGCAGGCGACGGAGGAGGCCAAGGCCGCCGCCGAAGCCAAGATGCAGGCGCAGCGCGAGGCGGAAGCGGCGCGTGCCGAAATCGCCCATGAGATCGCGCAGGCCGATCAGGAGGCTGCCGCCGATCAGGCCGAGGCCCTACGCGATGCCGAACAGGCCCGTCGCGAGGCCCAGCGGGAGGCGGCACAGGCCCAGCGCGAAGCCTATCGTGCGCAACGGGAAGCGTATCGAGAGTCGCAAGCGAGCTACAGGGAAGGGCTACGCGAGGCCCGTGCCGCGGTCGAGGAGGCTCGCCGCCACGGTGTAAATATCGACATAGACAGCATATTATCAAGCGTGCCAGCGCCACCGGCACCCCCTGCTCCGCCCGCGATCCCGTCATCGGCGCCGCCTGTCCCAGAGAAGCTCGCCCCAGTGCCGAAGCGGCCTGTCGTCCCGCCCGTCCGGCCGATCGCGCCGATCGAGATTCCGATGCCGGTGATCAGCGAACCGACACCGGGAACGGTGATGATCCAGGTCGGCCAGCCGGTTTCGTCGCACAAGAAGGACCTGAGCGTCCTCGGCCAGATCGGCGATCAGGCGCTCAACGGCTATTTCTTCTTCGCCGCCTGGGGCGCGCTGTTTCTCGCGCTGTCCTATGCCGCCGCAGTCCGCACCGCCGAGCGCGCAGCAGCCGGCTATCGCGCCGCAGCGCGCGACGCCGAGCTGCGCGCGCTGCGCTATCAGGTCAACCCGCACTTCCTGTTCAACACGCTCAATTCGCTGTCGACGCTCATCCTGAAGGACAAGAAGGATGACGCCGAATCGATGATCCTCAACCTGTCGACCTTCTTCCGCACCAGCCTGACAGCCGACCCGACCGAGGATGTCGTGCTTGCGGAGGAAATAAGGCTCCAGCGCCTTTACCTCGACATTGAGATGGTGCGCTTCCCGGAAAGGCTGATCATCGACATCAACGTGCCTGAACCGCTGGCCAATGCCTGCGTGCCGTGCCTGATCCTCCAGCCGCTGGTTGAGAATGCGATCAAATATGGCGTCTCCCGCGCCAAGCGGCCCGTGACGATCAAGATCGATGCGCGCGAGGATTCGCACGGCTTGGTCCTGAGCGTCGAGGATGATGGCGAGCCGCTGGGCGACGACGCCAAGCTGCACGGCGCGGGCGTCGGCCTGAAGAACGTCACCGACCGACTGAAGGCCCGCTTCGGCGACGAGGCGACCTGCCGGTACGGGCCACTCGCCAATGGTGGTTTTGGCGTGACGATTTTCATGCCATTGATCCGGAATGTTATCTGATTCATCGATAAGGACGCTGGTTGTCGACGATGAGCCGCTCGCAATCGAGCGGCTTCAGATATTATGCGCACGCGAGCCTATGATCGATCTTGTCGGAACCGCTTCCGACGGAGAGGCGGCGTTGCGGCTGCTCGATGCGCTCGAACCCGAGATGATATTGCTCGATATCGCGATGCCGGGGCTCGACGGGATCGGCGTCGCCAGGGCAATCGAGAAGCTCGACAAGCGCCCGGCGATCATCTTCTGCACCGCATTCGACCAATATGCGGTGGCCGCATTCGATCTGGCGGCGACCGACTATCTGCTGAAGCCCGTAGCGCAAGACCGGCTGAGCCGCGCCGTCGCGCGCGTGGTCGAACGGCGCCGCGCGCCGCGCGATACTCCCACCACGTCAGATCATGCCCAGGAATTCTGGGTGCCGCACCGTTCGGAGATGATCCGCATCGCTTCGCAGGATATCGACCGGATCGAGGCCGAGCGCGACTATATGCGCCTCCATGTCGGCGCACGCAGCTTCCTGCTCCACCAGACGATCACCGAACTCGAGCGGCGCCTCGATCCGGCGCAATTCATCCGCCTGCACCGTTCGACGATCGTGCGGCGCGACCGCATCTCGCGGCTCAGCCATGACGGCATGGGTGTATGGCATGCGGTACTGGCCGACGAGGAACGCATCCGCATCGGCCGCACCTACCTGCCCGCGGCCCGGACCCTGATGGGGCGCTAACGCCCCATCCGTCAGAGCGCCGCCAGCACCGCGTCACCCATTTGAGAGGTGCTGAGCGCCCCCCCGAGATCGGCACTGCGCGCGCCGCCTTCGAGCGCCTTGGCGACGGCCCTGTCGATACGATCGGCCTCGCCCGTCTTGCCGAGCGAATAGCGCAGCATCATCGCCGACGAGAGGATCGTCGCGAGCGGGTTGGCTTTGCCCATGCCGGCGATGTCAGGGGCCGAACCATGGATCGGCTCGTACAGGCCCTTCTTGTTCGAATCGAGCGAGGCCGAGGGCAGCATACCGATCGATCCGGCGCACATAGATGCCTGATCGGACAGGATGTCGCCGAACAAATTGCCGGTAACGATGACGTCGAACTGGCCGGGATTGCGCACCAGCTGCATCGCGGCATTGTCGACATACATATGGCTGAGTTCGATATCGGGATATTCGGCCGAAATCTCGATCATCACGTCGCGCCACAGCTGCGACGTTTCCAGCACATTGGCCTTGTCGACCGAACACAGCTTTCCGCGCCGCGCACGCGCGGTCTCGAAGCCGACGCGGGCGATGCGGGCGACCTCATCCTCATTATAGGACATGACGTCATAGCCTTCGCGGCGGCCGGCGGCCGTCTTGCGCATGCCCTTTTCGCCGAAATAGACGTCGCCGTTGAGTTCGCGGACGATCACCATGTCGATCTGTCCCGCTACCTCGGGACGCAGCGCGGAGGCATCGGCCAGTTCCTTGAACAGCGTAGCGGGGCGCAGATTGGCGAACAGGGCGAGTTCCTTGCGCAGGCCGAGGATCGCCTGTTCGGGACGAAGGTGGCGATCGAGCTTGTCGCAATCGGGATCGCCCACCGCACCGAACAGGATGGCATCGGCACGCTTCGCCAGTTCGAGCGTAGCGGCGGGGGGCGGATGACCCTCGGCCTTATAGGCCGCGCCGCCGACCAGGCCGATCTCATATTCGAGCGCATCGCCACACACGACCTCGAGCACGCGCACCGCTTCTGTGATGACTTCAGGACCGATGCCGTCACCGGGCAACAAGGCAATCAACATATCCCACCCTCTTCTATAAACGTCGCCGCCCCCTGCCCTGATGCGCGCCGGGGTGCAATGGGGTGGATGGTCAGCCCAGCCTTTTCATGCGCTCGATCAGGCGCTCCCGCGCATCGAGCGCGTCGGCGCGGCGATCGACCAGGATGTCGCGGCTCAGGAAATGACCAGTCAGATGCAGACCATCGTGGATGTCGGACCAGCTAGCGTCATTGCCCGGTTCGATCAGGAAGGACGGGAGCGGCAGCAGGCGGTCGGCATAAGGCTCTCCCGCCGACCGCGAGACCGCCGCGGCGCTTTTCGGACTTACGAAGGCGAGGCCCTCGCGCGCACCGGTGACGGTGCAGGCCGACAGATCGAGAGCATAGCCCAGCTCGGACAGCAGCAGCAGTTCGTAGCGCACCGCCGACGCCGCCCACCCCCGGGCCGAAGGAGCGTATTCGACCGCCGCAAGCGTGGCATCGAGCGCTTCGTACAGGCGGGGGAAGGGTTGCGCCTCGACCAGCGAGACCGCCGTCAGCGCGCAGAGCCAATCGATCGCGGCCGCCGCCAGCGGCTCGGCCAGCAGGCCGGCGCGGCTGTGCGACAGCTCGATGGTGAGGCCCGGCAACTGCTCGGCGGTGCGCGCACGATAGTCGGCCTCAACCAGATTGCCGGGCATGAGAACCGGCCGGAGCCGCCGCGATCGTCCGCCGCGCACATAGCCGGCGAGCAGCCCATTGTCAGGGGTCAGTGCACGCACGATCGCGCCATGTTCGCCATGCGCGCGCATCGAGCAGATGATGGCGGGCGTCCGAACCTGCATGCTTATCGTTCAACAGCGGAACCGCACCGCCCGCAAGCTAAGAAGCGCGTTCCTCGATCTGGTTTGACCAGATCTGTTCGATGACGCGGCCGACTCGCCTCAAGCCCGCCTTGGGCAGCATCTCCGCCCTGCTGTCCAGCGGCAGATCGCCGAGATCGGTAAAGAAGGCGGTTGGGAAGCGTTGCCGCTCTCTCGACAGATAGGCGCACAAATCCTCAAAGCGTTTGACATGAGCCTTGTTCGGCGCGGTGCCGGCGCGGTTCGCCAGTGCGGAACTGTGGCTGACGATATTGACGACCGGCTGCTCCGAAGCGCCGGCATGTTCGATCGCGGCCTTCAATTCGCCGAGCGTCACCCCGCATATCTGGAGATGGCGCGACGAAGCGCGCCCTTCGGCGATCAGCGTCACTGGTATCTCGACGACATCCCGGTGCATCATCGGCGCGATGCGGTGCTGAGGCAGATCGATCGCGCTGGGCCAGGGATGATGGTGGCCGTTGTGACTGGTGTCGAAGCGGAAACCGAGCTCTGCCAACGCGTGGAGCGTATCGTCATTCGCCGAATAATCGCCAGCACGAAAGGCGATCGGTTCGGGCACCCCCGCATCCATCAGCAGATCACGCGCGCGCGCGATCAGGTCGCGCTGGGCCTGCCGGCTGTATCGGGCAAGCTGACGATCATCATCGGCATATCCGTCATGGGCATCGGCCCACAGCGGATTAAGATGAAGCTGGACCTCCTGCCCCGCCTCCAGGATTGGCTCGACCATTTTGCGGATCGGCTCGAGACCATAGACGCAGGCGGGCATCGGATCGACAAAGAAGCACGCCTTGAGCGCATATTGGGCAAGCATCCGGAGCTGATAGCGCACTCCCACGCCGGCAGCTTCGTAGGAGCGCTCATAGGCGGCTTCCCATCGCGCCCGGTCAAATCCCGGATGCCATGTCAGTTCGGTGTTTATCGTGAACAGGATCCGGGTCTCCGCGGGCTGGGCCGGCGGGATGAGAGCGGGGATCACCGTTAGATTCATTATCCACTCATGTGAAAATGGTCGTGGATTGCCCGCGCCATGGCCTTTGAAACGCCCGGAGCGCGTTCAAGATCCTCAAGCGATGCGGCGCGCACCGCCCGCGCCGTTCCGAAATGCATCAGCAGCGCCTTCTTGCGCGCCGGGCCGATGCCGGGAACGTCGTCGAGCGCGCTCTTGGTGAAATTCGCGGCGCGCTTGGCGCGATGCGCCCCGATGGCGAAGCGATGCGCTTCGTCGCGCAGCCGCTGGAGATGAAAGAGCAAGGGCGAATTGAGCGGAAGCATCGCCTCACGCCCGCCCGGCAAATGGAAATGCTCGCGCCCGGCATTGCGATCGGGGCCCTTGGAGATGCCGACCACCGGCACGTCGTGGACGCCCATATCCTCGAGCACCTCGCACACCGCGCTGAGTTGCCCCCTGCCGCCATCGATCAGCAGCAGGTCGGGCCATTCGCCGCTGCGCCGCTCGGGATCCTCCTTTTCCAGGCGGGCGAAGCGCCGTTCGAGCACTTCGCGCATCATCGCGAAATCGTCTCCGGGAGCGGTTTCGGGGCGCTTGATGTTGAACTTGCGATAGCTGCCCTTGCGGAAGCCCTCCGGGCCGGCGACGATCATCCCGCCGACCATGTTCGTGCCCATGATATGGCTGTTGTCATAGACCTCGATACGGTCGGGTGGCCCTTCGAGCTCGAACAGGTCGGCCATCTCCTGGAAGATGCGGCCCTGCGTTGTAGATTCGGCCATCCGCCGGTCGAGCGCTTCCCGGGCATTGCGGCGTGCCTGCTCCATCAGCCGGCGCTGCTCGCCGCGCTGGGGCACCTTGATCTGAACCTTCCGGCCCGCGCGTTCGCCAAGCGCCTGGGCGAGCAGCTCCGCCTCGGCGGGATCACGATCGACCAGCACGAGGCGCGGCGGAGGCACTTCCTCATAGAATTGCATCAGGAAGCTCGCGAGCACCTCGTCCTCGGGGACGTCGGCGGTATGCGCGGGAAAGAAGGCGCGATGCCCCCAGTTCTGGCCGCCCCGGATGAAGAAGGCCTGGATGCAGACCGTTCCCGCCTTGGTGTCGAGCGCGAAGACATCGGCGTCGGCGACGCCCTCGGCGTTGATCGCCTGGCTGCCCTGAATGAAGGTGAGCGCGCGCAGGCGGTCGCGGTAGACCGCCGCCTGCTCGAAATCCATCGCCTCGGCCGCCGCGCTCATCGCCTCGCCCAGCTTCTTCTGAACCTGCGTCGATTTGCCGGTGAGGAACGCCTTCGAATCGTCGACCAGTTCGGCATAAGCCACAGGATCGATCCGATCGACACACGGGGCCGAACAACGCTTGATCTGATAGAGCAGGCACGGCCGGTCGCGATTGGCGAAGAAGCTGTCGGTGCACGAGCGCAGGAGGAACAGTTTCTGAAGCGCGTTGAGCGTGCGCGTGACCGAGCCCGCGCTGGCGAAGGGGCCGAAATACTGCCCCTTGGCACGGCGGGCGCCGCGATGCTTCTGAATGCGTGGAAAGGGATGGTCTTCACGCAGCAGGATGAAGGGGAAGCTTTTGTCGTCGCGCAGCAGAACATTGTAGGGCGGGCGATAGCGCTTGATCAGCTGCGCCTCGAGCAGGAGCGCCTCGGCCTCGCTGTTGGTGGTGACGATGGTCATCGAACGCGTCTGCGCGACCATGCGGCTTAACCGCTTGGGCATGCGCGCGACCTGAGTATAGTTCGACACTCGGTTCCTGAGCGCGCGCGCCTTGCCGACATAGAGCACGTCGCCGCGTGCATCATGCATACGATAGACGCCCGGGCGCGTCGGCAAAGTCTTGAGAACGTTCCGGATAGCCGCGACGCCGGCATCGAGATCGGGCGCGTCGCTACCGCGAACGGTGTAGACGCTCTTCTCCTCGTTGAAGCGGTCGTTTGGGGTCGTGTCGTTCACGCCCCTGATCTAGGGCGCGCGATGGGCGGCCGCAACGGCGCGATGGCGTCAGCCGTCAGATATCGGTCAGGCGGGTATCAGCCCGACGACGGCATCGGGATGAGCAATGCCGGCGATCACAAGTACGAGCAGCGAGATACCCGCGCGAACGATGCCCGATGGCGCGAAGGAGGCGAACAGGCCATTGGCGCGATTCCACAACAGCGGCAATGCGACGACGCCCGACAGCATCATTGCCCAGATCAGTTCATGCGGCAGGGCATGGGTCAGATGCGCACGCACCCCACCCAGCAACATCAACCATGCCCAGATCCAGCCGATCGCGCCCATGATCGGCGCTTTACGCGATCAGCGATGAGGAAATGGTAAATGGCGCGGCGGCGCTTTCAAAGCAAAGGGCCCGCCGATCGCTCGGCGGGCCCTTTGTCTTGGCGTTGGGAAGGCTCAGCTCAGGCGAGCGGTTCCCAACGTATCGATCGCCTCGTCTACCAGTGGCTTGTCGGCCTTGGCATTATGACGCTCGGCGATCAGCGAGATCGCGGCGGCGGCGGCGGCGTTGGCGGCCGTGGCGCGAACCTCCGCGACCGCGGTCCGCTCGGCGGCAGCGATCTTGTCCTCGGCCATTTTGCCGCGGCGCTCGATCAGCGAAGCCGCATCGGTGCGGGCCTGGGCCACGATCGCGTCAGCTTCGCCGCGGGCATGCTTGATCATCGCCTCGGCTTCCTTGGCGGCTGCCTTGGCCTTCGCTTCATATTCGGCCTTGATCTTCTCGGCATCGGCACGCAGCGCCGCGGCCTCGTCGAGATTGGCGCGGATCGACGCGATCTTCTTGTCGAGTCCGGCGCCGATGATCGACGGAACCTTCTTCCACAGCAGGAGCAGGATCACGACAACCATCGCCAGGGAGACCCAGGCAGTGGCGGTCATTCCCAGCGCGGTGGGATCGACATGATGCTCCTCGGTGCCCGTCGCCGCATGCTCGACGCTCACATTGGCGGGCATGCCTTCGAGCTCAGCGGCGTGGGCCAGATTTTCGGCAACCGCATGGGAGGCGTGTGCAGACATTTATCCGTCTTCCTTCAGGCGCTCAGCGCGGTCTTGACCGCACCTTCGGCCGCGGCCCTGTCGACCGTGAGGCCCGATACCTTGGCAACGATGTCCTGCGCAGCCTCAGCGGCGACGCTCTCGATCTCTGCCAGCGCCTTGGCCTGGGCGGCCTTCAGTGCGGCATCGGCCGTGGCGGCCTTGGCGGCGAGCTCGGCGTCGGCGGCCTTGACCTTGGTCTCGGCTTCCTTCGTCGATGCGGCCTTGGCCTCCTGCGTCGCCTTCAAAGCGGCGGCGCGGGCGTCCTCGATCTTCGCCCGATAGGCCGATTCGGTCTCGTCGGCCTTGGCGCGAGCGGCTTCGGCGGCGGCGAGATCGGAAGCGATCTTCTGGTCACGCGCGTCGACGACGGCTTCGATCTTCGGCAGCATGCCCTTCCCGATCACGAAATAGATCAGGCCGAACACAATCAGCAGCCAGAAGATCTGCGAAGCATAGGTCGCGGCGATCTGGGCGATCTGAGGCATCGATATTCCCTGTGGTCGTTAGAGATGAGGGGGCCGGCGAACCGGCCCGCAATCATCTGTTAGGCGACGAACAGCAGGATCATCGCAACGACGAACGCCAGCAGACCGAGAAGCTCGGCGGCGGCGAAGCCGATGAAGAGTCGGCCCTGCTGGCCATCAGCGGCGGCCGGGTTGCGCAGCGCGGACTCGAGGAACGAGCCGAACACGTTGCCCACGCCCAGCGCGGCCAGGCCAACACCGATTGCGGCCAGACCAGCACCGATCAGCTTTGCGGCTTCTGCGTCCATGATAAACTCCTTAGCGTTAAACGTTGATATCGTGTCGAAAAAACTCAGTGCAGGTTGACCGCGTCATTCAGATAGAGCGAGGTCAGCAGTGCAAAGACGTAAGCCTGGATCGCGCACACCAGCAGTTCGAGCAGGGTGATGCCGATCATCAGGATGAAGCTGGGGATTGAGACAATCGCCACGGTCAGCGCGCCGGCGTTCAGGCCGTTGATCACGAAGCCGGCCAGCACCTTCATCAGGATGTGTCCGGCGGTCATCGCGACGAACAGTCGCAAGCCCAGCGAGAAGGGGCGGATCAGGAAGGAAAACAGCTCGATCAGGAAGATCAGCGGGATCATGTAGCCGGGCGTGCCATGCGGCACGAACAGCGAGAAGAAGTGGAAGCCATGCCGCCAGAAGCCGACGACCAGGACGATCGCGAAGCTGATCACCGCGAGGACGCCGGTAACGGTCAGATGACTGGTGACGGTGAACGCGTGCACACCGAAGATGCCGACCGGCATCATGCCCATGATGTTCGCGATCAGGATGAACATGAACAGCGAGAAGACATAAGGCGTGAACTTCTTGCCCTCGGGCCCGATGTTCGTCGTCATCATGTTGGAGATGAAGCCGGTGAAGCTTTCCACCGCGGCCTGCCAGCGGCCGGGGACCAGTTCGCGCTTCATCCCACCCAGCATGAAGATGAACACGACGCCGAGCGTCAGCGCCATCCACAAGGCCGAGTTGGTGAAAGCGATATTATGGCCCGCGATCGTCCAATCCTTCCCGAACATAGGTTCGATCAGGAACTGGTGCATCGGATCGATCTTGCCCGATTCGGCTGCCACGCTTGCCTTACCCCTGCTTATGCCAAAAGCGTCCGAAAGCTATTTCGGGCGCTCCTGAGAAATCCGTATGATGTTCCTGAAGGCGACGCCTATTCCGAGGAACAGGAACCCCAAAAGGAAGCCGGGCGAGGTCCCGAGCCAGCTATCGAAAAGCCAGCCCATCAAACCACCACCGGCAAGTCCCGCGATCAGTTCGGTCAGCACGCGATTGCCCTGGGAATATCCCTTGTCAGGCTTTTTCTGCGTCGTTCCCGTTCTGACCTGTTCGGCCTGCCGGATCGCTTCCAGCCGCTCATCGAGCGACGTAAGCCGTTGATCCGTCCCGCTTTCCGGGTCTTGCCCGGGATCATTCACCGCCATAGCGCCGCCTCTCCATTCATGGGCAAGGTGACGCCACGCCGACGAGCGATCCCGCCAAGGCGAGGCCCCTTTAGGAAGGCCCCCACCCCGAGTCAACCACGCTGCGCGGCAGCGCGACCGGGACACGACTACATCAGCGATCAGCCGCAATAATCAGGCGTGATCGATTCCGAGCCCTGGCGCGTGCGCCAGCCGCCGTCCTTGAGCTTATAGACCTGACCGGCCTTGACCGAGCGCAACGTCGAGCAGGCGGTCGTCTGCGCAAACTGGTCGACCGTAACATTGCGAGCAGCGGCAATCTGGGTATAGCCGGCCCGGCGCTTGATATTGATCGCATCGACCGCGGCCTTGAGATCGCCCGAGGGCGCCGAGACGAAGCCGATATAGCCGTCCCATTGCTCGCCGACCTTCCCGCTGGAAAGCGCCGCCTCGACGATCGGATCGGCGGCGAGCACGGGCGAAGCCACGGCCAGCACCGCGGCGGCGATCATGATATGGGGCATCTTCATCATTGCGGAAACAGCTCCGGGTTGTTGGCGATGAAATCGTCGGCGTCCTTCTGAAGCCGAACGACCACCTCCTGCTTGACGTTGACGTTGAGGTTGATCTCGATCGGCTTGTCCGGAGCCGCAACCTGAATACAGCCGGACAGCAGCATCAGGATGGGCACCGACCGGCCGACGGGAGCGAGCATCTTGTTCATGGTCTGACGCTCGCACCGCAACGCTTCATCGTCAATGTCGGGATGTTCATCGCATTGCCTCGCTTTACCTTGGCTGAATGGGGGGCTGGACCGGGGCTGGCATGGCTGGCGCCGTCGGAACGGGTTGCGCGGCCGTGCCCTGGGTGTTGCGCAGCACGATTGAGGGATCGATAAAGGTCTGCGCCGAATTGACGAGACCGCGGAAGGGCGCGGTGATGGTGATGTTGAAGCGGAAGGGCAGCCGGGTGATCGGGGCCAGGATACGGCCGATGATGCCGCCATTCTTCGCGGTTTCCTGCGGCTTGTCGTTGGTGCCGTCGAAGCGGACGCGACTGACGATCTCGCCATCGAGCGAACCGTTCAGATCGATGGTGAGTTGCTGATAGCGCATCGACTTGAGAGCATCGAAGGCGATACGCGCCATGCTGCCCAGCTCGGCGTTGGTTACATCGCCGACATAGGAAAGCGTCCCGCCCGGCGGCCGCACCCGCAGCAGGCCGTTCTCGATACGCCCACCCTGCGCGTCGAAGATGATCGGCAAAGTGCCGTCGAACTTACCCGTCACCGCCAGATTCTTGAAATCGAGCTGCTGGACGAAGGTGGCGGCGTCGAGGCCATCTATCCGGAAGGTCAGGCGTCGCGCGACGGGCTGGCCCATGTCGAGCACCGTGGGCTCGAGGGTCAGCGCGCCGCCAGCGAAAGGCCATGCCCCATCGGCGACCGCCAGTTTGCGGTCGGGCAGGATCGCATAGCGGATCACGCCATTGGTCACCGAAATGCCTGGGTTTATCTCGGCGATCGTCACCCGCTGGTCAGGGGCGGTGACGAGGCCGAGCAGATCGGTGAAGCGGATCACGCCCTTGAGCCCTGTCACCGGGCCGAAGGCGGCCGCGAGATTGAGCCCATCGGTGCGAAACGTGCCGTCGCTGGTGACAGCGCCTTCCGACCAGCGAATCCGCCCCTGCCCCGCCACGGCGCCCTCGACATTGGCGATCATGCCGAGGGTGAGCGGGGTGATCGCTTCGGGCTGGAGCGCTTTTCCGAAGCGCAGATCGTCGACATCGAGAACAGCGTCTCCCTTTCCAGACGACAGATCATGGCGGATGGCGACCTTCGCCACGGGTACCGCCGATAGCGGTTCCCGCAATGTGGTGGTCGCCTCGATCCGGCCATTTTTCAGGGTAAGCCGAACATCATTGGCCATCAGCGGATGAAAGCGCGGATCGGCCTGTTCGGCATCGGCGACCCGAATCGCACCGTCGAGCGACAAGCTGCTCCCCGCCAGCCGCCAGCCACCGACTCCTTCGGAAATCAACAGAGGCACCGCGCCAATTTTGCCCGCTGCGCCTTCGAGCCGCCCGGCGAAGCCCTTGCTGCTGATCGCGCCATCGACCGACGTCACGTCGAGCCGGGTCGGCGCGGCAGGATCGCCAAGCCGGACCGCCAGACCATTCAGGGTGAAGCCCGGCTGGGCGACCCGGAAACCCACCGAGCGAGCTTCCATCGTCAGCGGCTGATCGCCGACCCGTCCGCGCAGGCGCGGCGCGGCGATGCGCCCGCCGCCATAGAGCGGTCCGGATATGCCACGCCCGACCAGCGCGCCGCCCACCGGACAGACTGGCAGACTCGACCGGCCGATTACGGTTCCGGCAATCGCGAGCCGTTCGAAACCAAGTGGCGCGCATCGCCGGTTGACCGCAAAGGCCCCGCCATGGCCAAGCCAGATCGATATAGGCATGTCGAGACCCGAGACATTGCCGTCGGCGAGCGGCCCATCCAGCGTGGCGCGGGTGGTGATTGCCGTTCCACCCCGATCGGCCGGGCCGAAGATGATCGGCGCAAGCCGCAGCCGCGCTCCACCCGCCTGATAGGGTGCGAGGGTCGCAGATCCGGTCAAGGGTGCGCCAGGCACCGCCTGCCGCACACTCATCACCAGGCGGGGCAGATCGCCGCCGTCGAGTTCGACGCTGGCATTGACCACCGGCCCCGCCTTCGGCCACCGCCAGCCGAACCCTTCGGCACCCTCGCCGCGCACCAGCAAATGCCCGCCCCGGGCGGCCTTTGCCTCGAATCGCTCGATCCGTGCCACGCCGCCGCGCGTATCATGGTGCATGGCGAAGCGTGCCGCCCCGTCGATGCTCCGCGTCGCGCGCTGGATCGCGACCGCCCATGCGGCGAGAATAGGAGCGATCGGCATCCCTTCGGCTGACGCCATCTGCCGGACCAGCTGGCCGGCAAGTGCGGGATCGAGTTTCGCGCCCGACACTCTGGCCTCTCCGGCGAAATCGATGCTGCCTGCACGTGGGTCCGCGCTATAATTGCCACGCAGGACGCCGTAATTCGCGTGCACGGCGGCATAATTGGCCTGCTCGACCAGCAGATTGGCTTTGCCGGCCACCTTGGCGGCAGAAGCATCGAAGCCGATTGAGCCGCCCAGTCCGCCGACCTGGATATCCCGCGCCACGAGCCGGCCACGCTTGATCGTAAGATCACCCCGCCAACGCGCAAGATCGGTATCGCCCCGCGCCGCCAGGTCTAAACGCGGCGCGCTCAGCAGAGCATCCGCACAGGCCATATCGGTGGCCTCGATCGGCCCACGGACCAGGGGATGGCCGTCATCGATCGCCAGCGCCAGGGATGCACGCGGAGCCGACAATGTGCAGCCGCCAGCCGCCAGCCGATCCGAACCGACCGCAAGCGTGCCTTGGAAGCCGTCTTTCAGCCCTCCTTTCCCGTCGAGCCGGGCCTGGATCAGGCCTTGCGGCAACATCAGGTCGAGCCGCATCGCCCGCGCCGTAAGCGCGATATCGGGGAGGGTGAAGGGCTGGTCGCTTTCGCCTGCGGGCAACAACCGGTCGATCGCGCCCAGCGAGACCTTGCCGTCGATCCACCGCCCTCTCAGCCGCACACCGCCTGCATCGATCGCGCGCACGCTGACGCCGGCGAGGCCCACCGACAGTTCGATTTCGGCCCAGTCGGCGGTGAGATCGGGATTGCGCGGATCACCGATACGGATCGCTTCGATGCGCTGCGTGCGGAAGCCGATCCGGGTCAGCCGATAGCTGGCCGGAACATCACGCGCCGTCAGCGCGTCGTCGATATAGGATGCCGCGATCGGAGCGCGTTCGGTCCATAGCCAGACGGCACCGCCCGCGAGCACGACCGATCCAACGCCTGCGGCGATCCAAGGCCGGGGCCAACGTCGGGGGGCATCCTCCATCAGTTCAGGCTTAAGGTCCGCGTCCGGTTCCCGCAATGGCCGCCAATCATGGTTAACCAACCCTCAACGCATTGCCTCTATTCCGGCATCGATACCGAAACGGACGCCACGGCCACCCTGTTCCGCTGGCCTACGGAGATTCGAATGACCATCCAGTTCGCCCAGGGCATCGTTCAGCGGCTCGGCCCATGCCAGATAGCGCTCGATCGGCAAGCCCATGCAGAGCTCGCGCGTGAGCTGGCGCTGATCGGCTGCGACGTCGTGGATGTGCCAGCGGCCGCCGCCAAGGGCGCCAACGGTCCGACAGCCGGCTTCCTGCTTTGGGCGAATCCCGATCCCAAGGCCTCCTTCGCCGATGCGATCCGCCCCTATCGGCGGATGGACTCGCTGATCCTGCAATCGGGAGGCCAGGATCGCCGTTCGCTGGAACGCCATTTGTTCGACGCGGGATGGCAGCGGCATCCGGCCGGCATGTCATTGGGCGAGTACCCGGCCTGGTCGGGCAAAACCCTGCCGCCGGTCACCTATTATCAGCGCGCGCCGCATGGCGGCGCCAGCGAGTTGCAGAAGGGCAGCATCGACGCCGATGCGAGCATCGCCCGCTATGCAATGGCTGCCAATCACATCCGGCCCGCAGATCACGTCCTGGTCGATGGCATCGGTGCCGCCGATGGCGCAGCGATCATCATGGCGCTGTCACGCGCGGACTCGATCATCCGTGTCGGCCCGAAACCCAAGCCCGGCCAATGGGCCGCACGGAGCGCCTGCCAAACCACCGACGCCAGTCTCGCCGGGATCGCCGATAATTCGATCGACATGATCGTCGCGCTTGAGCCGGTGGTTCCGGACGACTGGGTCGCACGGCTCGACGATTATGCCCGTATCCTGAAATGCGATGGCCGCATCGTCCTCGGCTGGCGCCAGGGCGTGGAAGGCAGTCGCCCCGACGATTGGGCAACCATGCTGGAGGGCGTATCGGACCGCTTCCTGCCCGAGACGCGCTATGTGCAGATGGCCATCAGCGCAGATCCGACCGGACCGCACGCGCTGTTCGCCGTAGCGATGGATCAGCCCGTGGCGGCCGACTGGCTGTTCATCGTGGCTGCCGCCAATCCGCTGGCCGGCGAGGGTCGTGGCGGCGAATATGATCATCCCGCCTATCCGACCGCGATGGGCGACCGGCCTGCGCTGGTCGATTTCGGCGCAGCTTATGACAATCCCTATCTGTACCGTTCGATGGTCCAGATGGGCGAGCGGCTGACCGACGAGGTCAAGCTGGCCCGGCTCGCCGAGTGCGTGATCGAGGATTCTCGGGAGGATTCCGCCGATCGCGGCGCCGCTATTGCCGTGCTGGGCTATCGCCTGCTGGAGATGCGCCTGCCCGCAATGGTTCCGTCGGTCCTGCCCCTGATTGAGGCCTATATCGCCCTCCCGCTGTGCGATGACACGCCCGTTCATGTCCGCCGCTGGCGGATCTCGCTGGCTTTCCTGGCGGGCCGGCTAAACGAACTGACGGGGGATCGCGACGCGGCAATGCACTGGTATCGCGAGTCCGCAACCGGGGAATGGTCAGCCTTCTCGCCTCTGCTCGCGACCAAGGCGATCGCCGCATCCTTTTACGAAGCGCGCCTGTGCCTGGCCAATGGCGACGTACAAACCGCCCGCGAATGCTTCACCCGTGGAGTCGACACTGCGCTGGAAGCGGCAGCCTTCCCGCATCGCGAGCAGATGGGCCCAGCCGAGCGGCCGATCTCCTTCTACCTGACCGAACTTGCCGAGGTCATCGACATGGGCTCGCAATGCGCGAATGCGCTCGCCAACTTCCATCTGTGGGAACGCGATCCGGGGCTGTTCTGGCGTCAGGTCGATGTCCGCCGCTTCGGCATGGCCTCCTGGGCCCGCGACCTCGAGCGCGAGAACGCGCAACTGCGGGCCGCATGAAACCCTCCGCCAACATGGTTAACGAAGGCTTCAACATTAGCCGTTAGGCCTTCTCCCAAATCGCGGATGCGCGCGCAGGAGAAACTCCGATGAACCTCATGGCCACTGATCTCGGCATAGGTGAACTCAAAACTATCGATGCCGATCACCCGGCCGTGGCAGCGGCGGGCGAACCCACCACCTATTACGGCGCCGAGATGAGCGAGGCCCTCCGCACGCTGGCAAAGACCTTTACCCGACGCGAGGATGTTGCGACGCTGTTCGGCGAAGGCGCTATCGGGATCGAATTGGGCGTTGCCGCGGGCGATTTTTCCGAACGAATCCTGAAATTCAACCATGTCGGCTATCTGTTCAGCATCGATATGTGGGCAGGCGACCGCGGGCATGGCGTAGACCAGTATCGCGAGGCCATTGCCAGGCTCAGCCCGTATCGCGAGCGAAATTCCATAATCCGCATGCGATTCGATGAGGCGCTCGACCTGTTCAACGATGCGTCGCTGGATTTCATCTATGTCGATGGTTACGCCCATGATGGCGAACTCAACGGCGCGACGTTTCGCGACTGGCTTCCCAAGCTCAAGCGCGGCGGCATCATCGCTGGCGACGACTACGCGCCGGACTGGCCTCTCGTGGTGCAGGCCGTCGATGCATTTGTCGCGGCCAACGGCCTCGAACTTCACGTCATCGACTGTCACGAGGACAACTGGAACTCGATGTATCCGACTTGGTTCGCGATGAAGCCCTGACCATGTACCACGATCTGTCTTTGACTGACCGCCAGACCACCGGCATCACGCTCCAGGCGATCCTCGATCACGGCCGATCGGTCCTCGACGTCGAAGCGCAGGCACTGGCGCAACTGAGCGAAATGCTCGATGAGGATTTCGCGCGCGCGGTGGAACTGGTTCTCGCGACCAACGGCCGCGTCGTCGTCAGCGGCATGGGTAAGTCGGGCCATATCGCCCGCAAGATGGCGGCGACTTTCGCCTCAACCGGCACGCCCGCGATCTTCATCCATCCGGGCGAAGCGGCGCATGGCGATCTCGGCATGCTTCTCGGCGGCGACCTGCTCGTGGCATTGTCCAATTCCGGCGCAACGCCCGAACTGCGGCCGATCATGCATCATGCCCGGCGACTGGGCTGCCCGATCGTCGGCATAACCTCGCAGCGCCACTCGCCTATCACCCAGATGGCGAGTGTCAGCCTGATCCTGCCGAGCGCACGCGAAGCTTGCCCGGTCAATATTTCGCCCACTACGTCGACGACGATGATGCTGGCCCTGGGCGACGCGCTCGCCGTGGCGGCGATGAGCGTGCGTGGAATATCGCGTGAAGCGCTGGAGCTGCTGCATCCGGGCGGCGTGATCGGATTGCGCCTGCTGCCGGTCAACGAGATCATGCATGCCGGCGACCAGCTGCCCCTGGTCCCGTTAGACCTGCCGATGCGCGACGTGCTGGTGACGATGACCGAGAAGAGCCTCGGCATTGCCGGCGTGATCGACGCCGGGGGCCGGCTGGCCGGAACGATCACCGACGGCGACTTACGGCGCAATATCGATCGGTTGCTGATGAGCAATGCGGGTGAGGTGATGACGCTCTATCCCAAGACGATCGTCGATGGCACCTATGCCGAAGACGCGCGCGCGATAATGTCGGCGAACAAGATCACCTCGCTTTTCGTCATGGATCACAACGATCCTGAAAAGCCGATCGGCCTTGTCCACATCCACGACTTCAATCGTCTGGGGTTGAACTAGCATCGCCACAAAAATCGGCTAGCGTGCACAGCGATGAGTTCGACGCCACCCGATCCCGCAACCGACGCCAGCGGCCATCGCGCACGGCTGCGCCGTCGCTTGATCGAGGGCGGTCCGGAAGCTCTGCTCGATCATGAACTCGTCGAATATTTGCTGGCGCTCGCCATTCCGCGCCGCGACACCAAGCCGATGGCGCGCAAGCTTCTGGCCGAGTTCGGTGGCCTTGGCCCGCTCCTGTCGGCAGACCCAGAATCGCTGGCACGGGCAGAATTGAGCGACGGGGTGATTGCGGCGCTCAAGATCGCGGAAGCGTCAGCTCTGCGGTTGCTGCGCAGCCGGGCGGCCGACCGACCGATCCTGACCAATTGGCAGGCGCTCGCCGACTATCTCCACGCCGATATGGCGCATCGTCTGGTAGAGCGCGTACGAGTTCTCCATCTGAACACCAAGAACGCCTTGATCCGCGACGAGCTGGTGTCGGAGGGGTCGATTGATCAGGCTGCGGTCCATGTGCGGGAAATCGTACGCCGCGCGCTCGAGCTTGGTTCCGCCGCGCTCATTCTCGTCCACAACCACCCTTCAGGCGATCCCGAACCTAGCCGGCAGGACATTGGCCTGACGCGCGAACTGATCGCCGCGCTCAAACCGCTCGGGATCAGCGTCCATGACCACGTCGTGGTGGGCAGTAAAGGTCAGGCCAGTCTGCGTGCATTGGGGCTGATATGAAAAGAGACGGCCCGAAGGCCGTCTCCATCTTGAGCGGCTGGCCCGATCAGGCCGAGAGATAGATCGCCAGTTCATCCGGCGAGATCATCCGATCCTTATCCTTGTCGGCCTTGGCGAACTCGGCCGAAGTGGCGTTCAGCACCTTGATCGCAGGCAGGTTGGCCTTCTTGCTGGTTTTGGTCTTTTCGACCTGCGCAGACACATCCTGACCGTTCTTGGCGAGCACCCAGCTCCCGAACTCCAGCGGGGTCAGCTTACCCTTATTGCCCTCGTCATATTTTGCCCATTCTGCATTGACCTTTGCCGATGCATCGGCACTCGCCGTCGCCGTTGGAGCGGGAGCCGCCGTAGCGGCATCAGCCGTGGCCGTTGCCGGCGCGACAGGCGTAGATGCAGCGCCAGGCGCGGTCGTATCGGCGGTCGCCGGGGGCGTCGTTGCCGCAGCCTCAGCGGCAGGCGCGGTGCTCTGAGCGACTGCGGGAGCCGCTTCGCTAGCGGCCGCGGGAGCCGCAGGCGCGACGTCGGCCGGTGATGTGGCGCCTGTAGGCGCGGGAGCAGCCGCTGCGGCGTCGGGCGCCGGTTCGTTGGCGGGGCTCTGCGCAATCGCAGTGCCCGACAGGGCGATCAGCGCGGCGCCGCCCATGAGAATCAGCTTGTTCATATCGTCTCTCCTGACATTTTGATCAGCGGAATTTCGACGGGATCATGCGTCCCGATACCGATCAAACCCGCGATCACCCGGCAGGTTTCCCGATTCGAAGGCGAAACGGTCGATTGCCTTCTTGTCTTCGACGAGTCGGGTGCTTTTGCCGATCAGGTGGTCCAGCCTGGCTCTAAAGCATCTGAAGGACTGCAAGGGAATCAGCCAGATCAACGGGAACTCCGGCCAATCTCGCCTTCGATCCGCCACCGCGAATCGGCTAAGGGCACGTAATATCTCAAACGCGGGAGCTGCCTTTCGCTCCGCAACTCGTCGATTCACGCGTCTTCTTGCCGCCGCAATTGCCGCCCCCCGCCCCCTCTGCTAGGCGCGCGGGCAACCGACCGCGCAACGACAAGGAACGACAATGATCCCCCGCTATTCCAGGGCCGAAATGGTCAAGATCTGGGAACCCGAAACGCGCTTCCGCATCTGGTTCGAGATCGAGGCGCATGCGACCGACGCGCTGGCGGACCTGGGAGTTGTGCCGAAGGAGGCTGCGCAGGCGATCTGGGAAAAGGGCGCGTTCGAAGTCGAGCGGATCGACGCGATCGAGGCCGAGGTGAAGCATGACGTGATCGCCTTCCTCACCAACGTCGCCGAACATGTCGGCGAGCCGGCGCGGTTCATGCATCAGGGAATGACGTCGTCGGACGTTCTCGACACGTGCCTCGCGGTTCAGCTTGCCCGCGCATCCGACATCCTGATCGACGATCTCGACAAGCTGCTCGATGTACTCAAGCGCCGCGCCTTCGAACATAAGATGACCCCGACCATCGGCCGCAGCCATGGCATCCATGCCGAACCGGTAACGTTCGGGCTCAAGCTGGCGCAGGCCTATGCGGAGTTCGCGCGCAATCGCGAACGGCTGGTCGCGGCGCGCAAGGATGTCGCTACGTGCGCAATTTCTGGCGCTGTCGGCACCTTCGCCAACATTGACCCGCGTGTCGAAGAGCATGTCGCCGCAAAGATGGGCCTGACCGTCGAGCCCGTCTCGACCCAGGTCATCCCGCGTGATCGCCATGCAATGTTCTTCGCGACACTGGGTGTCATCGCCTCGTCGGTGGAGCGACTCGCAACCGAGATCCGCCACCTCCAGCGCACCGAAGTGCTCGAAGCCGAGGAATATTTCTCACCGGGCCAGAAGGGCTCATCGGCGATGCCTCACAAGCGCAACCCGATCCTGACCGAGAACCTGACAGGTCTCGCGCGGCTGGTGCGCGGCTTCGTCACGCCGGCGCTAGAAAATGTTGCGCTGTGGCACGAACGCGACATCAGCCACAGTTCGGTCGAGCGGATGATCGGGCCGGACGCCACGGTAACGCTCGATTTCGCTCTCGCCCGCCTCACGGGCGTGATGGACAAGCTACTCGTCTATCCCGCGCGCATGCAGAAAAATCTGGATCGCATGGGCGGACTGGTTCATTCCCAGCGTGTCCTGCTCGCACTGACTCAGGCTGGGATCAGCCGCGAGGACGCCTATCGGATCGTCCAGCGTAACGCGATGAAGGTTTGGGAATCGGATGGTGAGCTGTCGCTGCTCGAACTGTTGAAGGCCGATGTCCAGGTAACGGAAAAAATCAGCGCTGCAGAGCTCGAGGAAAAGTTCGATCTCGATTACCATCTCAAGCATGTCGACACGATCTTCACGCGCGTATTCGGCTGAAGCGGCGAGATTGCCACCAGGCGTGATGCCGGGCATGTGTCCGGCATCCGCCGCGCACGACAGACGCGGCGGGCAGGGAGCCCCCTCCGCCGCATGACCCCCGCGCCTATCCTCGTGCTTATCGTCAATTACCGCACGGCCGCGCTGACCGTTCAGGCGGTCGAGGCGATCCTGCCCGAGCTCCGCGACCGGGGTGACGCATCGATAGTGATCGTCGACAACGGATCGAATGACGGTTCGGCCGAAGCGATCGCTACCGCAATCGAAGATTTGGACGCACAGCACATATGCTTCCTGCTCGCGCTCGACGCCAATCTCGGCTTCGCGGGAGGAAATAATGCGGGACTCGGCCATTATCGGCGCATAGTCCATGCGGCAGGACGCCAAGCCTGGCCAATTTATGTGTGGCTGCTGAACCCCGACACAATCGCCGAATATGGAGCGCTGGGAGCGCTAACCGAATTTTTGGAGGGGAAGCCCGAAGCGGGCCTCGCGGGTGGACGCTGCCGACGCCAGGACGGCAGCATTCGGCATAGCGCCTTTCGATTCCACACGCCGATCGGCGAGTTCCTTACGGCGCTTGATGTTGGCCTGTTGCGCCGCCTGCTGGCGCGCCATCACATCCTTCTGTCGATTGGCGACGAACCATTGCGCGCGGAATGGCTGTCGGGTTCGCACCTGTTGATCCGAGGTAGCGTGATCGAACGGATCGGTCTGCTGGATCCACGCTATTTCCTCTATTTCGAGGAGACGGATTATTGCGCGCGGGCGACGGAGGCGGGATTCGAAGCCTGGCACGTTCCCGCGAGCCAGATCGTTCACCTCGGCGGTCGGTCCACCGGCCTGACCGAGTTCGACCCCGCCCTGCGTCAACCACATTACTGGTTTGAGTCGCGCGCGCGATTTTTCCTGCGTCGCCATGGCGTAGCTGCAACGCATCTCGCCAACCTTCTCTGGCTGCTGGGCACGCCTGTCGGCGCCTCGTGGGCTTTGCTGCGGGGCCGACCGCGGCGCGATCCGGCTCGGCTCTGGTGGGATTTCTTGGTTAGTAATTACGGACGTAACGGCCTGATGTATCGCACCGCTGGAATCGCCGCCTAGCTGACCCGCGCTGCTGCAGCGAGTTCGGCATTCCGCTTCGCCGACGCAGCGAGCGTTTGCCGCAGCAACGCCTTGAGCGCGTCGCGATCATCGAGGACATTAAGACCCTCACGGGTGCTGCCGCCCGGACTCGCCACCCGATCGGCCAGCACCGCCGGACTCTCGCTCGATTGCGCGGCGAGCAGACCGGAGCCCTTCACCGTCGCCGTTGCCAGCCGCAGCGCCTGATCACCTGGCAGGCCCAAAGCCTCGCCTGCTTCCGCCATCGCATCGATGAACCGGAACAGGAAGCCTGGGCCACAACCCGACAATGCGGTCACGGCATTGAACAGACCTTCCTCATCGATCCATTCGACCATGCCGAGCGGCGTCACCAGAGCGGCGGCCTCGGCTCGAACCTGGTCATCGGCATCGCCGGAGTAGAGTGCAGTTACCCCTTCACCAATCGAAACCGGCAGATTGGGCATCGCACGCACCGTATATCTGGCGGAAAAGACGGAACCCAGCGTGCTGGTCTCGACACCGGCCAGGATCGATAGCACCAGGCGCGGTGCGCCGGGCTTGTCCGCGAAAATATTGCGTACGGCGTCCAGCTGCTGGGGCTTCACCGCAAGGACGAGGATGTCGGGTTGATCCGCGCCGACGGGAATATCCCGAAGCAAAGTCACATTGTCGGGAAGGCTTTCGGCAAAGGGGTCGATGACGGTGATCGGCCGATTCCAGCCCTCAGAGGAGAGCCAGCCTCGCAACATCGCTCCACCCATATTGCCAGCGCCAATAAGCCAGAGAGAGCCCTCAGCCATGATTTCAAGCCTCGCCCTGAGTCTCGATCATCGCGGCGGCGATGGCTTCCTGCGGCGTCTTGTCGCTCCATAGAACAAACTGAAACACGGGATAGAAGCGCTCGCATTCGTCGATGGCGGTCTCGATCAGCGTCTCAGCCTGATCGAGCGTCAACGTCGCCTCTTCGCCCAGTGCGTCAAGCAGCGCGGCATGACGGAACAGCACCATTGACGAGCTCGTCCACATCTCGAAATGGCCGAGCCACAGTTGCTCGTTGATCAGTCCTATCGTCTCGTACATTGCCGATTTCTTGTCAGCAGTGACGCGGATATCGGGCAATGCCAGAAATTGAAGGACGCGATCCTCGTCGCGCCACACCGCGCGCAATTCATATTGCGCCCAGCTGCCCTGATATTGGGCGACGATCTCCTCGTCGCCAGCGCGCTGGAATTCCCATCCACGCGCTGCGAAATATTGCTCGAGCATGTCGATCGGTGCGCTGAGATCGCGCGAAGATTCGAAGTCGTCCACGTCCATTAGGGCCTAACTCCCTGGCCTGACCGGCTTTCCGTGGCCCGGAACAGCGGCCAGTTCAACCCGGTGCTGCCACAAAACTGTGGATAGCTGCGCTTCAGCTGCCGGCCTTGTCTTTCGAGGAAGCTAGCGAATCGACCTTTGCCTTCAGCGCGTCGACCTCGTCCCGCGCGGCGCTGGCCATGGCCTTTACCGCCTCAAATTCCTCGCGGCTGACCAGGTCGAGCCCGCCGATCCATTCCTTGACCCGCTCCTTGAACGCGCCTTCCGCCTCGCGTCCCATGCCGGCCAGCGTCCCGGCGGCGCCATTCATCATCTTCACGAAATCATCGAACAGGCGGTTTTCGGACTGCATGGCTTCTTCCTCTTTGCCGCCGTCGGGCGGCCTCATTGAATGATGATCTGGGTATTACCTGTCCGCGGGACAAGGGTAAGCCCATTGGGATTGAGTTGGTGGACCTGCCAGTTGAGCACTGCGGCGAAAACCAGCCAGGCCAGATAGGGAACCATCAGCCAGCCGGCCAATGGCCTTATCTTCCAGAACATTAGCGTGGCCAACCCGGCCCATAGGAATATGGCGACGATCAGTCCAAAAGCGAGCATGATCCGGTGCATCGCGAAGAATACGGGCGACCATGCGAGATTGAGCGCCAGTTGGACGAGGAAGAGGAAGATCGCGATCCCTCGCCCCTTTGCTCCGCGCGCGTTGAGGATGATCGCCAGCGCGAAGCCGATCATGATGTACAGCACCGACCATGCGAAGGGGAATACCCAGCCAGGGGGCATGATCGGCGGCTTCACCAGCCGATCGAACCAGAGATTGCCATAGCCCGAGTCACCGATCTTGGCCGACAGCATGCCTAGCAACAGGATCGCGGGCACCGTCACCAGCGCCCAGCGTATGAAGGAGCTTCGCAATTGCCCCGGTGATGCAGCTTCGCCCATCAAAAACCCTTCGCGAAGAGGTGTGTCATACCCCCGCCGTGCCGCTCATCGATCCGGCAGAACAAATGGCGGCGTCAATCGCTCCCACGGACAGCGCCCATAAGGAACTCGACATTTCCCTCCGGCCCCGTGATGGGGCTCCGCGTGACGCCGCTGCATCGCCAGCCCTGGCTCTCGATCCAGACTATGGCGTCGGCGCAAACCCGATCATGAATCTGCGGATCGCGCACAACGCCACCCTTTCCAACCTCATCGCGCCCCGCCTCGAACTGCGGTTTGATGAGGGCAACAAGTCGAGCGCCCACTTTTGCGAAACGTAGCGGCGCCAGCAGCACCTTGGCGAGCGAGATGAAACTCGCGTCGCAGACTATGACGTCGATCGGTTCGGGAATCTCGGCGGCAGTCAGGTTGCGTGCGTTTGTCTGCTCATGGACGACGACACGAGGATCGCTCCGTAATTTCCAGGCAAGCTGGTTCGTGCCGGAATCCACGGCATAAACCCGCGTCGCCCCGCCGCTAAGCAGCACATCCGTGAAACCTCCGGTGGAAGACCCTACGTCGATCGCCGCCGCCCCATCGACTGCCCAACCAAAATGCGACAGGCCGTGAGCCAGCTTGACCCCGCCTCGCGAAACCCAGGGATGATCCCGCCCCCGCACGTCGATAGGGGCATCCGCCTTGATGGCCTGCCCCGCCTTCTCGACTTTGCGCTCACCGGAAAAGACCAGCCCCGCAAGGATCAACGCCTGCCCCCGCGCACGGCTTTCCACCAGGCCCCGATCAACCAGCAACTGATCAGCGCGTATGCCCGCTGCCATGCTTGCCTCTAGGAAATGGTGGGCGGTGACGGGCTCGAACCGCCGACCCGCTCGGTGTAAACGAGCTGCTCTACCACCGTGGAATTCTCTTAGCCAAAACATCACGCCGATGTCAAGAACAAAAATAGAACATTCGACGGGCTATCACGCCGCCTTGCGCGCCTCGTTCGCCACATCGCGCCGCACCACCGGCCGGAACGCGATGCACAGCTTATACGCCCCCTCGCCCACCGCCGACTGCGCGGGCACAAGCAGCGCCGCACCCTCCGCACAGCGGAACAGGTCGCCCGCGATCGCCTCCATGCCCTCCTGGACATAGGGCGCGTTGAGCTCGGCCTTGTCGCTCATGCTATGCTCCTCGGCCTGAATCTCGATCGGCTGAAAGCTGACATCCTCGATCTGTACGGCCTCATAAAGCCCACCGAACAATATCGCGACGGTCAGGTCACCGCGCATCGGCACGGTCAGCCGATAATAGCCGTCATGCGTTGGATAGGCGTCGACATCGACCATGCAATCCTCGCACGCATTGGCCAGGATCACCGGCACGGGCACCCCGCCCGCCAAAAAATCGGCCTCGCGCACGTCGAGAGCGCCGCGCACGATTCCGAACAGCGCCAGGTTGAGCGCCAGCCCCTGATCCTGCAATTCGCCAGGCAGGTACATGCGCGCCGTGCTCTGCACATAATGCATGCCCCGCCGGCGCAGGCCCCGCGTCGCGCGCGACGTGTCGAGCATCTTCATATGGCTGGACGACCCCATATTGGCGTCATGGGTGAAGTCGCCGATCACAGCCACCTCGTCAGCCGATGGCAGATACATGAAGCGCGCGAGGATCGCCGCCGCATTCCGTCGCCGGCAATCATCGTCGTCGGATGCGGCGCCACGTCCCATCGCCGTAGCGGCCTTACCATAAGCGATAGCGCCAGCCTGGATGCGGTCGCGCGTGATGCTTTGCGCCCCCTTCTCGGTCGGCTTCTCGTGGATCGTCTTGCCATTGGGATGATAGTCGACCACCGACCCCTTGGCCTGCGTACAGATCTGCTCGATCACCGCAATCGACGATCCAAGCGCCTTCAGCGTCTCGCGGCCATAATGGCGCTTGTCGAAATAGCCCTTCTTGTCGGCCCCGCTCGGTTCATATTCGAGCAACAGCAGATAGCGTCCGGCGGACTCGACGTTCATCCGTGCCTTGAGCAGCGGAGCGATCCGGTCCTGGACGGTCCCATTATAGCCGAGGTCGATCAACAGGGCCATGTCGCCATCTTCGAGCCCCGCACGTCGCACATGCGCGATTAGCCGGTCGGCATAGCGCGCCGATCGCCGAACGATCTTTTCCGCCGTCTCATCCTCGCAGGCGAGCTTCTCGAGGTCGAGCGCGTCGCCGCCCGCTCCCACCAGCTTCTTCACCTCATGCGGTTCGAGCAGCAATTGCCCGGCCAGCACGTCGAGGCGATGCTTGCCCGCATCGCGCTCGACCAGCGCCCGCACCGCAGCCGCGTCCATCAACCCGGCCCGCGCCGCGGTCAGCCGACTGATCGAGACCTCGTTCGTGGCAATCTCCGATCCCAGCGTCTCAAACATCTTCATCGGAAGGAAGCCGTCGCGCATCAGGAACAGCGGCTTGACCGGACGCCCGCTGCGCTCGGCCAGCGCCAGCGCCTCGTCGCGGACCCACTCGATAAAGCCGTGCAACATCGGCCCGATCACATCATGCCCAAGCGAGAAAGCAGGCTCCTGCTCCTCGCGTAGCGAGACGAGCGGCCGGTGCGGCTGCATCGCGGGCACTGTCTGGCGCGTCGCCGGATCGATGATCACTGCCGCCATCGCTTCATGCCGCAGCCGGGTTTCTGCAGCCTCGTCGAATTGCCTGAAATGCGCGGTCGCGACGCCCAGCGCTGCCGGCGCATGCTGATCCGCATGGATATTGTCGCCAAGGTGCAGGATCGCCCTGGGCGTCATGCCCAGTGCCTTGATAACCGGCCCGAACAATCCCTCGCTCTTGCTCAGCCCATGCTCCGACGAGGTGAAGACATGATCAATCGCATCGGCGATCTCGCTACCGGCCGCGCGCAGGATCAACTCGCGCAGCTGTGTTGCGCTGAAATAGGTGTCGCTGACGATGACAACTTTCAGCCCGCGTCGCTTGGCGTCGCGGACCAGCGCGGCGACCGGCGCGAAGGCGAAACAATGCCTGGCCTCCCCATCGAATTCGCCCTGTACCGCCGCTGCGATTGCCGCCGCATCGCCCCCCGGTATCAGGCGCGCATGGATCAGTTCGATCGGAACCTCGTTACGGCCCGCTCTGGACATCTGGTTTTCGCGCGCCTTGCGCTCGGCGCGGACGCGCGGTTCGATCGAGCCTCCCTCGATCCCCAGTTCGACGAAGATATCGGACGGCGCCTGCGTATTGCGCCACAGCAGCGTATCGAAGCAATCGAGCGACAGGACTTCCACGCCCTCGGGCGCCTGATCGAGCAGGCTGGGGATTTGCTGCGCTGAAACGCTGATCTTCATGGCCATCCATCCGCGGAGGAGTTGTCCGTCCGCTATCGCCGATCGATCTTACTATCCCGTTAACCATGAGCTCCGGCGCGGCGCGACGGTCGGTCTCACTATTGCATGAAGGTTCGAAGCGCCTAAGAATGGCTGAATCGGTTGGACGCAACCCCCTGTCCGATCGCCTGTGAGACACATGACCGACCGATCGACTTTCGACACATATGGCATCGAGCACCGCTACCAGCTGCTGGTCAACGCGGTTAGCGACTATGCCATCTATATGCTCGACCCCGACGGGCGGATCGCGACCTGGAATCCGGGCGCCCGCCGCTTCAAGGGCTATGAGGCCGAAGAAATCATCGGCGAGAATTTCTCGCGCTTCTTCACGCCGGAGGATCAGGCCAGCGAAGTGCCACGGCAAATCCTGGCCACTGCTGCACGCGAGGGCCGCTATGAGGCCGAAGGCCAGCGTGTTCGCAAGGACGGAAGCCTGATCTGGGTGCATGTCGTCATCGATCCGATCGTCGGCGACGACGGCGCACTGCTCGGCTATGCCAAGATCACCCGCGACGTCACCGCCCGGCGCGAGGCGGATCAGGCGCTCTTCGCCGCCGAACAGCGCTTTCGCATGCTGGTGCAAGGGGTGCGTGATTACGCGCTCTATATGCTCGATCTCAATGGTGTCGTCAGCAACTGGAACACCGGCGCGGAGGCGATCAAAGGCTACCACGCCGGCGAGATTGTCGGGCAGCATTTCTCTCGCTTCTATACCGAAGAGGATCGCACGCGGGGCGAACCTGCGCGTGCGCTGAACACCGCATTGCGCGAAGGCCGGTACGAAACCGAGGCGCAACGCGTCCGCAAGGACGGCTCGAATTTCTGGGCGCACGTCGTAATCGATCCGATCCACGACGAGGCAGGCCAGCCGATCGGCTTTGCCAAGATTACCCGCGACATTACCGAGAAGCGCATCGCCCAGAAGGAACTGGAAGACGCCCATGCCGCGCTCTTTCAGTCACAGAAGTTGCAGGCGCTGGGCGAGCTGACCGGCGGCATCGCGCATGACTTCAACAATTTGATGACCGTAATCAGGGGCTCGGCGGAGCTACTCGAGCGCGACAACCTCACGCCGGAGAAGCGTCGCCGCTACATCCGCGCCATCGCCGAAACCGCCGATAAGGCCGCAGCGCTCACCACCAAGCTGCTCGCTTTCGGCCGTCGCCAGGCGCTGCGCCCCGAGGCGATCGACCCCGCTACCCGCCTGGACGCCTTCGGCGAGGTGCTCGCGCGCACTATCGGCAGCAAGATTCGCGTGGAGCTGCGGCTCGAGCCCGATCTCTGGCCGATCGAGGTCGACGTGGCAGAGCTGGAGACCGCCCTGCTCAACGCCTGCTTCAACGCGCGCGACGCGATGCCCGATGGCGGCGTCGTCACTATCTCGGCGTATAACGTACCGGCCGAAGACGCGCTGTGCATTGCCATCGCGGATACGGGCCAGGGTATCGAGCCCGAACATCTCGAACGTGTCTTCGAACCCTTCTTCACCACCAAGCCAGTCGGCAAGGGCACCGGCCTCGGCCTCAGCCAGATCCATGGCTTCGCCGCGCAGACCGGCGGACGCGCCTATATCGATTCCTGGCCGGGCGAGGGCACCACCGTCTTTCTTCACCTTCCCCGGACCGACAAGCCGGTGACGGCGAGCAGCACACCCCGGACGGCAATAGCGAACTGGGATCGGCTCGACGTCCTGCTGGTCGAGGACAACGATAATGTCCGCCGTTTCGCCCGCTCGATGCTTAAGGAATTGCGCGCCGAAGTAATCGAGGTAGCTTCCGCGGAAGCCGCGCTCGCGATTCTCGCCGACCGCAATTTCGATCTCGTCTTCTCGGACATCGTCATGCCGGGTATGAGTGGCCTGGATCTCGCTCGCCGCCTGCGCGAGACCAGCCCCGGCCAGCGCGTCCTCCTCGCCACCGGCTACAGCCGCGAGGTCGCCGCCGGCGAGGCTGCGGGCTTCCATCTCGTCCAGAAACCCTATGGCGCTGAATCGCTCACCACCGCGATCTCGTTGGCGCTCGCGGAGTAAGTGACGGAGATCACCTCGCGTCACCGTTCCCTTCATATCATATTGACCCGGAACCGACGGAAAACTCCTTATGGAATTTTAACGCTTGTCGGCTGATAGTGGTTCGGGGAAGTAACGAATTACGTAAGGGAAATTGCATGGAGCGGTCGGTGTCGGGCGACGACTTTACCGCACACCGCATGTCGGCGGAACGCTGGTCCCTCCTGACGACTGCGATCGAACAATTCGGTAGCGCGCGGACACTCGACAAGGTGATCGACATCCTGCGCAGCACCGCGCGCCGCATCGCCGGCGCGGACGGCATCGCGATCGTCCTGCCCGAAAACGGACAGTGCCATTATCTTGCCGAAGACGCGATGTCCCCGCTTTGGGCGGGACTGCGCTTCCCGCTGCACAGTTGCATTTCGGGCATGGCGATGACGCAACGCCAGAGCATTGTCATCCCCGATGTCATGGCCGATTCACGCGTGCCGCATGCCGCCTACGAGCCGACCTTCGTCCGCAGCATGGTAATGGTGCCGATCGGATCCCCGGACTCTGTCGCTGCCATCGGCGCTTATTGGTCGACGACCGGCAACCCTGATCCGAATGCGATCGCCTTGCTTGAGGCGTTGAGCCGCGCCGCCACCACTGCCCTCGAAAACGGCCGCCTGCTTGCTTCGCTGGAACAACTGAACAACGCGCTCGAAAGCCGCGTGGTCGAACGCACCGCCGAACTCGAACGCACGCAGGAAATCGCGCGTCAGGCGCAGAAGATGGAAGTCGTCGGTAAGCTTACCGGCAATGTCGCGCACGATTTCAACAATCTGCTGACCCCGATCATGGGCAGCCTCGACCTCCTTCTCCTGAAGCGTGTCGCCACCGACAATGTGCTGCGCAGCGCCACGGTGGCGATGGATGCCGCCGAGCGCGCCAAGCTCCTGATCCAGCGGCTGCTCGCCTTTGCGCGCCGCCAGCCGCTGATCCCAAAGCCGGTCGACATCTTGGAACTCTCTTTGGGCATGAAGGACTTGCTGATTAGTTCGCTCGGCGCACGCATCACGCTGACGCTCGATGTCGCTCATGGCCTGCCCAGTGCGCGGGCCGACCGGCACCAGCTTGAACTGGCGCTGCTCAACCTTGCCGTCAATGCGCGCGACGCGATGCCCGACGGTGGAAGTCTGACGATCGCGGCTAGCGACGGCGATGGCCAGGAACGTCCGGCCAACCTTCCGCAGGGTGCTTATCTCCGCATCTCGATCCGCGACAACGGCATGGGCATGGACGAAACCGTCCTCGCCCAGGCGGTTGAGCCCTTTTTCACGACAAAGGGCGCCGAACACGGCACCGGTCTTGGCCTGTCGATGGTCGACGGCCTTGCCGCGCAGCTTGGTGGTGCGCTGCAGATTTTCAGCACTCCGGGTGCCGGCACGGAGATATTGCTATGGCTCCCCGTTGCGCAGAATGCGGCGGCGATCGACGAGGCCCGGCTGAACGATCCGCCCAAGGGCACCATCCTCGTCATCGACGACGAACCGGTCGTCCGCTCGGGCACGGCGGAAATGATCGCCGCAATGGGCTATGACGTCGTCGAGGCGGCCAGCGCGCGTGAAGGCCTCGACCTGATCGATGACGGCCTCGATCCGACCGTCGTCGTCACCGATCATGTCATGCCGGGAATGACCGGGGCGGAACTCGCACTCCGGCTGCGTGTCGAACGGCCGCGCACCGCGGTGATGATAATCTCGGGCTATCAGGGCATTGATCTGATCGCCCCCGATGTCGTCCGCCTCTCCAAGCCCTTCCGCCAGATTCACCTGACGGCTAGCATCGCCGCCGCGCGCCAGCAGGTCGCGGCCTAGCGGATTACTTGCCCGTGCACGGCCCGATGCGCCGGCCCACGCTCGTGCTCGACAACCGCATGCTCATCCGTCCGCTCATCACCGCGTTCGACGTCATGTTGAAGCTCGTCGGCGTATAGCTACCATTGGCCCGGGCCGTCATCGTCCCGCCATTTTGCGAGCAGCTCATCTCGGTCGAGATCACCCCGCCCTTCATCGAATATTTGGTGAAGCGGCATGACGGGTTCTGCTTGAGCATTTCCTGTGGGCCCTGCGCCGCCTGCTCGGGCGTGATGCAATAGGTCATCCGGGTCTTGCCGTTGCTCGCCATCTGGCTCTTCATCATCTGCGCGACCTGCGGCGGCGCACCCGGCATGTCGATCGAATTGATCGCCGTGCTTGCCTCCCACTGTCCCGGCTGCACCTGCGCCTGTACGGCGGTCGGCGCGATCAGCAGACAGGCATATATCGCAAAGGTCCGGTGGTTCATGCGATCCTCCTATATCGTGGTGCCCGACCGATAATCTTCGATATCCGGACTATCGCATGTGCTCTGGCTCACATCTCCGCGATTCCGCCCCTCAGATAAAATAGCACACAAAGGGGCTGATACAATTTGCGACAAATTTACCTGCCTGCCGGCAAACATCTGCGACAGCCGGGGTCCACTTTCTCCTCAACGCCGCTGCTGGCGTAACGTGAAGGAGAAGACCCATGAAGAAGTTCGTCATCGCCGCGCTCGCTGCTTCGGTTGCCGCCAGCCCGGTTCTCGCCGCTCCCTGGAACAATGGCAATGACGGCCATGGGCGCTACGAGCAGCGCCACGATAATAGCCGCTACGAACAGCGTAATGACAATCGCCGCTATGATCGTCACGACAATCGCCGCGACAATCACCAGTATCGCAGCTGGAAGAAGGGTCAGCGTTTCGACAGCCGCTATGCCCGCAACTATCGGGTAATTTCGGGTCCGAACCGCTACCATCTCCGCCCCGCCCCCCGCGGCTATCGCTGGGTCCAGTCGGGCAATGATGCGGTGATGGTCAGCATCACCACCGGTGTCATCGCCGCCGTGATGGCCAATATCCTCAACTAAGCAGCCGACAGGTCCCGGGGCGAAAGCTCCGGGGCCTTCGCTTTGTCCCTAACCACGGCTAGATCTGATCCGATGGCAGACGAACCTCATATCCTTCTGGTCGATGACGAGCGCGATATCCGTGATCCGCTCGCATCCTATCTCGGCAAGAACGGCATACGCGTCACCAAGGCCGATAGCGCCGCCGCCGCGCGGGAGATTCTCGCGGTCCATGCGATCGATCTCGTGCTGCTCGACATCATGATGCCCGGCGAGGACGGCATCTCGCTCGCCGGCTTCATTCGCGCCACCTCGGCCACGCCGGTCATCCTGCTTACGGCCAAGGCCGAGGAGCTGGATCGCGTGCTCGGGCTGGAGATCGGCGCGGACGATTATGTCACCAAGCCCTTCTCGCCCCGCGAGTTGCTTGCCCGGATCAAGGCGGTTCTGCGCCGCACCTCGGGCGGCGGCGCGGCGGCGGTGCACGCTCCCGACGCCGCCGGCTATGCATTTGGCGGCTGGGTATTGCGCACCGGAGAGCGCGAGCTGGTCGATGCCGAGGGCGTTGCTGTGCCGCTGTCGACTGGCGAATATAACCTGCTCCACGCCTTCGTAACCCATCCGCGTCGCGTGCTCACCCGCGATCAGCTGCTCGATCTCAGCCAGGGCCGCGAACTCGCGGCCTTCGAACGCAGCATCGACAATCATATCAGCCGCCTGCGCCGCAAGGTCGAAGCCGATGCCGCCGATCCCACGCTGATCAAGACCGTGTGGGGCGGCGGCTATATGCTCGCGGCCGAGGTTCGCCGGATATGAGGCGTTTCCTGCCGCGCAGCCTCGCCGGGCAGATGGCATTGCTCATCGGCATCGCCCTGCTCGTCGCCCAGCTCGCGAATTTCGCGCTGATCCTCAACGAACGCGAAAAGCTCAGCCTGGCCCAGAACGAGGCCCCTGCCCTCGCCGGCTTCGCCCGCACCGCCGCGGACGTCGCGAAGGCCGCACCCGAATTCGTGCCGGCGGTCATTGAGGATAACAGCCGGCGCGGCGCCCGCTTCGCGCTGGCGGCCGACAGCGGGATCGCAGAACGCGAACGTGACGCCGACCTCGAAACGCAAAGCCGTGATGCGCTGACCGCCGCCGCCGCGCCCCTCAACGGCCTGCGCGCCGCACGAGGTCCCGGGCGCGTCGAGCAGCGCCGCTGGTCGGCCAATGTCGATTTCCTGCGCATCGCCATTCAGCGCCCCGATGGCCAGTGGTTTACCGGTCGCCTCGTCGTTCCTCGTCGAGACCCGCTACTGGCCCTGCGGCTGGGCGCGGCGACACTGTTCCTCTATCTCATCGTCCTCGGCGCGAGCATCTGGATCGCGCGACGCATAGCCCGGCCCTTGCGCGATCTGACCAGCGCTGCGGACCGCTTCGCCGGCAAGTCCGATCCCGTCGAGATCACCCCCCGTGGCCCCGACGATGTCGCCCGCGCAATGGCGGCCTTCAACGCCATGAACCGCCGCGTCATCGCGCTGCTCGACGAAAAGGATCATATGCTGGGTGCGATCGGCCACGACCTGCGTACCCCGCTCGCCTCGCTCCGCATCCGCGTCGAGACGATGGAGCCCGAGGAAGACCGCGCCGCCGCGATCGCCAAGATCGAGGAGATGACTGCGATGCTCGAGGACATCCTGATCCTCGCCCGCACCGGCCGCACGCGCGAGGATAGTCGTCCGGTCGATATCGCAGCCCTCGCCGAAAGCCTTGTCGATGAATATCACGATCTGGGTCAGCCGGTCGCTTTCCTGCCATCTCCCCGCGCGGTTGCGGCGGTCCAGCCTGATCTGATGCGCCGCGCCCTGCGCAATCTGATCGACAACGCCGTCAAATATGGCGGCGGCGCGGAGGTCTCGGTCGCGTCCGGCGCGATCAGCGTCGTCGATCACGGCCCCGGCATTCCGGCGTCGGAGATGGACGCCGTCCTGCGCCCCTTCCATCGCCTCGAACAGTCGCGCAACCGTGACACCGGCGGCAGTGGCCTCGGCCTCGCCATCGCCCGCAGTATCGTTGAGGCGCAGGGCGGCGAATTACGGCTGAAACCGTCGGAGCCGACCGGCCTGACGGTTTCGATCTTGCTGCCTCGAAAGGCTTGATCAGGCGGCTCTTGCTCACAGCGCGGCTTCCACTTCATCCGCGCCAACCCCTCTTATCTACATCACAGGCAGACCAATATTAACCTGTGTCAAGGCGATTGCCGGGAACCCCCGCCATGCGGCGTCCGTTCTTCCCTCAGACAAGAAATTGATAATTCGGGAAGAATGATGGCCAGCCGATATAATCACGATCGGGAACCGCGCTCGCAGTTTCTGACCGATAGCTTTCAGCGCGGCCTCGCTCATTGGAATCGGGAAAGGCTAGCACCAGGCTTTCCAGAGGGCGATTGGCATGTGCGTCTTGAACGCGACATGAAGATGTTGCGTCTGGAACGCGGCTTTGTAGAAGAACTTCGCGCCGATATCGCCGACGATGCCGCCAAGGCGCCAACCGATGCCGATGGCTTCGTCGCGTGGTTCGAGAATCTGAAGGAAGAAGGGCCCGGTCAGGGCGACCCGCTGTTCCCCTGGCTCGCCGACCATGCCAGCCGCGACGAACTTCGATGGTTCTTCGAACAGGAAGCCGCTGGTGAAGCCGGATTCGACGATCTTGTCGCCTATACCCAGGTGAAGCTGCCGGTTCCCGCCAAACTCGAACTCGCCCGCAACTATTGGGACGAGATGGGACGGGGCAACCGCGCCGGCATGCACGGGCCGATGCTCGATGCGCTGGTCGAGACCATGGCGGTCGATCCGGTGATCGAGAAGACCGTCTGGCAGAGTCTCGCCCTCGCCAACGCGATGACCGCCATGGCTACCAGCCGCGATCATGCCTGGCACTCGATCGGTGCGCTCGGCGTCATCGAGTTGACCGCGCCAGGACGGTCGGCGATGGTGGCGAAAGGCCTGCGCCGTATCGGCCTGTCCGACAAGGAGCGCCGCTATTTCGATCTCCATGCCGTGCTCGACGTCAAGCATAGCGCCGACTGGAACCGCGAGGCTCTGCGCCCGCTCGTCGAGGAAGATCCCCGCCGTGCTACCGCAATCGCCGAAGGTGCGCTCATCCGGCTGCGCTGTGGCGCACGTTGCTTCGATCGCTATCGCGAAGCGCTCTGGGCTGACCGCACCTGATGCGGAGGCAATGACGCGGTGAGCTTGCCGCTCCGCATGTTCTTCGCCCTTGCCCTTGGTTTGGGCGGGGGCATTTTCATAGCGGGGTGGGGGACCGAAAGCACCGAAACACTCCTCGCCCTCGCCCGCCCTGTCGGCGCTATCTGGCTCAATGCGCTGACGATGACGATCGTCCCGCTCGTTTTCGGATTGGTCGTAAATGGGATTGCTACTGCGGCGGCCGAGGCAAAGGCCAGCCGCATCGCCTTTCGGTCAATCTTGTGGTTCGCGATATTATTGACACTCGCCTGCACGCTGTCGGTCATCCTGACGAGCAGCCTGTTGCATCTCTGGCCGATCCCCGAACAGGCTGCGTCCCTGCGAACAGCAGCGGGCCCGGTTCCGATCGAAGCTCCGGCCGCCACCGGCCAATGGTATGAAGGCATTATTCCCGACAATCCGATCAGGGCCGCCGCGGAAACCGCAATGGTCCCGCTGGTGGTTTTCGCCTTGCTGTTCGGCTTCGCGCTGACTCGCATCGAAGCGCCATTGCGCGACGCGATGCTGACCCTCACCGAGGCATTGGTACAGACGATGCTGGTGCTGGTTCACTGGGTGCTTTGGCTCGCGCCATTGGGTATTGCCGCTCTGTCCTTCGTCGCCGGAGTCAATATGGGCAGCGCCGTGGCGGGCGCGCTCGCCCAATATATCGTGATCGCCTCGGCGGCTTGCCTCATCGCCACCGCCATGGCCTATCCCGTCGCGATACTGGCGGGGCGCATCGCTCCGCTGCACTTCGCACGGGGCGCCATTCCGGCGCAGACCGTGGCGCTTAGCACCCAGAGTTCGCTCGCATCGCTTCCGATCATGATCGACAGCGCGCGCGCCATTGGCGTCCAGCCGCAGACGGCCGGCGTAGTCCTGCCCCTCGCCGCCTCACTGTTCCGTGCGGCCAGCGCCGCCGCCAACGTCGCAGTCGCCATTTACCTCGCACATCTTCATGGCGTGGAACTGTCCTTGCCGATGCTCGTCATCGCCGTGCTTGTCGCCGTCCCGGTCAGTCTTGCGGCGGTCGGTGTCGCTGCACAGGTCTCCTTCGTGGCAACGATCGCACCGATTTGCGCCGCTTTGGATGTGCCTATCCATGTCCTGCCATTATTGATGGCGGTGGAAACTATTCCCGATTTCTTCCGGACCTTGGGCAATGTCACCAATGATCTCGCCGTCGCCAAAATTGTCGGCAGCGACGACAGAGAGCCTGGTTCAACTATCTGATTGTTAACCTGAAAAAGCTCAGCGCGTTATTCGCCCTCAGTGTACGGGCACAGTGTAGACGGCAACTTCTTCTGCCGCATCACCGACTTCGACCAAGGTCTAATGCGGCGTTAACCATTTGTTTGCTGGATTCCCGCCAAACAGGTCTCCGAAAGGAGTTAATATCATGGGAAGCACCCTCGCCGCCGCCGCAATCTTCAACGCCAGGGACAGCGATGCCCTGCTCGATCTCGGCTTCGCCTGTTCGACCGGGACCCGGGGCATGTCGATCGATCTGGTCAGTGCGCATCAGTGGTTCAACCTCGCCGCACTCGCCGGCTCGGAAGAAGCGCAATATTGCCGCGCCGACATCGCCGATCAGATGAGCAACCGCGAGATCGCCGAAGCCCAGCGTCGTGCCCGCACATGGCTCGCGAGCCACGCCGCGCATTGACCGGGATTTGATGCCCGCCAATGGCGACTAGAGAATATCGGCTTCGTTGACGACCGGGCGGCTCTCGCGCGTCGCGCGCGCCTTGCTTTCCGGCTTGTCGGGTTCGGATATCAGGAAGACGTGGTCGTCATGGACCTCGGCCAGGGTTCCCATGAAGGGGAAGCCCTCCAGACTGCCCGTCACGCGATAACTCACGATGTCGCCGACTTTGAACGTCGCCGGATCGAAATTGAATTCGAACGGGCAGCTGCCATCGCCCATATTCTGCATGACGATCTCTCCTCCACCTGAAGTATAAGTAACGCCATCGCGCTATCAAGTCGCGAAACCCCTTGCCCGCCGCGACCATTGATCGGACAATCCCGACATATCCTCATCCGGGACATGCCGATGCGCCGCAGAACCTTCCTCTCCACTCTCCCCGCCGCCGCGGTCGCGCTGCCGGCCTTCGCCCAGCGCACCGCGCCTGTCGGCCCCACCCGTTGGGCATCGGGCGAAGACCGCTTCACCCGCACCGATATTCGCGGCGGCGACCGCCCGGTCGGCGCCAGCTTCGCCTCCCGGACCGCTGTCTACGGCATATCGGGCGCAGCCGGTACCTCGCATCCGCTCGCCACCCAGGCCGGTATCGAAATCCTAAGGCGCGGGGGTTCGGCGGTCGATGCCGCGATCACGATCAACGCCTGCCTAGGCCTGCTCGAGCCCACAGCCTGCGGCATCGGTGGCGATTGCTACGTGATGCTATGGGACCCGAAGGTGAAGAAGGTTGTCGGCCTCGCCGGCTCGGGTAGCTCTCCGGGCGGGCTAAGCCTTGATACCGTCCGCTCGCGCGCGAAAAACGGGGCGCTGCCTGCCTATGGCGCGATCTCGGTATCGGTGCCGGGCACCGTCGATGCCTGGTTCATGCTACACGCCCGCTACGGCAGGCTCAAATGGGCCGATCTGTTCGATCCCGCGATCGAGCTTGCCGAACATGGCGCTCCTGTGCCCGACATGATCGCCTATTATATCCGTCGCAGCCTGATCAACTTCCGCAAGGCCGGTGCGGGGATCGAGGAGATAGACAACGCGATCCGCACCTACGCGATGGACGGGGATGGCCCCAAGGCTGGCAGCGTATTCCGCAACCCCGATCTCGCCCGCACCTACCGCGCCATCGCGAAGGGCGGCCGCGACGCCTTCTACAAGGGCGATATAGCGAAGACGATCGACGCCTACTTCCGGCGGATCGGCGGCTGGCTTCGTCGGGAAGACCTCGCCGCGCACAAGGGCGAATGGATCGAACCTCACAAGACCGATTATCGCGGCGTCGGTGTCCATGCGCTTGGCGCAAACACCCAAGGCATCGCCACGCTCCAGATGCTCAACATCCTCGAACATTTCGATCTGGAGGGCGCCGGGTTCCAGTCGGCCCGCTCGATCCATCTACAGGCCGAAGCCAAGCGCCTCGCCTATGAGGACCGCGCCCGCTACTATGCCGATCCGCGCTTCGCACAGGTCCCCACCGAATGGCTGGTCTCGAAAGACTATGCCGCCGAACGCGCGAAACTGATCCGGCCCGACAGCATCATGAAGACGGTCCGGCCGGGGCAGGCCCCTTCAAAGGGCGACACCACCTATTTCACCTGCGCCGACAAGGACGGGATGATGGTGTCGATGATCCAGTCGAATTTCCGCGGCATGGGATCGGGTCTCGTCGCCGACGGCCTCGGTTTCATGTTCCAGGATCGCGGCCAGCTCTTCTCCCTGCAAGATGGCCATCCAAACATCTACGCGCCCGGCAAGCGCCCCTTCCAGACGATCATCCCCGGCTTCGCGACGCTGGGCGACGACCCGTGGATGAGCTTCGGCGTGATGGGCGGCGACATGCAGCCGCAGGGCCAAGCCCAGATCATCATCAACCGCCGCGACTATGGGCTGGAAATCCAGTCGGCGGGTGACGCCCCGCGCTGGCACCATGAAGGCTCGTCGCAATCGATGAGCGAGGATAGCCCCGACCTCCCCGCCACCGGCCTGCTCCGCCTCGAGAACGGGGTGCCGGAAACGACCCACCTCGCGCTCGCGAACATGGGCTGGACGATCGGAGCCTCCGACGGCGGCTTCGGCCGTTACCAGTGCATCGAGCGACGCATGGACAGCAACTACCGTGTCTACGCCGCCGCTAGCGAGATGCGCGCCGATGGATGCGCTTTGGCTTATTAGGACATCTTAGTATCGCAATTGCTTATCCGCCATAACGAATACCGAGAAGCAGCAATGCTCCGACCAGCGACAATCCATAAAAACTGATCGCCAACCCTCTTGCCGTGGGGCTCATCCTATAATCCGGTTCTTGCGACGATGTGTAACTGTGATGAATCACCCAAACCATGCCTATCGCGGCTCCCACCGCCACATCGCCCCAGGACATTCGCGCAAAAAGGCTGAATACTGAAAGCAAGCAGACAAGACTGAACGATACATGATCAAACGCGCGCCACTTTATCATTTTGCCCTCTTCTGCGACCGTCGCATCTTTTCTAATTCATACGCCTGCTTTGCCCCGGTTGTGACCGGCATAAGCTGCGCAGCTCCAAGAGCCATTGCTCCGTTCCGAAGAGCAAAGCCCACACCGCCGCCCGCCAGCGCCAGATCCTTGACAACGCCGACCTTGTTAATTTTGGTGGCGTCAATAACCTTTTGATAGTTGGGGTTTTTGATAATTTCTCCTTGAGTATTCAAAACAAGCCGCCCGGATTTGTCGCCAGCCCAAACCTTCACGCCCTCAGGGATTTCATATCGACCGTTTGCAGGAGTCGCTGCATCTGGGTTCGGCACGGTTTTTAACGCCTGCCCATCACGCTGCCCTTGGGACCGCATTACGTCATAACCATTCCAACTTGAATTGCCGAGTTCGGCCACTTGAATGGGCGCCTCTTGCCCAAGGCGCCCGATGACCTTGAGTTCGTCCGCATGCGTGCGATCCAGATCATCCCAACTAAGGATCCCTGCCCCCGCGCCCTGGCCGATATTTTTCGGACCTTCGGGTTGAGCCGCATCATTGTCCTCATCCAGATAGATAACGTTCCAATCCTCATCGACCCTGAAGGGCCGGCGCGCTTTGCCGTCCGGTCCCGGCAGCGAACGAATATGCGCATATCGATCAAAAGCCACGTCACCCTCCCAATCTCAAATAGAACATAGTGTGAACAAATATAATCCTACATTGCAAGCGCTTTTTCGGGCCGCCCCCGCCGCCGCCAATAATCCCCCACATCCCGCCGCAATTCCCCCGCGCACAGGAACAGCGCGATCACATTGGGGATCGCCATCAGGAAGAAGCTGCTGTCGATGATATCGATCACCCGGCCGAGGTCGATCACCGCGGCAGGCGGGAGCAACAGGACATAGAGAATCTTGTACGACCATTGCGCCCGGTCGCCATGGCCGAAGAGATAGCCCCAGGCCTGCAATCCATAAAAGCCCCACGCGACCAGCGTCGAATAGGCGAACAGGAACACCACCACCGCGAGCAGGTAGGGGAACCAGCTCGATACCTGTCCAAAGGCCGCGCTGGTAATCTGGATGCCCTTCAGCCCGGCATCGTCCCACGTCCCCGCGACGACCAGCGCTAGCCCGCCGAAGGCGCAGACGATCATCGTGCCGAGTAGCGGCTCGAGCAGCGCGACCATCCCCTCGGACACTGGCTCGTCGGTTCGCGCAAGGCTGTGCGCCATCACCGCCGATCCGACCCCCGCCTCGCTGGCGAACACCGCGCGGCGCATCCCCGCGACGAAAGCGCCGACCGCGCCGCCGGTCGCAGCCTCGCCGCTCCACGCGCCCTGCCAGATGCGCACCAGCGCCTCGGGCACCTCGCCCGCGTTGAGGATCAGGATCGCCGCGACGCCGGCGAGATAGACCGCGACCTTGAGCGGGGTCAGCCGCTTCGAAACCTCACTCAGCCAATGCGCGCCACCCAGCGTCACCAGCGCCACGCTGAACGCGAGGAAGATGCCATACGCCCATCCATTGTCGATCCCGGTGACGGTGCTGACCTGCGCGAAGCTCTGGTTGACCTGGACCATCGGGATCGCCCCGAACAGCGCGAAGAACGCATAGAAGCCGCCAAGCGCCAGCCCCAGCTTCGGCCATCCCTTGCGGGTCAGCACGGCCTTCAGCACATACATAGGCCCGCCATGGACATGGCCGCGCTCGTCGGTGACGCGATATTTCAGGCCCAGCGTAACCTCGGCCATCTTCACCGTCATCGCGAACCAGCCGATGACGAACATCCACAATATCGCACCCGGCCCGCCCATCGTCAGCGCGACCGCGACGCCCGCGATATTGCCGAGACCGATCGTCCCCGCCAGTGCGGTGGTCAGCGCCGCGAACTGGCTGACGTCGCCCTTCGCCTCGCCCTCGTCCGGCTGGCGCCGCAGCACGGCAAAGGCATGACCAACGCAGCGGATATTGGGGAAGCCGAGCCACAGCGTGAAGAACAGCATCGGCACCGCGAGATAGAGCACGATGAGCTCGATCTGCACCCCGAACAGCGGCAGTTTGAAGAACACCGCGCCCGTCAGCGCATCGACGATGCGGTTGAAGCTTTCCATCAGGTCAGCATGCGGTCTGCTTCCTGCAGAGTCGACAACCTTCGCATAAAGCTAATCTCGGCGTGCGGTGATATCCGGTTGTTTTTACTACCGATAGTAGGGAATACTCTCCCTTTTGGTAGTAAATATATTGGAACAGCTTTTGGCCGGACAACGGTACTTTCCGCTGCTATGCGAACGACATGGTTCCACGGCTCGGTCCCCTCAAATTGAAGGCGCAGATATTCTGCGGCGATGAACCCGCCATGGGCCCGGGCAAGGCCGACCTGCTCGAAGCGATCGATCGCGAGGGATCGATCTCAGCGGCGGGACGTGCGCTCGGCATGAGCTATCGACGGACTTGGCTGCTAGTCGACAGCATGAACCGCTGCTGGGTCGACAAGCTGGTCGACACGACTCCCGGCGGCGGCCGCGAAAAGGGCGCGCGGATCACAGCGTGCGGCAAGCAGGTCCTCACGGCTTATCGCGCGCTCGAACAGAGCCTTCTCGACACCGCCGATGCCGGGCAGCTCGACGGGTTCGCCGCATTGTTGCGCAAGGAACCCCTTCCTCCCAGCTAAGCCGCCTTGCCATATACAATGGAATATAGCATTGCCGCGCGGCAGACTGTTGCCGAAGGAAACCCCATGCACATCGCCTCCATTGCCAGCCGCTGCCTGACGGTGGTGGCGGCACTGATCGCCCTCCCCACCTTCGCCGCCGAAACTCACGTCGCAGTCGCCGCCAATTTCAGCGAACCGGCCAAACAGATCGCTACGAGCTTCGAGAGGGCCACGGGCCATAGGGCAGTGCTCGCCTTCGGCGCATCGGGTGCGTTCTATACCCAGATCAGCCACGGCGCGCCGTTCGAGGTCTTTCTGTCGGCTGATGCCGAGCGCCCGGCCAAGGCGGAGAAGGAAGGCCTCGCCGTCCCGGGCACCCGCTTCACCTATGCCGTCGGCAAGCTCGTCCTCTATTCGGCGGTCCCCGGCCTCGTTGACAGCAAGGGCGCGATCCTGGCGTCCGGTAGGTTCGACAAGATCGCGATCGCCGATCCCGCCACCGCGCCCTATGGCGTCGCCGCGATCAAGACGATGCAAAGACTTGGGCTCCATGGCGCGCTCAAGTCGAAGCTCGTCACCGGCAGCTCGATCGCCCAGACCTATCAGTTCACCTCCACCGGCGCGGCGCAGCTCGGCTTTGTCGCGCTCAGCCAGGTGATCACTGTCTCCGGAGGCTCGCGCTGGATCGTGCCGGCCAGGCTTCACACGCCGATCGATCAGCAGGCTGTCCTGCTCAAGACCGGTGCGCAGAATCCCGCCGCCACCGCCTTCGTCAAATATCTGAAAAGCCGCGCCGCCCTCGCCATCATCCGGCGCTATGGCTACACGATCAGATAGCTGATGGGCCTCGTTCTCCTGACGACCGTCGAGCTCGCGCTCGTCACCACTATCCTGCTGCTCCTGCTCGCGACTCCGCTCGCCTGGTGGCTGGCACGCTCGCGCAGTTGGTGGAAGGAGATCGTCGGCGCGGTGGCGGCGCTGCCGCTTGTCCTGCCGCCCACCGTGATCGGCTTCTACGTCCTGATCGCGCTCGGGCCCAATAGCCCGTTGATGGTCTTGCTCCAGCCCTTCGGCATCCGGACGCTCGCCTTCACCTTCACTGGGCTGGTGATCGGCTCGCTCTTCTATTCGCTGCCCTTCGCGGTCCAGCCGCTGCGCACGGCCTTCGAAGCGATCGGCGATCGCCCGCTCGAAATCGCCGCGACGATGGGCGCGAAGCCGCTCGATCGGTTCCTGACGGTCGCGCTCCCCCTCTCGCGCCGCGGTTTCCTGTCGGCGGCGATCCTCGTCTTCGCACATACCGTCGGCGAGTTCGGCGTGGTGCTCATGATCGGCGGCAATATCCCCGGCAAGACCGAAGTGCTGTCGACCCGCATTTTCCAACTCGTCGAAAGCCTTCAGTTCGCTGAGGCGCATCGCATCGCCGCGCTGCTCGTCATCTTCTCCTTCGCCGCGCTGCTCGCCCTGCTGCTCATCGAGCGGCGCATCGGCAATATCCGGCCATGACGATCGCCGTCGCGCTGGATGGAATGGTCGGCGGCGCATTCGCACTGCGAGCGGCGTTCGAAGCGCCATCGCGTGGCGTCACCGCGATGCTCGGCCCCTCAGGCTCGGGCAAGACGTCGATCCTGCGTGCGCTCGCGGGGCTGGACCGGATCGCGGGCACGATCGTCGTCGACGGCGAGGTTTGGCAGGACAGCGAGACCTTCCTGGCCCCGGAGCTGCGCCGCACCGGCTATGTCTTTCAGGGCGCCGGACTACTCCCTCACCGAACCGTGGCCGCCAATCTCGATTATGCCGCCCGCCGGGCCGGGCCCGGCCCGGCCATGCGCGACGACATCATCGGTCGCGCCGGCATCGCTCATCTGCTCGATCGCATGCCGGCCCGTCTGTCGGGCGGCGAGGCCCAGCGCGCCAGCATCGCCCGCGCGTTGCTCAGCCAGCCGCGTCTGCTGCTAATGGACGAACCCCTGTCCGCGCTGGACGGCGACGCCCGCGCCGAAATGCTCGGCTGGCTCGAAACCCTGCTCGCGGATATCGGCATCCCGGTCTTCTACGTGACCCACGATCATGGTGAGGCCAGCCGCCTCACCGCGCGGACGCTTCGGATCAGCGGCGGCTGTCTCGTCGGTTAATGCACCCCGACCGGTGGCGTCCGGCGAGCTTCGCGACATCCGCCTCGTTGATCGTATCGGCATAATCATTGCCGAAATGGGTCCGCACATAGCCGACCACCGCCGCGATCTGAGGCGACGCCCTCGACCGATGAATGATTTTTTCTCACGGGAAAAACATCCGCTATAGGCTTGGCGCTCTGTTCCCTAACAATTGGGAGGATGGCGGCCTCTGCCGGTCCTTCGCGAGCAGCGCCGCTTCCATCACCGCGGCCTCATGGTCGAGCGCCGTGGCGATCTCATGCAGTTGCCTCCGATCCACTTCGCCGAAGGCAGCATCGCCCAACGCCCGCGCCTTGCCAGCCTCACGCCGCAACTGAGCGACGCTCGCCGGCCCGGATATCGATGATCTCTTCATTCGATGGTCGTCATCTCCAGACATAATCGCCTTAGACATGATGTTGCATGAACAGATCATTACGGACTGCGATCTTTACAATTGTTAACAGCGCCTTGCATCGTGAAGCTGCTAAGCGCTGTATTTGGGGGAGGCGATCTCCGGGGGATTGCCATGATCGAAATCAACGACGCGAAGCTCAGCCACTATACCAAGAGGATAAAGCGCGAGCGCGAGGCCGCCGAGGCAGCCAGCACCCAGGCCATACGCGAATTGCATCTCCGCATTGCCGAGATTTACGAGCGCGAGCTCACCGCCATCCGGTCGCTGTCCTAAGCTCTTCCCACGGGGCTTAGGTGGACTGCGCCGGATCCGAAATCAGGCCGCCGGGGGTTATCGGATCGTCACGGCGGCTGCTCGGCAGCGAATCGGTCTGGCGCTCGATCATACGATGCACACGCATCGGCTCCCCCGGCTTCTGTAACGCATGTAGCGCAGCGATATTCTCCGCATCTGCGTGAGTCCGCCGCTGATTGTGGCGCACATAATCGAGCCAAGTCGCGACATGATAGCGCTCGATCCATAGCTCGGGATCGTGCAGATCGCGCAACAGTGTCCAGCCATGCGCGCCATCGCGCCGCCGTATCCGCCGCCTTTCAGTCATCGCCGCAAGGAACGGGACGATATTGCCTGGCTCGATCCGATATTCGAGGGTGATCACCACAGGCCCGCTCCGCGGCTCAAGCGGCACGGCCGTCTCGGGTTCGGTCCACTGACTGATCGGATCCAGATTGAGGTCCTCGGCCTGGGGCAGCGGCGACAGAAATCCGATCAGCATCACCGCCGCCTGGACGAGCGCGCCTGCAAGCAGGGCGGCCGACACGCCATGATCATCGGCGATAACGCCAAGCAGCCAGGCCCCAAAGGCCATGCCGCCGAAGGCCGTCATCTGGTATACCGACAGAGCGCGGGCGACGACCCAGCGCGGTGAGGCAAGCTGTATCGTGATGTTGAACGTCGACAGCGCCAGCACCCAGCTGGCGCCGGCAATCATCAGCGCACCTGCGGTGACTGCGATATTTGGACTCAACGCCGTAACCGCGGTTCCGATCGCAAGGCTGAGCGACGCCAGCCGGATGATTCCCTCGGTGGCAAGCCGGTTGCGCAGCCGGCCGCTGCTCAGCCCGCCGATCACCGCGCCGACGCCGAAGGCGCCGAACAATATGCCGTAGGTTACCGGGCCGCCGCCCACGAGGTCGCGCGCCACCAGCGGCATCAGCGCGGGGGCCGCGTTGGCGGCGAGGCCAAAGCTCATCGCCCGGCCCATCACCATCCGCAAATGGGGCGACATCGCCACATAGCGCAGGCCCGCCTCGATCGCGACGAGCAGCCCCTCGCGCGGCAGGCGCTTCTCCGTGGCTGGCGGCTTCCAGCGAAGCAGCACCGTGATCAGCCCGAAATAGGACAGCGTGTTCATCAAAAACGCCGCCGCTGCGCCCGCAGCCGCCACGATCGCGCCGCCGATCGCGGGACCAAGGCTCCGCGCGATGTTGAAGCCCATCGAATTGAGCGCAACCGCCCTCGCAAGCTGCGCGCGTGGCACTACGTCGCCCACCGACGCCTGCCAGGCCGGGCCGTTCATCGCCATGCCGCAGCCGATCAGGAAGGTGAAAATCAACAGCAGCCAGGGCGATAGCCAGCCCTGCCATGCGAACAGGGTCAGCATCGTCGAAATCGCCAGCATGAAGAATTGCGAGGCCAGCATCACCTTGCGCCGGTCGAGATTGTCGGCGACCGCGCCTGCGAACAGTGCCAGCAACATGAACGGCAGCGCCGTCGATGCCTGAACCAGCGCCACCATCTGCGGAGAGGATGCCAGCGACGTCATCATCCAGGATGCGCCGACCGACTGGATCATCCCGCCGAAGTTGGACAGGATCGACGCCATCCATACCGCCCGAAAGATCGGGATACCGAAAGGCGAACCAGCCTGATCCGGGGGCCGAGTCTCTTTGGCGTCAGACGTCATGTCCTCCGCAATGCAGGAGGGGCGGCTTTGTGCCAATAACTCATTCGCCGCGGGACGGAGAATGCCGCTATTTTGTTTTCACCGGCTGCAGGCCCAGAAGGTCTCGCACCGCGCCGATCGGAACGAGAAGTTCACCATCTTCGCATCCTGGCGTCCGCTCTGGGTCGTCCCAACGACATGCCCTTTCACGTGCCTGAGGATACATATGTCCATATCGATCTTCGCGATCGTTCCGCCGATCAGATATTCGTCGCTGGCATCCGCCGGATCTCGAAGAAATTGGATGGATTGCCGGCCAGCGCAAAGCCCTCCATGCGCCGCTCGCACGTCATTGCCGTTACGGGAATGTACCTACCGGGGATAATCGGGCTACCCTTCGATCATCCGACGCGTATGTTGTGGGAAATCGGCGGATTCTCGGGGGAAAATCAGCCGCCATCATATTGACAGGCCCTTGATGAACGACGTCTTCCATAATTCTTCCGACCGGCGGCAGAACCACCGTCTCGCCATCCATCATCACAGCCGCCTACGTCTCACCCTCGATGGCGCGGAAGCGGACGCTGAAACGATCGGCGGAGTGACGCTCACCGATATTTCGCATGAAGGGCTGATGGCGGCCGATGCCGGCCAGCTCATCCCCGGCGCGCGGATCATGCTTGAGGTTCCGCTGGTCGGCTGGCGCGAGACCGAGGTCCTCTGGATCGCCGGCAACCGCGCGGGATGCCGCTTCATGGCCCCTCTCAACATCGAAGAGCTCCGGCTCGCCGCCGCCAGCAGCGATCGGCTGGCAAAGGAATGCCCCGGCTTCGCGTCACAAATCGCCGAGGTCGCTGGCGCGGAAGCAGCCGATGACGCAGCACCCGCCAAGTCGGCAGATTCCCCGCCCGGATGGCAGTGGCCCCTTCTTGTCCTCGCCTCTCTCGGCGTTGCGAGCTTCGTCAGCGCTACCTGGTTCCTCGGCTGATCGCTGGATTTTGCGGCGTCGGCCGGGGACCCGGTCGATGAATCAAGCTTAGCGCCGCATTCACCACTTCCTATAACCGGATGATATCGGCTCGGCCGTTACCTCAGCATCATCTGCCACCGGACCGTACCGGCGGCGGTTGTAAAGGTAGCGTACCATGTCAATTGCTTCAGCTCTGGGTTTCCGGAGCCGGCCAGATGCCCGTCAGGGGGGATCGCGTACTCGCGTCCTTCTTCAGGCTTCCTTGCTCGCGAACGGGCGGCCCATGCGTGTCCATCTGCTCGATCTGTCGGGAAGCGGGGCCCTCGGCCATGGCGATGATCCGCCCCAGCCCGGAGAAATCGTCTGGCTCGTCTGCAAGGGTTCCGAGATACTGGCCCGCACCGCCTGGGTGCGCGGCAACCGTTTCGGCCTGGCTTTCGACACCGCCCTGCCCTCGGCAAAGCTAGGCCCGCTTCTTTCCGAAGGCCGCCGTGCGCTCGAAGCCGGTGGCCAGACGCCCGCTTTCGCCTGAAGCCACGCGGCTTCGAGGCTAACGGGATCGCTCGCCGCCTCGAAAATTCGCAACGCCGAACGGGTTCGGGTGGTCAGGTTGCATCGTGGAAGATGACCCCGAGCGTATGCCGGCTGCCCGAGCGTAGGCTGCTGACGCCGTGCCGCATCGTCACACGGTAATCGCCTCGCGTGCCACGCTGAGGCCGATGCGTCACCGCGAAGATAACCGCATCGCCTTCTGACAGCGGCACCACCTCGGCACGCGACTGCATACGCGGTCGCTGCTCGGTCAGGATGAACTCGCCGCCACTGAAGTCCTTTCCCGGTGAGGAGAGCAGCACTGCCGCTTGGAGCGGAAAGACATGCTCGCCATACAGGTCCTGGTGCAGGCAATTATAATCCCCCGCTTCATAGCGCAGCAGCAGTGGCGTCGGCCGCTTCTGCCCGGCCTCATGGCAACGGTCGAGGAAGGCGCGATGCTCGGCCGGAAAGCGCACGTCGATCCCCATCCGCTCATGCCAGCGATTGGCGATCGGCATGAGCCGCGGATAGAGCGCCGATCTTAGCGCCTCGACCAGCGGCGGCAGCGGATAGGCGAAGTAGCGATACTCACCGCGTCCATAACCGTGCCGCTGCATCACGACATGGCTGCGGAACCCGGCGCCGCCGTCATAAAGCGCGGCCATCGCCTCGCATTGACCGGGATCGAACAGGCGCGGCAGGATCGTCCAGCCTCGCGCATCAAGGTCGGCGGCGGCGGTGGTCCAGTCATGGCTGTCGATCATCGTCATGCCGTCACCTTCGCAGGCCGCCGCCCACAGCACTTCCCGTTCCTTGCGATCAATCCCTCAGCGTGCTGTGCCGGTGCGCGTAGCCGAGATAGATTGCGATGCCGATCGCATTCCAGGCCAGGCACCAGAGCAGCGTCTGGGCTGGCAGGCTGACGAACAGATAGGCGCAGCCGAACACCGCGCCCAGCCCGACCACTATCCCCAATGGAGTGCGGAACGGGCGCTTCAACTCGGGGCTGCGCCGCCGCAGGATGATCAGGCACGCGCCCACCGCCATGAAGGCGATCAGCGTTCCGGCATTGGCCAGCGCCGCGATCTCGCCAATCGGCAATATGCCCGCCAGGATCGCGACGAGGATCGCGGTGGCGGTGGTGATCCGCGCCGGCGTGCCGCGCTTGGAGATGACGGCAAGCGACTGCGGCAGGAAGCCGTCGCGCGCCATCGCCAGGAAGATGCGGCTTTGTCCGTACAGAAAAGCGAGCAGCACCGTCGGCAGCGCGATCACCGCTGCCGTCGCGATGACCTGCGCGACGCCCGGCCGGCCCAGGTCGCGCAGGATTAGCGCGAGCGGTTCGGGGCTGTCGGCGAAGTCGATGAACGGAACCGCGCCCACCGCCGCCGCCGCGACGAGAACATAGATGATCGTGCAGGCGATCATCGACCCGACGATGCCGATCGCCAGGTCGCGCTCAGGTCGCTTGGTTTCCTCTGCTGCGGTCGAGATGGCGTCGAAGCCATAAAAGGCGAAGAAAATGATCGCCGCCGCCGCCATCACGCCGCGCGGAACGCCATCGGGCCCCACGGTCGAGGCGAAGCCATAGGGCATGAAGGGATGGAGATGGTTCGCGTCGAAATAGGGCAGAGTCACCGCGACGAACAGCGACAGCGTCGCGATCTTGACTACGACGAGCACCGTGTTGACTCGCGCGCTCTCCCGCGTGCCGAGCAGCAGCAGGCCGGTGACGACGGCGATGATGAAGATCGCGGGCAGGTTGATCAGCCCGCCAAGCTCGGGGCCCTGGGTCAACGCGGCGGGAAAGCCTATTCCGGTCAGCAGCGGCGTCGCATAGCCCGACCAGCCGACCGCGACCGTCGATACCACCAGCGAATATTCGAGGATGAGGCTCCAGCCGACCACCCAGGCGAAGATCTCGCCCAGCGCGGCATAGCTATAGGTATAAGCGCTGCCCGCCGCCGGCATCATCGCCGCCAGCTCGGCATAGCAAAGTGCGGCGCAGGCGCAGATCGCGCCCGCGATCGCGAAGGACAACAGCACCGAAGGCCCGGCCCGGTCGGCCCCGACGCCGATCAGCGTCAATATGCCGGTGCCGACGATCGCCCCGACGCCCAGCGCCACCAGATGCGGCCACGACAATGTCGGGGTCAGCCCGCCTTCGCGCCGTTCCGTCCCGCCGATCGGCTTGCGCCGCAGGAAACCCGCCATCTCTCTCTCCCCCCTTTATGCGAACCGGTCGGTCGCCTTTATCAGCTGATCCAATATGCCCGGCTCGGTATAGGCATGCCCCGCCCCCTCGATCAGGTGCAATTCGGCATCCGGCCATGCCTTGTGCAGGTCCCAGGCATAGCGCGCGGGGCACGGCATGTCATAGCGGCCATGGACGATCACCCCCTTCATGCCATGCAGCCGGCCAGCATCGCGCAACAACTGCTGCGGCTCCAGCCAGCAGTCATGACTGAAATAATGGTTCTCGATCCGCGCGAAGGCGATCGCGAAATGATCATCGGCGTGCGCGCTGCTGAGGTCGGCGCTTGGGAGCAGCGTGATCGTCTCGCCCTCCCACAGGCTCCACGCCTTCGCCGCCTCCAGCTGCGCTTGTACGTCGTCGCCGGTCAGCCGCCGGTTATACGCGGCGATCAGATCCCCGCGCTCCGCCTCAGGGATTGGCGCCAGGAAGCGTTCCCATTTGTCGGGGAACATCTGCGATGCGCCACGCTGATAATACCAGCGTGCTTCGTCCGGCGTCGCCATGAAGATGCCGCGCAAGATGAGCTCGCTGACCCGCTCGGGAAACTTCTCGGCATAGGCCAGCGCCAGCGTCGACCCCCAGCTGCCGCCGAACACCAGCCAGCGCTCCGCCCCCGCCAGAACGCGCAACCGCTCGATATCCGCGACCAGATGCCAGGTCGTGTTGGCCTCCAGTTCGGCGTGCGGCGTCGATCGACCGCAACCCCGCTGGTCGAACAACAGCAGATCATAGCGCGCCGGATCGAACAGCCGGCGGTGGTCGGCGGATATTCCGCCGCCCGGTCCGCCATGCAGGAACACCGCAGGCTTCGCGCCGCGCGTGCCGACCCGCTCATAATAGATGCTGTGACCATCACCGACATCCAGCATGCCCGTTTCATAGGGTTCGATCGGCGGATAGAGGGTACGGAGTTCAGTCATATCTTGCGTCCCGCATTGGCGGTGATCGATCCGCCGGTCTTGATTTCGCGCATAGCGATCGTCGTGGTGAAGCGTTCGACCCCGGGCAGCCGCCACAGATCAGTGCGCAGGAAGCCATCGAGATCGGTCATGTCACGCGCGAGGATATGCGCCAGATAGTCGGTATCGCCTACCGTCGCATGGCAATTTACGATCATCGGATGCACCCGCACCGCGTTCTCAAATGCCTCATGCTTGTCGAACCGCACGCTGATCCGCACGAAGGCGGTGGTCCCCAGGTCGAGCGCCTCTGGATCGACCGTCGCATGATAGCCCCGGATAGCTCCCACCGCCTCAAGCGCCTGTACCCGCTTCCAGCAAGGCGTCTTCGATAGCCCCACCGATTCCCCCAGGCTGGCGAAGGACATGCGCGCGTCGCCCTCGAGGAGCGCGAGCAACTGGCGGTCGATCTGATCGATGGGCATTGTCACAGGCTAGCTCGGGCCGCTCCGTTTGAAAAGAGGCCCTTGGTACGATCGACCACCAAATTGCCCATGCGAACTGCAATCGTTCTACGCGATCCCAACTTATACGGTATTTTGCGAACAATGTCCCGGCATCCCGATGCTATCTTCCTATCGGGAAACAGGAGAGAGCCGATGGACCGCGCGAAGATCTATGCCGAGATGCAGGCACCCGGAGCGCTCGATTATGAGCTCTATCTCCGTACCGGCTCGCTGCTCGCTTGCCAGAAGGATTTCGGCGATCTCGTCAACCGCGACGAACTTCAGTTCCAGATTGTCCATCAGGTCGAGGAGCTGTGGATGAAGCTGATCGCCTACAGCCTGATCGAGGCCGACGACCATCTCCAGACGGGCGAAACCCATCGCGTCATCACGCTGCTTGAGCGTTGCCATCGGCTTCTACGCCTGATGACCGCCCAGCTCGATATACTCGAGACGATGTCGCCGAAGGATTATCAGCAGATCCGTCTCCAGCTCGGCAATGGCAGCGGCCAGGAGTCACCGGGCTTCCGTATCCTGCTCAAGATCGTCCCCGAGCTATGGCGCAGTTTCGACGCGCGCTATGTCCGCGGCGCTGGGCGCACGATCCGCTCGATCTACGACCAGGATTATGCCCATGACGCCGCCTATGCGATTGCGGAGGCGCTGATCGAACTCGATGAGCTGTTCGGTAAATTCCGTTCGAACCATATCTTCCTGATCCATCGCTCAATCGGCATGGGCTCGGCGTCGCTGAAGGGCCGCTCGGTGGATCTTCTCCAGGCAGGCGCAAAGCATCGCTTCTTCCCCGAACTGTGGGATGTTCGCGTCGCGATGACCGACGATTGGGGCGTGCATTACGGCAAGGTGCGCGACAGCATCTCGCACAACGAGGCGGCATGAACGACGCTCGGCGGCTATTCGAGGTCCCGGGGCCCGGAGCCTATCTGCTCGCCCATTCTGTCGGCTGCCTTCCCGTAGCGGCGCGCAGCGCGATCGATGCCGCATTATTCGCGCCATGGGCTGGCGAAGCATCGGATGGCTGGCCCGCCTGGCTCGACGCGATCGATGGCTTTCGCGCGGCCATAGCCGGCCTGCTCGGCAGCCGAACCGAGCTCGTCTGCCCCCAGCCCAGCGTCTCGGCGGCGTTGTTCAGCCTGCTGTCGGGCCTGCCCCGCGTTGCGGGCAAGGATATCCTCGTCGGCTCGCGGCAAGCCTTTCCCTCGATCGGTTTCGCGATGCGGACATGCGAACGGCTGGGCTATCGGCTGACGCTGATCGACGGCGACCCCGCCGCACCGTCGACCTGGCGCGACGCTATCGACGACCGCGTCGCCGCCGTCGTTGCCATGCATGTCCATTCGAACAGCGGCCACCTCTCGCCGATAGCCGAGGTCACCGCGCGTGCCCGATCGATGGGTGCGGTTTCGATCGTCGATGTCGCGCAATCGGCGGGTATATTGCCGATCGATGCCGAGAGCTGGGGCATCGACGCGATCATCGGCTCCTGTGTGAAATGGCTGTGCGGCGGTCCCGGTGCGGGATTCCTCTGGGCCTCGCCTGGTCTGATCGAACGCGCCACGCCGCTCAACGTCGGCTGGTTTTCACACGCCGATCCTTTCGCTTTCGACATCGACGATTTCCGCTACGCGCCCGATGCGCGCCGCTTCTGGGGCGGCACACCATCGATCGCACCCTATGTCGTCGCGACCGCTGGTATCGAAACGATCGCCGCCATCGGGGTCGCCGACATCTTGGCCCACAACCGGCGGCTCATGGACGTTTTCGCCAACGCCGCAGACGTTGATCTGGACATGTCCATGCGCGGCGGAACGCTCTGCCTGCAAAGCGATCGCCCCGACGCCTTCGCCGCGGCGTTAGCGCACGCCAACGCGCGGTTCGATCGACGTGGGAATAGGGTCCGCATGTCGTTCCACATCTGGAATCGTGACGACGAAGCTGTTCGAATCGGCGCTATCGCGCGCGATTTCTCTATCGCGCTGGCCTGACCGCACGGCGCTCGCTATCGAGGCGGCTCTGCTTGGGGGCCACGTGTTGATGCAGCAACTCCATATTGCGGTCGGGGGATGCGGCCCCGGCGGACTTGCCGCCGCGCTGATGCTCCACCGCGGCGGCCACCGCGTCACTCTCTTCGAGCGATGTGATGCGCAAGGCCGATCAGGTAGGGGCTGATGATCCAGCCCACCGGCCTCGCAGCGTTGCGCGCGCTCGACCTCGACAAGGCGCTCATCGAAGGCGGCGCGCGGGTCGACCCGCTGTTCGGCCACGCCGGCCGCAGCACTGTGCTAGACGTCCGCTATACCGCGCTCGGCCAGCGCGCGGGCTTCGGCGTCGGCATGGACGGGCACGAATCGGTCAACCTCGTTCATGGTGAGACGACGCCGCTCGCGCCCGGCATGTGCTTCTCCAATGAGCCCGGCATCTACATCCCCGGCGCATTCGGGGTGCGGGTCGAGGATTGCTTCCACATGACCGCGCAGGGCCCGCGCTGGTTCACCCGCCCGCCCGCGTCGATCGACGAGCCGTTCGCCTGACCGTGCCGACTTCCGCCTTTCCGATCGTCAAGGGAACACCCGCCTTCCGCCGCCTGTCCTTGGCGATGCTCGCGGCAGGCTTCTCGACCTTCTCGCTGCTCTACGGCGTCCAGCCGCTGCTGCCGCTATTCGCCCAGGAATATCGCCTGACCCCAGCCGAAGCGAGCCTCGCCATATCGGTCGCAACCGCACCGCTGGCTGTCATGATCCTGGTCGCTGGCCTGGTTTCGGACCGGATCGGGCGGCGGCCGCTGATGATCGCATCGCTGTTCACCGCCGCACTGCTGACGCTGGCTGTCGCGCTGCTCCCGGGCTGGGGCACCTTGCTGGGCCTACGACTTCTCACCGGCGTCGCCCTGGCCGGCATTCCGGCGGTCGCGATGGCCTATATCGCCGATGAGGTAGAACGCGCATCGGTAGGTGCATCGATGGGGCTCTACATCGCCGGATCGGCGCTTGGTGGGATGGCGGGCCGGCTCGCCGTCAGCATGCTCGCCGATTATCTCGGCTGGCGGTCGAGCTTTGCCGTGCTCGGCATTGCCGCCCTGCTCTCGGCGGTCGTCTTCTGGTGGCTATCGCCTGTCCCGCAGGGCTTCGTTGCGCGCCGCCACGATGCCGGCAGCATTATCGCCTCGATCCGCCACCTGTTCGCCGATCCCGCAATCCGGCTGCTGTTCGCCGCCGGTGGGCTGATCATGGGCATCTTCGTGACGATCTATAATTACACCAGCTTCCGCCTGATCGCTCCGCCCTACCTGCTCGGCCATGCCGCGATCGGCGCGATCTTTCTCCTCTACATCCTGGGTTCGGCCAGTTCGGCGGGGTTCGGTGCGCTTAGCGGCCGGCTGAGCCGACGACATACCTTCTGGATGCCGGCGGTGCTGATACTTGCGGGCGCACTGCTCACCGCTGCGCAGCCTCTCCTCGCCATCATAAGCGGCATAGGGCTCGCGACGATCGGGATCTTCGGGGTCCATTCGATAGCTTCAGCATGGATAAGCCATCGTGCGGGCGCAGATCGTGGCATGGCCGCGGCGATTTATCTGTTCTTCTATTATATGGGCGGCAGCCTGATGGGCCCCGTCGGCGGAATCGCCTGGGCGCGTCTGGGATGGCCAGGGGTGGTGACGTTCACGGGCACGCTCGCCGCTCTGGTGCTTATCATCGCATTGCTCCTGATCCGCGTCCGGCCGCTACCCGAAAATCTGCTGCGGCCGGAGGACGAGCCAGAAATGCCGCCCGGCTGACGTCGGCATGCCATGACTTCGTAACGGCGGCATAGTAGGGTGACCCGCAATGACCGATCCTGTCGAAATCGAACTCAAACTCGAATATGATCCCGCCGACCGGGATCGCCTTCTGGCGTCGCCTTTGCTGGGCAGCCAGAGCGGACGGCAGCGGCGGCTGGTAGCCACCTATTTCGATACACCCGACCAGCAGCTTGCGAAGGCCGGCTATTCGCTCCGCATACGCCGCACCGATGACGAACGCATCCAGACGGTGAAGGCGGCGGGCAGCAGGGCGGCGGGACTGTTCGTGCGTGGCGAATGGGAACAGCCGGTGAGCGGCGACTGGCCCGTGCTCACCGATTCGACCGGCCCGCTCCGCCAGTTCGTCGACGCGCGCGACCTGAAGCGGATCGCCGCGCTGTTCGTCACCGACATCGACCGGATCGATGGCATGATCGAGCGACCCGGCGCGACCCTGATCGAATATGCGATCGACCAGGGCCAGGCTCGCGCCGACGATCACAGCGCGCCAATATCGGAGATCGAATTCGAGCTGAAGCAAGGCACCCCCCAGGCGTTGTTCGATCTCGCCCGGCAGCTCAACGAGGAAATTCCGGTGCGCCTCGGCGTGCGGACCAAGTCGGCGCGGGGCTATGCGCTGGTGGCAGGCAAGCTTGCGGCGCCCGCAAAGGCCGATCCGGTCCGGCTCGATAGCGATGGCACGGCCGGCACGGCTTTCGCGGCGATCGTCGACTCCTGCCTCCGGCAATATCGGATCAACGAGGCGGTTCTGCTCGACAACGGCGCGGTGGAGGCGGTGCATCAGGCGCGAGTTGCGCTACGCCGGTTGCGGACCGCGCTGTTCCTTTTCAAGCCGCTCTTCGCCGGCGACAGGCAGGCGGGCCTGTTCAACGCCGAATGCCGCTGGCTGGCCGGTGAACTGGGCGGAATCCGTGACATCGACGTGCTCGTCCCGAAGCTGGAAGGCGCGGCGCGGACGGCGCTCGGCGCGATTCGCGACACCAATTTCGCGCATGTCCGCAGCCTGCTCGAAAGCAGCCGCGTCCGCCTCCTGCCGATCGAGATCGCCGAATGGATCGCGCTCGGCCATTGGCAGACCGCGCCCGAAGACGCCGCACTGCGCGACAAGGACATCCGGAGCTTTGCGGACGATCGGCTCGATAGCCTGCGCAAGCGGATCAAGCGTGAGGGGCATGGCCTCTCGTCGCTTGACGACGAACGTCGCCACAGCGTCCGCAAGGATGCCAAGAAGCTCCGCTACGCAGCCGAGTTCTTTGTGTCCCTCTATCCCGGTCGGAAGCCGCGCCGCCGGCTCGACCGCTTTCTCGATCGCCTCGAAGCGTTGCAGGACAAGCTCGGCGAACTCAACGACATGGCAGCGGCCCCTGAGCTGCTCCGTCGGCTCGGCCTCGACGCTGATCTTCCGATGCGGCGCAAGAAATCCCGGGCACGGCTGCTCGACCGCGCCGAAGACTGTTTCGAACCGCTGATCGACAGCAAGCGCTTCTGGCGCGGCTGAACCTGCCGCCGATGATCTTCTCCCGCCGCCATGCCATTGCCGGTCTCTTCGCCTGCGGCACGCCGCTATTGGGCGCCACTCCGCCTGGCCTCGCCTCCGCCGCGCCGATGATCGATCCGCGCCTTGCCGATCGCGCGCTGAAAGCCCTGTTCGTCCATCATGACGCAATCTGGTCGCGCGATGTGATCGCCATCGCCGATTTCGGCCTGCCCTCCTCGGCGCCCCGCTTCTTCCTCGTCGATATCCTGAAGGGCACGACCACAGCCCTGCTCGTCGCGCATGGCAAGGGCTCCGACCCCGAGCATAGCGGCATGCTGCAGGCCTTCTCCGACGCGGTAGGCTCCGCCGCCACCTCCGAAGGCGCCTATCTCACCGGCGAGGCCTATGAAGGCGTTCACGGTCCCTCGCGCCGATTGATCGGACTCGATCCCAGCAACGCCCATGCCGGGGAGCGCGCGATCGTCATTCACTCGGCCTGGTACGCCAATCCCGATGTCGCCGCACGCCAGGGCAAGCTCGGCCGCAGCGATGGCTGCTTCGCGTTCGGCGAACAGGATATAGGCCTGGTGCTCGCCCGTCTCGCACGGGGACGAATGCTATATGTGGGGCGGTCGAATGGCTGAATGGTTTCGCCGCAATCTCGGCTGGATCAGCGGCGTTGCCGCGCTGCTCGCCTGGTTCGCGCTGGTCTATTTCATGTTCTGGGACGTGCTGTAGAGATTGCCGTGCTCCCCTGCCGCTCGTAAAGCCGCGCGATGCTTCGCCTGTCCGACCTGAAACTGCCGCTCGACCATCCCGCCGAGGCGTTGCCCGCGGCGATCATCGAGCGTCTCGCGATCGCGCCCGCCGAGCTACTGTCCTTCACTATCGCCCGCCGCGCCAATGACGCGCGCCGCAAGTCGGCGATCCTGATGGTCTATTCGGTAGATGTCGAACTGGCCGACGAAGCCGCCACCCTCGCCCGCTTCGAGGGGGACACGCACGTACGGCCGACCCCCGACACCGGCTATCGTTTCGTGACGCAGGCGCGGCCCGGCACGACGCGTCCCGTGGTGATCGGCGCGGGGCCCTGCGGCCTGTTCGCGGGACTGATCCTCGCCCAGATGGGCTTCCGCCCGATCATCCTCGATCGCGGCAAGGTGGTGCGCGAGCGGACCAAGGACACCTGGGGCCTGTGGCGGCGCGGCGTGCTCCATCCCGAATCCAACGTTCAGTTCGGCGAGGGCGGCGCGGGCACCTTCTCGGACGGCAAACTCTACAGCCAGATCAAGGACCCGCGCTTCCTTGGCCGCAAGGTGCTGACCGAGTTCGTCAAGGCGGGCGCCCCGCCCGAGATCCTGACCGAGGCGCATCCGCATATCGGCACCTTCCGTCTGGTGACGATGGTCGAAAGCATGCGCGAGACGATCCAGTCGCTCGGCGGCGAATATCGCTGGGAGCATCGCGTCGATGACATCGCGATCGAGGATGGCCGGGTGCGCGGCCTGCACATCCATACCGGCGACTTCATCGAAACCGATCGCGTCGTTCTCGCGGTCGGCCACAGCGCGCGCGACACCTTCCACATGCTCCACGATCGCGGCGTGCACATCGAAGCGAAGCCCTTCTCGATCGGCGTACGGATCGAACATCCGCAAAGCTGGATCGACCGCGCCCGCTTCGGCCCCTGCGCAGGCCATCCCGATCTCGGCGCGGCGGCCTATAGCCTGTCACACCACTGCGCCAATGGCCGCAGCGTCTACAGCTTCTGCATGTGCCCCGGCGGGCGCGTTGTTGCTGCGGCGTCCGAGCCGGGCCGCGTCGTCACCAACGGCATGAGTCAATATTCGCGGCAGGAGTTCAACGCCAATTCGGGGCTCGTTGTCGGCATCGATCCCGAGCGCGACTATCCCGGCCATCCGCTCGCCGGCGTCGCGCTACAGCGCCATTGGGAAGAGCGCGCCTATGTTGCGGGCGGATCGACCTATGAAGCGCCCGGCCAGCGCGTTGGCGACTTCCTCGCCGCCCGGCCGTCGACAGCATTCGGCGAGGTGACCCCGTCCTACAAGCCCGGCGTCCACCTCACCGACCTGGCGTCATGTCTGCCCGACTTCGCGGTCGAGGCGCTGCGCGAGGCGCTACCCGTCTTCGGACGGCAAATCCCACGCTATGACGATCCCGACGCGATGATGACCGGTGTAGAGACACGCACCTCCTCCCCGGTCCGCATCACCCGCGGCAAGGATCTCCAGAGCCTCAACGTCGCGGGCCTCTATCCGGCCGGCGAAGGCGCGGGCTATGCCGGCGGCATCCTCTCGGCGGCGGTCGACGGCATCAAGGTCGCCGAAGCACTCGCGCTCAGTCTGAACGCCTGAGATTGGCCGCGCCGCCGGCGACTTGCGCGGCATGGGCCTCGATACTGCCGCGATAAGCTTCCTGACGTTCCACGCTCCAGTAGCGCAGATGATCGAGGGAGATCCGCTCGCCCGTCACCGCGCATAGAACATAGTCGCCCCGCTGGACCACATCGAAGTGCGGCGTGTCATAATGCAGGATGGCGAGCTTTCCGGAAAAGAGCATCGCTCCGCCTAACCCTTCGCATCCGGTTTGGAAACCACCTCGACGATCAGGTCGCCCGCTTCGAGCCGGGTCGTCCGTTCCTCGAGATGATCCGCGCCGCGATAGATGCGCAGGCCGACACCGGTCGCGATATCGCACAGCGGCTTGCCGATCTCGTCGGGCGTCACCGCGCGTTCGTGCAGCGTTATGGGCCCGCCTGCATTGGCAAGATCGGCCATATAGTCGGCGATGTGCGGCCCGTGGGTCGATCCCGCGAGCAGCAGCCCGGCGAAGCTCGCCGGATTGATCACCGTGTTCGCTCCCGCCTGTCGCGCGAGCGCCTCATTATCTTCCGACCGGATCACAACGCTGATCGGCACATCGGGTGCGAGCCGCCGCGCGGTCAGCACGATCAGGATGGAGGTATCGTCGCGTCCAGCCGATACCACGATCGACCGCGCGCGATCGACCTTCACGGCCTCGAGCGTCGCGTTGCGCGTGGCGTCGCCGTCGATGACGTTGGCCCCGCAGGCCTCAGCGGCCTTCAGGCTATCGTCATGCTGGTCGATGACTACGATCGACTCCGGGTGGGTGCCGCGCCGGATAAGCTCGCTCACCGCCTCGCTGCCGCTGGTGCCGAAGCCCGCGACGACGACATGGCCGTGCAGCTTGGCCTGGATCACGCTCATCCGCCATTTCTCCCAGACGCGTTTTAACAGGAAATCATAGGCCGTCCCCAGGAAGATCAGCCAGACGAAAAGACGCACGGGGGTGACGACAAAAGTATCGAACAGCCGCGCCTGCTGGGTCACCGGCACGATATCGCCATAGCCGACCGTGGTGACGGTGATCATCGTGAAATAAAGGACATCGGCAAAGCTGATCACTCCGTCGATATTGTCGCGCAACCCGTCCCGATCGAACCAGTGCCCCGCCAGCGCGACGCCGATCAGCGCCAGCGCCAGCAACACCCGCCAGAACAGCGACAGCCATACCGGCGTCCCGCTTTTGCGGCGCAGGGTCAGAAGGCTTTCGGGGGTGGGAATGAAGCGGCGCACGCTGATGGTCTATCCCCTTCGGCGCTCAACGGAAACAGTTGCGCTTTGATCCGTTCGCCAAGCTCTCTAGAGAACGGTCAGACTTTCAAGAGGAATAGCGAATGGCGTCTGGACTGGTCGCACTGCTGGATGACATCGCGGGGCTGACAAAGCTCGCCGCCGCCTCGCTCGACGATGTCGGCGCGGCCGCGGGCAAGGCCGGCGCGAAGGCCGCCGGCGTGGTCGTCGACGATGCGGCGGTGACGCCGCGCTACGTCACCGGCCTGACCCCGGACCGCGAACTGCCGATCATCGCTAAGATCGCGATGGGCTCGCTGCGCAACAAGCTGATCATCCTGCTGCCGGCGGCGCTCTTGCTCAGCAGTTTCGCGCCATGGGCCGTGACGCCGCTGCTGATGCTCGGCGGCGCCTATCTCTGCTTCGAAGGCGCGGAGAAGGTGATCGAGGCGATAAAGGGCGAAAGCCATGTCGAGGAGGACCTCGTCACCCTCGACGCGGCGACGCTCGAGAAGCAGCAGATCTCGGGCGCGATCCGCACCGACCTGATCCTGTCGGCGGAAATCATGGCGATCGCGCTCGCCGAGGTCGCGAGCGAGCCTGTCGCGTTGCGCGCTGGCGTGCTTGCGGCGGTGGGGATCGCGATCACGATCGGCGTCTACGGCGTCGTCGCCCTGATCGTGAAAATGGACGATATCGGCCTCCACCTCGCCCAACGCAGCATCGCCGCGACCCGCGCGGTCGGCCGCGCACTGGTGCAGGGCATGCCGATCGTGATGCGTTGGCTGTCGATCATCGGCACCGCCGCGATGATCTGGGTCGGCGGCGGCATCCTCGTTCACGGCCTCGAAGCCTTCGGCATCCACGCGCCGGCAGAGACAATCCACCATCTCGCCGAAGCGGCGGGTCATGCCGCGCCAGTCGCCTCCGGCGCGGTGTCGTGGCTGGTCACGGCGCTATGCTCGGGGATCGTCGGACTGGTCGTGGGCGGCGCGATCGTGCCGCTGGTCCATGTCGCGGGGTCCTTAGTCGGCAAGAAGCATTAGAGATGCCCGCTACCGCATGATCGTCCTTCCCTGTCCGCGCCGCTGTCAGGCGAGCGGGGTATGACGAATCGATCGTAGCCCCCGTCGAAACGATTACTCGACCGCGACAAGCATCCCGTCCGCGATCCACCGGCCGAGCAGCCCGCCCGCCATGGCAACGCCCTGCTCCTCGCCATGTGCATCGATCAGCGCAGCGCAGATCCCGGCGAAGGCCGTCCGCTGAGCCACCAGATCGAGCGCCAGCCCCTCGCCGGGTTCGCCGGTCCGGTAACAGGGGGTCAACGCCTTGCGCCACACGATCATGAGCCCGGGCGCGGGGAGGCGCTCGGCCACCGGCGGCTTCTCTTCCGCCGACAGCGCGGACCAGATCGCGGCTGCGTTGGTCCTTAACATGCGGGTCGTCAGCGTCGGCGCGAGCCGCAATACGGCATTGTCCCAGTCGACTGCGCCGAGCGATGCCGGATCGATGGAATCGGCGTCAGGCCCGACAAAGGCTTCCGACAGCGCGAGATCGAGCCAGCCAAGCTCGGCGATCTCCGGTTCGTCGCCGAACAGCAGCTCCAGCGTCTCGGGAAAGCCGCCGGCATAGGCGTCGAGCGTCCAGGCATGAGGCGGGGTGACGTCGATATGCGCCGAGGCGGTCGCCACGAAACGCTCTTCGCCGATCCACAGCCGCACCCGCTCGAACGCCTCGCTCAGGCAGGCGATCAGCGAGGCACGGTAATTATTCTGGTAAACGTCGAGCCCCGGCCCGGCGCCCGGCCCGATCCGCGCCGCCGCATCCCGCGACTCCTCGGCGATCCAGGCGCGGAAATCGCGTTGCAGCGCAAGCAGGGTCATGCAGCCCTCCGCGCGTCAGGCCGCGCCATGTCACGCGCGATGGTGAGTTCCTCGAGCAGTTCGGCGAGCGGCGGTATGTCGTCGTCGCGCTCGATCATCGTCGCGACCGGCCCGACCCGCGCCAGTGCGGCTTCGTAAAGCGCCCAGACCCGGGGCGGCACCGGCTTATCATGCGTGTCGATCAGCAGCTGCCGGCCCTGGCTATGCCCGGCGAGATGGATCTGACGCACCCGGTCGGCGGGGATCCCCGCCAGATAGTCCTGCGCGTCGAAGCCATGGTTGGTGGCGCTAACGTAGATGTTGTTGACATCGAGCAGCAGCGCGCAGCCGGTGCGCGCGCACATCGCATCGAGAAATTGCCATTCGGTCATCGGCGCGTCGGCAAAGGCGACATAGCTCGACGGATTCTCGATCAGCATTTCGCGGCCGAGCATATCCTGCGCGATGGCGATATTGGCGCAGACCACGTCCAGCGCTTCCTCTGTATAGGGAAGCGGTAGCAGATCGTGTGAATTGAATCCTTCGACCCGCGTCCAGCACAGATGATCGGAAACGAGGATCGGATCGACTTCGTCGACCAGCGCGCGCAGGCGGCGGAGATAGTCGCGGTCGATGCCGTCGGCCGATCCGATCGACATCGATACGCCATGGAGCGCCACGGGATGCCGCTCGCGCACCTGGCGGAGGATGTGGCGCGGGCGGCCGCCATCGACCATGAAATTTTCCGAGATGACCTCTACGAAATCGACCGCGACCAGCGTATCGCCATCGAGGAAGTCCTTATAATGCGGCTTGCGCAGGCCGAGGCCGAAGCTGTGAACGGACATGGACGTCTCGCGAAAATGCCCGTCCACGCGCCAGACGGGCGCGCGGACGGGCCTGTCGACTACTTCTTCTTGGGTTCGGTGGTGGTGCCACCGGCGGCGGTGCAGGCTTCGGCGGTCATTGCGTTGACGCCGGTCCCCTTGCACGTATTCTGACCCTTGCAGCCATGGTCTGCGGTCTTGCAGTCCGACGCACCCTTGCAGCTGTTGACGCCATAGCAATTGACCTTCTTGGCCTCGCCATGATGATCCGCGAATGCGGGCGTTGATACGGCAGCAAGCGCGAGCAGCGCGGCGGCCGAAGCGGCGCTGACGCCGGTCTTTACGGTGATCATGTAAAACTCTCCCTCATGTTCGCCGGTCTTGGCTTCCGAAAATACGGAGTGGCGAGCGGCGAGGTTACACTGCCTGAAAATTATTTCACCATCGTAGCAACGCAGGCTCGACGAACCTACTCGATCGCGCGGTGAAGCATAAGGCAGATCGGGAGAAAGGCGGCGGCGAAAAAGTCCGCCGCCGCCTTCGATCAGAGGCGTCCGGTCAGGACGAGGATCAGCAGGATGACGACGACAACGCCGAGCAGACCCGACGGGCCATAGCCCCAATTGGCGCTGTGCCCCCAGGTCGGCAGCGCGCCGACCAGCAGCAATATGAGCAAGATAAGAAGAATAGTCCCAAGCATCCTGGCCTCCTTGTTGTACTGAGGGCGTAACGGTCTGACAGGCGCCCTGTTCCTTCGGCAGTTCACACGATGCGCTTCCTGACTGGATTCTATCGAGTGAATCGGGCACTGCTACTTGGCCTTGCTCCTTGAAAGGGGGGATTTTTTGTCGGAAATTCGCCATGAATTCGAAGATCACGATCCCAAGGCGGTCGTCCTCGTTGTAGAAGATGAGCTATTCGTCCGGCTGATGGCGATCGATGCGATCGAGGATGCGGGCTATGACGTGGTGGGCGTCGAGACCGGCGATGAGGCGCTCACCCTGCTCGACAGCCGCGACGACATCAGGCTGTTGTTCACCGACATCAAGATGCCGGGCAAGGTCGATGGCCTCGAACTTGCGGAACGCGTCCGGGAGCGCTGGCCCGCACTGCCAATCCTGCTGACCTCAGGCCATCTATATCAGGGCGACGCGAGCATGCCTGCCACGATACCTTTTCTCCAGAAGCCGTATCGCGCCGGCACTCTCATCGCTGAGATCGACCGGCTGAGCGCTTGATCGCAAAGCTCGAAAGCACGGACCCGCATCGCCATTCCGGACGTTAGGCCACATCATTGTTCGAGTGGTGTGTCGTGTCGCATGTATTGATTATCGAAGACGAACCGTTTGTCGCCATGCTCATTGAGGATGTGCTGCGCGCCCAAGGCGCATGCACCGTGGACATCGCCGCTTCGCAGTCTGAAGCGGTCGATGCCGCGCTTGCCCATCGTCCCGACCTGATAACCTCGGACGTTTGCCTGGCCGACGGGCGCGGTCCGATCGCAGTGCGGACAATTCATGACAAGCTGGGCCCGATCCCGGTCATCTTCATCACCGGCACGCCCGAGGAATGCGATCCCTGCGATCCTGAAGACATCATACTGTCCAAGCCGCTGGATCACGTCGCGATCGCCACCGCCTTTCGCCACTTTACCAGGCAACCGCAATGACGGACGGCCGGCATCTGGTGGCGCAGGTCCGCGAAGCCGCGGCGCGGCACAGCAGCAGTTGGGAAGCGCTCGTGCCATCGTCGTTCGAGGTGAACCTCGATGCCGAGGCGGCCGAGGAGGAAGCCTATGTTGAGATGGCGCTGGCGAAGCGCGCGCTGCGCGATCACATCTGCGACGTCTACGGCATCAGCATCCGCGAATTGAGCAGCCTGGCAATGCCCTGAGCGGCGCGGCTCGTCGTCCGATTCAGGAACTTAGCTTCACCTCGATGGTTTTCTGATCCGAGCCGAACGAGCCCCCCTCTACCCTCGGCTCAGGAGAGTGTGCGGACCCGCCGGACCGTGGCCGGCGGGTCTTCGCGCCAACTGGCAATTCCCATCCAAATCCGCTAGATAGCTAAAAGGGCACACCGCCGCGCATATCGGGGGCGGTCTGTGCTTGAGCGTGCCCCGCCCCGCCGTCCTCCAGGGCGGGGCGTCACGCTCCCTTCCAGAAGCCAGCATCGACCAGGGGGGTCATAGTGACAGGATCACCGCCCAGCGCGCGGACACGGGTCAAGCGCGTCAACGAACGCGCCGCCTACGACCGCGCGACGCTCGATGCCGTGCTGGATGCCGGGATGCCGGGATGCTGGGATGCTGGGATGCTGGGATGCTGGGATGCTGTGCCACGTAGGCTATATGTTCAATGGCTATCCGGTGGTGACACCGACCCCCTACTGGCGTGAAGGCGATGCGGTCTACTGGCACGGCTCAAGCGCGAGCCGCGCGTTGCGCGCCAGCCAGGACTCGACGTGTGCCTAACCGTCACCCATCTCGACGGCCTCGTCCTCGCGCGTTCGGCTTTCCACCATTCGGCCAATTATCGATCGGCAATGCTGTTCGGCACCGCCCGACTCGTGACCGGCGACGAGGAGAAGCTCGCTCGCCTCAAAGCGATGACGGAGAAACCACCCTCCTGAACCACGCGCGCGAACACGGCCATTTCGCCTGAACGTTCCATCAGGATGCGGGCCATTGATGAACTCCATTCACAGCTTTTTGTGATTTTGTGGAAATAGTTTCGTCGCCGCGCAAGCGCTAAATCAGCCCCCAGCCAAGGAGGACATCATGAACCTGCACCTGAACGATAAGACTGCACTCGTCACCGGTGGCACCGCCGGCATCGGTCTCGAAATCGCCCGCGGCCTTGCCGCCGAGGGTGCGACCGTCATCATCACCGGCCGCGACAAGGCGAAACTCGATGCCGCCGTTTCCGAGGTCGGCGGCGCGGCAAGTGGGTTGCTCGCCGATGCGGCGGCCGCCGAAGGCGCCGCCGCCATCGCCGCCGCCGCGCCTGTGATCGACATCCTAGTCAACAATCTCGGCGTCTATGAAAGCAAGGCGTTCGGCGACATCGCCGATGCCGACTGGGCTCGTCTGTTCGACGTCAACGTCATGAGCGGCGTTCGCCTGTCGCGAGCCTATCTGCCGGGGATGCTCGATCGCAACTGGGGCCGGATCATCTTCATCTCCAGCGAATCCGGCCTGATGATCCCATCCGACATGATCCATTATGGCATGACCAAGAGCGCGCAGCTGTCGGTCGCGCGTGGACTGGCCCAATTGACGCGTGGAACCAACGTCACCGTCAACTCGGTGCTACCCGGCCCGACCCGCGCCGCTGGAATCGTCGATTTCCTGCGCGGCCAGGCGAGCGACCCCGAAGCGCCGATCGAGCAGATTGAAGCCGAATTCTTCGCCACAGCCCGCGCCTCGTCCCTGGTCCAGCGCATGCTTGAGGCCGAAGAGGTGGCCAATCTCGTCACCTATGTCGCCAGCCCCCGGTCTTCGGCGACGAATGGCGCTGCGCTGCGGGCCGAGGGCGGCCTGGTCAATTTCATCGCCTGATCCGTGAGCGCCATGTGCGGTGGCGGCAATCATGCTATGCCGCGGCCATGGCTTCTCACCCGCTCGATCGCCCGATCTGGAATGCGCTCAACGGCCGCCATCGCGATCTTGCGCACGGCGGGCCGTTGGCGTGCCGTTACCTGCCCGACATCAGCCCCTTCGCGGCCGCCTGCGATGCCAGCCCGGAGAGCCAGGCCGCCCTAGCCCAACTCATCTCCCCAGATTGCATCGTGGCGCTGCTTGAGGCGGGCGAAATCGCGATACCTGAGGGAACCGTGCTGGAGAAGCGTGCGACGGGTGTTCAGATGGTTGCCCGAAATCTCCAGCCGGCGGAGATCGACGAGCGCGTCCGGCCACTCGGCGACGCCGACGCGCCGGATATGCTGGCGCTCGCCACGCTGACCGAACCCGGCCCCTTTCTTGCCAGTACGCATCGCTTCGGCGGCTTCATCGGCATCCGTGAAAATGGCCGGCTAGCCGCGATGGCGGGCGAACGGATCAAGCCCGATGGCTTCACCGAGGTAAGCGGGGTGTGCACCCATCCCGATTTTCGCGGCAAAGGCTATGCGGGGCTGCTGTCGCGCATTGTCGCTACCCGGATCGAGGCGCGTGGCGAGACGCCCTTTCTCCACGCCTATGCCGATAATACCGGCGCGATCCGACTTTACGAATCGCTCGGCTTCGCCATCCGCTGCGATGTCACGGTGCTCGTCCTGCGGGGTGCTTAATCACTTGGGCGTGAGCTTGAGCAGCCGTCCGCCTTCCTTGTCCTCGAGCAGATAAACCGCCCCGTCCGGCCCCTGGTCGACCGCGCGGATGCGCTTGCCCATGGCATATCGCGCCTCTTCCTGAGCACCGCCGCCACCAAGATCGACGAGGATCAGCGCCTCGCCCGACAGCGCACCAATCAGCGCCTTGCCATGCCAGTTGGGGAACAGCTTGCCTGAATAGATTAGCAGGCTCGACGGCGAGATCGCTGGATTCCAGCTCACCTTCGGCGCTTCATATTCGGCTTTTGTCGGATGATCCGGGATATCCCGGCCGTCATAATGACTGCCGTTCGACACGATCGGCCAGCCATAGTTGCGCGCGGGCAGGATCAGGTTGACCTCGTCGCCGCCCTTCGGCCCCATCTCGGCATCCCACAGCCGACCTTTCAGATCGAAGGCGAGGCCGAGCGGATTACGATGGCCATAGCTCCAGATCGCCGGGTCTCCGCCCTTGGCGGCCAGCGGATTGCCCGGCGCGGGCTTGCCATCGGCGGTAAGCCTGACGACCTTTCCGAGCACGCCGTCAAGTTCCTGCGCCGGCGTGAATTTCTGCCGCTCGCCCAGCGAAAAGAAAAGATGCCCATCCGGCGCGAAGGCGATCCGGCCGGCATAATGTCCGCCGCTGACCAACGGATGCGCCTTGTAGATCGTCGTCACCTCGTCGAGGCGCGCGCCCTTCAGGTTGCCGATCAGCTTGCCGCGCGCCAGCACGACGCCATTGGGCGAGCCCGGCGCCGAATAGCTGAAATAGACCAGCCGGTTCGCCGCGAAATCGGGATGCGCGACGACTTCGCCCAGCGCACCCTGCCCGCTCGAATCGACTTCGGGGATACCCCCGATGGCCACGCGCTGCTTGCCATCAGCCGACAGCAACAGCATCCGCCCTGCTTTCTCGGTCACAAGCATCCGGCCATCGGGCAGAAAGGCCAGCGCCCATGGGCTGTCGAAGGCGGCGAGCGCGCTGATCTCGAAGGGTTGCGGCGCAGCAGGGCGCGAGCCGGTGATCGGGGCCTGCGCCGCCGGTGCTACCGCCGCGCCGGACAGGGCAAGGAACGCACAAAGAGCATTGATGCGGTGCATGGCAATCGTCTCCTGATTCTTTGGCTAACCGAGCATGACCCAAAAGGTTTCCGCGCGCCGCAGCCGGGCGGCTTCTCAGAGCGGCTTGAGCCCGCTCAGCCTCGTAGTCGCTGGTTTTTCGCCGGGCAGAACGATGATCGCCATTCACGATCTGGCGAGAGCGCGATCTGCCTGTCCGTGAAGCCCGCACGTAGATCGCAGCCCATCTGTATTATTGGTACGATATTCACAAGCGAAGGCGGTCGATCGCCGGTCAGCGACCGGCCTCGCTCGCGCGCAGGTTTCTGGCGGCCTTCTTGTCCTCTTTCGGTGGTATCGTGGTGATCGTCGCGGCATATTCCGCGAAGAGCACCAGCACCCAGATCTCCACGCCGCGCCACGTCCCGCTGACGACGCCCGAAAAGACATCGAGCACCAGGAACGCCAGCGCCACCATGCGGAACCACATCATGCTGAAGGCGGGCATGTCGGCGCGCATCGACGCCGTGAACATCATGAAGATGCTGAACAGGCCGGCGATGATCTGCGACGTCAGCGACGTCGCGATGCGCAGCTGGTCGAGCGCAGTAATGAACCAGAACAGCCGCGAAACGGCATATTGGCTCTGCTTGGTGATCTGGCAAAGTTTGACGATCGGCGGGATAAACAGCGTCTTTCCCACCCAGACGTCGATATTGGTCATGCTCATCGATGGCGATATAGCAGTAGTTTCGTCTAACTCCACCGGCCTCGGCATCGGCGCGCCCTTCCCTTCGGCGTGAAATTTGCTAGCTTCGCCATCTGGGCGCGCGCGCCTGGTCGTGTAACGGGGTTGTAGCGTATGTTCAGATCACTCATCTTCGCGCTATCCGCGCTATGCGGCGTTGTCGCCATGCCTGCCGCCGCGGCCGTGCTTGTCTCCGTCGAATCCGCTGGCGCCACCGCGCCGACGGTGTCGGGCTATAATTTTTCAATCGCCAACCTCAACGGCGCTACCAATGGCCTGCCGACCGTCAGCTTCGCCGGATCGCCCATCACTGGCACGACCACCAGCGGCTTCGTCAACATCGCGGGCGCCAACATCTATGGCGGCGTCGGCGGCACCGGCAATTACGGTTCCGTCAACGGTGACCCGGCAACGATCCAGCTCTCGCAGAGCGTCAACTATTTCGGCCTGTGGGGCTCCGCGCTCGACGGCAACAATGCGGTCGCGCTGTATAACGACAACACCCTGCTCGGGACCTTCGCACTTCAGTCGGTGCTGCAGTCCTCCTCGGGCTTCAACAGCGGCTATTACGGCAATCCGTTCGCCAGCGGGAATAGCGGCGAGATGTACGCCTTCTTCAACTTCCGCAGCGACAGCGCCTTCAACCGCGTCCAGCTCGTCCAGAATGGCGGCGGCGGTTTCGAGTTCGACAATCTGACGATCGGCACTTCGGTGGTCAGCGCCGCGCCGGAGCCGGCGACCTGGGCGATGATGATGCTCGGTTTCGGCGCAATCGGATGGAGCCTGCGCAAGCGGAGCGCCGGGCAGATCGCCGGACGCCCCGCCTTCGCTCTAGCCTGACACCGCTTTCGTCCGCGCCTCGACCAGCCGCTCCATAACGGTCAGCGGCATCGCGCCGCTTTTTAGCACGTCATGGAAATAGCGCAGGTCGAACCGCGTGCCCAACTCCTTCCGGGCGTTGGCGCGCGCGCGGACCCACGCCATATGCCCAACTTTATATGAGCAGGCCTGCCCCGGCTGCGTGCAATAGCGCTCAACCTCGCGTTGCGAGCGCGGCCGGGCGAAACCTGTTGTATCGACCAGATAGCTGGTGGCCTTTTCCCGGTCCCATTTGCGGGTGTGGATGCCCGTGTCGACGACGAGCCGCGCAGCGCGGAACAGGAAGGACTGGAGGAAGCCGGCCCGCTCCAGCGGATCGGCATAGCCCTTCAGTTCGTCGGACAGTTGCTCGGCATAGAGCGCCCAGCCTTCGCTGTATGCGCCGAAGAAGCTGATCTTCCGCAACGTCGGAATATCCTTCGATTCCTGCGCAAGACTGATCTGGAGATGATGGCCCGGCACGCCCTCATGATAGGTCAGCGATGGCAGCGTATATTTCGGCCAGTCGGCAACATCCTTCAGGTTGATATAATAGATAGCTGGCCGTGAGCCATCGAGCGTCGCGCGCTTATAATAGCCGTTCGACGCGCCGTCCTGGATGTCCACCGGCACCGCGCGGATTTCGAGCGGCGCTGTAGGAATGTGCGAAAAGGCGGCGGGCAGTCTGGCATACATCGCCTTCACGCCCTCGTTGAGCGAGGCGATAAGCTGTGCCCGCCCCTCCGCACTGTTCGGATAGAGTTGCCGCGCATCGGCGTTCAGCGCGGTCAGCCGCTCGCCGATGCCGCCCTTGGTGAAGCCCTGCCCCTTCAGGATCATATCGAGCTCGGCTGAAATCTCGGCGACCTGGTCGAGACCCATCTTGTGGACCTCGTCGGGGGTGAAGCTCGTCGTCGTCGCCTGGGCGAGCGCCGCCGCATAGATCGCATCGCCCTGCGGCAAGCGCCACACGCCCGCGCCGGCCTGCGTCTTGCCGCGCAACTCCTTCATCAGCGCGATCTGCCGGTCGAGCGCTGGATAGACCTTGGTCGCGACCGTCTCGGCGGCGGGCGAGGCGAAATCGCCCTCGATCCCCTTGTCGCGCGCGCGGCGCACCAGCGATCCGACCAGCCCGCTATTACCGGCCGGCGCGTTGCGAAGTTTTTCGAGTTGTCCGATCGTCAGGTCGATCGAGAAATCGGGCGCGGTGAACCCCCGGGCGGATCGCGCCCGTTGCACCTCGCTATCCTGATCGAGCTGCGTCGCGAAGGCGTCGAGACGCGCGAGATAGGCGTCGCAATCCTCGAGAGTGGCGATGACATGCGCATCGTTCAGAAAATCGGGAGTGCTGAAATAGGACCCGCCCTGCTGAAAGATGCGATAGGGCCGGATCACGCTGTCGATGTCGAAACTCTCGGGCGCGACCGCCTGGTTGCGCAGCGAATAAAGGACGATCTCCCGATTCAGCGCTGCGGACGGGGAGAGCTTGGCCGCCGGGAAGGCTTCGAGCTGCGCGAGCCATGCCTTCGTGCGGGCGAGATCCTTGGCCGTGTCGGCAAGCCCCCGGCTATCGAGCTTGCTCTTGGCCGCGGCGCGATCGCCCTTGTCATAGCCGAGCTGCGTGCAGAATTGCGGACTGTTGTCCAGCGTGTCGGCGAAGATGCGATCGAACAAGAGGTTGAGCGCAGCGTCGTCTCTGGAGAGCGGAGCCGCTGGCTCGGCGCTGCCCGGCGCGGCCTGCAGGCCAGCCATCAGCGCGGCGGTGCCGGCGGAAGCGATGAAGGTACGGCGATCCATGATGTTCCCTTTCGGGTCGAGCGTGTCTGATGACATGACTGTAAGCGCTTCATGATCGCTTCCGCCAGAGCCCGCGCATCGATCGGGCGACTAGGCGATACGGCTGACCGATATAGCCTGCTCGACCATCTCCGCGGTGCCGAACACCGTCATGAAGGCTATGTCGGTCGCGTCGCGCCCCACGGCGATCCGCACCAGCCCATCGAGCGGTGCGAGCTCGGTCGGATCGACAAGATACCAATCGCCCGCCAGCCACACTTCCACTACCGCATGAAAATCCGGCGGGTCGAGCTGCCAGGCATAGGCCGACACCAGCCGCGCCGGCACGCCCGCCGCGCGCGCGAAACTCGCGAGCAGGTGGGCGAAATCGCGGCACACGCCCTGCCGCGATACGAACACGTCGACCGCGGTCGTCGACGCGTCGCTCGATCCCGAGCAATAGTCGAGATGCTCATGGATCCAGCGCGACATCGCCATGATCTTCGCGCCATGATTGTCGCCGGGAAACTCGCGCTCGACAAAAGCTTCGAAGCGGTCCGCCTCGCAATAGCGGCTCGGCCAGAGATATGGGATCACCTCAGGTGGCAATTCGCGACGGGGAGTGATGGTCAATTCGTCGATCGACGTTGTCCGGCGATCAACGTCGACCACCGCCTCGTACCGCGCGACGAATTCGCCGCTGGCGTGCATCCATGTGCGCCGCCCGATGCCGTCCTCGCCGTCGATCGCGCGCATCGGCCCGACGCCGTCAACGGTCAGCAGATCGCTGACCAGCGCCTGGTCCGGCAATTGCGCGACCTCGATCGTCAACAATACGTCGACAGGTTCCGCCATCCGGTATCGCAGGCTCGTGTCGATCTTCAGGCGCATATCGTCTTCATCCCCGCTGGCGTGGCTATCGGTAACGGTCCGCGGGCATTTGGTGTCCATGACCGAATCCCTGCGCACAAAGAAAGACCCGTATAGCGGGTTTTGCTGTCATGATGCGCACGACACGCTATCATCCCGCGGAAACCGGGAGAGCGAAGCATGACCATTGCAGCCATCTTGTTCGCAGCGATCGCGATACTGGCGATCATGTTCGTCTTCTCGGCGGTTCTCGTCGTCCGGCAGGGCTTCGAATATACCATTGAGCGCTTTGGTCGCTTCATCAAGACCGCGCAGCCCGGCTTCACACTGATCCTGCCCTTCATCGATCGCGTCGGCCGGCGGATCAACATGATGGAACAGGTGCTCGATATCCCCGGGCAGGAGATCATCACCAAGGACAACGCGATGGTCGCGGTGGACGGCGTCGTCTTCTTCCAGGTGCTCGACCCGGCGAAGGCCGCCTATGAGGTGTCCGATCTCTACCGCGCGCTGCTTCAGCTCACCACCACCAACCTGCGTACCGTGATGGGCTCGATGGATCTCGACGAGACCTTGTCGAAGCGTGACGAGATCAACGCCCGGCTGCTCAGCGTGGTCGATCACGCGACCGTCGCCTGGGGCGTCAAGCTTACCCGTGTGGAGCTGAAGGACATTCGTCCGCCCGCCGACATCGTCAACGCGATGGGCCGTCAGATGAAGGCCGAGCGCGAGAAGCGGGCGCTGATCCTCGAATCTGAGGGCCAGCGCGCCTCCGAGATCCTCAAGGCCGAGGGCCAGAAGCAAAGCCAGATCCTGCAGGCCGAAGGCCGCCGCGAAAGCGCCTTCCGCGACGCCGAGGCGCGCGAGCGCGCCGCCGAGGCCGAGGCGACCGCCACCCGTGTCGTGTCCGATGCGATCACGGGCGGCGAGGCGCTGGCGATCAACTATTTCGTAGCGCAGAAATATGTCGAGGCGGTCGGCAAGTTCGCCACCTCGCCAAATGCCAAGACGATCCTCTTCCCGGTCGAGGCGACCCAGCTGATCGGCACGCTCGGCGGCATCGGCGCGCTGGCGAAGGCTGCATTGGGCGATGACGGCTTCCCTGTAGCGCAACCGCCAGCCCGTACGAAGGCGGCGCCGCGCGCCAGCGTTAGCGTGCCAACCCAGCGCCCGGACGATCCGGCATGAGCGAGATCGCCGACCTGATCGATTTGCGCTGGGGCTGGTGGATCGCCGCCGTGATACTGGCGGCCGCCGAGATATTCGTCCCCGGCGTCTTCCTGATCTGGCTAGCGCTGGCGGCGCTCGTCACCGGCGGCGTCGCCTTGTTGTTCGATCCGCCGCTCGCGGTTGACCTTGCCATCTTCGCGGTCGTCGCGGTGGCTTCGATCTATGTCGGTGGCAATATCTATCGCCGCAACGCCGCGACGCCCGAACCTCTGCTCAACAATCGCGCAGCGCGGATGATCGGCATGCGCGTCACGATCTGCCAAGCGATTGTCGCGGGCCAGGGCCGCGCTACCGATGGCGACAGCTTCTGGTCCGCCAAGGGTCCCGACATGGCGGCAGGCGCAATCAGCACCGTGATCGCGGTGGAGGGAAATACACTGGTTGTGGAGCCGGCGGCCTGATCGTCCCAACGTGTCAGGACGATCAACTCAGGCGTGTCCCCTCTCGAAGATGGTGGAGAGATCGCTCTCCTTTATCGGTTCGAGAAATTGGCAGCCCGCCTCGAAATCCTTCGACCACATGATCTTCGCCCGGACCGTCCCGGTATTGGGTAGCTTCAGCGTGATCACGGTCGATGGCGGAAGATCGCAATAGACTTCCAGCCGCGCGCCGCGCGTGGTCATGTCGAGAATGCGGCACAGCGCCCGCTCCGGCATGCCACCCGTGCCGTAACGGCTGCGGATGTCTGCCGGGAGCCGCTCTTCACTGCGGCGCGAGCGCGTTACTACGGAAACTTCGGACGAAATCATCGGCGGTCCCTCAATTCAGACTAATGGCTAACACGGCGTTCATTACGTTATGGTAAAGGCCGCCTGAGAATGTGAGGATTTCATCGGTCGGTCAGGTCAGCGCGGCGAGGCCCAAAACCGCTGCCTCGATCCGCAGCGAAGCCTCTGTATCGGCAGCTATTTTCTGCCGCCGCGCGGCGATCAGCCGGTCGAGCCATAACGGTCCGAACTCGAAATGATGATCGATGCACAGGCTCTCGACCGCCTTGCGGACATCGCGTCCGCAATCGTCGAGAATCGCGAACCGCCGGTTAAGCGCACCCTCGAGTTGCGCGGCGCGCTCGATATCATGCTCCGTTGTCGACCGGACGATGCCCCGCCCCAGCATCTCACGATAAAGCCCGCCGCTCGGCGCAAGCTCGGCGTAATGCGACCAGTAGAGCTTGAAGAGGACGCGGCCGGCATCGCGCATAGCCTCCGCGCTGCGCGCCGGATGGGCGAGCAGGCCGGCTAGCCAGGCGCGGCCGATCGCATCGACCGCCTGGCCGTGATCGCCACTTCCGATCGCCTCGATCGCCTCCTCGGCCTTGCCCTGTTGCCAGAGCCGCGCCGCCTGAGGGTCCAGCGCACCCGCCCGCCGCGCCCGGTGCAGCCTCAACTCGGCAGTGCCCCTGTCGACGCGCTGCCGCGGGGTTGCGATCAGCCGTCCCGATTTGTCCCGCGCTCCCGCCTTGCGCTTCCTGCCCGCCCTCGCCATGTCGCCACCTCGCTTTCACAATTTAGTTGCACAATTATAGACAAGATTTACGGATACGGCATGACCCTTCCGTATGAACGCATGCGCATGCTGCGCGCCCGTTCGGGGCTGTCGATGCGCAGCTTCGCCAGCGGGCTCGGCAGTCCTCTCGACACCCGCTATGCCTATTATGAGGAGAAGCGCTTCACCGGGCCGCTCCCCATCGACGCCGCACGTCAGATCGCAACCGCGCTCCAGCCCTTCGGCGTCGAGCCGGCGGAAGTACTCGCCCTTGCGGGCTTGACCGCCGAGGAGCGGGACAGCGAGCTGTCGGCGATCATCCCCGCGTTCCAATATGTCCGTCTGGATGTCGCCCTCCCTAATGCAGACGCGTTGACGCGCATGTTCGAAACCATGTTGGAGAAGGATGTGCCGGCTGGTCAGCGAGACGCGCTTGCGCGAAATCTTGCTCTGCGCCTGCCAGCCGCGCTTCAGCGTGCATCAGTCTCGCCGCCCGTTCCAGTGCGGGATACAGCGCCACTTCCCGGCGCAGATGCTCGACCGCGCGCCAGGCGTCGTCCGCCTCGCCCGCCAGAATCGCGCATCTGATGTCACAGGCCGGGCATGCGATGTCGCACCCCGGAGAGGTTCGGTAGGCTGGTTTTCCCATGATCCGACTCGGCTAGATGTTCTCGTTATGTTCTAACGAGCATATCCTACAAGTCTAGGATTTTTCCTATCGGCGATTTGCGCGGCGCATTTGCCGTGCGCTTGGGTCAGCCCAGACGCGGGACTTCGCGAATGTTGCGATAGGGGGCGTCGGAAAGGGCTGGGGCTGCCGGAATGGCGGCGGTGGTCTGTGGTGCGTGCAGCGGCAAATAGGGCTGCTGCGGCTCATTAACGCTGACCGTTCTGATTTCGGCCGGGATCGGCGGCGCAAGCATCCATGACGGCGGCGCCATCTTCGGCTTTGGGGCGGCATCGACGAGCCGGAGAACCGGGCGCTGCTGCGCCTCGACCTCAGGATAGTCCGCCATGTTCAACATTGCGTTCGCCATGATGCCCGTCCACCGAATCAGCGGACCATCCCGCCTGCCCCGCCTCTCTGCGCCGATATGACGACCAAGAAAATAGGACTCACTCGGAAGTTACAATTGTTGACACGCAGCGGCATAACTCCCGAATTTTCTTGTTACATTTTGTCACAAGCGCAAATGGCAACCTCTGCTTAACCAAGATTCTGATTGACATTTATACAACTTTCTTGTATATGCTCCGGTCATTCAGGGAGTAGCGATGACCGCTTATCAGCCATCCGTCGGCCGATGCCGCCAGGTTAGGGAGATCGACGCGTTGATGCGCGCGCTCGGCAATCTGCGACACTGGGGCGACACCACCGCGACCCGCTGTGCCTATTCCGGGGATCAGGGCTGCCGGCTCTACGCGACCGCCGCACAACTGCGCGAGGAGGCATGGGCCGACAGCCTCGACGCCGCCTATCGCCTGTTTGAGATTGACGCGATCCACCACGCCTGGATCGAAATGAACGGACGTTCGGCATGAGCGAGCACGCGGACGCCGCAATCCTGCTCAGGGAGCTATTGGACGGAATAGCGCGGGCCGACGCGCTGGCGCAGAACCACGACCGGGCCCGCGCCGATCGGGAACACCATGCCGAAGCAGCCCAGCATGCCGATGAACTGGCCGAAGCCGGACGCCGCGCCGCCCTTGTCCTGATCGAAAGCGCTTTTCCGGGCGTCTGCTGGTCCATGATCGAGCGCGCCGCGCTATAAGGCGGTGATCCGTTCGCTCAGGCCGGCGTCACATCCCGGACGAGCCGCAGCACCTCATCGGCCAGCGCAACCGGACAGATCAGCACATCGGGCAGCCATGGATTAGGGCAATTATAGCGAAGCGGTGAGCCGTCGATGCGGGAGCAGTGCAGCCCTGCCGCCTGCGCGACCGCGACCGGCGCGCAATTGTCCCATTCATATTGCCCACCCGAATGCAGATAGATGTCGGCCTCACCGCGCACCACCGCCATCGCCTTGGCGCCCGCCGATCCCATCGGCACCAGTTCGGCGCTCAATTTCGCCGCGACCGCGACGGCCTCGGCGGCTGGCCGTGTGCGGCTGACCAGCATCCGCAACGTCGCGGGCGGCGGCGACAGGCTGATCGGATTGGCGGAGTTGAGCGTCAGTCCGAGCCCCGGCAGCGCCACCGCGCCGATGCTGGCCTTGCCACCCACCGCCAGCGCGACATGCACCGCCCAGTCGCTGCGGCCTTCGCCATATTCACGGGTCCCGTCGAGCGGATCGACGATCCAGACGCGCTCGACCTGACAGCGGGCCACGTCGTTGATCTCCTCTTCAGAGAGGATCGCGTCGGCGGGCCGCTCGCGGCGCAGCGTCTCCATGATGAAGGCGTTGGCGATCCGATCGCCCTCGCCGCCCAGCGCCTTGCCATCGAACTCTCCGCGCTCCCGCAGATCGAGCAACATCCGCCCGGCGGCATCGGCGATGTGGATCGCCAGTTCGGCGTCGTTCATCAACCTTCGCCCAGCAACTGTTCGATGATGATGTCGGCGGCTTGTTCGGGCGTCATCTTGGTGGTGTCGATGCAGATCTCGGGATGTTCGGGAGCCTCATAAGGGCTGTCGATCCCGGTAAAGTTCTTGAGCTCGCCAGCGCGAGCCTTCTTGTAGAGACCCTTAACGTCGCGCTTCTCGGCCTCGGCTAGGCTGGTGTCGATATGGACCTCGATGAACTCACCCGGCGCCATCATCGCGCGGACCATGTCGCGCTCGGCGCGGAACGGCGAAATGAAGGCGGTGATCACGATCAGGCCGGCGTCGGTCATCAGCTTGGCCACCTCACCCACCCGGCGGATATTCTCCACCCGGTCGGCATCGGTAAAGCCAAGATCCTTGTTGAGCCCGTGGCGGACATTGTCGCCGTCGAGCAGGAAGGCGTGGCGGTTCATCCGCGTCAGCTTCTTCTCGACGATGTTGGCAATGGTCGACTTGCCCGCGCCCGACAGTCCGGTCAGCCACAGCACGGCGGCTTTCTGGTTCTTGAGGTCGGCGCGCTTCTCACGGGTCGTGTCCATCGCCTGCCAATGGACATTCTGCGAACGGCGCAGGCTGAAGTGGATCATCCCCGCCGCCACGGTGGCGTTGGTGATCTTGTCGATCAGGATGAAGCCACCCAGCGTGCGATTGTCTGCATAGCTTTCGAACACCAGCGGCCGGTCGGTCGACAGATTAGCGACCCCGATGGCGTTCAACTCCAGCGTCTTCGCCGCCAGATGCTCCATCGTGTTGACATTAACCTGATATTTGGGCGCCTGGACCGAGGCGGTGACGGTCTGCGCACCGAGCTTCAGCCAATAGGGCCGCCCCGGCAGCATCGCTTCGTCGGACATCCACACGATCGTCGTCTCGAACTGGTCGGCGACCTGCGGCGGACTGTCGGCCAGCGCGATCACATCGCCGCGCGAGCAGTCGATCTCGTCGGCGAAGGTCAACGTCACCGACTGGCCGGCAACCGCTTGATTCAGATCGCCGCCGAGGGTGACGATCTGGCTGACCGTGCTGGTCTTGCCCGACGGCAGGACGCGAATGCTGTCGCCCGGACGCACGGTGCCCGCCGCGATCAGGCCGGAAAAGCCCCGGAAGTCGAGATTGGGGCGGTTGACCCACTGCACCGGCATAAGGAAAGGCTTCGCCTGATCCGAAATCTGGTCGACTTCGACCGTCTCCAGATGCTCCATCAGCGTGGGCCCCGTATACCAGGGCGTATTCTCGCTGAGCGCGGTGATGTTGTCGCCCTTGAAGCCGGAGATCGGCATCGGAGTGAAGGCGGTGATGCCGATCGAGTTCGCAAAGGCCGTATAATCCGCGACGATCTCGTCATAGCTGGCCTGATCATAACCGATCAGGTCCATCTTGTTGACCGCGAGCACCAGATTCCTGATCCCGATCAAGTGCGCCAGATAGCTGTGCCGCCGCGTCTGGGTCAGTACGCCCTTGCGCGCATCGATCAGGATCACGGCGAGATCGGCGGTGGACGCCCCCGTCACCATGTTGCGGGGATATTGCTCATGCCCCGGCGTATCGGCGACGATGAACTTGCGTTTCTCGGTCGAAAAGAAGCGATAGGCGACGTCGATCGTGATGCCCTGCTCGCGCTCGGCGGCGAGACCGTCGACCAGCAGCGCGAAGTCGATCTCCTGCCCCTGCGTGCCGACGCGCTTGCTGTCCGCCTCCAGCGCCGCCAGCTGATCCTCGAAGATCATCTTCGAATCATAAAGCAGACGGCCGATCAAGGTCGACTTGCCGTCATCGACCGATCCACAGGTGATGAAACGCAGCAGCGTCTTGTGCTGATGCTGGTTGAGATAGGCGTCGATATCCTGGGCGATCAGCTTATCGACCTGATAGGCGCTCTCGTTGTGCTGGAGGGTGTCGGTCATCAGAAATAGCCCTCCTGCTTCTTCTTCTCCATGCCGGCGCCGCCGGCATCCTTGTCAATCGCCCTGCCCTGCCGTTCCGAGGTGGTGGTGAGCAGCATCTCCTGAATGACCTCGCTCAAGGTCGCGGCCTCGCTCTCGACCGCACCGGTCAGCGGGTAGCAGCCCAGCGTCCTGAACCGGATCGAGCGGTCGACCGGCACTTCGCCCGGCTTCAGCGGGAAGCGATCGTCATCGACCATCAGCAGCATGCCGTCGCGCTCGACTGTCGGTCGCTTGGCCGCAAAGTAGAGCGGCACGATCGGCACGTCGTTCAGCTGGATATATTGCCAGATGTCGAGCTCGGTCCAGTTCGAGATCGGGAAGATGCGGATGCTCTCGCCCTTCGCCTTCTTCGCATTGTAGAGGTTCCAGAGCTCGGGCCGCTGGTTCTTCGGGTCCCAGCCATGGCTGGCGGTGCGGAAGGAGAATATCCGCTCCTTGGCGCGGCTCTTCTCCTCGTCGCGCCGCGCGCCGCCAAACGCCGCGTCGAAGCCGTACTTGTCGAGCGCCTGCTTCAACCCTTCCGTCTTCCACAGATCGGTATGCAGCGCGCCATGGTCAAACGGGTTGATCCCGCGCGCCTGCGCCTCAGGATTGTGATAGACCAGCAACTCCATGCCGCTCTCGCGCGCCATCCGGTCGCGCAGATCGTACATCGCCTGGAACTTCCAGGTCGTGTCGACATGCAGCAACGGGAACGGCGGCGGCGACGGATAAAAGGCCTTGCGCGCCAGATGCAGCATCACCGCCGAATCCTTGCCGACCGAATACAGCATCACCGGACGCTCGCACTCCGCCACCACCTCGCGAAGGATGTGAATGCTCTCGGCTTCCAGCCGCTGTAGGTGGGTCAGGTGATTTGCCATCATGCGGCAGTAGCCAAGCCCTGGGCCGCACGCCCCAAATTAAATGTTGGAAAGCGATAAGCAAATGTGCGGCCCGCCTGCCGGTCGCCCGGCCCCGCCAATATCCGGTAGCCCATTGCACAGGATTTTGCTTGTAAGCGGAATGGCAGCCTGCCCACCGCCGGCTGTGGCGCATCAGTATGCGACGGTCACCGCATGGGGCCGCTCGGCCTCACACTGAAAAGAATGAAGCATGGGGTCGGCTCCGGCAGGCGTGCGGGACAGCCTTACAGCTTCTCATTCTGACCCGGGATTTACAAAAAGACTGAGCCGCCGGAGAAGGGCTGGAGTCCCTCCTACCGGCGGCCCGTCTTGGCCTTCATGTTCAGGCTTCAGCGCGAAGCGAGCTTGATCTCGTTGCTCTGCGCCATTGCGACCTGGCCTTTGGCCGATTTCACCGCCTGGAGACGGCAGTTCGCGACCTGAATGCGGCTGCCGGCATCATCATGACCACAGGCAACGCGGGCGGCGCGGGCGATGCGGACCAGCAGTTCGGAAGCGCCGGCGTCGCTGGCGATGTCGAGGTCGCCATAAGCGACCGCAACCCGGACCGGTTCTGCGCGCAGGGGGGTCGCGGCTGCGACGGTGACGAAGGTGGCGGCCAGGGCGGCGCTACCGGCGATCATGTTCTTGAAGCTCTGCATTTTAAGTTCCCTTTCACGTGTGCGTTGTCGATACACACACCTCAGCAGGAACCGTGCCAAATGCCGTAAGCCCTAAAAATATGTGACTTTCGTTCAATTCGCCGAACAAGAAACACCACTTATCCGTAAAATATACTCAATGATGGCGGATTTTCCAATCACCGCCGCTTTAGTGCGGTAACTTCGATCTCGATCTTCATCTCCGCTTTGATCAATCCCACCACCAGCGCGGTCGCCGCGGGCCGTATCTCGCCAAAGGCTTCGTCTAGCACGGGGCCGACCTCATCCCAATAAGCGGCATCGGTGAAATAATAGGTGGCGCGCACGACATCGGTCATTGCAAAGCCAGCGCCCTCCAATGTGCGGCCGATCAAGGCCAGCGCATTGCGCGCCTGCTCCGCCGCGCTCTCGGGCATGACCCGTGTCTCGGGATCATAGCCGGTGGTGCCCGCGACAAAGGCCCAGTCGCCGTCGACCAGGGCCCGGCTGTACCCAACCTGCTTTTCGAAGGGTGAGCCTGAAGAGATCAGCGTGCGGGCCATCAGTCGTCCTCTTCATAGCGTATCGAAATCTTCGATGCGGCCTGCCGCGCCGCCTCGCGCGCCTGTTCGGCAGTGCCGTTTCGGGCCAGCGCCAGCGCGACACCCATCCGCCGGTTGGGACGCGTCACCGGCTTGCTGAACAGGCGTATGTCGGTTTCGACACCGCGAACCGGCATCAACGCCTCGGCTAAACCCTCGAAGCGGAAATCCTCGGCGTTGCGATCCGCCAGGATCACCGCGGACGCGGTCGCTCCGAGCAACTGAATATGCGGTATCGGCAAGCCGAGGATCGCGCGGGCGTGCAGGTCGAACTCGGTCAGGTTCTGCGACAGCAGCGTAACCATGCCGGTATCGTGCGGCCGGGGCGACAGTTCCGAGAAGATCACCTTCTCGCCTGCGACGAAGAACTCGACCCCGAACAGCCCGTACCCGCCGAGATTATCGACCACCTTGCGCGCCATGTCCTGCGCGGCGGTCAGCGCCTTCTTCGACATCGGCGTCGGTTGCCAGCTTTCCATATAATCGCCCCGCTCCTGACGGTGGCCGATCGGTTCGCAGAACAGCACTCCCTCGCGCGTCCGGATCGTCAGCAGCGTGATCTCATAGTCGAAGGCGACGAACGCCTCGACGATCACCCGCTGCCGGTCGCCGCGCATTCCCGACACCGCATAGTCCCACGCGGCATCGACCGCACCCTCGGCGGTGACGATGCTCTGGCCCTTGCCCGACGACGACATCACCGGCTTCACCACACAGGGAATGCCGACCTTGTCGACCGCCGCGCGCATGTCGTCGAGGCTCTCGGCGTAGAGGAATTTGGATGTGGTGAGCCCCAACTCACTCGCCGCGACATCCCGGATCCGATCGCGGTTCATCGTCAGCATCGTCGCGCGCGCCGATGGCACGATCGAGAAGCCGCGATCCTCATAATCCTTGAGCACCTCGGTGCGGATCGCCTCGACCTCGGGAACGACATGATCGGGCTTGTGCTTTTCGATCACCGCGGCGAGCGCATCGCCGTCGAGCATCGAGAATATCTCGGCCTCGTCCGCGACCTGCATCGCCGGGGCGCCCGCATAGGAATCACATGCGATGACATGCGCCCCGAGGCGCTTGGCTGCGATCACGAACTCGCGCCCCAATTCGCCCGAGCCAAGCAGCAATATCTTCGCGGTGGGGGTCATAGGGCATCTCCTTGGTCAGAGCGGATAGACAGGAATGCCGCCGAGGTGAAGCGGCGGACGCGGCGATTTCGGTCAAGGTCCACAAGTTCATTTTACGTCCACCGCGACTAAGCCTATGAAGGTGCGGGGTTTCGGGGAGCATACGGCCGGGTGCCGGTAGATCTGTTCATTTTCATGGTGCTGCTGCTGGTCAATGCCTTGATGGCGCTGGCCCTGCTGCTCGCCGCTCGCACTTTGGGCCAGCGGCGCATGGCGCATTTCCTCGCCGGCGCCTTCGGCCTCAACGTGCTGATGTACCTCTCCAATGCGATCTACACCTTCCTCTTCCCGGAAAATGTCTGGCTCGATCTGTTCGTCAGCGCGCTTGCCCTGACCCCGCCGATCCTCGCCACACTCGCCTATCGCCTGCGATCCGGCCTGCCGCTGCGCACGCGGCCGCTGTTCGTCAGCCAGGCGGCGGCGCTGCTCACCATCGCTCTGTTCACTTTCGCTATTCCCAATCGCGGCCTGTCCGGCGCGGTGGTGCCGCTTTATGCCGCGGCGGTCCTGCTTTTCGGCGTAACCGCGCTGTGGCGGCCAGGGCGCAAGCTCCGGCTGGGCGAGCGGCCGATAATCGTCACCGGGTTCGCGATGGCGTCGATCGAGATTGCCGGCGGGCTGGTGCTGGCGGCTATGGGCAATGGCAAGTCGGCGGTGCTCGATCAGGCCTATACGATCATCGTCTTCCTCGGCCTGCCGGCGATGACGGTCGCCGGTGGCGTTTTCTCGCTCTATCTGCTCGCCGGGGACCTCGCCGAACGGCTTCGGATTGCCGCCGACACCGACTCCCTCACCGGCGCTCCCAACCGTCGCGCGCTCGAAGCCGCCGGTACGCGCATGATGGCCGAGGCCCGTACCCTTCGCCGATCACTGACGATCGCGATATGCGACGTCGATCATTTCAAGCACATCAACGACGAATATGGCCACGACTGCGGCGACGAGGTGCTGTGCCGGCTGAGCGCGCTATTCCAGGAACGGTTGGCGGCCAACGACCATTTCGGCCGCTTTGGCGGGGAAGAGTTCGTGCTGTTCTTCCCCGGACAGGACAGCGAAGCCGCCCAGCGTGAGGTCGAGCAGCTCCGCAAGCGGATCATGGCGATGCCGATCGGGGACCGGCCGGACGCCCTGACAGCTAGCTTCGGGATCGCGAGCATGACGGCGGGTGACCAGATCCTCGCCGACCTTCTCAAGCGCGCGGACCAGGCGCTCTATGCCTCGAAGGAGGCCGGCCGAAACCGCACGACGGTTGATCCGCAATTCGAACCCGCGCTCTGATCCTTCGGTTCAGCCAAGTTTCTGTTGGTAGGCATCCGGCTTGAACCCGACCAGCAGTTCGCCATTCACATCGAGCACCGGTCGCTTGATCATCGACGGCTGGGCCTCCATCAGAGCGATCGCCTTGGCCGCATCGATATCGGCGCGGTCGGCATCGGGCAGCTTGCGGAAGGTAGTTCCGGCCCGATTGAGCAGCACTTCCCAGCCCAGCCGATCGACCCAGCCCTGCAACCGCGCGCGATCGATCCCCACAGCCTTATAATCGTGGAAATCGTAGCCGAGACTGCGATCCTCCAGCCAGGTCCGCGCCTTCTTGATCGTGTCGCAATTCTTGATGCCGTACATCGTGATCGTCATCTTTGTCCCCTCTCCCCTCACGTCATCCAGCGCAGGCTGGGGATCTCAGGAGGCTATAGCGCACCCTGCCTCTTGAGATGCCCGCCTGCGCTGGCATGACGAACTGAGGAACTACAGCACATATTTCGACAGGTCGGTGTTCCGCGCAATTTCGCTGAGCTGGCCGTTCACATAGGCCGCGTCGACCGTGACGTTGCTGCCCTTGCGGTCCTCAGCTTCGAAGCTGACCTCCTCGAGTAGCTTCTCCATCACTGTCGACAGCCGCCGCGCACCGATATTCTCGATCTGCCCGTTCACCTCGGCGGCGATCTTCGCAATCGCGGCGATACCGTCATCGGTGAAGGAGATCCCGACGCCTTCTGTGCCGATCAGCGCGCGATATTGCTCGGTCAGGCTCGCCCGGGTGTCCGACAGGATGCGGACGAAATCGGCCTCGGTCAGCGCCTTTAGCTCGACCCGGATCGGCAGCCGTCCCTGCAACTCGGGCAAAAGATCCGATGGCTTGGCGACATGGAAAGCGCCCGACGCGATGAACAGGATGTGGTCGGTCTTGAGCGGCCCATATTTGGTCGCGACCGTCGTCCCCTCGATCAGCGGCAACAGATCGCGCTGCACGCCTTCACGGCTCACCGAACCACCGCGAACATCGCTGACCGCAATCTTGTCGATCTCGTCGAGGAACACGATTCCGTTCTGTTCGGCATCCTGCAATGCCACCCGGCTGACCTCATCCTGGTCGAGCCGCTTATCGGCCTCCTCGTCGACCAGCTTGCCCCACGCAGCGCGGACCGTCATCTTGCGGCGCTTGGTGCGGTTGCCGCCCATCTTGCTCATCATCTCGGTGAGATTGATCATGCCGACCTGACCGCCCATGCCCGGCATCTCGAACGGCATGCCGCCCGAATCCTCGACCTCGATCTCGATCTCCTTGTCGTCGAGCTGATGCTCCTCGAAGCGCTGGCGGAAACTCAGTCGGGTCGCTTCGCTCGCATCCTTGCCGACCAGCGCGTCGAGCAAACGCGCCATCGCCGCTTCCTCGGCCTTGTCCTTCACCGCGGCGCGGCGGCGGTCCTTTTCCAGCCGCACCGCCTCCTCGACCAGATCGCGGGCAATCTGCTCGACATCGCGGCCGACATAGCCGACCTCGGTGAACTTGGTCGCCTCGACCTTGACGAAGGGCGCATCGGCCAGCTTGGCCAGCCGCCGGCTAATCTCGGTCTTGCCGCAGCCGGTCGGGCCGATCATCAATATATTCTTCGGCGTCACCTCGTCGCGCAGATTCTCGGGCAGGCGTTGCCGCCGCCAGCGGTTGCGCAGCGCTACGGCGACCGCGCGCTTGGCGTCGGCCTGGCCGACGATATGTGCGTCGAGCGCGGCGACGATCGCCTTGGGAGTCAGATTGTCGTTCATTCTAATATGCTTTCGATGGATGATGGCCGCTGCACGGCGCTGGATCAGGACGCGCTATCGAGCGTTTCGACGGTCAGGCTGTCATTGGTGTAGACGCACAGCTCGGCGGCGATCGCCATCGCCTTACGACAGATCGTTTCGGCATCCGCCTCGTAATCGACCAGCGCGCGCGCTGCTGACAATGCGAAATTCCCACCCGAGCCGATCGCGGCAACCCCGCCGATCGGTTCGAGCACATCGCCATTGCCGGTCAGGATCAGCGTCACCTCCTTGTCGACGACGATCATCATCGCCTCCAGGTTGCGCAGATATTTGTCGGTCCGCCAGTCCTTGGCGAGCTCGACAGCGGCGCGCAGCAGCTGCCCGCCATGCTGCTCCAGCTTACGCTCAAGGCGGTCGAACAGGGTGAAAGCGTCGGCCGTCGCGCCTGCGAAACCGCCGATCACCAATCCGTCGCCCAGCGTCCGGACCTTACGGGCGTTCGGCTTCATGACCGTATTGCCCATCGATACCTGGCCGTCGCCAATCACGACGACCTTGCCGCCTTTGCGCACCGACAGGATCGTGGTGCCATGCCATTTGGGAAGTTCGCTCATATCCGTCCTAAAATGCTCTGCCGAGGCCGGATATGGGGAGTCGGTTTCGTCAGTGCAACTCGGTCAGCCCCGCCCCGCAAACATGAAGCACGCCGCGCCGATCATGCAGGCGAAAGCGCCGGCGTGCCGCCATCCAATCGGCTCGCCCAGCACCACCACCGCGAAGACGGCGAAGACCAGCAAGGTCACGATCTCCTGCGTGATCTTGAGCTGCCCCGCGCTCCAGCCCTGAAGATAGCCGATCCGATTGGCCGGCACCGCGAAGCAATATTCGACCAGCGCGATACCCCAGGACGCAAGGATCACGATCCACAGCCGCGTGTCGGTGAATTTGAGATGGCCGTACCAGGCGACCGTCATGAAGATGTTCGAGCAGATCAGCAGGACGAGCGGGGTCAGCGTCATGCCCAAGGCATAACGCCGGTCGTGCAATATGGAAGAGGTCAGGCCGCCTGAAGCGTCGGGATTTGGCGGCGCTTGCCGCGCAGCGTCATGCCGACCAGCCCGAAACCACCCAGCATCATCAGCCAGGTGCCGGGTTCGGGCGCGGTGATCGGACCACCGGGCTGAACGACCGAGCCGATACCGATGCCCGATGTGCCGCCGCTGACGCCGTTGATCGACTGGAAGCGGGTCACGAAGCTGTCGAAGGATACCGAGGCCATCGCCTGCGCGAAGGTCAGCGCGAAGGTGCCGGTCCCGGTGTTGCCCTGATAAAAGCCGCCGCCGCCGCCGCCCGCGCACGATCCGCCGCCCGAATTGAAGCAGACGTCAACCGTGCTGTAGCCCTCCGGATAGTTGCCGCTGAGGTTGGCGTTGTCGAACGCCCCCGTCACCACCGCACCCATGGGATTGGGGTTGGTGTTGAAGGCGAAGCCGCTGAGCCGGGCCGTCGTTGTGGAGTCATTCGCCAGCGAATAACCGAAATTATAGGTCTTCCCGTTGTTGGTGACGCCGTTGAAGGTGAAGGTGCCCAGCGCGGATACGCTCGGCGTCGTGACGCTGTTGACCTGGCCGACATAATCGACCTGGAAGCTGTAGCCGCTATTGCTGGAATTGACGATCACGGCGCCGAACGCTGGAGCCGCCAGCGCGGCAGCCATCATCGCGGACAATGCCAAAGCTTTCATTTTACGCATAATACACCCCCACAGACCGGCGCTCCCCGACAGCAGCCGATCTGCCGACTATAGCACAGTATCGTAACGATCGCCATCGCCGACGATATGCGGTTTTCCGACCTTTTCCCGGTTGACCAGAATGCGAACGATTCGCAAATCATCACAATCCTGCGGAAATGTCGATCATGACACGAATCGAGTAACAAGCAGCCCGCGCCGAAACAGCCCGCAAGCGGCATCTTGCAGCTAAAGTATAATATATTCGGACCTTTTCGGCCGCTCGCCTTAACCGGCGCGTACTCTCCGCCGCGCTATAGGAAAGACAGCCCGGAAACGGTGCTGAGTATTGGTTGCATAGCGTAGTGAGCCGAGGATGTTGCGATGATCGAACCAGAGATAAACGTGCTCGTGATCGACGACTCCCTTGTCATAAGGGCGATGCTCGCCGGCCTGTTTGAAAAGGACCGCAGGCTCAATGTCGTCGGCGTCGCGGCGTCCGCCGAAGAGGCCACCGCTATCCTGAGGGAACGGCAGGTCGATGTCGTCACCCTGGATATCGATATGCCCGGCACCGACGGCCTGACCTATTTACAGACGCTCAATGCCCGGCATGTGCCGGCAGTCATGCTGTCGGGCAGCACCGCCGAAGGGTCGGAGACCCGCATCGGCGCGCTGATGCTTGGCGCCGCCGCCTGCTTCAACAAGGCTGACACCATGAAGAATGCAAATGCGCTGATCCAGCTTATCAAGGCAGCCGCACTCAATCAGGTGAAGCTCAGCCGGACCGATGCCGCCGCCTTGCTCAAGGCCAAGCAGGAAGCGCTCCGCGGAGGGGCGACCGCCTGAAGGACTTGATTGGCGTTGATGGCTCGCCGCCCTCCGGATCGCTAGCCCTGCCTGTCGGCGATAAATGCGCGTTGCCTCACGCTCATGGATTTGCGCCAGCCACTGATGAATCCGCTTCGCCTCGACATTGGGCGATCCGGCCGCCTCGCGCTCGCGCTGACCGCAACGGGCCGTGAATATAAAAGATTGCTCCGCAACATGAATTGGCTGGAGCCGCTGCTCAGCGCACGGGAAGGTGCTTTTCGAGAAAGGCTATCACGCCCGCGCTGAACGGGTCGTTCTTGTCGCCCGCAACCATATGCCCGGCACCGGGCACATCGAAAATTTCGGTCTGCGGCACGAGTTCGAGCATTTCCTTTACGCCGGCCTCATCGACGATGTCGCTCTTGCCGCCCCGTACCAGCAGGATCGGCAGCGTCACGCGGTGCGCGACTTGCAGGATGCCCGGCAGGTTCGGAGGTTCGGCAGATTGTATCGAATCGAGCAGGCGCGGATCCCAGTGCCAGTACAGCCGGCCATTCTCTCGCAGTCGCAGATTCTTGTTGAGGCCGCTTATATCCTTTGGCCGGGTCCGTTCAGGATAATAGGCCGCCACTGCATCGGCTGCCTCCTCGATCGTCGCGAAGCCTTCCGGGTTCGCGCGCATGAAACTGGTTATCCGCTCGCTGCCCGCCTTGGCCGGCCGCAATACGATATCGACCATCACCAGCGCATCCGCGATGGGTTCGTCGCTCTCTCCGGCCGCCAGGAACGCGGTCATGCCACCCATCGACGCGCCGACCAGCGCGACCGGCCGCCCGACAGTCGCAAGAACCGTCCGGAGATCCCGCGCCATCGCCTGCAGACCATAGTCTCCCGAAGGTGACCAGTCGCTGTCGCCATGCCCGCGCGCATCAAGGTTGACGACGCGATAGCCCTGATCGATGAGCCGCCCCATCGTGCCTGCCCAGGCGTGGCGAGTCTGTCCGCCGCCGTGCATCAGGATCACCGTCGGCGCGCCGGGGCGCCCCCCAACATCGCCGACGAGGCGCAATCCGTCCGCCGTCATGAAAGTTTGGACGCGAATGCCATTCCGGACTGAGCAGTTCCACGCCGATGACGGGAAATCAACCCGTCCTCCCGCAATCGCGCTTACCAATAGGGCATCGGTCCGAATGGACCGTAATAGTCGAAAATCCGTTGATCATATTGTTTGCGGCTGGGCCCACCCAGCGTCACCAGTTCGTCCCGCTCATAATGCGGCGCCCCTTCGAGCGTCGCCCGGTCCAGCGCGACGACATAGCCGCCGCGTTCCGGATTATAGTCGAGCAACGACCAGGGAATGGGATGAAATTTCTCGCCGATGCCCAGAAAGCCACCGAACGACATGATGCCATAGACTATCCGGCCGCTCTTACGCTCGATCGAAAGATCGTCGACATGGCCCAGAGATTCACCCGAGTGGTTGAAGACCGGAGTTCCGGATACCCGGCTGCCAAGAATGAGCTTGTGATCGGCCTCTGCGTCGGCCGCCGACATTGCGTGTGTCATGATCATCTCCTGCCGCCCCGCATGAAGCCAGGCTTGCTGCGCGGAGCCAACGGCGCGATATCAACCGACAGGATTTGCGGATTGTTCCCGCCGATGCCTCGGCGGGTTAGCGGCCTGATCGCCATGCGAGCAGAAAAATACGCGGCCCTTCGATCAGGTAGCGCCGCCATAGCCGGCTGGGATCAGCCAACAACCGGTGAAGCCATTCAAGCGATAGCCGACGCATCCAGCGCGGAGCGCGGCTGGCCCTTCCCGTTAGGAAATCGATCGAGGCGCCGATGCACAGCGCGGTCCCCCTCGCCTCGGGCAAGTCGCCGATCGCTGCGGCGATCAGTTCCTGCTGGGGCGACCCCACCGCCACCAGGATGAAGCGCGCGGCCGAGGCGGCAGCAAAGCGCGCCGCCACCGCGCGGGCAGCGGCATCCTCGTGCAATTCCATGGGCGGGATATGTTGAATGATGACGACATCCGGCCGGACCGCAGCGAGCTTTGCGATGTCGTCGGCATAGCCGCCGATGACGCAGATCCGATCGCCCGGAACCGCGATGTCGCGCAGCAATCGCCCGGTCAGGTCGCTGCCTGTCACCACTGGCAAGCGGATCCCCTGGAGCGATGCCAGCGCCGACAGCACCCGGCTGTCGCACAGCCGCCAGCCGGCCTGGCGATATGCGCGGCGCTCGGCGCTGTCACGATCCAGCTTCGCCAGCCGCACGACATGATCGACATTGGGAGTGACGAGATAGGCGAAACCGCTGTCGGCGCTGCGGCCCCGCAGCAGCGCGACAACCGCGTCCTCGTCGAGTTGCTCGAAGCTCAGTCCAAGATAGTCCATGCGCCTCCGATACCCCGACCATAGCGCGCGCCGGACAAAGAAAAAGGCCCGGCGTTTCCACCGGGCCTTTCGTTCTTGTGTTCTGATGCAGCTTAGCGGCGGTCGCCGAGGAACTGCAGCAGGAAGGTGAACATGTTTACGAAGTCGAGATAGAGCGTCAGCGCGCCCATCACCACCGACTTGCCGACAAAGTCGGTGCCGGCGACGTGATAGTACATGCTCTTGATCTTCTGCGTGTCATAAGCGGTCAGGCCGGCGAACAGCAGCACGCCGACCGCGCTGATCACCATGTTCATGACGGGCGACTTGAAGAAGATGTTGAGCAGCGATGCGATCAGCAGACCGACCACGCCCATGATCAGGAAGGTGCCGAAGCCCGACAGGTCCTTCTTCGTCGTATAGCCCCACAGGCTGAGCGACGCGAAGGCGGTGGCGGTCGCGAAGAAGGTGATCGCGATCGACGAGCCGGTATACGCCAGGAACAGCGACGACATCGACAGACCCATCACCGCCGCGAACGCCCAGAACAGGCCCTGCGCCGCGGTCGTCGACAGCTTGTTGATGCCGAAGCTCAGCACCAGGATGAAGGCGAGCGGCGCGAGCACGATCAACCAGCGCAGCGGGGTCGCGAAGACCTGTGCCGCCATGCCGGACTCGGCGAACAGCAGCGCGACGACGCCGGTCAGCAGCACGCCCGACGCCATGTAATTGTAGATCGAGAGCATGTAGGACCGAAGCCCAGCATCGAAAGCCGCCTCGGCCACACCGGCCCGTGTCGCGGCAGGCGCGGCAGTTGCTCGGGGGTCAGACCAGTTTGCCATGATGTAAAACTCTCCAGATAAGGCGGCGGAATGCCGCTTTCCCAACAATATCGGCGTAACCATTGAGTTTTTCAAGCAAATCACGCGTTACATTATGTCGAACGGGCTTGCGTTACCGTCTCACGACGGGTGAAATGGTCGCATGCACCGGCTTTTTGTCGCCCTGCGCCCGCCACGGGACATGCGTCAGGCGCTGCTTGCCGCGATGGGCGACATTCCCGGTGCGCGCTGGCAGGACGACGATCAGCTTCATTTGACGCTGCGCTTCATCGGCGATGTCGACCGCCATCTGGCCGAGGATGTCGCGGCGGCGCTCGGCGCGATCTCGCATCCTCCCCTCACCCTGCGCCTCGACGGCATCGGCTGCTTCGATCGGCGGGGGGCAGATCGACACCATCTGGGCGGGGGTGACGCCGCACGATGAAGTCCGGTCTCTCCATTCCGCGGTGACGCGTGCATTGACGGGCGCGGGAATCGCGCCCGAGGAGCGCGCCTTCAAGCCCCACATCACTCTCGCCCGCTTCGGGCGCGGCGCTTTTCCGGCGGGCGCGCTACCGATGCAGCATCTCTGGCCACAGCCGGTCGAAGCACGCTTCGACCATGTCCTGCTTTATGAGAGTGAGCTCGGTTCCGCCGGTTCGACCTATTCGGTGATCGAGCGTTACCCGCTCGGCTGAGCGCGCAGCATGGCGAGCAGGCCGTCGACACCGAGGCCGATGTCGCGCCAACTCACCTCGAAACGCTCATCCTCGCCGAAATAGGGATCGGCGATGTCTTGGCCGTGACGGCCATCGACGTGATCGAGCAGCATAGACAATGCGGCACGGGTGTCGGTCGGCTGGAGCCCGCGCAACACCGCCATATTGCTGCGGTCGAGGGCAATGACATGATCGAAACGCCGGAAGTCCTCGACGCTGACCTGCCGCCCGCGCAATCCACTGATATCCAAGCCGTAGCGTGCGGCGGTGGCGATCGCGCGCGGGTCCGGCGGGCGGCCGACATGCCAGTCGCCCGTGCCGGCAGAATCGACCTCGACCGCAAGACCTGCCCTGTCCGCCGCCGCGCGCATGGCCGCCTCCGCAAGCGGCGAGCGGCAGATATTACCGAGACAGACGAACAGCAGGCGTGGCGGCGCTGCCGGTGTCATTCCGCCTTGACGATGCCGCAGCCGAGACGCCCGCCGGCGTTGCCCGTCGGGTCGGTCTTGTAATCGTCGGCAGCGGCATGAACGACGATAGCCGCACCATCGGCGTCGAACAGCGGTTCGCTACCGCCCTTGAGCGTCGCGCCCTTCACGGTCGTCGTGAGCATGCCCGTACCGTCGGCGCCAACCGTCATATTGGGCATGTCGCCCTTATGGGCGCCGGCCGGATTATCATGGCCGTGCTGCTTTTTGCCCGGGTTCCAATGGCCGCCCGCGCTAGTGAAATCGGGGCCGGTGCACGTGCCGGTGGTGTGGATGTGAACGGCATGAACGCCGGCGGGCAGGCCAACCGCCTTCACGTCCACATGGATACCATCCTTGTGTTGCGTCAATATAGCCTGGCCTTTGGTCTGGCCCTGACCATCGACGATATCGGCGATCGCCTTACCGCCATGATGATGCTCATGCGCCAGGGCCGGCGCCCCAAATGCGCAGCCTACGAACAGCAGCGATGTGGCAGCGAAACTGATCTTGAACATGCTTCTCTCCCGGTAATTCGGCCCCCGGCAAACCGATCATGCCGTATCGGCATTGGCGAATAAAGTCTTGATGACAAAGAAAAAGGGCCGACCCGAAGGCCGACCCCAATTCTTGCCAGTCATCGCCGAAGCGATGGCTGAACCGCTTAGCTGCCGAAAGTGATTTCGACGCGGCGGTTCTGCGGCTCGCGGACGCCGTCGGCGGTGTCGACCAGCGGGCGGCTTTCACCGAACGCTTCAGTCGCAATCGCGCTGTCAGGCACGCCCTTGCCAGCAAGGTAGGACTTCACCGCGTCGGCACGACGCTGCGAAAGGCCGACATTGTACTGGTCGCCACCCGACTTGTCGGCGTGGCCGGCAAGCTGGACACGGGCCTGGCCGGTCGTCGCATAAGCGTTGGCCGCATTGTCGAGGATCGACGCAGCCTCCGCCGTGATGTCCGACTTATCCCAGTCGAAGAACACGATGAACGGACCCGGGCTTTCCACAACCGGCGGAGGCGGAGGCGGCGGAGG
>NZ_LARW01000041.1 GCF_000971055.1 Sphingomonas sp. SRS2
GTGCTTCCTCGCGGGGGCCAACTCGATCTTCACCGGCGACCGGCTGCTGACCACCGGCAACCAGGGCAGCGACGCCGACGCCCGCCTGTTCGGCAAGCTGGGGCTGACGGGCTCGATCAATCACACGACGCCGGAGGTTCTGGCGGCGGAGTAGACATTGCTCGTCATGCTGAACTCGTTTCAGCATCCACACCACCACCTGGGCGCGCTCCCGTGGACGAGTGGATCCTGAAACAAGTTCAGGATGACGGACTAAGGGAAAAAGGGACGACGATGTTCAAGAAGATCCTGATCGCCAATCGCGGCGAAATCGCCTGCCGCGTGATCAAGACCGCCCGGCGCATGGGCATCAAGACCGTCGCGGTCTATTCGGATGCCGATGCGCGCGCGCCGCATGTCGAGATGGCCGACGAGGCCGTCCATATCGGCCCGCCGCCCGCGTCCGAATCCTATCTGATCGCCGACAAGATCATCGCCGCGTGCAAAGCGACCGGAGCCGAGGCGGTCCATCCGGGCTATGGCTTTCTGTCGGAGCGGACCAGCTTCGCCCAGGCGCTCGAAGACGCCGGCATTGCGTTCATCGGCCCGCCGGTCGGTGCGATCTCGGCGATGGGTGACAAGATCGAATCGAAGAAGCTCGCCATGCAGGCGGGGGTCAATGTCGTTCCCGGCTTCGTCGGCGAGATCGACTCGACCGATCATGCGGTCGAGATCGCCAACGGCATCGGCTATCCGGTGATGATGAAGGCGTCGGCGGGCGGCGGCGGCAAGGGTATGCGCCTCGCTTATTCCGAAAAGGACGTCCGCGAGAATTTCGAGAGCGTGAAGCGCGAGGGGCTCAACAGCTTCGGCGACGACCGTGTCTTCATCGAAAAGTTCATCGAGAGCCCGCGCCATATCGAAATCCAGGTGCTCGGCGACAAGCATGGCAACATCCTCTATCTGCATGAGCGCGAATGCTCGATCCAGCGCCGCCACCAGAAGGTGGTCGAGGAAGCGCCGTCGCCCTTCGTCACCCCGAAGATGCGCAAGGCGATGGGCGAGCAGGCCGTCGCGCTGGCCCGCGCGGTCGGCTATTACAGCGCGGGCACGGTCGAGCTGATCGTCAGCGGCGCCGACACCACCGGCGAGGGGTTCTACTTCCTCGAAATGAACACCCGGCTTCAGGTCGAGCATCCCGTCACCGAATGCATCACCGGCCTCGATCTTGTCGAACAGATGATCCGCGTCGCCTATGGCGAGAAGCTCGCCTTCACGCAGGATGAGGTGAAGCTCGAGGGCTGGGCGGTCGAGAACCGCGTCTATGCCGAGGACCCCTATCGCGGCTTCCTGCCCTCGACCGGGCGGCTGGTCCGCTATCGTCCGCCGACGGAGGTCGATAATGTCCGCGTCGACGACGGGGTCTATGAAGGCTCCGAAATCTCGATGTTCTACGATCCGATGATCGCCAAGCTGATCACCTATGGCGCGACCCGCGAGGAAGCGATCGACAGGCAGGTTGCCGCGCTCGACCGGTTCGAGATCGACGGCATCGGCCACAACATCGATTTCCTGTCGGCGCTGATGCAGCATCCGCGCTTCCGCTCGGGCAATATCACCACCGGCTTCATCGCCGAGGAATATCCCGACGGCTTCAGCGGTGCGGCCGGCAGTGAGACGCTGAGCCTGCGCCTTGCCGCCATTGCGGGTGTGCTTGCGAGCATCGACGCCGCCCGCGCGGGCCAGATCGAGGGCCGGCTGAACGGTCCGGCCGATCCGTCGACCAGCTGGGTCGTGACCCTCGACGGGGTCGAACGGCAGGTCGAGCTGGCGGGCGATGCGGTCAGCGTCGACGGCACGCCGATCGTGGTCGATGCACCCTATATTCCGGGGCAGCGGTTGATCGAGGCGATCGTCGATGGCGAGGAGCTGTCGCTGCGCGTCGAGCGCAAGCGCACCGGCTGGCGCTTCACGACGCGCGGGAGCAGCCACGATCTGCGGGTGCTGACCCCGCTGGTCGCGTCGCTGTCGCACCACATGATCGAGAAGATCCCGCCGGATATGTCGCGCTTCCTGCTTTGTCCGATGCCGGGGCTCGTCACCGCGATCCATGTCGAAGCGGGCGCGAAGGTCGAGGCCGGCCAGCCGCTCGCCGTGGTCGAAGCGATGAAGATGGAGAATATCCTGCGCGCCGAGAAGGCGGGCACCGTCAAGTCGGTCGCCGCCCTGCCGGGCGATAGCCTCGCGGTCGACGCGGTGATCCTGGAGTTCGAGACGAACTAAATGACAAGGGCGTCACCCCCGTTGTGGGGATGACGCCCTGCCAGATCAAATCGTCGCCCGGCTTCCGCGGGGGCAACGCAAATTATCCTTCCTTGCCGGCGCGGCGCTCCTGCCATTTGGCGCGCATCGCATCGCGGGCGGCCTTGTGTTCTTCGACGCTGATCGTGCCGTTCTTGTCGGTGTCGGCGCGGTCGAACATCGCCAGTGCGCCGGTCGAGGCTTCGGCGAGGCTCACCTTGCCATCCTTGTTCGCATCGGCCCGCTCGAACCACTGGCCGCCACCGAAGCCTCCGCGATGGTGCATGCCATGCTTGCCGCCATGGCCGCCACGATGGCCGAAGCGGCGCTCGCCATCCTTGCCTTCCGGCCGCGGCGCGCGGGTGGAGAACTCATCCTTCGACAGCGTGCCATTCTTGTCGGTGTCGAGCGCGGCGAATCGTTCGTCGCGACGCTCCTCGCGGCGTTCGGCGAACTTTTCCTTCATCGCGGCGCGCGTGGCGTCGACTTCGGCCTTGGTGACGAAGCCGTCGCGATTGGCATCGGCCTTCTTGAAATGCTCGGCGACCTTCGCCTGCACTTCGGCGCGGGTCTTGGGCGCATGGCCGCGCGGGCCGTCGGGGGCGACGGCGAACGCGGTGGTGCCAAGCAGGGCGGCGAGCGCGGCGCCGGCGATCCAGGGGGTCTTCTTCATTGCGACATCCTTCGGATAAGCAGAACAGGTGGGCGAACCGGCGACAACAGGGAAAGGCCGATCCGCCCTGTGATGTCGTCTAGAACGCGAATCTTGCAGCGATAGTTCGGCGCTGAAATTGTTGTGTCGGGTTTGAAATGCAAATCGTCATCCCAGCTCCGCTGGGGTGACGGCCATGAGTCAGCCCAATATGTTACTCAACAGCCCGATCTTCTTCTGCGCCGCCGCGCGCTCGGCATCATCCAATATCCCGTCGCCGTCGCGGTCAGCCAGGTCGAACGCCTCGCGTCCGGCGGTCTGGACTTCGGCTACCGACAGCGCGCCATCGCCATTCGTATCGGTGCGCTTGTACAGCATGTCGGCCATGCCGCCCTGGCTCAGCGGACCGTTTTCGTTGAGGGTCAGCCGGGGCCGGCCATCGGGGCCGACATCCATCACGAACGGCTCCTCGTCACGCTTGCCGGTCAGCATCGAGCGGGTGAATCCCATCACCGCTGCTGTCTCGGCGCGGTCGAGCTTGCCGTCGCCATTGCGATCCGCCCCGGCGAAATATTGGGTGAGCGCACTGTCCAGCCCCTCACGGGTCATCGGCAGTTCCTGCGCGGCCGCTATCGTCGGCATCGCCGCCAGCACCGTCGCCAACCAATAGCGCATCATCGTCCTCCCAAAATCATGACGCCGCGTGCCACATGCCGCCTGTATCGCGCTTGAATGCGCCGCCCCCGCATGGCAAGGGCCGCGCGCCGACATGATGGGGCGTGGAGACTGAGATGACGACTGACGTGAAGAAGGTGGTGCTGGCCTTTTCGGGCGGCCTCGACACGAGCGTGATTCTCAAATGGCTCCAGCAGACCTATCAGTGCGAGGTCATCACCTTCACCGCCGATCTCGGCCAGGGCGAGGAACTCGAGCCCGCGCGCGCCAAGGCGAAGCTGATGGGCGTGCCCGACAAGCACATCTTCATCGACGATCTCCGCGAGGAGTTCGTGAAGGATTATGTCTTCCCGATGATGCGCTCGAACGCGCTCTACGAAGGGCTCTACCTGCTCGGCACCTCGATCGCCCGGCCGCTTATCGCCAAGCGCCAGATCGAGATCGCCCGCATGGTCGGCGCCGACGCGGTCAGCCATGGCGCGACCGGCAAGGGCAATGACCAGGTCCGCTTCGAGCTCGGCTATTACGGCCTTGCCCCCGATATCCGCGTGATCGCGCCATGGCGCGAATGGGACCTGACCAGCCGCACCGCGCTGATCGCCTTCGCCGAGCAGCACCAGATCCCGGTGCCGAAGGACAAGCGCGGCGAATCGCCCTTCTCGACCGACGCGAACATGCTCCACACATCGTCCGAGGGTAAGGTGCTCGAAGACCCGTGGGACGAGGTGCCCGACTATGTCTATTCGCGCACCGTCAATCCCGAGGATGCGCCCGACGCCCCCGAGTTCATCACGATCGATTTCGAGCGCGGCGACGGTGTCGCGATCAACGGCGAGGGGATGAGCCCGGCGACGCTGCTCGAAACCCTCAACGAATATGGCCGCAAGCACGGCATCGGCCGGCTCGATCTGGTCGAGAACCGCTTCGTCGGCATGAAGTCGCGCGGGATGTACGAGACGCCGGGCGGCACCATCTATCACCTCGCCCATCGCGGTATCGAGCAGATCACCCTCGATCGCGGCGCGGCGCATCTCAAGGACGAACTCGCCCCGCGCTATGCGGAGCTGATCTACAACGGCTTCTGGTTCTCGCCGGAGCGCGAGATGCTCCAGGCGGCGATCGACCATAGCCAGGAGAAGGTGACGGGCACCGTCCGGCTCAAGCTCTACAAGGGCGGGGTCTATGTCGTCGGCCGCAAGTCGCCGCACACGCTCTATTCGGAGAAGGTCGTCACCTTCGAGGACGACGCGGGCGCTTATGATCAGCGCGACGCCGCGGGCTTCATCAAGCTCAACGCGCTGCGGCTGCGCCTGCTGGGACGCCGCGACGGGCGGTAGATAGAATAACCGTCATTCCAGTGAAGGCTGGCATCTTGTGAGATCAGCGCGCTCCCGCACCTCCTGAGACCCCAGCCTTCGCTGGGGTGACGGGGATGAGGGCGCTTTGCCGCAATCCCACGATATCAATCGCGCCGTCCTTGAACCGGCCCACTTCGACGCGGCCCTTCGACAGTTCTTCCAGGAACACGTCGCCCTTGTCATAGGCCCATGGGCCGAGCCGCAACAGCCAGATCGTCGGCACGGCCTGCGTCGCCGGCTCCTGCGCGATCATCCGCAGATGCGCGCGAGCGAGCGAGGGCACCCCGCGCGAGCCGCTGACATACCAGCTGCCCGGCGGCGGGTTCAGGCTGGGGATCGCGGTCGGAATTGGGCGGCTCGGCATGGCCAGGCGATAGTCGCGCACCGCGCGGTCGAACGGCAGCGCGCCCTCATTGGGATAGGCGAAGACCATGTCGCCGGGACGGAAGCGGGGGCTAAGCCATTCCATCGTCCGGTACCAGTCGCGCTTGATGTGCTGGCGGGCGCGCAGGTCGAAATGGCCCTGCGCAACGGTGATCCAGATCAGCGCGGCCAGCGGCGCGAGCCAGCCATAGCGCCGCCAGGCCCAGCCTGTCGCACAGGCCATCAGCAGGATCGCCGGGATGGCGAGCGGGGTCATCGTGCGGATGATGAAGACCGGGGCGACGGTTGCCGAGACGATCAGCGACACCGCGATCGGCAGTCCGCCGAGCAGCAGCAGCACCGCGAGCAGCCGCCAGCCCTCGCGGGCGCGCAGCAACACCGCGCCGCCGAACAGCGCGAGGATCGCGGCAGCGATCCGCATGTCGTCGCTCGGCCCGGCGAACAGCACCGTCGCGCGCCGCCAAAGATCGACCGTCGACCATTTCAGCCAGGTCGCCTTCACCCACATCGGCGCCTGATCGAGCAGGATGAACAAGGCGGGCGACCAGAGCGCGATGACGATAGCATGGCCGCCGAGCAGCCAGAGCCAGTCGGCCTTCGTCAGCGCGCGCGCGCGCGCGACGCAGAGCAGGGCCAGGCCGAGCGCGGCGGCATAAAGCGGCCCGAGATTATGGAGCCACAGCATCAGCGCGGTGCAGGCAAGATAGGCGGCGAAGGCGCGGCCGGCGAGCGGCAGGCCGTCCGCGCGGCGCTCGGCGATGACGAGCAGCGCGAGCGTCGCCGCCGCATAGACGAGGATCATCAGCGGATAGGGCCGGATCTCGCGGGTCATCTCGACGAGGATCGGCGACACCGCAGTCAGCGCCAGCGCGGTCAGCATCACGGGGGCGGGGGAAGCGCCAGTCAACCGCGCCAGCCGCCGTGCGGCGAGCGCGACGACGGGCAGGGTAGCCATTCCGCAGATTAGGCCGAGCATTCGATGCGCGACCAGCCCGTCGCCCGCGATCAGCGTCCAAACGCGCAGCAGCGAATAATAGAAAGGTGGATGGGTCTCGTAGCGGGGCACCACCTGCCACAGAAAGGCCCAGCCCTTCGACGCGGCATAGGCGCTATAGCCCTCGTCCAGCCACATCGGCTCCGCCCACATCCCCCATGCGCGCGCGGCGAGCGCGGCGAGAGCGATCACGGCGGCGGCGGCGGCGAAGTGGTAACGGGGCGAAAGCGCGCGGATCATCGTCGGGCGCTTATGCCAGATGCGTCCGGCTGCGCCAGTGGCGATGGTGGACGTACATGCCCACCCGTAGAACCCCCGGATCGACATTCGGCCGCCGCCGCCGTTGATAGAACCGCGCGACTTGTGGGGAGGATGCGTGTCAGGACGAAGCAGCGATCATGAACGAAGCTGGCCGATCGCAGGATTGGCGGTGCGGAGGCGTCAACGCGTCATGGAGAGTATGTGATCCCACCAGCGTCGCTCTTCGCCCATGTGCCCGTACCGATCATCTTCATCGATACCGACAGACAGTCAGCGTTGGCCAATGATCATGGCTATGGGCTGCTCGGACTGTCCACGGGCGCGGATTCCCCGGCGATCGTCGCCGCGCTGGCGCGCCTGCTCGGCGACGAACACTCCCGCGGCGCTGTTACGAACGAGGTCGATGTCGGCGCACGCCGTTACCGGATCGAAACCCGCGAGATCGACACACCCGACCTGTCGGGCCGCATGTTGCTGTTCCACGATGACGGCGCGGGGCCTGCGGGGGCGCCGGATCTTCCACCGCATATAAAGGCCACGATCGATAATCTGGACGAGGGGGTCATGCTCGTCGACCGCCACCAGCATATCCGCCTGTGGAACGACGCTTTTCTCCGGATGCTCGATCTGCCCGCGCGCCTGTTCCGGCAGGACGGCGAGATCATGCCGTTGATCCGCGCTCTTGCCGATCGCGGCGACTATGGCCCCGGCGATCCCGTGATGCTGGCCGAGCAGATCGCTGCGAATGTCCGCGCCCGCAAGGCCGCCGAGGGCGAACGGCAAATGACCAACGGCACGATCATCGCGGCGGAATGGCTTCCGATACGGGACGGATATTTCCTGTTCCGTCTGCGCAACGTGACTACCGAGCGCAATGCCTCGCGCTTCAAGGACGAGCTGATCGCGACCGTCAGTCATGAACTGCGCACGCCTCTGACCGTGATCAGCGGCGCGCTGAGCCTGTTGCGGGCGGGCGCCGGCGGACAGACCGAACCGCGGGCGGCCGAACTGATCGATGTCGCCTATCGGAACAGCGACCGGCTGACCCGGCTCGTCAACGATTTGCTCGATGTCGACAAGCTCCAGTCGGACGCGCTCGATTTCCGGTTCGAACGCACCGACATCGGCCTGCTGCTCGCCTCGTCGATAGAGCAGAACCTGCCCTATTCGCAGGGGCTGGGTATCCGAATCGAGATCGATATCCCCGATGAGGCGGTGATCGCGGAGGTCGATCCCGACCGGCTTTTGCAGGTGATGAGCAACCTCCTGTCCAACGCGGCGAAATTCTCGCATCGCGACGGGCGGGTCCGCGTTCGGTTGCGGTCGAGCGCATCGGGGGTGCGGATCAGCGTGATCGACAAGGGACGCGGTATGTCCCCCGAATTCTGCCGCCGGCTGTTCACTCGTTTTGCTCAGGAGAATCGGGGCTCAGAGCATGGTCAGGCCGGGACCGGCCTCGGGCTCGTCATCTGCAAAAGCATCGTCGAGAAGCATAGCGGGCGTATTCTGGTCGATACGCAGGAAGGGATCGGGACCACCTTTCACGTCGATCTGCCCTATCATCAGGACGCGGCTCTCTTAGTTCTGTAGGATAAGTCCCCCGGCAGCAGGGCGCCGGCGGAGCAGCCAGCCGACCAGTCCGAAGCCCAGCATCATCATCGCCCAGGTGCTGCTCTCGGGTGCGGCCGAGACCGGGCCGCCCGGGAAGACCGGTGTGGTGGGGGTGGTCGGCATCGTCGGGGGCGTCGGCGTCGTCGGCGTGGCGGGCACGACCGGTGCTATCGCCGTTGCCGTGCCCGCGCCGGTACCTCCGAAAATGCCGCCCACGCCCTGATAGTTCACGGTGAAATCGCTGAGCTGAACCGCGCTCATCGCGTTGGCGAAGGTCAGTGCGAACGATCCCGTTCCCGATTGGCCCGCCGTCAGCCCACCCGAACCGCCGGTGCAGCCGCCCAGACCGGCGGCGGTGAAGCAGATGTCGGTGCCGATCAGCCCCGACAGCGGATTCTGGACCTGCGAGGCATAAGTGCCGGTCGAGGACAGGCCGGTGATCGCGGTGTTTCCCAGCACGTCGAAGCCGAAGGATCGCACCCGCGATGTCAGCGAAGAATCGTTGGTCAGCGCATAGCTGAAATTATAGGTCCGCCCATCGCTGCTCGCCCCGGTAAAGGTGAAGGTGCTGGCCGCGCTGAGGCCGCTGGTAGGAAAACCCAGCACCGACCCCGCATAGTCGACGCTGATCACCTTGCCGACATCGGCGCGATTGATCAGCAAGGCCGCGTGGCCAGCGCCCACTTGTACAAATAACGCTAAGGCAACAAGGGCACGTAACGTATGCAAAACGAAAATTCCTTGTAAAATATCAATAAGCAACGCTCGGAAGGTGAATGGTTTCCGAATTCAACTGTGATAAGTATAAATGCGGAGCAAACCTTACTTGGTTTAAGCGCGTAGATATTAACGTTTTGCCGGAAATAAAATCCGCATCCGGACTTGTCCTTAGTCTTTAGTCTAAGGGAGATGGCGCGCATGAGGTGCTTAGCGGCATCGTGCCGAGCGCGTCGCCGGCATCGCACTAACCGCGTGTTAACCATGTTTTAGCGCCTCACCGGCCATGGTCCGGCCATATCCGGATTTCAGAGGTACAAAGTCGATGCCGCGCGCCGCTACCCATGTTGACGTTGCGATTATTGGTGCCGGGCCGGCGGGGCTGACCGCCGGTTACATGCTCGGCAAGGAAGGCTTTTCGGTCAAACTGATCGAGAAGGACCCGCATCAGGTCGGCGGCATCAGCCGCACCGTCGAACATGAAGGTTTCCGCTTCGACATCGGCGGCCATCGCTTCTTTTCCAAGTCGCGCGAGGTCGTTGACTTGTGGAACGAGCTGCTGCCCGACGACTTCATCGAGCGGCCACGGATGAGCCGCATCTATTATCGCGGCAAATTCTACAGCTATCCGCTGCGCGCCTTCGAGGCGCTGCGCAATCTGGGCCTGTGGCAATCGACCCTGTGCATGGCCAGTTTCTTCCGCTGGAAGCTCTTCCCCCACAAGGAGGTGCGCAGCTTCGAGCAATGGGTGGTCAACCAGTTCGGATCGCGCCTGTTCGGCATCTTCTTCAAGACCTATACCGAGAAGGTGTGGGGCATGCCGTGCGACGAGATGTCGGCCGACTGGGCCGCGCAGCGCATCAAGGGGCTCAGCCTCGGCAAGGCGGTATGGGACGGGGTTCGCCGTTCGCTCGGTCTCAACAAGCGCCCCAATGACGGCATGGAAACCAAGACCCTGCTCGAAAGCTTCCGCTATCCGCGCAAGGGCCCCGGCATGATGTGGGATGCCGCGCGCGACCGCATCATCGAACAGGGCAACGGCCTGCTGATGGGTCACAAGCTCCACCAGCTGTCGTGGGACGCGACCGGCGGCTTCTGGCGCGTCGCGGCGATCGGCGAGGATGGCCGGCTGACGATGCTGACCGCCGATCACGTCATCAGCTCGGCGCCGATGCGCGAACTGGCGGCGCGCGTCCATCCGGTGCCCGCTTCGCTGCCCCAGGCGATGGACCTCGGCTATCGCGACTTCCTTACCGTCGCATTGATGATCCGTTCGGAGGATCTGTTTCCCGACAACTGGATCTACATTCATGACGATCGGGTGCAGGTCGGCCGCATCCAGAATTTCCGCAGCTGGTCGCCCGAAATGGTGCCCGACGAGAGCCTGGCCTGTGTCGGCCTCGAATATTTCTGCTTCGAAGGCGACGGCCTGTGGTCCTCTTCGAACGAGGATCTGATCGCGCTAGCGACGAAGGAACTGGCGCAACTCGGGCTGTGCGATCCGGCGGATGTCGTCGGTGGCGCGGTGGTGCGCCAGGAAAAGGCCTATCCGGTCTATGACGACGCCTATGCCGCCAATGTCGCGGCGGTGCGCGAGGAGCTGGAGGGCCGCTATCCGACGCTCCACTTCGTCGGCCGCAACGGCATGCACCGCTACAATAATCAGGATCATGCGATGATGACCGCGATGCTCACCGCGCGAAACATCGCCGCCGGCACGCGCCGCCATGATGTGTGGCAGGTCAATGAAGACGCCGAATATCATGAGGCCGGCGCGGAGGGCGACGACGCCAAGGATTATGCCGGCGTCGCGGCGGCGCTGCGATCCGAACGGCTGGTGCCTACCCGGATCGCCGATAAGAAGGCGGCATAATCACCACCTCCGGCCTGGCTTCGAGAGGTTTGGGATGACGCTCGCTCCATTCGCAACCCGCCCCCTGACCCCCTCCATCAGGAAGGAGGGCGAACCATCGGCCAGAGCCCTCGTTCTCGGCGTCGCGGCGATCTGGCTGTTCACGAGCCTCATTCTGCTGTGGATGAGCTATGACCGTGTCGCCGGCCTCGTCTTGTGGGATGCCGACGATTATCTGCGGTTCCAGCAGGTTCGCGACTGGCTCGCCGGGCAGAGTTTCTTTGACGTCCGACAATATCGGCTCGATCCGCCCGCCGGCGTGGCGATGCACTGGTCGCGCCTTGTCGATCTGCCGCTCGCCGGCCTGATACTGCTGCTGCAGCCTGTTCTGGGGATGGTCTGGGCCGAGCGGATCGCAATCCTCGTCGTGCCGCTCATCACGCTTGGTGGCGCATTCGCTGCGATCACGTTGATGACTGCACGGCTGGCCGGGCGCCGCGCCGCGCTCGCTGCGGCGATGCTCGCGGCGATGACGCCGCTGCTTCTGTTCCACGATCTGCCGATGCGGATCGATCATCATGGCTGGCAGACGATGTTCGGCCTGTTTGCGGTCGCGTCATGCTTCGATCGCCGGGCGTTGCGCGGCGGAATCCTCGCCGGCGTCGCGATGGCGCTGTGGCTGGCGATCTCACTCGAGGGGTTGCCGATGGCGATCGCGATCGCGGCCGTTCTCGCGCTTCGCTTCGTGCTCGCCGACGCCGATCAGGACGCCTTCTTCCGTTTTCGCGCCTTCGCACTTTCGCTCGGTTCCGCCGGACTTCTGCTGTTTGCCGCGACGCATGACGCCGGCGCCTGGCAGCAGACCTATTGCGATGCCTTCGGTCCCGCCTGGTTCGGTCCCTTTGCACTCGCGCCGCTGATGCTCGGTCTGGCGCTCCCTCTCGTGGCCGGGGGCGGAGCCGCACCGCGACTGGCGCTGCTCTTCATGGCTGGGGGACTGGGGGCCGCGTTGACGGCACTGGTCGCTCCGCTGTGTCTCCATGGGCCGTTCGCCGCGCTCGACCCGGTGACGCGCCATTATTGGTACGACAATGTCGTCGAAGGATTGCCGATCTGGCGGCAGGCACTCGATACGCAGCTCGGTCTGGCGCTTTTTCCGCCAATCGGCCTGATCGGTACGCTGCTGGCGTGGCGTGGCGCGACGACTCGCACGGCAGCGCGCAACTGGCTCATGATGTTCGCATTGGGATTGGCGAGCTTCGGCCTTGCGCTTCTCGTCCAGCGAGCCGGTGGCTTCGCCCATGCGCTTGGATTGCCGGGGGCTGGCTGGCTACTGACGCGGGGGCTGGCGACCGTCGATGGATGGCGGCGCGCGCTGCTACGCGTGCCCGCATCGGTCGCGCTGCTCCTGCTGGTATCGCCCGTCGGCGAAGCCGCGGTGACACAGTGGGCCCGATGGCTGGCGGGGTCCGAAGCTGAGAAGCCCAAACCCCGCGAACCACTCGCCTGCGGGCCGCGATGCGATCTGTTCGGCGGGATCAACCAGCTGCCCCGGAGCTATATCCTCGCCGGGCTCGACGTCACGCCCAGCCTGCTCGTCTCGACGCCGCATTCCTATGCCGGCAGTGGTCATCATCGCGGGCTGGCGGGAATCCGCCGCGTCATCGACAGCTTCATCGGCCACCCCGATGTGGCCCACCGGATCATGCGTGACGGGGGGATGGGCTATGTGCTGATCGATCCGACTGGTGGGGAGGCCATACTCTATAGCGAGGCGGCGCCGAACGGCTTGATGGCCCGATTGGTCGCGGGGCGCCCGCCCGCCTGGCTGAAGCCCGTGCCGCTGGAAACGAGCTCGTTCAGGATGTGGCGGCGGGTCGAATGACCGGACATCGGACTCCGATGGGCGGATCGTGGCCTCGTGGCACCCTCTTGCCGTCCCATGCGGCGCGACATAAGGCCGAAAGCCTATGTTTCGTTCGACGCCACCCGTAACGCCGCCGCAGGGCTGGTGGACCAGCAACTGGTACATCGCCTTCCTGGCGTTGCTGTCGGTGGTGCCGCTGCTGCGTCCCGAAGTGCCGCCGCTGATCGACCTGATGGGGCATATGGGGCGTTATCGGGTCGAGATCGCCGATCCGACCTCGCCGTTGCTCAGCCGCTATTACAGCTTTCAATGGGCGCTGATGGGCAATCTCGGCGTCGATCTGCTGATCGTGCCGATGGCGAAGATATTCGGGCTCGAACTGGGCGTGAAGCTGATCGTCATGGCGGTGCCGCTGCTCACTATCACCGGCCTGCTGCTGATCGCGCGCGAGGTTCATGGCCGCCTGCCCGCCACGGCCGGGCTGGTTGCGCCCTTCGCCTATTGCTGGCCGTTCCAGTGGGGCTTCATCAATTATGTGCTGGCGATGGCGCTGGCGCTCAATGCTTTCGCGCTGTGGCTCTATCTGGCGCGAACCGGCCGCATCCGGTTGCGCGCGATGCTGTTCGTTCCGATCGGGGGGCTGATCTGGCTCGGGCACGGCTTCGCCTGGGGCGTGCTCGGCCTGCTCGCTTTCTCGGCGGAGATCGTGCGGATGCGCGATGTCGAGGGGCGCGGCTATTTCGAGGCGCTGTGGCGCGGGGCGCTGCACTGTCTGCCGCTCGCTCCGCCGATGCTGCTGATGCTGCTGTGGCGATCCGGCAATGTCGCCGGCGAGACGATCGACTGGTTCAACTGGATCGCCAAATATGTCTATCTGATCTCGTCGCTGCGCACCCATTGGATGGAATTCGACGTCGGCCTCGTCAGCGGGCTGATCCTGCTGGTGCTGTTCGGGATGATCTCGATCGGATCGGGTGAAGTCGGCTTCCGCATGCGCCGCACCCTTGGCGTCGCGCTGCTCGTGCTGATCATCGCCTATATCCTGATGCCGCGCATCGTGATCGGGTCGGCCTATGCCGACATGCGGCTGGCGCCCTATGTGATCGCGATCGGCGTGATCGGGGTGGTGCCGCGCTTCACCAACCGGATCGCGCTCAGCACCGTCGCCGCGCTCGCGGTGATCATCTTCGGCGCGCGTGTCTACCAGTCGACCGAACGCTTCGCAGGCTTCGCCAAATGGCATGAGGCGCAGCTCAAGGCGCTCGATCATATCAAGCCGCACAGCCGGGTCTTCGCGCTGGTCGAGCTGCCGTGCCTATCGCGTTGGGAATCGCCGCGGCTCGAACATCTCGGCGCAATGGCGATCGTGCGGCGCGAGGCCTTCGTCAACGGCCAGTGGACGATGCCCGGCGCGCAGTTGCTCAGCATCAAATATGCCGCCGCCAAGGGCTATGCCGAGGATCCCACCCAGGTGATGCGGCCGAAAAACTGCCGCGCGCGCAACGCCCGAACGATCGAAAGCTCGGTCACGCTCTTCCCGCGCCACGCCTTCGATTATCTGTGGCTGATCAACGCGTCGCAGGACCATTGGCCCGGCAACGATCCGTCGCTGGAAATGGTGTGGAACGGCGGCGAGCGCGGTGCGCTCTACCGGATCACCGGCTCCGCGACGCTCGCCATGGATACGCCGAAGGGGATGGGCATCGTCGCGACCCAGTGACGCTCGGCGCCGAAGATCGCCGTGAGCGCCGCGTTGACCGGCCTCGACGGCATGGCGTCATCGCCGCCGCCCTTGCCGGTCAGCCGCGCCGCGATCCGCACAGCCGCGATCAGCGGAAAGAGCAGGCTGTTGAAATGGGTGGTGAAGCGGGGATTGAGCCCCGCCGCGCGGAAGCTGCGCTTGAGTGAAGCGGTGGTGTAACGGCGCTGGTGATGATGCGCGACGTCATGCGCGCTCCACATCCACGGGCTGCCGGGGACGGTGACGATGATCCTGCCGCCGGGGGCGAGCTTGTCCCTGAGATAGGTCAGCGCCTCAACGTCGCCCGGGATATGTTCGAGCACGTCGAGCAGGACGATCAGGTCGTAGGCGCCGTCGTCAAGCGGAACGTTCGGCAGATAGCCGCTCTTGATCTTCAATCCGCTGCGCTGCTCGGCATAGGCGCGCGCGCCATCGTCGGGCTCTATCGCGTCGACCGTGCCGAAGCTCTTGAGCAGGTCGAGGTTGGAGCCGGTGCCGGCCCCGACTTCGAGAATGCGCAGCGGCCCCGCCTTGGGGCGATGGCGCTCGATCAGCCGGGCGATGATCCGCCGCCGGGCGACGAACCACCAATGATCCTTGTCAATCTCGGCCATGCGGTCATAGGTCGCGCGGTCCATCAGGCAGTTTCGCTTTCGTGCGCATCCGGGCAGCCGACACGCTGGCGAATGATATAGATCGGCCGGTGCTTGGTCTCGACCAGGATGCGGCCGACATATTCGCCGAGGACGCCGAGCGAAAGCAGCTGCACCCCGCCCATGAACAATATCGCGACCATCAGCGAGGGATAACCCGCGACATCGGTGCCGAGGATCAATGTGCGCACCCCGATGAAGACCGCATAGACCAGTGCCAGCAATGCGATGATCGCGCCGACATAGGACCAGACCCTGAGCGGCGCGGTCGATGCCGAGGTGATCCCGTCGATCGCCAGCGTCCACAGCTTCCAATAGTTGAACTTGGTGGTGCCGATCGCGCGTTCGACCCGGTCATATTCGACCGCGGTCTGGCGGAAGCCCGACCAGGCGAACAGGCCTTTCATGAAGCGGTTGCGCTCGGGCATCCGCTTGATCACCTCGACGACCTTGCGGTCGAGCAGGCGGAAATCGCCGGCATGTTCGGGGATCTTGTCCATCGAGAGCCAGTTGTGCGCGCGATAATAGAGATCGGCTGTCAGCCGCTTGGGGAAGCTGTCGGTCATGCGGTTGCGGCGCACGCCATAGACGACCTCAAATCCCTCGCGCCATTTGGCGATCATGTCGCCGATCACCTCGGGCGGATCCTGCATGTCGACGTCGATCGGCACGACCACCTGGCCGCGGACATTGTCGAGCCCCGCGGACAGCGCAGCCTCCTTGCCGAAGTTGCGCGACAGCGACAGCGCCCCGATCCGTCCGTCGGCATCGTGGGCGGTCAGGATCGCCGCCATCGTCAGGTCGGTGCTGCCATCGTCGACGAACAGGATCTCCCAACCGATCGCAGCGCCTTCGGGATCGCGCAGCCCATCGAGCACGCCGGTCATTCGGGTGACGAAGGGCGGGATCGCCTCTTCCTCGTCCTTGACGGGCACGATGATCGAAAGGAGCGGGTTCATTCGAATACCCATACGCGGTTGAGCCAGAAGACCAGCAGGGGGGTGACGCACAGGACCGGTGGATAGGGGGCCCAGAGCGGCAGGTCCATATGCTGGACCAGCAGCCAGACCCACAGGCTGTTGAGCGCGAAGCTGATCAGCGACACGATGATGAAGCGCGTGATGCGCGTCGCCTGCCGGTCGCGGCTGCCATGGCCCTTGAAGCTCCACTGGCCATGGATGACATAGCCGGTGGTCGCCGCCCCGACGAAGCCGATCGTCCAGGCGAGATTGGGATCGAGCCCGCCCATCTGCACGCAGCCATGATAGATGCCGATATTGACCAGTGACGCCAATACTCCGGTGATCCCGTAGCGCACGAGCTGGCCGAGCAGCACCATCCGCTCGTGGGTCATATAGGGTGTGCGAGGCATTCTCCCCGCGCTCTTCCATAAAAGCGCGGACGCCTCAAGTACCGAGGCCTCTCCCGCTTTCGCGGGCGAGGGCGTTGCCCGACGCCAGGGAGAAAACGCTCCCCGGGGCAAGGGAACCCCGAAGGAGCGTCTCCCGCGAGATGGAAATTGCCAGTCCGATCCCCGCGTATCCGTGTCCGGATGTGCACATAAAAACGTTTCGATCCTGAACGGGAGCCGAACGAATGATCCTGCGCGGGCCGCCGAGTGCCCGACGGGCATGACGTTTTCGTGACTCCGGGCGGAAAATCCGCGGCCGGCGGCCGCTATCGGGGCCCGCGCGGCTTCTCCCGTTGCGGCGCGTCATCTTGGCCCTTAAGCGAGGACGGATGCAGGACAGCGAAACGGCAGTGGAAGAACGGATGCTGGCCTGGATCGAGCGCCGCTGGCGCACGGTCTTCTGGCTGCTCTTCATTGGCGCATGTACCTATTTCCTCGTCTATAAATGGGGCCAGGTCCGCTGGCTTTCGCTGAGCGACACCGACGACAATATGCGCCTCGCCGAGGTCAAGGCCTGGCTCGCCGGCCAGTCCTGGTTCGATCTGCGGCAACATAAGCTCGCGCCGCCCGATGGGCTCAACATCCACTGGTCGCGCATCGTCGATTTGCCGATCGCCGGGCTGATCCTGATATTCCGACCGTTCGTCGGCGATTTCACCGCCTATCGCATCGCCTGTGCGGTCGCGCCGATGCTGGCCTTCGCACCGGCGCTGTGGGCGATGATCCTGACGGTTCGGCGGCTCGTCCATCCTCGCGCCTATCCGATCGCCTTCGCGATTCTGATGTGCGCGCAGACCACCCTGTTCATGTGGATGCCGCTGCGCATCGACCATCATGGCTGGCAGCTCGCGATGCTGCTGATCGTCATCGCCGGGCTGGCCGATCCCAACGGGCGGCGCGGCGGGGCGACCGCAGGCATCGCCACCGCGGTGTCCTTCGGCATCGGGCTGGAACTGATCCCGGTGATGGCGATCGCCGGTGCGTCGATCGCGCTGCGCTGGGTCTGGGACCGCGCCGAAGCGGGACGCATGGCGGCCTATGCAATCGCGCTGGGCGGGGGCTGCGCGATCGCCTTCGGCGGCTTCGCTTCCTACGACAACCGGGCGATGGTCTGCGACGTATTGTCGCCGGTCTATCTGTCGACCTTGCTGCTGACCGGCGGGCTGCTGCTGGGGCTCAGCTTCGCCCGTGTCGATGGCCGCGCGGTGCGCTTCGCGCTGCTGGTCGCGGCCGGTGCGGGGATCGCCGCCTTCTTCCTCATCAGCTTCCCGCACTGCATCGGCCGGCCCGAGGCGATCTCGCCCGAGCTCGAAAGGCTGTGGTTCAGCAACGTCCGCGAGGTGAAGCCGCTCTATACCAAGCCGTGGCGCGACGCGCTCGACATCGCCTATCTGCCGGTGATCGGCGCGATCGGCGCGATCACCGCCGCCTGGCGGGCGCGCGCACAGGCGACCGGGCCGGTGTGGATCTCGATCGCCGTGCTCAGCCTGTTTACCGCATGCGGCCTCGCCTGGCAGTCGCGCTTCGGGCCGCAGGCGCAGGCGATCGGCGTGTTCGGGGCGAGCGCGCTCGCCTGGCTGATCCTGCCGCGCCTGCTCGACTCGGGTTCGGCGCTGATCCGGGTCGGTGGCACGCTGCTCGCCTTCTTCGCGCTGTCGGGCCAGCTTGCCCAGTTCGTGTCGATGATCCCGAAGAACGACAAGGAAATGAAGCGCGCCGGATGCGAAGCGCGGGCGAGCGGCAAGCCGGGCCGCTGCATGACCATTCCGGCGCTCGGCCAGATCGATCGGTTGCCGCCCGCGACGATGCTCACCTTCGTCGACATGGGGCCACGCCTGATCACGATGACCCGGCACAGCGCGATCGCGGGCCCGTACCACCGCAACGGCGAGGCGATCCTCGACGTCATCCACGCCTTCCGCGCGACCTCGCCCGATGTCGCGCGGACGGTGATGCAGCGGCGCGGCGCGACGATGGTGCTGCTGTGCCCCGGCATGGCCGAATCGACCATCTACAAGGCGCGTGCCCCCAAGGGCTTCTATATGCAGCTGATCAATGGGGACGTGCCGGCATGGCTCGAACCGGTCGAACTGCCGGAGGGGTCGCCGTTCCGCCTGTGGCGGAGAATCGATTAGTGTCAGGCCTTGCGGAAACGCGGCGCCGGCCCGCTCCCGCCGAACCTCGCGATGCACTGTAGTATATCGGGAGGCTGGGTGGAGGAGCGGGCCGGCCGCTATACCGGCGAGCTTCCAGAGCGGCCGCCTGCGGAATCCTGACCGAACCAGGCATCGGCACTGCCTCGCGGCGCTTGCCTGACAGAGCGCGGCGGGGGCCGCGCGATGGCCATTTCGCCTCGCTTGTGCTATAGCCTCCCGGTGCCTGCGCATGATCGCCTCGACAGCCGTACCGGCATGACCGGCCCGACCGGGCGATTCAGCTTCATCCTCTCGCTGTGGATGTCGCTGGCCACGGCGGTCATCTGCGCGACGCTGCCATCCGGCTTGCCCGCCACCCGTACGATCGGCTCGGCCTTCGATCCTTCGACCACGATCGTCGCGCTGCGCTCGCGGCCGCCGGTCGCCAAGCCGACCCTGTTGCGCAGCGCCGATGACGATCTCGGCGATGGCCTCCGCGATCAGCTCGATCAGGCCGCGCGGCCCGCCTGCGCACCGGCGCTGTTCGTCATCGTCGGCATCGTCGCACCAGCCGCGATCACCGCTTTCCGCCTATTCTTCCCGCATTCGCGAACGCTTGATATCGCGCTCTACGCCCGGCCTCCACCGGCCGCCTGATCACTCTGCCGCCGCGGCATCGCCCGTGGCGCTTCTGCCAAGGCCGGCGCTGACCGGCCGAGCCGAGAGGATCAGATATGAAGAAACGGAAGCGGCCGCCCTGGTGGTTCACATCCGCCGTCTGGGCGGGTCTGGCCAGCGCGACGATGGCCATCGTCGGCGTGCTCAGCCTGACCGCACAATAGCAGCCCTGCGTGGCGGGATCGCGACGCGCCCGCCACGCAGCGCCTACAAGGAAATATATGCCCCATCACACCCCGCTCATCGCGACGATCGTGGCCGCGCTTGTGGTCGCCTTCTTCATGGGTGCGCTCGCCCATCGACTACGCATCTCTCCGATCGCCGGCTATCTGGTGGCGGGCGTCATCGTCGGCCCGTTCACCCCGGGCATCGTCGCGCATAGCGGCCTCGCCAACGAACTGGCCGAGATCGGCGTCATCCTGCTGATGTTTGGCGTCGGCCTCCACTTCTCGCTGCGCGACCTGCTCGCGGTGAAACGGATCGCGGTGCCCGGCGCGCTCGTCCAGATTGCGGTCGCGACGCTGCTCGGCATGGCGATGGCCTGGTCGATGGGCTGGAACATCCTCGCGGGCTTCGTCTTCGGTCTCGCGCTGTCGGTGGCCAGCACGGTGGTGCTGTTGCGCGCGCTCCAAAGCCGCGATCTGGTCGACAGCGAGCGCGGCCGCATCGCGGTCGGCTGGCTGATCGTCGAGGATCTGGCGATGGTGCTCGCGCTGGTCCTGCTCCCGGCGCTCGACCATGCGTTCAACGAAGCCGCCTCGGGAGGCGCCGGCGAGATCATGACCGCGCTTGCCGGCACCGGCCTGAAGGTCGCGGGATTCGTCGCGGTGATGCTGATCGTCGGGCGGCGGGTGATACCGTGGGCGCTGCATTGGGTGGTCCATACCGGCTCACGCGAACTGTTCCGCCTCGCGGTTCTCGCCATCGCGCTTGGCGTCGCCTTTGGAGCGGCGGCGGTGTTCGACGTCTCCTTCGCGCTGGGCGCCTTCTTCGCGGGGATGATCCTCGGCGAAACTCCGCTCAGCCGCCGCGCGACCGAGGAGACGCTCCCCTTGCGCGATGCCTTCGCGGTGCTGTTCTTCGTCTCGGTGGGAATGTTGTTCGATCCGCAGGTGCTGGTCGAGCAGCCGCTGCCCCTGCTCGGTGTCGTCCTGATCATCATCGTCGGCAAGTCGGTCGCGGCCTTCGCGATCGTTCGCGCCTTCCGCTACTCGCGTGAGACCGCGCTGACCGTAGCGGCCAGTCTGGCGCAGATCGGCGAATTCTCGTTCATCCTCGCCTCGCTCGGCACCGGCCTGGGTGTGTTGCCGTCGGAGGGACGGGACCTGATCCTGGCGGGGGCGATCATCTCGATCTTCCTCAATCCGTTCATTTTCTCGTGGGTGACGCCGAAGCGCGGGAAGAAGGAATCCGTCGCGGGGCCGGTACCGGCGAAGCCGGAGGAAACGGAACCGGCGCCCATGAAGGGCCATGTCGTGTTGGTCGGCTTCGGCCGGGTCGGCAGCCGGATCAACGAGTCGCTGCGCGCGGCGGGCCGCTGGGTCGTCCTGATCGAGGACGACCCCGAGCGCGCGCGCAACGCGGCGGGGCAAGGGATCGAGGTGGTGCAGGGCAACGCCGTCGACGACGACGTCCTCGAAGCGGCGGGGTTGCCCAGCGCGGCGGCGATGATCATCGCCATCCCCGAAGGGTTCGAGGCTGGCGCGGTGCTGGAGCGGGCCCGCCGCTTCAACCCCGAACTGCGCGTCATCGCCCGCGCGCATAGCGATGCCGAGGCCGAACACCTCCAGAAGCTCGGCACCTGTGAGGTCGTGATGGGCGAAAGCGCGATCGCCAGCCACATGGTGGCGATGCTGAAAGGGAAGGCCGGCCCTATCCCAGCCTGAATGCAGCGGTGATCCCGTCGATGATGAACTGCGCGGCCAGCGCGGCGAGGAGGACGCCGAGCACGCGGGTTATCATCGCTTCGAGCTTCGGGCCCAGCACGCGCATGATCGGGCCTGCGGCGAACAGCGCCGCGAGGGTGAGAAGCAGCACTGCCGCGAGCGCGGCGAGGACGGTCAGCGTTTGATCGATGCCGCTGCTGCGCGAGACGAGCAGCATCACCGTCGCGATCGAGCCGGGGCCGGCGATCATAGGAATCGCCATCGGGAAGACCGAGATATCCTCAACGGGGCGGTGCTCCTCGGCGGCCTTGCGGCTGATCTCGTCGGCGCGTTCCTCACGCCGTTCGGTGCGTTTCTCGAACACCATCTCCAGCGCGATCAGGAACAGCATGATGCCGCCGGCGATGCGGAATGCGTCGAGGCTGATGCCCAGCGTGTCGAGCAGCTTTTCACCGACCAGCGCGAAGAGCAGCAACAGCACCGCCGCGATCATCACCGAGCGCGCCGCCATCGATCGGCGCTGCGGGTCCGACGCGCCGTTGGTCAGGCTGGCGAAGATCGGCGCGCAGCCCGGCGGGTCGATCACCACGAACAGGGTGACGAAGGCCGAGAGGAACAGCGCCATCATCGCGGTCAGATCGCGTCGGGGGCGAGCGGCAGGCTGGCGCGGCGATGCGCGGCGACCAGCGTGTTGCGGAGCAGGACGGCGATCGTCATCGGGCCGACCCCGCCCGGCACCGGGGTGATCGCGCCCGCGACTTCGGCGGCCCCGGCATAATCGACGTCGCCGACCAGCTTCGTCTTGCCCGGCTCGGCGCCTGGGACGCGATTGATGCCGACGTCGATCACGGTCGCGCCCGGCTTGATCCAGTCGCCCTTGACCATTTCCGGCCGGCCGACCGCCGCCACGACGATGTCGGCGCGGCGGACCACCTCTTCGAGATTCCTGGTGCGGCTGTGGGCGATGGTGACGGTGCAGCTTTCAGCGAGCAGCAGCTGCGCCATCGGCTTGCCGACGATATTCGACCGGCCGATCACCACCGCGTCGAGCCCGCTGAGCGAGCCGAGCCGGTCACGCAGCAGCATCAGGCAGCCGAGCGGGGTGCACGGCACATAGCCATGCTGGCCCACCGCGAGCCGGCCCGCATTGGTGACGTGAAAGCCATCCACATCCTTGTCGGGATCGATCGTCGCGATCACCAGATTTTCGTCGATATGGCTGGGAAGCGGCAGCTGAACGAGGATGCCGTCGACGCTGTCGTCGGCGTTCAGTTGCCGGACCGTGGCCAATAGTTCGTCCTGGGTAGCATCGGCGGGCAAGCGATGCTCGAAGCTCTCCATCCCGGCTTCGACTGTCGCCTTATGCTTGGACCGGACATAGACCTGGCTCGCCGGATCCTCACCGACCAGCACCACGGCGAGCCCCGGCGCGCGGCCGGCGGCGGCGCGGAATGCGGGTACCATCGCCGCCACTTTCGCGCGCAGGTCCGCCGCGAATGCCTTGCCGTCGATGATGTCCGCGCTCATGCCTTCCCCCTGGTGATCGTCGTGAGAGCGGCCGCCAATGCGGCGGGATCGCCCGTGATATGGAGCCTCTTTAACCGCGAGGCCGCACCGCTGGCCAGTGCCACGTCGCGTTTCGCCACGCCCAGCGCCTTTGCGAGAAGCCGGACCAGCGCCTCGTTCGCCGCGCCGTCGCTGGGCGGGGCAGTCAGCTTGACCGCGAGCCAGTCGCGCCCGTCATCGGCAGTGATGATCCCCTCGATCGCGTCGCGCGCCGCCTTCGGGCTGGCGCGGACCGCGAGGGTGATGCCGTCGGGTGCGACCGTCCAGGCGGTCAGACGCCAGCCGCCATCACCTGCGCCATCGCATGGCCCAGCACCATCTGCAGGATGATGATCAGCAGCAGCGCCACGAGCGGGGAGAGGTCGAGCTGTCCGAAATCGGGCATGACCTTGCGGATCGGGCGGTAGATCGGCTCGGTGATCTTATCGAGCGCGAACAATATCTGGCGGACGAAATCATTATAGGTGTTGATCACGTTGAACGCGACCAGCCACGACATGATCGCCTGGATGATGATGATCCAGCGCAGCACGCCCAGCAGCAGGTCGGCGATCTGCAGAACAAGGAGAAGCATCAGATACCCTTCGAGAGTGAGACCGCCGATGTAATGATCGTTGGCGTCAGCGGCAACGGAGAGACGGCATCAAATCGACGATCCCGTCACCCCATCCACACCAGCGTGCCGGCGCCGCGCTTGGTGAAGGCTTCGATCAGCATCGCGTGCGGCACCTGTCCGTCGAGGATGACCGCGGCATCGACGCCACCCTCGATCGCGTGGACGCAGGTTTCGAGCTTGGGGATCATCCCGCCCTGGATCGTGCCGTCCTCACGCAGCTTGGCGATCCGGCTCGGCGTCAGGTCGCGGATGAGCTGCTTTTCCTTGTCGAGCACGCCGGCCACGTCGGTCAGCAGGAACAGCCGCGCCGCGCCCAGCGCGATCGCGATCGCTCCCGCCATGGTGTCGGCGTTGACGTTATAGGTATGGCCGTCCTCGCCGATCGCGATCGGGGCGATCACCGGGATCATGCCGGCCTTGGAAATGGTGTCGATCACCCGCCGGTCGATATCGGAGGGTTCGCCGACGAAGCCAAGGTCGACGACCTGTTCGATATTGCTGTCGGGATCGCGCCGGGTGCGGCGCACCTTTTCGGCGACGACCATTCGGCCGTCCTTGCCTGACACGCCGACGGCGCGGCCGCCGGCCTGCGAAATCCAGGAGACGATTTCCTTGTTGATCGATCCGCATAGCACCATCTCGGCGACCTTGGCGGTTTCGGCATCAGTGACGCGCAGCCCGTCGACGAAGCTGCTCTCGACGCCCAGCGTCTTGAGCATCTTGCCGATCTGCGGCCCGCCGCCGTGGACGACCACGGGATTGATTCCGACCGCCTTGAGCAGGACGACATCCTCGGCGAAATCGCGCGCCAGTTCGGGGTCGCCCATCGCATGGCCGCCATATTTCACGACAAAGGTCTCGCCGGCATAGCGCTGCATATAGGGCAGTGCTTCGGTGAGGGTTTCCGCCTTGGCGAGCAGGATCGGATCGAGGCTGTGATCGGTCGACATGCGGGGGCCATTAGCGCCTAGAAAGTCTTGCTACAACCATCGGCCATCCCGGCTCTGTAACCCGGATCAGGCTTTCGGCGCATCCAGCCTGCGGCCGATCGCCACGAAGGCGGTGATCAGCGGCGGCACCAGCACCACCGACAGGACGATCTTCGCCGTCATCTGGCCGCCCATCAGGCCGACGATCTCACGCTCGCCATAGAAGCTGATCGTGATGAACAGCAGCGTATCGAAGATCTGGCTCACCACGCTGGCGATCATTCCGCGCAGCCAGACGAAGCGTCCCGCGCCGCCTTGCCCGCGCAGCCGATCGAAGATCAGCACGTTGAGCGTCTGCGACAAACCGTAGGAGATCAGCCCGGCGATCATCATCCGCGCGCTCTGCCCGACGACGATCGGGAAGGCGTCGATCGCGGGCGGATACATGCCCGGATCGGTGGGCAGCGCGAGCACGATCTGGATCAGCAGCGCCGAGGCGATCAGCGGCAGGAAGCCCCAGCGGACCAGCGCATCGGCGGTCGCGCGGCCATGGAGTTCGGCGATCGCGCTCGCCATGACGACCAGCAGGAGGAAGGCGAAGATGCCAGCCTCGACGACGAGCGGCCCGAGCGCGACCTGCTTCACGCCCAGCACGCCGGCGATGCAGACCATGCCGCCGTAGAAGAGCGAGAAGATGAAGAGGGAACGGCTGGCGATCGGGCTGGCGGACGATGTTTCCATGCCCTTCTGCTATCGGCTTTCCCCTTGCGGCGAAAGAGCCGCTTGACCCGCCCCCGCCGCACGGCATGGTGACGGCATAATTGTTCGACTACCGTCGATCCCGCACCGGCCGGTGCGGCTTGCAAAGGGCAAAAAGATTCATGACGAAGTTGCTGATCGGCCTAGCCGGCATCGCGCTGATCCTGCTGGTGGCGGTGGCGCTGTCGTCGGACCGCAAGGCGATCCGGCTCCGCGTGGTCGGCGCGGCTTTCGCGCTGCAGGCCGGGATCGCGCTCCTCGTTCTTTATGTGCCGTGGGGCCGCGCCGCGCTGGCGGGGGCCTCCGGGGGCGTGTCCAATCTGCTCAGCTATGCGCAGGCGGGCACCGATTTCCTGTTCGGATCGCTGGTGAAGCCCGAGATCGGCGGGGCCAGCTTCGCACTCGCCGCGCTGCCGGTGATCATCTTCTTCGCCTCGCTCGTCTCGATCCTCTATTATCTGGGCATCATGCAGTTCGTGATCCGCTGGGTGGGCGGCGCGATCGAGAAGGTGGTCGGGGTATCCAGGGTCGAATCTCTGTGTGCGGCGGCGAACATATTCGTCGGGCAGAGCGAGTCACCGTTGGTGATCCGTCCCTACCTCGCGGGGCTCAAGCCGCATCAGATGTTCGCGGTGATGACATCGGGCATGGCCGGCGTCGCGGGCACTATCCTGGCCGCCTATGCGGCGATGGGGATCAGCATCGATCTGCTGCTCGCCGCCAGCTTCATGTCGGCGCCCGGCGCGTTGCTGATGGCCAAGATCATCATGCCCGATCCACGCGTGCCCGAGGGCGAACTGCCGCTGGGCGACGTGCCCGAGAGCGACGAGGTGATCGCGGTCGCCGAGGCGCATGAGGCCGACGAGCGGCCCGATAATATCATCATGGCGGCGGCGATGGGCGCGCAGACCGGTGTTCGGATTGCGGTCGCGGTCGGCGCGATGGTGCTCGCCTTCGTCGGGCTCGTCGCGCTCGCCAACGGCCTGCTCGGCGGGATCGGCGGCTGGTTCGGCTATCCGGCGCTCAGCTTCCAGCAGTTGCTCGGCTTCGTCTTCGCGCCGGTGATGTTCCTGCTCAACATCCCATGGGATCAGGCGCAGGTGGCCGGCGGACTATTCGGGGAGAAGATCGCGCTCAACGAATTCGTCGCCTACATCCACCTCGGCCAGATCAAGGAGACGCTGAGTGCGCACAGCGTGGCGGTGATCACCTTCGCGTTGTGCGGTTTCGCCAACTTCTCGTCGATCGCCATCCAGATGGCCGCCGCGGGCAGCCTCGCCCCCAACCAGCGGCCGGTGATCGCGCGTCTCGGCATCAAGGCGCTGATCGCGGGCAGCCTTGCCAACCTGATGTCGGCGGCACTCGCTGGATTGATGATCCCGATGTGAAATGGGGCGTTACCCGGCGGGAGCCTGGACGCGCAGCGAAGGCCGAGACAACCAAATCGCTTCCCGTGCGTTAAGGGCCCGTAACCACGCTGGGAGCGTAATGATGAAAGCAGCATGGGCGGTCGGCGCGGCCGCGCTTGTATCAGTGCCGATCATGGCGTTGCCGACGAAATGGTCGGTAGATCCCGATCCTGGCATTGCCCGTTATACGGTCGGCGACCTCGGCAACCGGGGCAGCTATATGATCATTGCCTGTCCCGACGGACAGGGCGCCGACATCTCGGTCGCCGTCAACGGCGTGATCGCACCGTCGGACAGCCAGATTGGTTTTCGCGCCGCCAACCGCACCTTCGTGATGAAGAGCAACGGCAACGGCCTGATCGAGACGAAGAGTAAGGGCAATGCCGGCGCCTTCGTTCAATTGTGGCAAGCGATCCGTGCCGGCAAGACGCTCGATGTCAGCTTCACCAACGGCGTTTCGGCGAGCCTGTCTCTCGCCGGATCGGCGCGTGCGCTGCCGGCATCACCATGTCCGGTCGATTATCGGCCGGGGAAGCTGAATCTCTGAGCCAGTGACAGGAGCAGAGCGTTCGGCAGTGTCGCGTTATTTCATCTTCTGTATGGACGGCGACGCCATCGTCGATCGCTTCGATTTCGAAGCGGAGGACGACAGTGAAGCCCTGGCGCTTCTCGCCCTTCGCCGCGAAAAGTTGGAATGCGACCTGTGGTGCGGCGACCGGCTGGTGGCGACGATTCCCAGCGGTGCCAACCCTGTGCTTGCCGGACGATCGTTCGGGAACAGGTCGAGCGGTTAAGCCGCCCGCGCGCCCATCGCGCGTTGCCGACGCCGCTGGACCGACGATCCCAGCCCAATTGCCTCGCGATATTTGGCCACCGTCCGGCGGGCCAGGTCGAAGCCCTTGTCCTTGAGCAGGTCGACCAGCTTGTCGTCGGACAGGATATCGTCGCCCTCGGCGGCGATCAGCTTGGCGATCTGGCTTTTCACCGCCTCCGCCGAGACCGCATCGCCACCATCGGTGCCGGCCACCCCGCTGGTGAAGAAATATTTGAGCTCGTGGAGGCCGCGCTCGCACATCAGATATTTGTTCGACGTGACCCGGCTGATCGTCGATTCATGCATGCCGATCGCGTCCGCGACCGCCTTCAAGGTCAACGGACGGAGGTGCTCGACACCGTTGAGGAAGAACGCCTCCTGCTGCTTCACGATCTCACGCGAAACCTTGACGATGGTCAGCGCGCGCTGGTCGAGCGCCTTGATCAGCCAGTTGGCCGAGGCGAGGCATTCGCTGAGCCAGGCCTTGCTCGTCTTGTCCTGAGGGCCGCTCGACAGCTCGGCATAATAAGCGCGGTTGACCAGCAGGCGCGGCAGCGTCGCCGAGTTGAGTTCGATTGCCCAGCCGCTCGCGGTGCGCGCGATGAAGATGTCGGGGACGACCGGGGCGGGCGGCTCGCCCCCAAAGCGTAGCCCGGGTTTGGGATCATAGCCGCGCAGTTCCTGGATCATGTCGGCCATGTCGTCTTCATCGACCCCGCAAAGCCGGCGAAGCTGCGGTATCGCGCCGCGCGCCAGCAGGTCGAGATTGTCGATCAGCTTCACCATCGCCGGGTCATAGCGGTCGGCTTCCTTCGCCTGGATCGCAATGCATTCGGCGAGGTTCCGCGCGCCGACCCCGCTCGGGTCGAAGCTCTGGATTACGGCCAGCACACGCTCGACATGGAACAGCGGAACGTCGAGACGCTGCGCCACCTCGAAGGTCTGGCCTTCGAAATAGCCGGCCTCGTCGATCATATCGATCAGCTGCGCCGCGATGACGATATCGGCCCCCGACAACAGCTCGCCGGCCTGCGCGGTGAGGTGGTCGTGCAGCGAAATCGAGGCGGCGGCGAAGGTGTCGAGATCGGGCGCTTCTTCCGATCCGCCGCCCGCGCCGTCGATGCCCAGCCCGCCATCCATGCCCCGCATGCTGTCGGTGGCGCTGTCGTGGTGGAAGGTTTCGGCGTCATAATCGGCGTCGAGCGGCGCATCGGCCTGTGCGTCACCGGACTCGATCAGCCGGTCGGCGGTTGGCTCGAGATCGGCGCTGTCGAAGCCTTCGCCATCGAAGTCCTCTCCCCCCTCGAAGCCGTCATTGTCGCCGCCGCCGGGGGCAGGCGCATCCGAAATCTCGGTGCCGGTTCCTTCGAGAAGGGGATTCTTCTCGACCTCCTCGGCGATGAAGGCTTCGATTTCGAGATTGGAGAGCGCCAGCAGCTTGATCGCCTGCTGAAGCTGCGGCGTCATCACCAGCGACTGGCTTTGCCTGAGGTCGAGGCGGGGTCCGAGCGCCATGGCCTTATTGACCCTCCTCGAAAGGAGGGTGTCCGGGGCCATGTGGTTTCAATTTCATTGAAACCACCCTGGCATCAGAGCGAGAAGCCTTCGCCGAGATAGAGGCGGCGGACATTGGGATCGGCGACCAGCGCTTCAGGGCTGCCCTGGAACAGCACCTTGCCATCATAGATGATGCAGGCGCGGTCGACGATGTCGAGCGTCTCGCGGACATTATGATCGGTGATCAGCACGCCGATATCGCGGCTCTTGAGGTCGCGGACGAGCTCGCGGATGTCCGAGATCGAGATCGGGTCGATGCCGGCGAAGGGCTCGTCGAGCAGCATGATCGACGGATCGGCGGCGAGCGCGCGGGCGATCTCGCAGCGGCGGCGTTCGCCCCCCGACAGGGACATCGCCGCGGAGTCGCGCAGATGGGTCAGGTGGAACTCGCCGAGCAGCGCGTCGAGCCGCTCCATGCGCTGGGCCTTGTCGGGCTCGATCAGTTCGAGCACGGCAAGGATGTTCTGGCTGACGGTGAGACCACGGAAGATCGACGTTTCCTGCGGCAGATAGCCGAGGCCGAGGATCGCGCGCCGGTACATCGGCAAGGTGGTGATATCGTCGCCGTCGAGCAGGATGCGGCCGGCATCGGGGCGGACGAGCCCCATCACCGAATAGAAGCAGGTCGTCTTGCCCGCGCCATTGGGGCCGAGCAGCCCGACGACCTCGCCCCGTGCGACATCGAGCGAGATGTCGCTGAGCACCTGGCGCTTGTCATATGTCTTGGCGATCGAGACGACCGAAAGCCCGCGCACGACCGCGGGGCCGCTGGAGCCGGTCGGACGCTGGAGGGTGGCGGTATCATTCATGCGGGATCGTCCGGGAGCCTATGGTCGCCCCTGATTAGCGAAAGCCCGGCCATATGGAAACTGGCAAGCTTCATGCATGGCGATTTTTGATGCACGACAAGTCGCTGAAATGCTGCGCTTGGTCTAACTGGTCGCCCCGGGCCGCCACAGGCGGGCGACGTGGCGGGATGCTTCGCGGCCCAGGGGCCACGGTCATCTTCAGTTCTTGCTGGGCCCTGCGGGACGGGGCGGGGGCGTGAAGCGTCCGGTGACGCGTCCGCCGCCGCCGCCGACCGATCCGCCATCGAGGGTGGCGAAGCCGGTGTTCATGTTGAGCACCAGCCGGTTGCCGCGCGTCTCGCCCTTGCCGCCACGCGACAGGGAAACGCCGCCGATAAGCGTGACGAGGCGGCTGCGCAGGTCGTAGATGCCGAACTGGGCGCGTGCGGTTTCGGTTGCGCTGGTCAGGGTGACGCCGCCCGACGCATCGAGGCGGGTGACTTCGGTCTGGCCCGCCGAGTTGTAGGCGACGGTGACGCGGCTCGCGCGCAGTGTCATGCTGCCCTGCGTGACGACGACATTGCCGGTCAGCACCGCGCGGTCGGCGCGATCCTGCAGTTCGATGCGGTCCGCGGCGAAATCGACCGGGGCGTTGCTGTTGTGATTCTTCAGCGAGGACACCGCCTGCGCGCCCGCGACGCAGGCCGATCCGGCAAGGATCGCGCCCAGCAGCGATTTCGCCAGCACCGCACGCCGCATCTTACCGTCCTCCAACATTCGTCTTGCGCGTCGCTCTGGCCTGTCGCTGATCGATATGCAAGCGGGCGCGGCCTTCGAGCACCACGACCCGCGTGTTGAGATCGGCGGTGAAGCGGTCGCCCGCGAAGGTGCCGATATTCATCCGGCCATCGACGCGGCCCTGGCTCGCCACCTGACGGGTCTTCAGGTCGATGCCGACGTCGCGGGTCTCGATATGATAGCCGTCGGCCGACCGGAACAGCACCTTGCCGTCGATCGCGACCTTCTCGCTGTCCATGTCATAGCGGCCCTGCCTGGCATCGATCTGCGCGGGGCCGTCCTGAAGCTGGATCTTCGCGGCGAGCGATTGCAGCCGCACCACCGGGTCGCGCGACGAGACCTGGACCGCCGATCCGGCGCTCAGCTCGAACGGCTGGCCCTTGGCGTCCTCGCCTCGATAGGTCGCGGACGTCACGCGCATCCGTTCGCGCGCGAGCTCGACGCTGTCCTTCGAGAGGACGAAGCTTATGTCGCGGCCGACGGTGAGCGGCGCCAGCGCGAGCAGGATCACCAGCACGAGGATCGCCACCGGCAGGATCAGCCGCAGGCTCGCGATCAGGCGGTCGTGGCTGCTCCCGGTCGCCGCCCAGAGCTGGCGCTCGGTCCGGGCGCGATCGGCTAGTTCGGACATGCTGCGCCCTCCACGTCATTCGCGCGAAAGCGGGTATCCACGGTCACGACGGGCAAGAGGTTCAGCGCGCCGCCGTCCATGGCTTTCCGCTTTCGCGGGAATGACGCCGACGGAGAATGCGCCATAGCCTCAGACATGCGCAAAGATGTCGATCTCGGGCCAACCTGCCAGATCGAGTTCCGCCCGCGCGGGGAGAAAATCGAAACAGGCCTGGGCCAGCTCCATCCGGCCCTCGCGGATCAGCCGCTCGTCGAGAATTTTCCGCATCGCGTGGAGATAGCGCACGTCCGACGCGGCATAGTCCTTCTGCGCCTCGGACAGGTCCGGCGCGCCCCAGTCCGAAGACTGCTGCTGCTTGGACACTTCCTGGCCCAGCAGTTCGCGGACCAGCTCCTTGAGCCCGTGCCGGTCGGTATAGGTACGGATCAGCCGCGACGCGGTCTTGGTGCAATAGACGGGGGCCGCGACTACGCCGAGATAATATTTGATCGCGGCGAGATCGAAGCGCGCGAAATGATAGAGCTTGATCCGGTCGGGATCGGCCAGCACGGCGCGCAGATTGGGGGCGGCATAATCGCTGCCCGCGGCGAAGCGCACGAGATGCTCGTCGCCGCCGCCATCGGAGATCTGGACGAGGCAGAGCCGGTCGCGCGGGGTAATCAGCCCCATCGTCTCGGTGTCGACGGCGACGGGGCCGGGGGCGAGGACGCCCTCGGGCAGGTCTTCCTGATGCAAATAGACTGTCATCCGCCCGCATTAGGGCGGCGGCGGGAGCAGGGCAACCACAAGTCCCTCTCCCGCCGCCCGTCGAGCGTTACTTCGCCTTCCGCTGCCGCGCCCGGCGCTGGACCATGTTCAGCCCCTCGACCAGCGCGGAGAACGCCATGGCGGCGTAGATATAGCCCTTGGGCACATGCACCCCGAAGCCCTCGGCGATCAGCGTCATGCCGATCATGAACAGAAAGGCGAGCGCGAGCATCACGATCGTCGGGTTCTTCTCGATGAAGCGCGACAACGGGCCCGCCGCGGTCATCATCGTCGCCACCGCGGCGATCACCGCGATGAACATGATCGGCACATGCTCGGTCATGCCGACCGCCGTGATGATCGAATCGATCGAGAAGACGAGGTCGAGCAATATAATCTGGAAGATCGCAGCGCCGAAGCCCAGTCCGACCCGCTTCGCATCGAACAGGTCGCCTTCGTCATTCTGATCGACGCTGTGATGGATCTCGGTGGTTGCCTTCCAGACGAGGAACAGGCCGCCAGCGATCAGGATGATGTCGCGCCACGACAGCGGATGGCCGAACGCTTCGAACACCGGCCGCGTCAGCGTGACGATGAAGGCGATCAGGCTGAGCAGCACGAGCCGCATGCCCAGCGCCAGGCCGATGCCGATCGTCCGGGCGCGGGCGCGATATTGTTCGGGCAGCTTGTTGGTCAGAATCGAGATGAAGATCAGGTTGTCGATGCCGAGCACCACCTCCATCGTCACGAGAGCGGCCAGCGCGGCCCAGTTGGCCGGGTCGGCGAATATGACGGCGATGTCCTGCATGATGTCCTTCGGAAGAAAGGGAGGAAGTGGAAAACGACCGCGCGACTCGGAGCGGCAGCGACTCCGTCTAGGGACGAATCAAGCGCGAAACGATGCCCGATAGCGTTAGAAATCACGGTAACATTTTCGGTTTGGCGGCGCTTTGCCTCGTATCGCCGCGCCCGCTGAACGGGGAATGTAGCAAAAGCGCTCGCAGACTGGGCCCATTTGCTTTATGTCTTTTTTTTGGCGTGGCTGATTTTGCACGCCGGAAGGAGGCTGCGCCAGCGCCCGGCGCAGCGACCTTTCGATACTTGGGGCGAGATTCGGGAAGAACTGCAAGGCATGGGTTTCGATAGAGGTAAGCGCGGTCCGCGCGGCGGCAGGGACAAGCGCGACGGCTTCGGTGACGAGAGTTACGGTGGCTATGCAGGCGGTGGCGGCGGCTTCGGCGGCGGCGATCGCTTCGGTGGTGGCGGCGGCGGCGGTTATGGAGGCGGTGGGGATCGCTTCGGTGGCGGCGGCGGTGGCGGTGATCGCTTTGGCGG
>NZ_LARW01000042.1 GCF_000971055.1 Sphingomonas sp. SRS2
TGTCAATCGGCGTGCAAACGGGACCCCCGATAGGCGTCTAAAAGGGACCCCCTTGCGGGATCGGGTAACGTTGTTGTGAGGCGCCAGCTTGCGCTGAGCGCGGCGTAGGGAGGGCGTAGCCCGACCGGAGGCGCGCGCAGCGCAAAGTCTCTTTTAACAGGAGGTTGGCGGCGCAGGTCAGCTGCGGTTTTTGAAGCGCCAGCTGTCGTTGCCGGTCTCGATGATATCGCAATGGTGGGTGACGCGGTCCAGAAGCGCGGTAGTCATCTTGGGATCGCCGAACACGGTCGGCCATTCCCCGAACGCCAGGTTGGTGGTGATTATGACGCTGGTCTGTTCGTAGAGCTTGCTGATGAGGTGGAACAGCAACTGCCCGCCCGATCGTGCGAACGGCAGATAGCCCAGCTCGTCGAGCACGATGAGATCGAGACGGGAGAGCTGCGCAGCGAGCGCGCCAGCCTTCCCGATGCGGGTCTCTTCCTCGAGGCGGGTGACCAGATCTACCGTATTGAAGTAGCGACCGCGAGAGCCCGCACGCACCACGCTGGCGGTAATCGCGATCGCCAGGTGGGTCTTGCCGGTGCCTGTGCCACCAACGAGGACGACGTTGCGCCGACCGGGCAGGAACGATCCGGCGTGCAGCGCACGGACCAGTTCCTCGTTGATCGGAGTGTCATCGAACAGGAACGCGTCGATATCCTTGATCGTCGGCAGCTTGGCAGCACTCATCCGGTAGCGGATCGAAGCGGCATGCCGATGAGCAGCCTCGGCGCGTAGCAGATCGGTGAGGATCTCGGTGGCGCTGCGCTTGCGCTGCACACCAGCGGTCACCGCGTCATCGAACGCGCCGACCATGCCCTTGAGGCCGAGCCCGCGCATGGCCTCGATCATCTCATGCCGCTGCACGGGTGCCTCGCAGACTGTCGTAGCGCGCGCAGTTGGCGATCGGTGGATGGGTCAGCGCCAGATCTTCGGGCGTGATGATGGACGCTGTTCTGGGCGGCTCTCGCCGCCGCGACAGGATGTTGAGGATCACCTCGTCACTGACGGCGCCGATATCGAGCGCTTCGCGGACAGCGCTCTCGACCGCCTCCAGCCCATCGCTGAGAACGGCGGCCAGGACACGGACGAACCGCCGATCGGCATCGTCGTCATTGCCAAGCTTGCGCCGCAACCTGACCAGCGCAGGCGGCAAATCCCAGTCCTGAAAGGGTGCTCCGTTCCTGAGCGCACCAGGCTTGTTCACCAGCACTGGCAGATAATGCCAAGGATCATAGATCGTCCGATCACGGCCGAAGAAGCGCGGATGATCGGCGATGATCACATCGCCCATGCGCACCACGATCCGGTCGGCATAAGCTCGAAGTTGCACCACACGGCGGACGGCCTTGGCCGCTACCGAGTAACGGTTGCGATCAAAGCTGATCAGGCAGGTGCCGCTGACCGCGTGGCTCGTCTCGTGGAAGCCGTCAAAGGGCGCCAGCATCGGTTGGAGCGCGGGCCGCTCCAACTCCAGCGCCTGGCCGACCGTCAGCTCCTTCTGCTCGGGATGCGGTTGCATCGTTGCCCAGCGCAGACACTCGGCCTCCAGCCAGCCATTGAGCTCTTCCAGGCTGGCGAACCGGAGCCGTGGCTTGAAGAAGCGGCCCCGGATGGTCTGGACCTGGTTCTCGACTTGGCCCTTCTCCCAGCCTGCCGCCGGCGAGCATGCGGTTGGCTCGACCATGTAATGGTCAGCCATCACCAGGAACCGGCGGTTGAAGATGCGCTCCTTGCCGACGAACACCGTCGTCACCGCGGTCTTCATATTATCGTAGATACCGCGCAGCGGCACACCTCCGAAGAAGGCGAAGCCGCGCGCATGCGCATCGAACAGCATCTCCTGCGTCTCGCGCGGATATGCCCGGACATAAACTGCTCGTGATGCGCACAACCGCATGTGCGCGACCTTTACCCGCATCGGCTTGCCGGCGATCTCCACGTCCTCGTGGCTCCAGTCGAACTGGTAGGCCTCGCCCGGCCTGAACACGAGCGGGATGAACGCTGCCGCCTCCTCGCCAGGATCTTTGCGCCGGGCTTCCCTCCAGCGTGCAGCGTAGCGCCGGACCGCATCGTAGGAACCCTCGAACCCTTCCCGTCGTAGCAGATCGTGGATGCGCGTCATCCGCAGCTTGTCGCGCCGGGGCGTTACCTCGTTCTGCGACAGCAGCGCGTCGAGCCGGTCCTGATACGGACCAAGGCGCGGCAGCGGCTGCACCGAACGATGATAGTCGAACGCGCCTTCCGGCGCCCGGATCGCCTTGCGCACGACTTTGCGCGACAATCGAAGATCACGCGCGATCGCCTTGATCGCCTTGCCTCCGGCATACTCGCGCCGAATGCGAACCACTGTCTCCACAACCAACATCCCGATCTCGCCAACTGACAATCCAGTCGGCCGTTTAAACCATCGAAATGAGGGGTCCCTTTTAGACGCCGATCACCCCGCTAAGGGGGTCCTTTTTGCACGCCGATCTACA
>NZ_LARW01000043.1 GCF_000971055.1 Sphingomonas sp. SRS2
GGGTGGTGGTGGGGGGCTGCGTCGAGCGGTGGCGCTTGGGGCGTTCCCCCTCCACCCCCTTCGGCGGTCCCCAGCGTCGGGTCGGTCATGCCCCCGGCATGACCTTGGATTGCCGGGGGCAATCCAACCCGATGCTCCGTTCCGGGGAGGATCAGGAAGATCGCGCCCGCTCATCATCCCTCCCGGTGATAGGGATGGCCGGCGAGGATGCTCGTCGCGCGCCAGAGCTGTTCGGCGAGCATCGCGCGGGCGAGCATGTGCGGCCAGGTCGCCTTGCCGAAGGCGAAGAGCATATCGGCCTCGCGGCGCTGCGCCTCGTCGAAGCCGTCGGCGGCGCCGATCAGGAAGCGGCATTCGCGCCGCCCGTCGTCGCGCCAGCGGCCAAGCCGATCGGCGAAAGCCATCGAGCTCAGCTGCTCACCCTTCTCGTCGAGCATGACGACCACGGTGCCGGGATCGCGCGGCGGAACCTTGCCGCCGGCGTCGGGCAATTCGGTGATTCGCGTCGGCCACGCGATCCGCTTGAGATAGCGATCGACCAGATCGGCCTCGGGACTGCGGCCGATCTTCCCCCGCGCGACGATATGCAGCAGCAAAGCGGTTTCTTCCCCCTGCCGCCGGTTGACGTATCAGGCCTGCGCCGCGACCGGAGCAGCCGGCGCGTCGCCGAAATTCCACATCCGCTCAAGATTGTAGAAGCTGCGGACCTCGGGCCGGAACAGGTGGACGATCACGTCGCCCGCATCGATCAGCACCCAGTCGGCGGTCGGAAGCCCCTCGATTCGGACGCTCCGGCCAATCTCCGTCTTGATCTTTTCGGCGAGCTTCATCGCCATCGACGCGACCTGACGGGTCGAGCGGCCCGAGGCGATCACCATGAAGTCGGCGATGGAGGACTTGCCCGCGAGCGGGATCGAGACGGTTTCGACGGCCTGGTCGTCGTCGAGGGATTTCAGCACGAGCTCATGGAGCCTGGCCGAAGGGTCCGCATCCGTGGCGCCCGCGGAAGCCTTGGGGGCCTTGATGCTGTCTGGGGTAGTCAATGTACCTCCTTCATGGAAGCGGCCGGCGCGTCACGCGATCGCGCAGGCCTGTGTTGATGTAAGAACGATGCCAGCTAGGGTCCTTGGCCCGGAGCCGCGTTGCGGAGCCGCGATCAGGATAAAAGTGCAGCAGCACGAGCGCTGGCGGTCTCCATGCCGTCCAATCCTTCGCCTTGGCCACGGGCCGGACGAAACGCCGTAACCAGCCCATCGCCCCGGAGGCGCGGGCACCACCGTCATAGCCCGGACGGGCGACCACGGCAATGGCGACGCTGCGCGCGATGCCGCGCCAGTCGCGCCACTTGTCGAATTGCGCCAGATTGTCGGCCCCCATCACCCAGATGAAGCGGCGATTGGGATAGCGGCGGACCAGCAGGCGCAGCGTATCGACGGTGTAGCGGGTGCTCAATCTCGCCTCGATCGCGGTCGGCCGGATCGGTGCGCGCCGCGCCATGGCGTTCGCGGAGGCCAGCCGCGCATGCAGCGGGGCCATGCCTTTGGCGGGCTTGAGTGGATTGCCGGGCGACACCAGCCACCACATCTCCCGCAAGCCAAGCGCGCGGATCGCGAAGCGGCTGACATGCCGATGGCTGTAATGCGCAGGATTGAAGCTGCCGCCGAGCAGGCCGGTGGGGATCATGGGACGGGTGTAGCGGCTGCGGGGCCAGTCTAAAAGCCTATCCTCATTCGTCGCCCCGGCGGAGGCCGGGGCCGCTATAGGGTTGAGCGTGCCGCGTATCTCTGGCGGCCCCGGCCTCCGCCGGGGCGACGAATGGGAGAAGCGCCTCATAGACCTCTACACCCGGCTTCCCCCGCCGCCCCACGCCATTCCGCAGCAGGAAGGCATCCGCCACGATCTCGGCCTGCTGCTCGATGCCGTAGTGCGTGAAGCGTTTTCCCGGCATTAGCCGATAGGCATAGCGGCAGAAGGGGTGGCGCATGAGCGGCAGATACCAGCGGCCGCCGCGTTGCGCCTGCCAGACATGGGTCATCTCGTGGAGGAACAGCGCCTGCATCGCGAGGCTGCCCGAGGCGTAGCAGGCGCGGTGAAGATGGCCTTGGGGATGGCACCAGATATCGCCATCGGGCGCCATGATCGCGTTTTTCGGCTGGAACGACCACCAGCGCGCCAGGTGGATAGCGACCCGATCGAGATCGATCGCATCGCCGAACATCGAAGCGGCGAGCGAGCGCTCGAGCGAAGTGAGGGAGCGGCGAGTCATGCGGCTTTATATAAGCGTATCGATCCTCGCCCCAATCGTCACTCCATCGAAAGCTAGAACCCTGTGCAGTTAAAGGTGATTGCGCTTCTCCTGAGACTCCAGCTTTCGCTGGAGTGACGGGAAAGGAAGAGAAGCGGGAACTTTGTTACGCCGCCGCGCTTCATTCCCAATTCAGCGGGGCTTGGGCATAAGCACCGCATAACGACCAGGACTGGAACGACATGCGCCCGCTTTTCGCCTCGCTGATCCCCGCCGCGATCGTCATCGCCGCCCCCGCGCTGTCCGCGCCTCAGGCCGGTTCGCTCGCCGAGGTGCAGGCGCATCTGCGCGGCATCAGCACGATGACAGCCGACTTCGTCCAGACCGACCGCAAGGGCAAATCGCTGAGCGGCGTGCTGAGCCTGCGCCAGCCGGGCAAGATCCGCTTCGAATATCAGAAGGGCGTGCCGCTGCTGATCGTCGGTGACGGCAATGCGCTGACCATGATCGACTATTCGGTGAAGCAGGTGTCGCGCTGGCCGGTCGGCAATTCGCCGCTGTCGGTGCTGATCAACCCGGCCAAGGACATGAGCCGTTTCGCCCGCACCATCCCCTCGCCGACGCCGGGCACGATCCAGGTCGAGGCGCGCGACCCCAAGCATCCCGAGTTCGGAACGATCACGATCCTGTTTGCGCGCGGCGGCGGCCCGGCCGGGCTCAGCCTTCAGGGCTGGACCGTGCTCGACGCGCAGAACGGACGATCGACGGTTCGCCTGACAAATCAGCGCTATGGCGTGGCGATTTCCGACAAAACGTTCAAATGGGACGACCCACGCCCGAAGGGGCCACGCAAATAGCCACCCCGTTCATATAGGCGACAGGTTCGGCGTCCTAATACGTCTCCAGCGGTCGCAATCGTTCTCGGGATTCCCCCCTGTTGCTCGAGAACAATGATTGCGCCCCGCCTGCGTGACGAACGTCAGGTCGGCCCTCGCTCCCCGCCCCCGGAGCGAGGGCCATTCCTTTTTGGGGCCCGCCCCGCCGTCACGCGCGGTTGCAGCGGCCTTCCTTCGCCCCTAAAGCGCTCGCCCATGACCACAATGCTTGCACCCAAGCCCTGGATCGATGCGATCGCGCCCTATGTGCCGGGACGGTCGACAACCGATGACGGCCGCAAGGTCGCTAAATTGTCGTCGAACGAAAATCCGCTGGGCACCAGCGACGCGGCGCGCACCGCGTTCATCGCCGGCGCGGCCTCGCTCGACCGCTATCCCGACGCCTCGGCAGCCGAGCTGCGCGAGGCGATTGCCGCCGCCAACGGGCTGGATCCCGCGCGCGTCGTCTACGGCACCGGATCGGATGAGATCCTCCACCTCGCCGCAGGCGCCTATGCGGGCCAGGGCGACGAGGTATTGTTCGTCAAATTCGGCTTCTCGGTCTATCCGATCGCGGCGCGGCGCGTCGGCGCGGAGCCGGTGGTTGCGCCCGATCGCGACTATGCGACCGACATCGACGCGCTGATCGCGCATATCACCCCGAAGACGCGGGTGATCTTCGTCGCCAATCCCAACAACCCGACGGGCACCTATTCGCCCGCGTCGGACATCGCGCGCCTCCACGCCGCGACCCCGGCCGATTGCCTGCTGGTGATCGATCAGGCCTATGCCGAATATCTCGAGCCCGCCGATGATGACGGCGCCTTCGCGCTGGCGCAGAGCGCGACCAACGTCCTCGTCACCCGCACCTTCTCGAAGATCTTCGGCCTCGCCGCCGAACGGATCGGCTGGGGCTATGCCAGTGCGCCGGTGATCGAGGCGCTTCACAAGATCCGCGCGCCGTTCAACGTCACCACCGCCGGACAGATGGCCGCGATCGCCGCGATCGGCGACACCGCTTTTGTCGAAAGCAGCCGCGCGCATAACCTGAAATGGCGCACCTGGTTCGAGGGCGAGATCGCCAGCATGGGCAATAAGGGCCTGCGCGCGGTGCCGAGCAAGGCCAATTTCTCGCTGGTGCTGTTCGAAGGCAAGCTGACCGCCGAGACCGCCTATCACGGCCTGATGGATGCGGGTTATATCGTCCGCTGGCTGCCGGGACAGGGTCTGCCCCACGGCCTGCGCATCACCATCGGCACCGAGGACGAGATCACCGGGCTCACCACCGCGTTGCGCAAGCTGGTCGAGGCGGCGGGCTGATGCTGCCCTTCGCGCGCGTCACCATCATCGGGCTGGGGCTGATCGGCTCGTCGATCGCGCGCGCAGTGCAGGCGACGATGCCGACGGTGCGGCTGACCGGCCATGACGCGAGCCCTGAGGTCCGCGAGCGGGTTCGCGAGCTTGGCTTCGTCGACGACGTCACCGACACCGCCGGGGCTTCGGTGGTCGACGCCGATCTGGTCATCCTGTGCGTGCCGGTGGGCGCGATGGGCGCTGTCGGCGCGGAGATTGCCGCCGACCTGCCCGCCGATGCGATCGTCAGCGATGTCGGATCGTCGAAGATCAGCGTGCTGGCCGCGCTGGCCGAGGCGCTGCCGGGCGCGACGATCATTCCCGCCCATCCGGTCGCGGGCACCGAGAATAGCGGCCCGGACGCGGGCTTCGCGACCTTGTTCAACGGGCGCTGGTGCATCGTCACCCCGCCCGAGGGCGCGGATGCGACGGCGGTCGAACGTGTCGAGATATTCTGGAAGCGGCTGGGCGCCGACGTCGAGAGGATGGACCCCAAGCATCATGATCTGGTGCTCGCCGTCACCAGCCATCTGCCCCACCTGATCGCCTATACCATCGTCGGCACCGCGTCCGACATGGAGGAGGTGACCCAGAGCGAGGTGATCAAATATTCGGCGGGCGGTTTTCGCGACTTCACCCGCATCGCCGCGTCGGACCCGACGATGTGGCGCGACGTCTTCCTGTCGAACAAGGATGCGGTGCTGGAGATGCTCCAGCGCTTCAGCGAGGACCTGACCGTTTTGCAGCGGGCGATCCGCTGGGGCGACGGCGACGCGCTGTTCGACCTGTTCACCCGCACCCGCGCCGTCCGCCGCTCGATCATCGAGCAGGGCCAGGACGATGCCGCGCCCGATTTCGGGCGGTCGCATTAAGGCTTTCACCCCTCCCCTTCAGGGGAGGGGAGGGG
>NZ_LARW01000044.1 GCF_000971055.1 Sphingomonas sp. SRS2
CCAGCGGATAGCCCCCACCCCCGGCCCCTCCCCTGAAGGGGAGGGGAGAAGACTCGCTGGCCGTGAAGGCGGACGGAAACCATGCGCGCCATTACCGGTACGGCGCATCGGCGGCAAGGTTGGCCGCGAGCGCGGGTTCCCAGCGGTCGCCGTTCGAGAGCAGCTTGTTCTTGTCGTAGATCAGCTCTTCGCGCGTCTCGGTCGAATATTCGAAATTCGGCCCCTCCACGATCGCATCGACAGGGCAGGCTTCCTGGCAAAAGCCGCAGAAGATGCACTTGGTCATGTCGATGTCGTAGCGGGTCGTGCGGCGCGAGCCGTCGTCGCGCGGCTCGGCCTCGATCGTGATCGCCTGCGCCGGGCACACCGCCTCGCACAGCTTGCACGCGATGCACCGCTCCTCGCCGTTCGGATAGCGGCGCAGCGCATGCTCGCCGCGGAAGCGGACGCTCAGCGGGTTTTTCTCATAGGGATAGTTGATCGTCGCCTTGGCCTTGAAGAAATACTTCAAGGTCAGCGCGTGCGCCTTCACGAACTCCCAGAGGGTGAACGACTTGATGATATGGCCGAGGCTCATCGCGCTCAGACTCCATAGCGGGTGAGCATCAGCCACCCGGACACGAGGAACACCCAGAAGAGCGACAGCGGCAGGAAAATCTTCCAGCCCAGCCGCATCAGCTGGTCATAGCGGTAACGCGGCACGGTCGCCTTCACCCAGGAAAAGATGAAGAAGAAGACCATCAACTTGCCGAAGAACCAGACGATGCCCGGCACCATGTAGAGCGGCGCCCAGTCGATCGGAGGCAGCCAGCCGCCCCAGAACAGGATCGCGTTCAGTCCGCACATCAGGATGACATTGGCATATTCGCCGAGCCAGTAGAGCGCGAAGGACATTGACGAATATTCGGTCTGATAGCCCGCGACGAGCTCCGATTCCGCCTCGGTCAGGTCGAACGGCGCACGCGCCGTCTCCGCCATCGACGAGATCAGGAACACCACCGCCATCGGGAACAGCAGCGGATTGAAACCGAAGCCGTTCAGGACGCCGAAGATATGCCCGCGCTGGGCTTCGATGATCGCCGACATGTTGAAGCTGCCGGCATAGAGCACGACCGAGATCAGCACGAAGCCGATCGAGACTTCGTAGCTGACCATCTGCGCGGCCGCGCGCAGCGCCGAATAGAAGGGATATTTGGAATTGGACGCCCAGCCCGCGATGATCACGCCATAGACGCCGATCGACGAGGCCGCGAGGATGTAGAGCAGCCCGACATTGATATCGGCGAGGACCACACCCGGCGCGAAGGGGATCACCGCCCAGACGATCAGCGCGACCGTGAAGGTGATAATCGGCGCGAGCAGGAACAGCCCCTTGCTCGCCGCCGAGGGGATGATCGTTTCCTGCAGAAAGACCTTCAGGCCGTCGGCGAAGCTCTGCAACAGGCCCCAGGGGCCGACGACGTTCGGGCCGCGCCGCAGGGCCATCGCCGCCCAGATCTTGCGGTCGGCATAGATGATCATCGCCACCGCGAGCATCAGCGGCAGCGCGATCACGAGGATGCCGATGATCGTCGAGGCGAACCAGGCCCATTCGAAGGGCAGACCCCAAGTCTGGAACAGCGCGGTCATTCCGCCGCCTCCGCGAAGCTTTGTCCGTGGATCAGTTCGGCCGAGCAGCGCTGCATCGTGTCGCTGGCGCGCGCGATCGGGTTGGTCAGGTAGAAATCCTTGACCGGATAGCCGACGGGGCCCGACGCCTTTGCAGCGATACTGGGCGGCGCCCAGGGATAATCGGCCAGCCCCTCGGTTCCCAGCGCGGGCACCTCGGCGGCCATCGCGGCGCGCAATGCGTCGAAGCTGTCGAACGGCAGCTTATGGCCGAGCACATCGCTCAGCGCACGCAATATCGCCCAGTCCTCGCGCGCATCGCCGGGCGGGAAGACCGCGCGGTCGCCACGCTGGACGCGCCCTTCGGTGTTCACATAGGTGCCGGCCTTCTCGGTATAGGCCGCGCCGGGCAGGATCACGTCGGCAACGGCAGCGCCGGCGTCGCCATGATGGCCGATATAGACCTTGAAGCTCTTGGCGAAATTGCCGGCGTCGACATCGTCCGCGCCGAGCAGGAAGAGCAGCTTGGGCGCGGCGGCGGCGAGGTCGGCAATGCCGCCCTGCTGACCATAGCCGAGCATCAGCCCGCCCATCCGCGCAGCCGCGAGATGCACGACATTATAGCCGTTCCAGCCCTGCTTCACGAGGCCAAGCGTCCCGACCAGAGCCAGCGTCGCGGCCTGCGCGCCGGCCTTCAGGCCGCCGCCGCCGAGGATCAGCGCGGGGCGCTGCGCATCGGCGAAGGCGTCGAGGACCTCCTTGGGGAGGTTGTCGAGCAGGCCGAGATCATTGCCGAGCCACTTCGCCTTGTAGGTGAGGTCGATTTCCTCGCCGATCGCGAAGATTTCGGCGCCGCGCTTGAACGCCTTGCGGACCCGCGTGTTGATCAGCGGCGCTTCCCAGCGCAGGTTCGAACCGACGATCAGGATCACGTCGGCGGTCTCGATGCCCGCGATCGTGCTGTTGAAATTGACCGTGGCGAGGTTGGACACGTCATAGTCCATGCCGGTCTGGCGGCCTTCGAGCAGGGTCGAGCCCATGCTGGCGAGCAGCGCCTTCGCCGCATACATCGTCTCGCAGTCGAGCTGATCGCCCGCGACCGCGGCGACCGACGAGCCCGCCTTCACCGCCTTGATTGCCGCGAAAGCCTCCTGCCAGCTCGCCTCGACCAGCTTGCCGCCCTTGCGGACCCAGGGCTTGTCAAGCCGGCGGCGAACCAGGCCGTCGACCGCGTGGCGCGTCTTGTCCGACGCCCATTCCTCGTTCACATCCTCGTTGATGCGGGGCAGCACGCGCAGCACCTGCCGGCCGCGGCTGTCGAAGCGGATATTGGTGCCGACCGCATCCATCACGTCGATGCCGGCGGTCTTCTTGAGCTCCCACGGCCGCGCCTCGAAAGCGTAAGGCTTGCTGGTCAGCGCACCGACCGGGCAGAGATCGACGACATTGCCCGAAAGCTCGCTCGTCACCGCGTGCTCGAGATAGGAGGTGATCTGCATATTTTCGCCGCGATAGAGCGCGCCGATTTCCTCGACGCCCGAGACTTCCTCGGCGAAGCGGACACAGCGGGTGCACTGGATGCAGCGGGTCATCGTCGTCTTGACGATCGGGCCCATATATTTGTCGGTGACGGCGCGCTTGTTCTCGGTGAAGCGGCTCTGCCCCTTGCCATAGGCGACCGACTGATCCTGCAGGTCGCATTCGCCGCCCTGATCGCAGATCGGGCAATCGAGCGGGTGGTTGATGAGCAGGAACTCCATCACCCCCTCGCGCGCCTTCTTCACCATCGGCGACTGGGTGAACACCTCCTGCTTGTCGGCGGCGGGCAGCGCGCACGACGCCTGCGGCTTCGGCGGACCGGGCTTCACCTCGACCAGGCACATCCGGCAGTTACCGGCGATCGACAGCCGCTCATGGTAACAAAAGCGCGGAATCTCCTTGCCCGCGGCTTCGCAGGCCTGGAGCACCGTGGCGCCGGCTGGGACGTCTACTTCGATCCCGTCTACGGTCAGCTTAGGCATGGAGATTCCTGACAGTCATTACGTGTTCGGCGTCACTTGCTGGCGAGCGCCGAGGTGGTTGCGCGGTGGTATAGCGCCTCGGCCAGCGCCGCGCGCAGCGACTGGCGGTTGGCCTTGAGGGTCGCACCCTGCGGCAGGCAGGGGCTCAGCGTTGGGCTGAGCGCCTGGACAGCCGACAACTCGTCGCCGCTCTCGGGCGAGGTGGCGATCAGGGTGCGGATTCCTCCGGGATTCTGTTCGGCCGCGCACACAGCCATCTCGTCGACCGCGCGGTCGCGGCTCGTCGCGCCGAACCAGTCGCGCTGGTAGGACGGCTGGGCGGGCTGCGGCTGCAACGCGTCCAGCTTCCAGATATTCGCCAGCGCCGCCTCGGCCAGCATGCCGCGCATGATGTCGCGCGGAGTCTCGACCGCGACGCCTTCGATACGAGCGTTGCTGAGCGTGATCCGGCGGCATGCCGCCGCCCGGCTCAGATTGTTATGATAGCGCTGTGCCTCGGCGTCCGCAGACGTGCCGAGCGCCGCCATGACATCGCTCTTGCGCTTGTCGTAGAGGCATTGCGCCACCTTATGACTGGTGCGGATCGCATCGGCCGTCGTCGATCGCGGCGAACTCGCCTGCGCCACAGCGGGAGCCAACAGGGTGCCGGCGAGCATGATTGCGAGCAAATTGCGTGTCATTCGGCCGCCTCCATATATGCGCCGCTGTCATCGCCCCGTTCCCGGATCCGGCGCTCTACCTCGGGACGGAAATGCTTCAACAGGCCCTGGATCGGCCAGGCGGCCGCATCGCCCAGCGCGCAGATGGTGTGGCCTTCGACCTGCTTGGTGACGTCGAGCAGCGTGTCGATCTCCTCGACCCGGGCCTCGCCGGTGCGCAGCCGCTCCATCACGCGCCACATCCAGCCGGTGCCTTCGCGGCACGGCGTGCACTGGCCGCAGCTCTCATGCTTGTAGAAATAGGACAGCCGGCTGATCGCGCGGACGATGTCGGTCGACTTGTCCATGACGATGACGGCGGCGGTGCCGAGGCCGCTGCCCAGCGCCTTCAGACCATCGAAGTCCATTGGCGCATCCTTGATCTGCGCGGCGGGGACCAGCGGCACCGAGGAGCCGCCCGGGATCACCGCGAGCAGATTGTCCCAGCCGCCGCGAATGCCGCCGGCATGCTTGTCGATCAGCTCCTCGAACGAAATGCCCATCGCCTCTTCGACGACGCAGGGCTTGTTCACATGGCCCGAGATCTGGAAAAGCTTGGTGCCCTTGTTGCCTTCGCGCCCGATGCCGGAAAACCAGCTCGCCCCGCGCCGCAGGATGGTCGGCGCGACTGCGATCGATTCGACGTTGTTGACCGTCGTCGGGCAGCCATAGAGGCCCGCACCCGCGGGGAAGGGCGGCTTCAGGCGCGGCTGGCCCTTCTTGCCTTCCAGGCTCTCGATCTGCGCGGTTTCCTCGCCGCAGATATAGGCGCCGGCGCCGCGATGGACGAAGACGTCGAAATCATAGCCCGAGCCGGCGGCGTTCTTGCCGAGCAGGCCCGCGGCATAGGCTTCTTCCACGGCGGCGAAGAGCACCTTCGCCTCATAGATGAACTCGCCGCGGATATAGATATAGGCGGCGCGCGCGCGCATCGCGAAGCCGGCGATCAACGCGCCTTCGATCAGCTTGTGCGGATCGTGGCGGATGATCTCGCGATCCTTGCACGAACCGGGCTCGGACTCATCGGCATTGATCACCAGGAAGCTCGGCTTGCCGGGCTTGGGCTCCTTGGGCATGAAGCTCCACTTCATGCCGGTCGGGAAACCCGCACCGCCACGGCCGCGCAGCCCCGACGCCTTTATGTCCTCGATGATCTGGTCCTGCCCGCGCGCCATCAGGCCCTTGGTATTGTCCCAGTCGCCACGCTTGCGGGCGGCGTCGAGATTCCACGGCTGGAAACCGTGGACATTGGTGAAGATGCGGTCCTTGTCGTCAAGCATGACGATCTCCCCAGATCGTCATCCCAGCGAAGGCTGGGATCTCGTGCGGCAAGCGCGCGCTCAAACCGGCTGAGATGCCAGCCTGCGCTGGCATGACGGAGATAGTGGAAAGGCGGTTCATACCGTCTTTCCGAAGAATTTCGCTGCGATGAAATAGACCGCCACGCCGATCGCGATCGCGATGACCACGCCCAGCAGCTTGAACGCCAGCTTGAGCAGGATGACGGCCACGACGATCGTGACGATGATCGAAATCAGCGCGCTCATGCCGGACCATTTCCCGATACCGCCCAACGTCCACGATAATCATGGTTCTCGCCGACCATCTCCTTGAGCGTGGTCGGCCCGCCCTCGGGGCAGCTCGTCTGGCGGTCGATCTGCGGACCGATCTTCGGCTGCTCGCCCCGGGCCAGCGCCTCGAGGATCGCGGTCGTCGTGTCGAAGGTCAGGTCTTCGTAATTATCGTCGTTGATCTGGACCATCGGCGCATTGGCGCAGGCGCCGAGGCATTCGACCTCGGTCAGCGTGAACAGCCCGTCGGCGGTCGTCGCGCCCTTCTTCATGCCCTTCTTGTAACAGGCGTCGAGCACATCGTCCGACCCGCGCAGCATGCACGGCGTCGTCCCGCACACCTGGACATGATAGCGGCCGACCGGGGCCAGATTATACATCGTGTAGAAGCTGGCCACCTCGAGCACGCGGATATAGGCCATGCCCAGCTGCGCCCCGATATATTCCATCACCGGCACCGGCAGCCAACCCTGGGTCTGCGTCTCCGCACCCACCTGCCGCTGGGCGAGATCGAGCAGCGGCATCACCGCCGACTGCTGCCGCCCCGGCGGATAGCGCGCGATGATCTTCTGCGCCTGCGCGGCATTCTCGTCGCTCCAGGCGAAACCGCCCCAGCGCGCGCGGGTCTCGGCCTCGTCGGGAATATGAGCTGCGTCGGACATTAGCGGTCGCACTCCCCGAACACGACGTCGATCGCCGAGAGGACGGCGGTGGTGTCGGCCAGCATATGACCCTTCATCATGAAATCCATCGCCTGGAGATGGCTGAACGCGGTCGGCCTGATCTTGCAGCGATAGGGTTTGTTGCTGCCGTCGGAGACGAGATAGACGCCGAACTCGCCCTTCGGGCTTTCGGTCGCGACATAGACGTCGCCGGCGGGAACATGGAAGCCCTCGGTATAGAGCTTGAAATGGTGGATCAGCGCTTCCATCGATCGCTTCATCTCGCCGCGCTTGGGGGGCACGACCTTGCGGTCGAGGCTGGCGATCGGACCCTCGGGCATTTCGCGCAGGCACTGCTTCATGATGCGCGCCGACTGGCGGACCTCTTCCACCCGGACCATGAAACGGTCGTAGCAATCGCCCTTGGTACCAACCGGAATCTCGAAGTCCATGCGGTCGTAGACGTCATAGGGCTGCGACTTGCGGATATCCCAGGGGACCCCCGCCGCGCGGATCATCGGGCCGGAAAAGCCCCAGGCGATCGCCTCGTCGCGCGAGACGACGCCGATATCGACATTTCGCTGCTTGAAGATGCGGTTGTCGGCCACCAGGCTGATCGCATCCTCGAAAAGGCGCGGCAGCCGCGTGTCGAGCCAGTCGCCGATATCGGTCAGCAGCTTGAGCGGTACATCCTGATGCACCCCGCCCGGACGGAACCAGGCCGCGTGCATCCGCGCGCCCGAGGCGCGCTCATAGAAGTTCATGCAGTCTTCGCGAACCTCGAACAGCCACAGGTTCGGCGTCATCGCCCCGACGTCCATGACATGCGCGCCGAGGTTGAGCATGTGGTTCATGATGCGGGTCAGTTCGGCGAAGAACACCCGCAGATATTGCGCGCGGATCGGCACTTCGAGCTGGAGCAGCTTCTCGATTGCCAGCACATAGCTGTGCTCCATCGCCAGCGGCGAGCAATAGTCGAGCCGGTCGAAATAGGGCAGCGCCTGAAGATAGGTCTTATACTCGATCAGCTTCTCGGTGCCGCGATGGAGCAGGCCGACATGCGGATCGACGCGCTCGACGATCTCGCCGTCGAGTTCCATCACCATGCGCAGCACGCCGTGCGCCGCCGGATGCTGCGGACCGAAATTGATCGTGTAGTTCTGGATCTGCACGTCGGGCGATGCCGGCGTGTCGGTCACACCCTGCGACGGCGGCACGTCGGTGCCGGCTTCGGGATAGTGGCGGATGTCGCTCACTTGGTCTCACCTTTGGGCTTACGCGGCTTGGCCGGCGCCTTGTCGGGGGCGCTGTCCTGCGATGTGCCGGCTTTGGGCCTCGCCGCCGCACGTGGCTTGGCGGCAGCCTTGTTCGCCGCCGCGCCGGCGCCGGTCTCGGCGGGCGTATCGGTGGTCTTCGGGGTCGGCGGCGGCGGAGTCGCGACAACCGGTTCGGGCGCCTTCTGCGCGGGCGCGGGGGTCGGCGCGCCGGGTTGGGTCGCCGAGACCTTCTCGTCGCCGGGCAGGATATAGTCGGCGCCTTCCCACGGGCTCATGAAATCGAAGCTGCGGAAGTCCTGCGCCAGCTTGACCGGCTCGTATATGACCCGCTTGTGCTGCTCGGAATAGCGCAACTCGACATAGCCGGTCAGCGGGAAGTCCTTGCGCTGCGGATGGCCGCGGAAGCCGTAATCGGTGAGGATACGGCGCAGATCGGGATTGCCGTCGAACAGCACGCCATACATGTCGAACACTTCGCGCTCGAGCCAGCCGGCGACCGGCCACAGCCCGGTCACGCTCGGCACCGGCTGCACCTCGTCGGTCGCGACATGGACGCGGATGCGGTGGTTCTTCGTCAGGCTGAGCAGGCAGTAGACGACCTCGAAGCGCTCGGCGCGATCGGGATAGTCGACCCCGGCGATCTCCATCAACTGCTGATAGGCGAGATCATCCCGCAGGATGCGCAGCGCCTCGGCGGTGCTGTCGCGGCGGACGTGCAACGCGATCTCACCGACACATTCGCGGGTATCGATCAGCCGGTCGCCGAGCGCGGCCCGCGCCGCCTCGATCACGCCATCGTTCGACGCGAAGCGCGGAAAGGTCAGCGAGCCGCTCACCGTTCAAGCGTCCCGATACGGCGAATCTTACGCTGGAGCTGCATGATGCCATAGAGCAGCGCCTCAGCGGTCGGCGGACATCCCGGGACATAGATGTCGACCGGGACGATGCGGTCGCAGCCGCGCACCACCGAATAGCTGTAATGATAATAGCCGCCGCCATTGGCGCACGAACCCATCGAGATCACATATTTGGGCTCGGACATCTGATCGTAGACCCGGCGCAGCGCGGGGGCCATCTTGTTGCACAGCGTGCCCGCAACGATCATCACGTCCGACTGGCGCGGACTGGCGCGCGGCGCGGCGCCGAAGCGTTCGAGGTCATAGCGCGGCATGTTGACGTGGATCATCTCGACCGCGCAGCAGGCGAGGCCGAAGGTCATCCACCAAAGGGAGCCGGTGCGCGCCCACTGGAACAGATCTTCGGTCGAGGTGACCAGGAAGCCCTTGTCGTTGACCTCGGACTGGAGCGATTTGAAGAAGTCGGCGTCCGGAGCCACGTTCTCCGTGGGATGCGGGTTGCTCGCCGGGTCGAGGATCACTCCCATTCCAGCGCTCCCTTTTTCCACGCATAGATATAACCGATGGTCAGTTCGACCAGGAAGATCATCATCGACAGCCAGCCGACGAACCCGATCCCGCCGAGCGACACCGCCCAGGGATAGAGGAAGGCGGCCTCGAGGTCGAAGATGATGAACAGGATCGCGATCAGGTAGAAGCGCACGTCAAACTGTGCGCGGCTGTCCTCGAAGGCGGGGAAGCCGCATTCATATTCGGTCAGCTTCTCGGGATTGGGCTTGTGCGCGCCCGTGAGCCGGCCGACCAGCATCGGCAGGAAAACGAACGTGCTCGACAGGGCGAGCGCCACCCCGAGGAACAGCAGGATCGGCAAATATCCGGCGGCGACTGACGCCATGAACAAGCTCCGAACAAACGGACCGGGAATCCGGCCTTTGTGGCGTCGTTTAGGCCTGCCGCACCTGCGAAGCAAGCCGGTGGGCCGGTGAGAATGAATCGCAATAAGCGGGCGGGATTCGGGGCTTTCTCCGCTGCGCCAATCCGTCGCCCCGGCGGAGGCCGGGGCCGCTATCGGTTGCTGCCCTCAGGCCGTCGAACGAGCTGGTGGTGGCCCCTGCCTTCGCCGGGGCGACGACTATCTCAGCCCGACTTCAGACCCTGCGCCACAAGCTTGTGGATCTTGGTCGCGAGGCCGTCATTCGTTGCCAGATATTCGTTACGGTCGTGCATCCGGTCGCCGCCGCGGAAGTCGCTCACGAAGCCGCCGGCCTCGCGCACAAGCAGGATTCCCGCCGCCACGTCCCAGATGTTGAGGTCGCTTTCCCAGAAGGCGTCGTAACGCCCCGCCGCAACCCAGGCGAGATCGAGCGCGGCCGAGCCGAAGCGGCGGATGCCCGCGACTTCGGGGGCGACCTGCGCGAAGATAGCGGTCCATTGCCTGATGTCGCCATGACCCAGGAACGGGATGCCGGTCGCGACCAGCGCTTCGCTCAGGTCGCGCCGCGCCGAAACGCGCAGCCGCGCATTCTGCAGCCAGGCGCCACGGCCCTTTTCGGCCCAAAAGCTCTCGTCGGTCAGCGGCTGGTAGATCAGGCCCTGCGTCACTTCGCCGCGCGTCTGCCCCGGGCGCGGCTCCTCGACCGCGATCGAGATGGCGAAGTGCGGCAGGCCGTGCAGGAAGTTGCTGGTGCCGTCGAGCGGATCGACGATCCAGCGCGGCTTCGTCGGGTCGCCCTCGATGATGCCGGCCTCTTCCATCACGAAGCCCCAGTCGGGCCGCGCCCGCTTCAGCTCCTCATAGATCGTCTCCTCGGCGCGGCGGTCGGCCATCGACACGAAGTCGGCGGGCCCCTTGCGGCTCACCTGGAGCTGCTGCACTTCGTTGAAGTCGCGCCGCAGCCGCGGCGCGGCCTTGCGCGCGGCGCGGTCCATGACGGTGATGAGGCCTGAATGGGCTACCATTTTTCTTCTCCCCCCTCCCTGCCAAGGGAGGGGCCGGGGGTGGGTCAGTCCGCAAGAGGTGGCACGCTGGCTTGCCCAAGCAAGCGGCGTGGCCCACCCCTCGATCCCCTCCCTTGGCAGGGAGGGGAAGATGAAGGTCAATCCGCGCGGCGGACATATTCCTGGCTGTAGACGTCGACGACGATACGGGTGCCCGCGCCGATGAACGGCGGCACCATCACCCGGACGCCATTTTCGAGAATCGCCGGCTTGTAGCTCGACGAGGCGGTCTGCCCCTTCACAACGGCATCGGCCTCGACGATCAGCGCCTCGACCGTGTCGGGCAACTGCACCGAGATCGGGCGTTCGTCATAGAGCTCCATCACCACGTCCATGCCGTCCTGCAGGAAGGCCGCGGCGTCGCCGAGCAGGTCGCGCGGCAGCGTGATCTGATCATAGGTGGCCTTGTCCATGAAGGTCAGGTCTTCGCCGTCGGCGAACAGGAACTGAAAATCGGTGGTATCGAGGCGAACGCGCTCGACGCTCTCGGCCGAGCGGAAGCGAACATTGTTCTTGCGACCGTCGATCAGGTTCTTGAGTTCGACCTGCATATAGGCGCCGCCCTTGCCGGGCTGGGTGTGCTGGATCTTGACCGCGCGCCAGATGCCGCCTTCATACTCGATGATGTTGCCGGGACGGATGTCCACGCCGCTGATCTTCATGGTTCACCTGAGACTGTGAGGATTTGAAAGAGCCGGCGGGGGCCATACAGGGCAAGGGTCAAAAGGGCAAGTTTGCCAAACTCGTCGCCACGGCGAAGGCCGGGGCCGCCCAAGGCCAGCGGGCGCTCCGTCTCGTGGCGGCCCCGCCCCCGCCGGGACGACGGCTAGACCCGCGCCGCCGCCCGCGCCGTCCAGCGATACAGCGCCATTAGCATCGCGATCACCAGCGCCGTTCCCGCCGCCATGGCCACGCCTTCATAGCCCTCGCCGATCAGCGCGAGCGGCGTGCCGCTGCCGGTGGTGACGATCAGGCCCGCGAGCAGCACGCCGAACAGGCTTTCGCCGACGATGAAGCCCGAGGCGAGCAGCACGCCCATCCGCTGCGACACCGGATCGGGGTTGCGGCGGTCCCAAGCATAACCGATCACCGCGCCGATCACGACCGGCAGCGTTACCGACATCGGCAGGTAGATGCCGATCCCGATCGCGAGCGGCGGCAGGCGGAGCCGCTTCGCTCGGCCGAGCAGCTCGTCGAGCGCGATCAGCAGCACGCCAACCCCCGCGCCGACGAAGATCATGTCCCAGTCGAGTCCCGCGCCGAGGATGCCGCTCGCCAATGTCGCGATCAGCGTCGCCTGGGGCGCCGGCAGGGGCGATTCGGGGGTGGGCAGGCCGCTGCCCGCCAGCGGTGCGAAGCCATAGGCCGCGTTGAGCAGATCGAGGATCGGCGGGATCACCGCCGATCCGGCGAGCACCCCGACCATCAGTGCGACCTGCTGCTTCCACGGCGTCGCGCCGATCAGCTGGCCGGTCTTGAGGTCCTGGAGATTATCGTTGGCGATCACCGCACAGGCAAGCACCAGCCCGGTCACGAACAATGCGAAGGCGATGAGATGCGGTCCCGCCCCGGCGTCGGCGATCGGCCGCACCGCGACCGCGAGCAGCAGCGCCGAGCCGAGGACACCGAGAATCGCGAGACCCGACACCGGGCTGTTCGATGATCCGATCAACCCCGCCATATAGCCGCAGATCGCCGCGACGAACGCGCCCATCACCAGCACATAGAGATAGAAGCCGAGCGACAGCGGCAGCGCGAACGGTGCGAGCGGCCCCTGCCCCGCGAAATGCCACAGCAGCCCGACGATCAGCGGCGCCAGCCCCGCGACGATCACCGCCAGCCAGCCGACGCCGATGTCGCGTTCCTCGACCGGCAACAGCTCGCCCCCCGCCGCCTTGCGCGCTTTCGACGCGGCAATCGCGCTGGCCATGCCGCGCCATAGCGGGCGGGCGAGCTTGCCCATCGTCCAGAAGGCGGCGATGCCTATCACTCCTGCGCCCAGAAAGCGGACATCGGCGGTGAACACCCCGAGCGCGGCATCCTCGGCAGCGCCCGGCGTGGCTGCGATATAACTGAGGATCGGAGTCGCAAGCCCGAAGCCGATCACCAGCCCGAATCCCATGGCGAGGCCGACCGACAGGCCGACGAGATGGCCCGCGCCAAGCAGCGCAAAGGACAGCGAGGTCCATAATCCAGTCGCGGCGAAGCTGGTGCCGAGCCGGAACCAGACCGCAGCCTCGGCGGCGACCAGCTTGGTCGCGGCGAGCAGCGCATAGCCGATCGAAGCGAGCGACCCGATCAGGATGACGCGCAGTCCCACCTTCGCTTCGGCGGCGCCCTCGGCGGTCTGGGTGCCGATGCGCAGCACCTCGGCGGCGGCAACGCCCTCGGGGGAGGGCAGGTCGGACCCGGTGACGAGCGCGCGGCGCAGCGGCACCGACAGGACCACGCCCATCATTCCGCCCGCCGCGCAGAGCAGGAAGGTCTGCCAGAAGGGAAAACCCTGCCACCAGCCGACCATCACCAGCCCCGGCAACACGAAGATGATCGAGGCGATGCAGCCGGCCGCCGACGCCACCGTCTGGACGATATTATTCTCGAAGATGCTGCTGTTGCGGACCAGCCGCAGGATCGCCATCGAAATCACCGCGGCGGGGATTGAGGTCGCGAAGGTCAGCCCGACGCGCAGGCCCAGATAGACATTGGCCGAGGTGAAGACGAAGGTGATCAGCACGCCGAGAAGCAGTCCGCGCAGCGTCAGCTCGCGTACCGCGCCCGCGCCTGCCGCCGTCATTTCCGCTGCCCGCGCCATGCCGCTTCCCCCGATAGCCAGGCGCACAACATGGCGGCGCGCTTCCGCGCTGGCAATAACCGGCCGATTCTGTTCGCTACTGCGGGATAGATTCGGCGCAACCGCAACCGGCTTACACTGTTGAACACTAAATAGCTTTTGTTTTCAGAGATTTACGCTTTTCTTTAGGCCCCGTTCTTTTTTGCGCTTGCAAATATCTCTTCGCAGGTGCACAAAGATCGGGCCTTTCAGGCATCCTCTCCTAAAACTTTCAGGGCTGGTCCTCACGGATCGGCCCTTTTTTTCGGTTGCGCGAGAAAGCGCGTTTGCCTCGTCACCAGTGGTAATTGCACGGTGCACCCTCACCCCTCCTCATCTCCGCCAAGGCGGGAATCCACCGGAAGCCAGCGCGTCACCATCAGGGATCCTGGGCATCGGCGCGTGGAGTCACGCCTTCGCGGGAATGACGATCATAGGTGTGGCAGCTAAGCAGCCTGAACGTGCGCGTGCGGCAGCTTAACTCGCGCCCAGCACGAAGTTGCGCACCTGCGGATAGATCTGGTTGTCCCACTTCTTGCCGCTGAACACGCCATAATGACCGACCCCGGCCTGGAGATAATGGCGCTTCATATGTGGGCGCAGTCCGGTGCACAGGTCGTGCGCGGCCGAGGTCTGGCCGACCGCGCAGATGTCGTCGCGCTCGCCCTCGACGGTCAGCAGCGCGGTGCGCTTGATCACGCCGCAATCGATCCGCTGGCCGCGATAGTCGAGCTCGCCCTTGGCGAGCAGCGCGCGCTGGAACACCCGGTCGATCGTCTCGAGATAGAATTCGGCGGTCAGGTCAAGCACCGCGAAATATTCGTCGTAGAAGTCGCGGATCGCCTTGGCGTCCGCCTCCTCGCCATCGGCCATATGCTGGTAGAGGGCGCGATGCTGGTCGAAATGACGCCCCGAGTTCATCGCCACGAAGGCGGTGAGCTGGAGGAAGCCCGGATAGACCCGCCGCCCGCTCCCCGCATAGCGGAAGGGGACGGTATGGATCAGATTATCCTCGAACCATTTGAAATCATGCTGGTTGGCGAGATCGTTGACCCCGGTCGGATTGATCCGCACGTCGACCGGGCCGCCCATCAGGGTCAGGCTGCGCGGGGTGGCGGGATTGGCGTCCTTCGACATCAGCGCCACCGCCGCCAGCGCCGGTACGCAGGGCTGACACACGGCCATCAGATGGACCGGCGGACCGATCTCCTCGAGAAAGTGGACGACATGGTCGACATAATCGTCAAATCCGAACTGTCCCGCCGCGACCGGCACGTCGCGGGCGTTCTTCCAGTCGGTGACATAGACGTCGTGGTCGCGCAGCAGCGTCTGGATGGTGTTGCGGAGCAGGGTCGCGAAATGACCCGAGATCGGCGCGACCAGCAATATCTTCGGCTGGACCGTCGCGCCGGCATCCTTGGCGAAGCGGAGCAGGTCGCAAAAGGGGGTCGCGGCGACCAGCTCCTCGCGGACCGGGACATCCATATTGCCGGACAGCACATTGTCGATCCGGTATGGCGGGCGATCGGCGCTGAGCCCGGTATGCGCGATCATGTCCATCGCCGCGAAGACGCTGTTGGCGATCGGCTCCCTGCCGAATTCGCCCAGCATCGGCCGGGCCCGGAGCCCCGCGGATGCAAACATTCGCATCGGCGCGGCGAGGTCGGTCATTGTCTGGAAAAACTGATATAGCATACGGAAATCCGTCCCTCGGCAGCGAGCTTCGCATTCCCACGGCGAATCTTCCAGCGCTTTTATGCTGCACTGCGACATAAACTTTTGACGCTTCGCCCGATTCGATGTCATGATCGCGCAAAGGGGAAGCCGATGCCGCACGCTATCCTGACGATTTCGAGCCGCAACTATTCGTCCTGGTCGCTGCGCGGCTGGCTGCTCTGCAAGCTGGCGGGGCTCGACCTGACCGAGGAAGCGGTGCCGATCGACGCGCCCGGGCAGCGCGCCGAGCTGCTGCTGCTCTCGCCCTCGGTGCTGGTACCGCGGCTCACCCATGACGGCGCCAGCATCTGGGACACGCTCGCCATCGCCGAATATCTCCACGAAAGCTTCCCCGAAGCGGGGCTCTATCCGGCCGACCCGCTGGCGCGCGCGCATTGCCGTTCGGTCTCCGGCGAAATCCATTCGGGCTTCCACAATCTGCGCTCGGCGTTGCCGATGAACCTCAGGGCGCGTCACGACAGCTTCCGCCTGTTCGCCGGCGCGAAGCCCGATATCGAGCGGGTCCATGCAATCTGGCGCGACTGTATCGACCGCTATGGCGGGCCATGGCTGTTCGGCGCGAAGCCGACCGTCGCCGACGCGATGTTCGCCCCGGTCGCCACCCGCTTCACCACCTATTCGGTCCCGCTCGATCCGGTCTGCCGCGCCTATGTCGCGACGGTGATCGAATGGCCGCTGATGAAGTTATGGGCCAGCGCCGCGCTCGCCGAGCCGGAAGAAGTCGAGGAACTCGACGCCGAGTTTTAAAACGCCGTCGCCCCGGACTCTGCCGAGGCGGCGATTTAGCGCTTCGCCGACGTCCGTTCCCACGCCAGCGCGTGATTCACGATCGTGTCGAGATCCGCCAGCCTTGGCCGCCAGGGGGTGGTCGCCAGGATGCGGCTATTGTCGGCGACCAGCGCATCCGGATCGCCGGCGCGGCGCGGCTCCATCCGGCGGACGACCGTGCCGCCGGTGATCCGGTCCACCGAGTCGAGCACCTCGAGCACCGAAAAGCCGCGTCCATAGCCGCAGTTCATCACATGGCTCTCATCCGGCCGGGCGATCAGCGTATCGAGCGCGTGGAGATGCGCGTCGGCAAGGTCGCTGACATGGATATAGTCGCGCACTCCGGTGCCGTCGGGGGTTGCATAGTCGGTCCCGAAGATCGCCACCTCGGCGCGCTTGCCCAGCGCCGCCCCGACCGCAACCTTGATCAGGTGCGTCGCGCCCGCGGTCGACTGACCGGCGCGGCCATCGGGGTCGGCTCCCGCGACGTTGAAATAGCGCAGCGCGCAATAGTTGATCGGATGCGCGGCGGCGACATCCTTCAGCATCGCCTCGGTCATCAGCTTCGACATGCCATAGGGATTGATCGGCACGGTCGGCATGTCCTCGCGCACCGGGATTTCGGCGGGGATGCCATAGGTCGCCGCGGTCGACGAAAAGATGAAATGGCGCACGCCGCCCTCCACCGCGCTCTCGATCAGCGACCGGCTGTTGGCGGTGTTGTTGCGATAATATTTGAGCGGCTTCTCGACCGATTCGGGCACCACCACCGAACCCGCGAAATGCAGGATCGCGCCGATCCCGTCCCCGGCGATGATCCGCGCAACCAGCGCGGCGTCGGCGATGTCCCCTTCGTGGAACCGCGCGCGGCTGTCGACCGCCTGGCGAAAGCCGGTGACGAGATTGTCGATCACCGACACGCTCCAGCCCGCGTCGAGCAGCGCGAGCACCGCATGGCTACCGATATAACCGGCGCCCCCGGTGACGAGGATGGCGAAGGGGCGGGCGCTGTCGGATGGCATGCGCGAAGGCTATAGCGGCGCGGTTACAGGGTCAAACCCGCAGCAGCCCGCCGCGGCCCTGATTTCGGCCATCTCGCCGATCAAGACCGTTTTCGCCCGCTCATTCGGGAAAGACCGGGACCAGCCCCGAGGCAAAGGCGATCCGCACCGCTTCGGCGACGCTGCGCACGCCGAGCTTGTCCATCAGGTTGGCGCGGTAGATTTCGACGGTGCGGGGGCTGATGTCGAGCTCATAGGCGATGATCTTGTTGGCCTTGCCGTCGATCAGGCCGAGCAGCACGTCGCGCTCGCGCGGGGTGAGCTTCTCGATATTTTCTCGCGCCAACTGGATCGCGCTGACTTCCTTCTCGCGATCCTCGATCCGCGCGAAGCCGTTCTCCAGCGCGTTGAGCAGCAGCCGGTTGTCATAAGGCTTCTCGATGAAGTCTATCGCGCCCGATTTCATCGCCTCGACCGCGACGCCGATGTCGCCCTGGCCGGTGAGCAGGATCGTCTCGAAGCGGCCGTCCATCGTCTGCAGCCTGCGCAGCACTTCGAGCCCGTTGAGCCCGGGCATGTTGAGGTCGAGCAGCACGCAGCCACCCTCGGCGCGCGGCGCCGCGTCGAGAAAGGCCTCGCCCGATGCGAAGGAGGAGGTGATGAAACCGCCAGCCACGTCGAGCAGCACCTCGACCGACTGGCGCAGGCCATCGTCGTCATCGACGATATAGACATGCCGCGTGATCATCGTGCCGTCTCCTCTTCCATGACGGGCAGGGTGAAGCGGAACAGCGCACCGCCATCGGGCGCTGCCGCCGCCGACAGCTGTCCGCCATGCGCCTCGACGATCCGGCGCGATATGGCGAGGCCGAAGCCGAGCCCCTCGCGCTTGGTCGTGGCAAAGGGGCTGAACAACCGTTCGAGCATCTCCGGCGCAATGCCCGGCCCCGAATCGCGCACCGCGATCTCGATCAGATTATCTCTCGGCATCATCGTGTAAATTAACAATTCTCGTCGCTCTCCGCCATGCGCCGCCATCGCGTCCGCAGCGTTGCGGATCAGGTTGACCAGCACCTGCTGAATCTGGATGCGGTCGCCCAGCACCAGCCTGTCCTCGCTTTCGAACTCATAGGATAGCCGTACGCCGAAGCTGCTGGTGTTGAACATCGCCAGCGCCGCCGCTTCGCGGATCAGGCTGGTGAGATTCTCGGCGCGCATGTCGGCCTCGCCGCGCAGGATGAAGGCCCGCAGCCGGCGGATGATCTCGCCCGCGCGGTTCGATTGCTCGCTGGCGCGGTGGATCGCGCTGCGCAGCCGCTCGCTGTCGGCATCGGCGCCGCCTTCGAGCATCAGGTCGGCGGCGCCGAGGAAGTTGACGATCGCCGACAGAGGCTGGCTCAGCTCATGCGCCAGCGCGCCTGCCATCTCGCCCATCATGCCGAGGCGCGACACCTGGGCGAGATCGTTGCTCAGGCGGTGGAAACGTTCCTCGGTCGCCATCGTCGGGCGCATGTCGCGCCCGCACACGACGAACATCCGGGTGCCCTCGACCACCGCATCGCCGACCACGAAGGACGTCGGCACCAGCTCGCCATCCGCCCGGCGCACGTTCATCGGCAGCGGCCAGGGCGTATCGGAGCCACGGTTCACCGCCGTCATCAGGTCGCGGCGGAGCGCGGCGCGTCCCCGGCCATCATTGAACAGGTCGAGCATGTTGCGGCCGACCAGATCGGCCTCGTCATAGCCGAACAGCTGGCAGGCGGTGGCGCTGCACGCGCGGACGATTCCTCGCTCGGTGCAGACGAACATCGCGTCGGGCACGGTGGCGAGGATCGCGCGCCGTTCGGCCTCGCCGTCGCGCAGCGCCTGTTCGCGCTGGCGTCGCTCAGTGACGTCGAGATGCGTCCCCAGCATTCGCACCGGACGGCCATCGCCGTCGCGGATGATCCGCGCCCAGCCTTCGGCGAGCCTCTCGCTGCCGTCGGGATAGTGGAAGGTGAAATCGAAATGAAAGCGGTCCTCGCCGCTGCGCCTGGCCGAGTCGATTACGTTGCTGATCTGCCGGTAATGATCGGGATCGATCGACTCGGGCGCGGTCGTCAGGTCGCCATCGGCGACGGGGTGGCCGAAAAAGGCCTCGCCGCGCGTCATCCAGATCGTCCGGCCGGCAAGCAGGTCGATCTCATAGATGAAGATACCCTGGACCGAGACGGCGGTGGCGAGCCGCGCCTCGCTCAGCCGCAGCGCAGCTTCGGCCTTGCGCCATTCGGTCACGTCGGTCACGGCGATGACCGCGGACAGGCGACCGGCCCCGTGGTCGAACAGCTTGGCATGGTCATGGATCACCAGCTCGCGTCCGTCGCGATGGCGCTCGATCAGTTCAGTGTGCATCCGTCCTTCAGCCTTGAGCCGGTTCCAGGCCGCGGCCATGCTGTCCGGCATTTGAGTATGGAGCAGCACGTTGCGCTTCCGACCGATCGCCTGCGCCGCACGCCAGCCGTAAAGCTCCTCGCATCCGCGCGACCAGTGGCGGATGACATTCTCGCCATCGATGATCATCACTGCGGCCAGCTGAACCGCGTCGACCAGTTCGCGCCGCGCGATGCGCAGCTGGACATGCGGCTGGGTCCGCCACGACCAGATCAGCGCCGCCCCCGCCGATCCCCCCGCCAGCATGAGCAGCAGCACGAACACGCCATGGCCACCGCCGAACAGCGGCGGCGGCTGCATGAACGCGGCTTCGATGATCGCCCACATGACGACGATCGCGAACAGCACCGAAAGGCCGGCTGTCCGGCGATCGAGGGCCATCCGCGTCCGAGCGTGCAAAAGAAGCTTAGAGGCTCGCGTCTGAAACTCCTCCCTTGCGCGCGACGACACCGTACATGGTATCTATCAGCCGGCCCGGGAGCGAAAATGCCGCAGTTTTACAGCCTTTACGCCGCTCGGGACAAAGACTAGACCCTTGTCGTTTCAGGCTGGCACGACCCGAAACACGAAGCAGACTCTAGCCTAACGCGTTTCCCGACACCGACAAAATTCGCTCGGCCTGCGCCAGATGCAGCCGCTCGACCATCTCGCCGCCGACGCGGATCGCGCCCTTGCCGGCATTTTCGGGCGCGGCGAAGCCCGCCACAGCGGCTTCGGCCCAGGCGATCTCCGCTTCCGACGGGCTGAATCTGCGGTTTGCGCCTTCGATCTGGCGTGGATGGATCAGCGTCTTGCCATCGAAGCCATAGGCCTTCGCCTCGGCGCATTGCCGTTCGAGGCCGGCATCGTCCTCGAAGGCGTTGTACACCCCGTCGAGGATCGCCAGGCCATGCCCCTTGGCCGCCGCCACCGCCAGCGCCATCATGCCCAGAAAGGGCGTGCGTTCGACGGTCAGCGCCGCGCCCATCTCCTTGGCGAGGTCGTTGGTGCCGAGCACGAAGCAGCCAGGCCTGGCCGCCATCGCCTCGGCTATCGTATCGAGTCGGAAAATCGCACGCGCCGCCTCGATCATCGCCCAGAAGCCGGTGCCCGCCGGGGCCTTGCCCAGCGCTTCATGATAAGCGCGCACCGTCTCCGCATCGCCGACCTTGGGGGCGAGCACGGCATGCGCGCCGGACTCGGCCGCGGCGGCCAGATCATCGATCGCCCAGGGCGTGCCGAGCGCGTTGACCCGGATCACCAGCTCGCGATCGCCAAAGCCGCCGTCCCGCACCGCCGCGACCGCATTGGCGCGCGCCGCCTCCTTCGCCTCGGGGGCGACTGCATCCTCCAGATCGAAAATCACCACATCGCACGGCAGGCTCCGCGCCTTCTCGATCGCGCGGAGGTTCGATGCGGGCATGTAGAGGGCGCTGCGGCGTAGGCCTATGGTCATTAGGGCTTCCCGATCAGAATTGGTCCTGCCGGCCTGTGCTGGCATGACGCATAAATCGGGCCGCGTGGCCTGCGTCAATGCACGAAGCGGGCCACGACCTCCCTATACGACCGGCTGACCTTTACCTGCGCGCCCGAGTCGAGGACCAGGAAGCATTCGCCGTTGGTATGCGGTTTGACCTGACGAACGAGGTCGAGATTGACGATCGTAGAGCGGTGGACGCGCTGGAAGCGGCGCGGGTCGAGCCGCTTCTCCAGATCCTTCATCGTCTCGCGCAGGATCAGCGTGTTGTCGCCGGTATAGATGCACATATAGTCGCCGGCGGCATCGATCCGCTCGATCGAATCGACATCGACGCGGAAGATCTTGCCGCGGTCCTTGATGTTGATCAGCTTCTCGAATCGGTTGGCGGCGGGCGCGTCGTCGCCATCGACGAAATTGTCGGCGGCATCGGGGGCGACCTCCTGGAGCACTTCCTTGAGGCGCACCGACTCTTCGACCCCGCGCTTTTCGGTCAGGCGCTGGCGCACCCGGTCGAGCGTGTCGGCAAGCCGCTGCTCGTCGACGGGTTTCAGGAGATAATCCATCGCCTGCGCCTCGAACGCGCGGATCGCATGATCCTGATAGGCGGTGACGAAGACGAACAGCGGGGGTTCGACTTCCATCAGCCCCTGGATCACCGAAAAGCCGTCGAATCCAGGCATCTGGATATCGAGAAAAACAAGATCGGGCTTGTGGGTCTTGATCGCCCTGATGGCCTCGCGGCCGTTCAGGCAGGTTTCGATGATTTCCACATCCTCGTGCGGGGCCAGCCTCAATTGCAGGCCCTGAATGGCCAGCGGCTCGTCATCTACGAGAATGGTTCGGATCGTCATGCACTATCCTTGCGCTGTTTTGCGGTCTGGAAGGGAATGTCGATAACGACACCAAAGCCTTCCTCCCGGCCAGTCTGGACCTCAAAACGCTGGTCCGCACCATAGGCCTGCGCCAGTCTGTCGCGAATATTCGCCAGACCGACGCCGGTTGAATAGGTGGGGCGTTGCATCCCGTCGTTCAACCCGGGGCCCGTGTCCGTAACCGAAATGATCAAGCGGCGTTCCGGTTCCATCCCCTGCAGGCGAGCGTGGACGCTGATATCGGCTCCTTCCTCGAGCGGGGTGACGGCGTATTTGATCGCATTCTCGACCAGCGGCTGGAGCAGCAGCGAGGGCAGCCGCGCTTCCGACGCCGCCGGATCGACATCGAAATTGGCGCGCAGCCGGTCCTCGAAGCGCATCTTTTCGATGTCGAGATAGAGCTTCAGCGTCTCGACCTCCTGCGCAAGGCTGACCGTGCCTTCGGGTTCGTTGGCCAACGTGTAGCGCAGGAAGGAGGACAGCCGCGACAGCATCGCATTGGCGCGCTGGGTTTCCTTCAGCAGCACCAGCGTCGAGATGGAATTGAGCGTGTTGAACAGGAAATGCGGGTTGAGCTGATAGCGCAGCATCGCCAGCTGCGCCGACGAGGCCTGGCTTTCGAGCCGCTCGACCCGGTCGCTTTGTTGTTCGAGCAGCAGGTAGAAGTTGATCCCGTAATAGAGCGCCGACCAAGCCGCGAGCAGCGAGAAATCGAGCAGGATCGCTCCGAAGAACTGGATGCCGACCGGCATCTCCTCGGGCCGGTAAAAGGTCGCGTGCGCCCAGGTCTCGATCGACGAGAAGATCGCCGCCGCCACGACCAGTATCGGGATCGAGAGCGACCAGGTGATGATCGGCTTCTGCTTGATCAGCCGGCGATAGGCCGAGGCCATCAGCAGGGTCAGCGAATAGCCCGTCGCGGTCGTCAGCGCGGTGGGGACCACGAACAGCAGCCCCATCGCATTGGCGAGCCCGCCCAGCGACCTCAGCACGAAATAGCCGGCCCAGCCCGCCGACTGGAGCACCCAGAAGGCATGGTTCTTGTCGTCGAAAAAGGGTTTCGAGCTGAGGAAGGGAATAGCCATCAGGGACGGTTCTTAAAGGAAGGGCTGGAAGTTTCCAAACCTCCCCTCGTCGAGGAGGGTGGGATGCACCGGTCCTCTCTATCCCTTACCCTAGCGCCGCCTTGAGCTTCTCCCGGTCCAGCGCGCCTTCCCAGCGGGCCACGACCACCGTCGCCACCGCATTGCCGATGAAGTTCGTCAGCGACCGGCATTCGGACATGAAGCGGTCGATGCCGAGGATCAGCGCCATCCCGGCGACCGGCACCGACGGCACGATCGACAGTGTCGCGGCCAGCGTGATGAAGCCCGCCCCGGTCACGCCCGCCGCGCCCTTCGACGATATCATCGCCACCAGCAGCAGGCTGATCTGCTCGCCCAGCGACAGATCGACGTCACAGGCCTGGGCGATGAACAGCGCCGCGAGCGTCATATAGATGTTGGTGCCGTCGAGGTTGAACGAATAGCCGGTCGGCACGACCAGCCCCACCACCGGCTTGTCGCAGCCGGCCCGTTCCATCTTGGCCATCAGGTTGGGCAGCGCGCTTTCGGAAGAGGAGGTGCCGAGCACGAGCAGCAGCTCGTCCTTCAGATAGGCGATCAGCCGGAAGATCGAGAAACCCGCCGCCCACGAGACCCCCCCGAGCACGATGAAGATGAAGGCGAGCGACGTCAGGTAGAAGCACAGGATCAGCCCGCCGAGATTGGCGAGGGTGCCGACGCCGAATTTGCCGATCGTGAAGGCCATCGCCCCGAATGCGCCGATCGGCGCGGCCTTCATCAACATCCCGACCAGACGGAAGACCACCGCCGTGAGCTGCTCGAGCAGGTCGAGCACCGGCGCGCCGCGCGCACCGCTCAGCGACAGCGCGATGCCGAACAGGATCGCGACGAACAGCACCTGAAGGATCTCGCCCTCGCTCAGCGCCGAGACCAGCGTGGTCGGGATGACGTTCATCAGGAAGGCGGTCAGCGACTGGTCGTGCGCCTTCTGGGCATATTCGGCGATATGGCTGGTATCGAGCGCGGCGGGGGCGATGTGCATCCCCGCCCCCGGCTGCACAACATTGGCGACGATTAGACCGACGATCAGCGCGAAAGTCGACATGACGAGGAAATAGCCGAAGGTCTTGAGCGCGACCCGCCCAAGCTCACCGAGATCGCGCAGGCCCGCGATACCCGTCACCACGGTGAGGAAGATCACCGGGGCGATGATCATCTTGACCAGTTTGATGAAGGCGTCGCCGAGCGGCTTGAGCTGGGTGGCGATGTCGGGCGCGAACGCCCCCAGCGCGATGCCCAGCGCGATCGCGATCAGGACCTGCGCATAGAGCGAGCGCCAGAAGGGCGGACGGATCGGAACCGCGGCGTCGCTGTCGATGATCATGTGGTGGCCCCCTCGCACCCGGAAACTGCCCCTAATTCTCCCTTCCTTCAAGGGGAGGGGATAGGCATCACCGCAGCTCGTATCTCAGCGCCACCCACAAGGTCCGTGGCGTCGCGCGTTCGACGGTGCCGTCCGCGCCGACGGTCGCCTCGACGCGCTTGTTCGCGATATTCTCGGCGCGCAGCTCGCCGGTGAAGCCCGCGCCTAGCGGGATCGACGCCACCGCGTCGATGGTCAGCGCATCGTCGAGGCGGCGACTGTTCTGGTCGTCCTCAAACTGCCGCCCGATATAGCGGACGGTCGCGCCAAGACGGGCGAGGCCGGGCCGATTCCAATCGAGCGACGCGCTCGCCTGGTTGCGCGGGGTCTGCGCGGGGCGCAGGCCGTCGAGCGCGATGGCCGCGCCGCTCGCCCGGACGCGCGGATCGATATGCGAATAGCTCGCGTGGAGCCGCCATTCACCCAATGTCGCGAAGCCCTCTATCTCGATCCCCCGGCTGCGGATCGCGTCGACATTCTGCCGCTGGCGGGTGTTGGCGCCGATCGTCACGTTCGACACAGCGTCGTCGAGGCGGTTCCAGAAGATCGTCGCGGCAAGCCGCCAGTTTGCGAGCGGCTGGAAGGCAACACCGCCCTCGACCCCCTTGACCCGCTCGGGATCGAGCCCCGGATTGGCAACGGTCGAGTCATTGCCGGCGCGGAAGGGGCGGTACAGCTCGTTGAGCGTCGGCAGCCGCCAGCCGCTATAGGCCGCCGCGCGCACGGTGATTGCCGATGCGCCGTCGGGGTTCCAGGCGATGCCCGCGCGGCCCGTCGCCTCTGTGCCCGAGCGATCGGGATACACGGCGCTGTTGGCGGCGACGGGCGCGCCCGTGTTGCGGTTGATCTCGGTGCGCCGCCCGTCGCGCAGCCGCCAGCGATCGATTCGCCCGCTTGCGGTCAGCGTCACCCCGTCGCTCGGCAGCAGCGCCAGTTCGGCGAAACCGCCGTAAATCTCCTGTTCGCCGCCTGCGACGCGCCCGACATTGGTCGCGATCACCAGCTCCTGGGTTTGCCCGCTGACATGACGAAGGTCGCCACCAAGCCGCAGATTGACTCCCTCGCCGAGCGACGGGCGGATTTCCGCACGCGCGCCGACGCCATTGGCCGGGACATTATATTGATCGAGCGACTGGCCAGCCGTTGCGCGGCCCGCGCCTATGCTGGCGAAGCCGCTGGAGAATTCGCGGTGCTGGACCCAGGCGCTCGCCTCCCATTGCCACGGCCCCCGGCCCACCAGCCGCAGCGACCCATCGACCGCGAGATTGCTGTTGCCGGTAAAGGGGACGCCGCGATCGCGCTGGTCGAGCAGGAATGATCCGTTCGCCTGCAGCTCGATATCCTCGCCCGCCGGAATCACCGCTCGGGCCGAGGCGCGGCTCTGCTTGTAGCGCGCCGCGCGATCGATCGGGCCGCGATCCTCCTCGACCACGGGGATGAAGCCGTCACCCCGCGCATGACCGCCCGAGACCATCAGGAAGCCGCCGCCGAGCCTGGCGGTCAGCGTCGCATCCGCGTCGATCGATTCGCGGCTGCCATAGGCCAGGCTGGCGCTGAGCCGCGTCGCCTCTTCAGGTCCGACGCTCGACAGTTCGATCGTGCCTGCGAGCGCGCCTGCGCCATAAATGCCGCTGCCGCCGCCGCGCGTCACGCGGACATGACCGATCCGCGCAGGATCGAGCGCCGCCCAGCTCACCCAGCCGCCGAACGGATCGATCATCGGCACCCCGTCGAGCAGGATCAGCGCCCGCGTCGAGGCGTTGCCGCCGAGCCCGCGCAAGGTCGCCCCCTGGCTGGTCGGGTGGGCAGAGCGCGCGTCGGAGCGGCGGAACTGCTGGAATCCGGCGGCATCGCGCAGGATATCCTCCATCCGGCCACTCGCCGACAGGTCGAGCCGGGCCTTGTCGATGCTGATCACATCATAGGCGGCATCGCCCGGGCTGTTCGCCAGCCCCTGCCCGGTGACGACGATATCGCCGGCATCGGCAAAGGCGGGGGCGGAGAGCGCCGCGACGCAGACCGCGCTGAGCAGGAACCTGAAATGCCGCATGATCATCCTTTCGCCTTGGGCGGCGGATGGCCATCCGGGATAGTAGCGTCAATCGGAAAGTGGATTCGCCGGGTCGTCATCCCGGCGAAGGCCGAGCTGACGGATGATCTACGCAGCTACCTCGAACCGCTGGGCATATCTGGACGCAATCCGCGCCACCGGCATCATCACGAACACGTCGATCGTGTTAAAGGCGCGGTCGACATAGGCCCCCTCGCCCAGTTCGGCGCCAACCCGCAGATAGGCCTTGATCAGCGGCGGCAGGCGGCGGAGCGCCAGGCGCGCATCATAGCCGCCGATCGGCAGCGCCGCGAGCGGGATCGCCTCGGCCCCGATCGCGCGGGCGCGCAACTCGGGCGGGGCGAGATGATCGTGCGCGAGCAGCGACAGCCCCTCGGCATGATCCGCCGGATCGGTGCCCGGGAAGCTGCCGCAACCGAACATATAGCCGATGCGGTGACGCTGGAGATAATCGGCGATGCCGCGCCACAGCAGCTGGATTGTCCCCGCGTCGCGATAGGCGGGATCGACGCAGGAACGGCCGAGCTCAAGCAGTTCGACGCCCTCGCGCTTCGCATGCGCCAGCACCCGTGTCAGATCGAACTCATGCGCCGAGTAGAAGCCGGCATGCGCCTCCGCGACGCTCTGGCGCAGCAGCCGATAGGTGCCGACCACCGGACTGCCCGGCCGGGCATGGTCCTCGACCAGCAGATGGTCGCAAAGATCGTCATAGGGATCGATGTCGCGGCCGGGCCCGTCCGTCGCGCCGGCGCTGGCCCCCATGTCGCGAAAGAAGATATCATAGCGCAGCCGCTGCGCCGCAACGATGTCTGCTTTGCCCGATGCCAGCCGCACGGCAAGGCTGCGATTGGCCAGTTCGATGGCTTCCGACATGCCTTCGTCCCCCTTCGTATAACGATGGGCATGCAAATAATGCGGCAATGCGACATGGCGGCTACCGCGATACGATGCTTTTGCTACAAGGACAGGCAAGAGCCGTGACGGCAACGAACCGACCGGTCCAATCAAAAGGGAAGCTCAGGTGACGGCACCCAGCGAGAAATTGCTCCTGTTCGGCGCGACCGGCGATCTGTCGCAGCGCATGCTGCTGCCGTCGCTCTATGGTCTCGCCGCCGACGCGCTGCTTCCCGCGAACCTCGCGATCGTCGCCACCGCGCGCACCGCGCATGACGATGCGGCCTTCCGCGCCTTCGCCGAGACCGCGCTGCGCCGTTATGTGCCGAGCGAGCGGCTCGACGAGGCGGCGCTGACCAGCTTCCTCGGCAGGCTCAGCTATGTCCCGGTCGACGCGTCGAAGGAGGGCGATTTCGCCGCGCTCGCCAAAGTGGTCGGATCGACCGAAAACGGCCTGTCGATCTTCCTCTCGACCGCGCCGTCGCTGTTCGAGGCGACGATCGAGGGCCTCGCCAAGGCGGGGCTCGCCGGCGATGGCGTGCGCATCGGTCTCGAAAAGCCGCTCGGCTACGATATGGCCTCCAGCCGCCACATCAACGATGCGGTCGCAGCGGTCTTCCCCGAGGATCGCACCTTCCGGATCGACCATTATCTGGGCAAGGAAACCGTCCAGAACCTGCTCGCGCTGCGCTTCGCCAACAGCCTGTTCGAGCCGCTGTGGCGCGAAGGCGGGATCGAGCATGTCCAGATCACCGTGTCCGAGACGGTCGGGCTCGAGGGCCGGGTCGGCTTCTATGACGGCGCGGGCGCGATTCGCGACATGCTCCAGAACCACATGCTCCAGCTGCTCGCGCTGGTCGCCATGGAGCCACCCGCCCAGTTCAACGCCACCGCGGTGCGCGACGAAAAGGTCAAGGTGCTGCGCTCGCTGCGCCCGATCGACACCGCCGGCGTGGCGACCCACAGCGTGATCGGCCAATATGCCCCCGGCGCGGTCGCAGGCGGCGCGGTGCCCGGTTATCTCGACGAACTCGGCAAGCCTTCGGACACCGAGACCTTCGTGGCGATCAAGGCGCATATCGACAATTGGCGCTGGCGCGGCGTGCCCTTCTACCTGCGCACCGGCAAGCGCCTGCCCAGCCGCCAGTCGGAAATATTCATCAAGTTCAAGAGCGTACCGCACTCGATCTTCGACATGAAGGGCAGCGCGCTGCAACCCAACAAGCTCATCATCCGTTTGCAGCCCGATGAGAATGTCCGACTGATGCTGATGTCGAAGGAGCCCGGGCTCGACCGCAACGGAATCAGGCTGCGCGAGGTGCCGCTCGACATATCGATGCCGAACGCGTTCGCCGACACCCGCCGCCGTATCGCCTATGAACGGCTGCTGCTCGACCTGATCGAGGGCGACCAGACCTTGTTCGTGCGGCGCGACGAGGTAGAGGCGCAATGGGAATGGGTCGATGCGATCCGCGACGGCTGGGCCGCGAACGGGATGAAGCCCCGGCCCTATATGGCGGGCACCTGGGGCCCGTCGGCGGCGATCGCGCTGACGGAGCGTGATGGCGTGACATGGCATGATTAGGATATTGCAGTTCCTCCCCGGAACGGGGAGGGGGACCATCCTAAGGATGGTGGAGGGGGGCTGCCCCAGGCGGTGCCCCTGACGGACGCCCCCTCCACCGGCTACGCCGGTCCCCGTCCCCGTGCGGGGAGGAATAAGAAGGATAAAGACTATGATCGAAGCCGAATGGTGGGACTATGACGATGCGGACGAGCTGGTCGACGCGGTAGCCGGCGATGTCGGCTTCATCATCGAATCGGCGCTCGACGCACGCGGCCAGGCGCTGATCGCGCTGCCCGGCGGCAAGACGCCGATCCCGATCTACGCGAAGCTCGCCAAGGCGAAGATCGACTGGAAGCGGGTCACGATCATCCCCACCGACGATCGCCTCGTCGCGATGACCGATCCGCTGTCGAACGCCGCGATGATCGCCAAGACCTTCCTGCCGAAGGGCGCGCGCGTCCTGCCGATCACCACCGACAAGGCCGCCGATCACAGCATGGCGGGCAAGGCGGCTGACGCGCGGCTGCAGGAACTGCACTGGCCGCCCGATCTCGTCTGGCTCGGCGTCGGCGCCGACGGCCACACCGCCTCGATCTTCGCGGGCCCCGATCTCGACGAGGCGCTGAACGGGCCCAAAGCGCGGCGCGCGGTGGGTGTGCTGCCCGATCCGATGCCCGCCGAAGCGCCGGTCGCGCGCGTATCGCTGACCAAGGCGGCGATCATCTCGGCGCGCACGCTAATGATCGTCGTCACCGGCGCGGAGAAGCGCAAGCTGCTCGAGCGCGCGATCGAGGACGGCGCGTCGTCGACCGTGCCGATCGGCCGGGTCCTTGCCGACGCCGAACAGGCGATCGACATCCACTGGAGCGAATAGGAAGCTAGTCATGGGCCTGAATCCCGCCGTCGAAGCCGTCACCGCCCGGATCATCGAGCGGTCGCGCGCCAGCAGGCAGGCCTATATCGACCTGATCCGGCGCGAGCGCGACAACGGGGTGGACCGTCCGAACCTGTCCTGCGGAAATCTGGCCCATGGCTTCGCCGCGGCGGAGGAGGACAAGCCGGCGATCCGCGCGGGCGGGCGGATGAACATCGGCATCGTCACCGCCTATAACGATATGCTGTCGGCGCATCAGCCCTATGGCCGCTATCCCGAGCAGATGAAGCTCTTCGCGCGCGAGGCGGGCGCGACGGCGCAGGTCGCGGGCGGCGTGCCCGCGATGTGCGACGGCGTGACCCAGGGCCAGCGCGGCATGGAGCTGTCGCTGTTCAGCCGCGACACGATCGCGCTGTCGACCGCCGTTGGGCTCAGCCACGGCATGTTCGAGGGCGCGGCGCTGCTCGGCATCTGCGACAAGATCGTTCCCGGCCTGCTGATCGGGGCGCTGCGCTTCGGCCATCTGCCGACGATCCTGATCCCCGCCGGGCCGATGCCCTCGGGCCTCGCCAACAAGGAAAAGCAGCGCGTCCGCCAGCTCTATGCCGAGGGCAAGGTCGGTCGCGAGGAGCTGCTGGAGGCCGAGGCTGCCTCCTATCATGGGGCGGGCACCTGCACCTTCTACGGCACCGCCAATTCGAACCAGATGATGATGGAGGTGATGGGTCTTCACATCCCCGGCAGCGCCTTCGTCAACCCCGGCACCAAGCTGCGGCAGGAACTGACGCGAGCAGCGGTCCACCGGCTGACCGAAATCGGCTGGGACGGCGGGGATTATCGCCCGCTGGGCCAGTGCGTCGATGAGAAGGCGATCGTCAACGCCGCCGCCGGCCTGCTCGCTACCGGCGGCTCGACCAACCATGTCATCCACCTGCCCGCGATCGCCCGCGCCGCCGGGATCGTCATCGACTGGGAGGATATCGACAAGCTCTCGGCGGCGGTGCCGCTGATCGCGCGGGTCTATCCCAATGGCGCGGGCGACGTGAACCATTTCCAGGCGGCGGGCGGCATGGCCTATGTCATCGCCACCCTGCTCGATGGCGGCATGCTCCACCGCGATATCATGACCGTCTCGGGCGGCGACCTCGGGGAATATGCGAAGGACCCGAAGCTCGACGGCGATGCGCTCGTCTGGACCGACGCCCCCGGGCGGCCGCTCGACGAGACGATGCTGCGCCCCCACGACAATCCCTTCCAGCCCGATGGCGGCATGCGGCTCGTGCAGGGCAATCTCGGCCGGGGCACCTTCAAGACCAGCGCGGTCGACCAGGGTCGCTGGACGGTCGAGGCCCCCTGCCGCGTGTTCGACGATCAGGACCAGGTCAGCGCCGCCTTCAAGGCCGGCGAGCTCGACCGCGACGTCATCGTCGTCGTCCGCTTTCAAGGACCGCAGGCGAACGGCATGCCCGAGCTGCACAAGCTCACCCCGCCGCTCGGCGTCCTTCAGGACAAGGGCTTCAAGGTCGCGCTCGTCACCGACGGACGGATGTCGGGGGCGAGCGGCAAGGTGCCCGCCGCGATCCACATCAGCCCCGAGGCGCTGGCCGGCGGCCCGATCGCGAAGCTCCGCGATGGCGATATCGTCCGGCTGTGCGGCCATGACGGCGCGCTGACCGCGCTGGTCGATCCCGCCGAGTGGGCCGCGCGCGAACAGGCCACGCCGCCCCCCGCCCATGTCGGCACCGGCCGCGAACTGTTCGCCTTCATGCGCCACGGCGCCGACACGGCGGAGCGCGGCGGGTCTGCGATGCTGGCGGCGGCGGGGCTGTGAGAAAGTCGCTTCTTAGCCCCTCTCCTTTAGGGGAGCGGTTGGGGTGGGGCCTCTCCCCGAATCCTGCCCAGCGGTTAGGCCCCACCCC
>NZ_LARW01000045.1 GCF_000971055.1 Sphingomonas sp. SRS2
GCGCGGGGCAATCCGGGACCGATCTCGAATGAGCCGCGATTCGATTGTCCCTGCGCCGCTCCAGCATGTGCCTTGGCGAGTGCTTGCGCTCGTGGTGGGGATCGCCGGCTTCGGGCTCGTCGTGCTCTATTCGGCCGCGGGTGGCAGCCTGACGCCATGGGCGATGTCGCAGGGCATCCGCCTGACGATCTTCATCGGCCTGGCAATACTTATTTCCTGGGCGGGTGAAGAGCGCCTGAAGATGGCCGCCCTGCCCACCTATGGGGTGCTGGTCGTGCTGCTTCTCGCGGTCGAGCTGTTTGGGTTTGTCGGCGGTGGCAGCCGTCGCTGGCTCGATCTGGGCTTTATCCGGTTGCAGCCTTCCGAATTGATGAAGCCTGTAATCGTACTCGCAGTTGCACGCTTCTACGATCTGCTGCCCGCGAGCGAGATCCGCCGGTGGAGCGCGGTTTGGCCCCCCGCCCTGCTGATCGGCGTGCCGGCCCTGCTGGTCCTCGTACAGCCCGATCTGGGCACCGCGCTGATGATCGTCGGCGGCGGTGTCACCGTCGCTTTCCTCGCGGGGCTGCCGCTGCGGCTCTTCGGCGGCGCGGCGCTGGCGATCGCCGCCGCCTTCCCGATCGCCTATTCGCTGATGCATGGATATCAGCGCGACCGGATCGAGATATTCCTGAACCCCGAAAGCGACCCGCTCGGCACCGGCTATCACATCATCCAGTCGAAGATCGCGATCGGATCGGGCGGTATCTTCGGCAAAGGATTTCTCGGCGGGACCCAGAGCCACCTCGACTATCTGCCAGAACGCCATACCGATTTCGTCTTCGCGACGATGGCCGAGGAGTGGGGATTGGTCGGCGGGGTGTTGCTGATCCTCGGCTATATGCTGGTGATCCGCTGGGGCATGCGGGTCGCGGGCCGGGCGCGCAGCCGCTTTGCCCGACTGACCGCCGCAGGCCTTGCGACTACCATCTTTTTCTACGTTGCGATCAACCTGATGATGGTCATGGGCCTTGCGCCAGTTGTCGGAATCCCCCTGCCGATGGTCTCGTTCGGCGGTTCGGCGATGATGACGGTGCTGATCTGTCTCGGCATGCTGATGGCGATCGACCGCTCGCCGCGCCGGACCTGAAAAATTAATCCTCAAGACGGTTTACATCGCGCCCGGCCCGATGCTAAGGGCGCGCCTCCACGACGGGAAGCCAACACCCGACAGACGGATAAGTGGACGCATAGCTCAGTTGGTAGAGCAGCTGACTCTTAATCAGCGGGTCCTTGGTTCGAGCCCAAGTGCGTCCACCATTTTTCAAAGACTTAGCGCTCATTAGCAAGTCGGAATTCGCACCAAGGTAGCACGCTAGGTAGCGGTCGCTGTGCGATGGCGTGAGACGTTTTCGCGCCGATCTGAGTGTCCGTTGCACGCTCACGATCGGTACCGATGTCGGATGTTGGGCCGCTTGCTGCCCGGCTGCGGACGGCCGCAACTGGGCCTATTCCGTTGAAAAACTCGGCCTTGAAGTAGCGTTTGTCCTGATTCAATCGTCCTGGATTAGCGGAGACGAGCCGATGATGGGCGAGCGGACGGTGGCGCAGGAGGGACTGTTCTATAGCTTCAGCCTGGAGCGGCATGTGCCGTCGGACCATCTGCTACGTTCAATCGACCGGCTCGTGGACCTGTCGGACATTCGCGAACATCTGCGGCCCTTCTACAGCGAGACAGGGCGGCCCTCGATCGATCCGGAGCTGATGATCCGGATGCTGATCATCGGGTACTGCATGGGCATCCGCTCCGAGCGGCGGCTATGCGAGGAGCCCAGCGCAGAATGATCGAGCGGACGCAGGAACGCTTCGGCATCTGGCCAGAGCGCCTCGTAGCCGATACTGCCTATGGCTCGGCGCCCAACCTGGCCTGGCTGGTCGAGGACATGAGCATCGAGCCCCAAATACCGGTGTTCGACAAGTCCGCCCGGAACGACGGCAGCTTCGAGCGCGCCGACTTCGTCTATGACCATGAAGACGACAGCTATATCTGCCCGAGTGGCCACCGCCTGCGACGCTCCAATCGCAACTTCAGCACACCACGCAGCGGTGTCGATAAGGACGGGTCGATCCGCTATCGCGCGCGTCAGCAGGACTGCCAGAGCTGCGCCTTCCACCAGCGATGCACGCCCAACATGCCCGCTCGCAAGGTCACCCGATCGATCCACGAAGGCGCGCGCGACCTAGCCCGCGATATTGCAACCACCGACGCCTATCTTGTGTCACGCCGCCAGAGGAAGAAGGTCGAGATGCTGTTCGCCCACCTCAAGCGCATCATGAAGCTGGATCACCTGCGCCTGCGAGGCCCAAATGGCGCAAAAGACGAGTTCCACCTAGCCGCAGCGGCTCAGAACCTCCGCAAACTCGCAAAGATAATCCCGATGCCAGCAACCGCACTGACCTGATCGGCATAGGACGCCCCTGACATCCATCACGGAGCGTAGCTCCCAACGACCCCACAGCCGACTTTTTCAACGGAATAGGGCCGATAGCCAACTTTCTGCTGTGGGCTGAAATCTAATGTTAGCGGACCCGCAACCTCTTTGAACTGCTGCTGCGCGCCATTTCCGTGACATCCTGAGGGTAATCCTTCAGCAGTTCGGCTTCCAGCGCCTTGTAGTGGTTGGGCTTCGGGTAGCGTGACGGCAGATCGAGATCGACGGCGTCGTCGTCGAACAATCCTATGCAGTGCCCATTCCCGAGCGTGCGGACATAGAGCGTCTCGGAATTCGTGACCGCGGCAAGCCGGTCGGCAGTTTCGGAATCCACGTATTTCAGATAGCTGTTGTGCACGACGGGCAGGTGATACCCGTCCGAACTGTTTTCCAATGCGATCTTCCAATTGCCGTCATAGGTGAATTTATGAGCGCCCAGGATCGCCAGCGGCCATCCCGCCGACTGCTTGTTGAACAGGTCGATCCAGGGTTTGGCTTCGCCCAGAAAGTCAGAGAGCGATTCCGCCTCGTCATTCATAGTCGCAAACCAGAAGCCGCCATATTGCTCCGCGCGAACCTGCTGCAGCGGAAAATCGGCACGATCGAAATCCTCACCATAGCCTTCCGCTGAAGGAACGCCGATCAGCTTGCCGCTCAGGTTATAAAGCCATCCATGATAGGGGCACCGGAACCGAGGGGTCTGGCCCTGCTCGACCTCGCACACGGCTGCAGCGCGATGCCGGCAGCGATTGAGCATCACATAAACCTTGCCGTCGATATCGCGCGTGGCGATTACGGGCTGCCGGCCGATCACCGTGGTCTTGAAACTCTTCGGTTCGGCAATTTCGCTTTCATGCGCAACCCAGACCCAGCCGTTTTCAAATATCCTCTTGATTTCCTCGTCAAAAATCTCCGCGTTCGTGTAAAGCGAGGCATGAATGCTGTCATTTTCAACAAGATCTTGGAAATCCATTTCCGAGCTCCCAATATTACACTAGTTATCCAGACCCATCAGAGTTCTTCCCACGCGCGCCTGGATGCGGCCATATTTCCAAAGCCGTGAATCCCCGACGGCCGTATCGCGAAACAACCCGCAGATCTTGAAAACCGAGTCCAGATCAGGCACGTCGGCAATGATATAGGCGGTCCACGGCCATCCCTCACTCGGTCCCACCATCATCTGATCGTCGTCAAAGCTTGCGATGATCTTTGCACCGAAGGTTTCCTGAAATTTTCCCAGCGTCTCGATAAATATATCCAGCACGCCTTTTATCTCATCGGATTTCAGATCATGGAAATTCTGTGAGTTCCCAATAAAAAACATCGTTCTAAGCATCGCATTTTCCTGATCGAAGGTTTCATTTCACAAGGAACGTCCGGATTGATCACTCACAATAGGTGGTGCCGGTTTTGCTCAAGCCATGCTCGCAGCGTTTTGGGCTTTCTGCCCAGCAGGCGCTCCAGAATGTCCGATCGATGAAAGGCGAAATGGAACTTCTGCTCGAACGCGAAATATTCCCGGAAGTATTCGTCAGCACCCGGGCCGTATCTTTTTATGAAGCGCGGGCCGAACAGGTCGAGCCAGAACTCCGTCCGGCCCTCGTGGCGAACGCGATCCTGGATGACGTCGCTGACCATATCCGCCACTTCGGCGAAATTCAGGTAATCCGAACCATTGTTGAGGTGGTAGACCTGATCCAGGTGGCGGTCGTCCCGTGACAGGATGATCCTTGCCGCGGCTTCTCCCAGTTCGGCGGAATCGATCCATGTCATGTGGCGCTCGAACGGCATGATCAGCGTTCGACTGGACCGTATGAATTCACCCCACCGGACAAAGTCATCCATCAGGTAAGCGGCGATGTTCAGATATGTGATCGGCAGACCGCTGTCCTCCAGCACCTGCCGGGCCTGCAGATGCTGAATCGCCGTCCCGCGCCCGAAAGCCAGCACACGCTCGGGCACCTTAGCCAGCGTCATCCCTGGAGGATCGCCCAAGATACGAACGATTTGCCGCAACGAGGGGTTTTCCCTCGCCGCCGCAACGACATTCGCCATCGCCCGCTTCTCGTCGAGGAAATCGGGCGTGATAACGAAGGCGCGCGCGATGCCGGAGAAAGCTCGCCGCATGTCCTCGAGCTTCAGATAGTCCGCGCAGATGATCTCGCTGTCCGGAAACGCCTCCTGCATGGCAGTCATGCGCTCCGGCACGCTCGTCGCCAGGCGCAGCGACCGACCGCGCCCCTTGTACTTCATGAATTTCGCCAGAGGCTCGCCGATATGGCCGCCCGCACCGAAGACGAGAATTTTTTCGTCCGTTTCGCCGAACACCTCGCTCCCGGCAGGGCCGGCGTGGTCGGCATGCTGCCGTGACCCCGCCGCATGCGGGGAGGTGCTCCCGGACCGATCCGCGCCGCCGGCCATGTCAGGGGTAAGCTTTCGGAGGCTCAAACCCAAGGAGTATCCGGCCGGCGTTCTCGAAGATCGCGTCGTTCAAGACAGCATGCTGGGTGACCATCATGCTGTCCCGGACATGGCGTTGCAGCGAGTTGCTCAGCCGCGTGGCCGTGGTGCCGCCCAACGTATACATCTGGCGGACGACCTCCGCGGACTGGCTTGCCGCATAGCCCGCCGCCAAGCGAGCAAACGACCGCATCTCGATGGTGGGCTCCCGCCCTGCCCGGATCTCCTCCCATATGATGTCTACATTGTCATAGAACAGCGCGCGCGCTGCACGAAGCTGCGTTTCGGCCCTCGCCATCGCCAGCTGCACATAAGGCCGGTCGGCCGGACGCGACGCCCCTGTGACGGACTGCTTTCCGACCGCGATCTCCCGCATCTCGTCGAGCGCGGCCCTGGCGATGCCCAGATTGACTACCGCGTGATTGAAAGCCGCGAAGCAGACCAGAGGAAAACGATAAAGAGCAGCATCGCAGGATGGAGGACCGCCGCGCACTGCGGACCAATCTTCGTCCACGATCATATCCCTGACGACAAGATCGTGGCTGGCGGTTGCCCGCAAGCCCACGACATTCCAGTTTTCGACGACTTCCGCGCGGTCGGCCGGAAACAACAGCATCATGGGGGCACCGTCCGACCCATCGGCCAGTCCCACGCCAAGCCAGTCGGCGCCGGTGCACCCGCTGGCAAAGCTCCATCGGCCGCCTACCTTCAGCTTGCCGTCGATCCGCTCTGCCCGATGCAGCGGGTAAAGCCCGCCGGCAACTACGATATCCGGGCCATCGGCGTACATCTCGTTCAAGCGATGGGCCGGCAATGCGGCAATATACAATGCCGCCTGCGGGGCAAAGCTGGCGACCCAACCGGTCGACCCGTCCGCGGTGGAGATGGCTTCGATCATCCGCAGTATGTCTGCCGGTTCGCGTTCATCCCCGCCGTGGCGGCGCAGGACGGCCGCGCGATACACACCGACCTTCTTCAGCAAGGCGATGATGTCGGCGGGGATCTTTCCCAGGGTCTCAAACTCGGGCGCACGCTCCCTGATCGTCGCCAAGGCCGCCTGGAACGGCAAGGAGGCGATCAAATCGTCGGGGTTTGCGTTTCCCATTTCCACTGCGAGGCCGGCCGACATAGTGGCTCCTTGAATGTTGATTTTTATGGAGCAGATTTATGCTTCCTGGCCGGGCCAAGCTATAAGAGTTGGCTTTAGTTGCGTTGGATGCGTTGCACTTCGAATAATAGTGAGTGTTCGTTCGGGCCTACGCGCCGAAACTGGGATTGTTATGCGTCAAGGAGGGTTGGCTGCTAATTTAGGAAATGCTGGAACATGAGCGTCTCGAGGCTCGAGCGACATCGCCACGACGGCCTGCTCCAGGCGATCGGATATGATGTAATCCGACTTCGAACGAACGCTCACCAAGCACGCGCTCACTAAGCGTTCAATAAGATCTAAATTATCTGATACCCGTGAAGCACGGCCATAAGGATGAAATGCGAATGCATACCGATTGCGATTCAGACGAGTCTGAGCCTTTAAAGAGAATGGTAACCGGCGATCCCGCGTCTGATCATTTCATTCCGGATGATTATCTCTTCGTCGTCGTCGCCCACACCGCACATCTATACAATGAGAGAATTGCTCAGGCGCTCCGCCCCACAGGCACGGACCGCGCTCGCTGGCGACTTCTGCTGACGCTCTGGCAGGGTAAGCCCCTGAGCATCAAGGAAATCGTGGAAATCACGAACTTCAATCAATCCACCGTCAGCAAGATCATCGATCGCATGAAACGCGATGACTGGGTCAATACAGAATCGCGCCGGTCGGACTCTCGCTTCACCGATATCTCCCTGACCGAACGGGGCCACCAGGTTCTGATCGAGCTCACGAAAGTAGCCTCACGGGAGTACTGGCGCAGTCTGGACGGCGTCTCGGAGAGCGATCTCCAAACCACGCTCAACACTCTGCACAAGATCATGAAAAATATAGCGGCAGTCTGATCGACCTACGTGGCATCTGGAGCCTTTTTACGTTGATGCCCGCTTCCATCAACGTCTGTGCGAGAGCGGGGTTCGGAATCCCGCCCTCGCAAGCCGCTCAACGCTTTACTGTAATCTGCAAGGCGAAGGTCGCTGGCGTGGAAATGTTACCGTACCACGGCCCGCCGGCAAGCAACGGTGTCGTGGACGTGTAGAAGATCTGCTGGTTGGTGAGGTTCTTACCGATAAGGGCCAGTTCCCAGTTACCATTCGATTCCCCGATCGCCACCCTTGCATTCACCAATGCATAAGACTGTCGCTTGGGCGCATTCGCCGAAGGAAGCTGGTTGTACTGGCTGGAGCTGAAATCGACGTAAGGGTTGACCGTCAGATCGAGATTTTCCGACAAGCCGACCTTGTACATGATTGATGCATTGCCCGACCAGACCGGCGCACGCGACGGTCGCGATCCTGCCGGCGCTCCGGCAAACGCTTCAAGAATCCGCGTGTCGGCATATACCACGCCGCCGTCGATGCGCAGTTCCCGAGTGGGCCGCCAGTTCACCGCCGCATCCACACCGCGGCTGCGGACCTTCACGTTGGTGACCGCATTTCCTTGAGGGGTGTTGATGACGTACTGAAAGTCCTTCACCGTCGTGCTGAACAGCGCGACATCCAGCCCCACCCGGCCGAACAACTGTGACTTGACCCCGGTTTCGAGCGTGAGGGCTCGTTCCCCCTCGAATTCGGTCAGAGCCGGATTGGATGGCAGCGTCTGGAAGCCGCCGCTCTTGTTGCCGCGCGAAGCCGAAGCATAGAGAACATTGCGACGGTCTAGATAATACTGGCCCGACACGTTCCAATCAAAATTGTTCTCTTTGCGCTTGATGGTGAATTCCGGGAACGGGGCGAAAATCGCCGTCACCGAACCCGGCCGGATCGTCGTGCGCTCAAAGCGCCCGTCTTTCGTTTCCCGCGTGAGCCGTCCACCCGCCGAAAGCTTGATCTGTTCGCTGAGCGAGGCGTTGCCCTGCAGGAACCCGGAATAGGAATTGACCGTGTGCTCATAGAAGTGGTTGGTCGATCTCGCGCATGAAGCGTCTCGCCGAGCGGAATGTCGATCGCGCCCTCGAACCGGCTGCTATCGAACTTGAATTCCTGCGAGGCACTCACCTCAAAGCCCAAGTCCCTGCCGGGCCGGCGGCTCACGAAGCTGATGGCGCCCAGGGTCGCATTCTTGCCGAGCGTGGTCGACTGGGTTCCCTTGATCACCTCAATGCGCTCAAGGTCGAAGCTCGGCGAAACATAGTCACGCGGATGCGCGGCGTAGATGCCATCGATGAAGCTGGCGACCGAGGCTTCGATCGAGAACACCGCCGTAACCGATCCAAGACCACGGATACGTGGCTCCGCCGACCCGGCGAGGCCCGTCACCACCTGGAAGCCCGGAACGATGCCGCTCAGATCGAGCCCCGTATTGATCCGGCGGCCGGACAGCGCCTCGGGCGACACGACGTTTACCGTCGCCGGCACGTCCGTCACGGTTTCGGACTGTTTGCGCGCCGTCACCACGATAGAGTCGGGTGCATCGTCCACCCTGTCAGCCCCGGGATTCTGTACCTGGGCGTAAGCTTGCGATGCCAGAAGGAGGGCACCGACGGCACTTGATCGTGCCAGAACATGATAAAACCGCGAATTGGCCATTAAGCCCCTCCCTATGATGCTATATGCCAGATGCTGAGCCACCTTTAACGAACCGGCCATTACTAGGACGACGGCGCATCATTAGGATCGCGACCCCGGGGCTGATCGCAATACGAGTTTACTCTAGCGAATATTTCCAGCCTTCAACCATTTGCATCAGGCGGCAACCGGGAAGGTTGTCAGGGACATCCGCAGTTGGCAACTCCAGACAACACCTATCGACGCGCCAAGACCGCACCCTCTATAATTGAGCGATGCCATCCGGTGTCTGCATGCATTCAGGCCGCGCGGCTGGAGTGAATGCATTATTTTCGGGAATACTCCGGAAGATCACGAGGGCTGTAGGAAGATGGACTTCGACATGGCGGCCCTGTCGGCCATCCAGCGCTACAAGTTGTTGACCTCCACGGTGGTGCCGCGACCAATTGCCTGGATCGTTACGCAGGACGCGCAAGCGATCGTCAATGTCGCGCCGTTCAGTTGCTTCAACCTGATGGGATATACCCCCCCGGTGGTCGCCATTGGAATCCAGGCCCAGGACAACGGCGAGGCCAAGGACACCCGTGCCAATATCGAGGCGAACGGCGAAATGGTCGTCAATCTGGTAACGTCATCCGACGTTGAGCAAATGACCCGCACCGCAGCCAATTTCCCCCCTGATGTCGACGAAGCCGAAGCGACAGGACTGCGCCTCACACCGTCGATCACCGTTCGGCCGCCGCGCATTGCGAGCGCACCCGTCAGTCTCGAATGCCGTTTGCATAGCTTGCTGGATGTCGGACCTTCTCAAGCGATCATCATCGGGGAAGTCCTCACGATGCATATCCAGGACCGGTACCTGCTGGACAGTCAAGAATGCCTGGTCGACACCCCCGCGCTGGTATTGGCGGGGCGCATGCACGGGCCAGGCTGGTACGTCCGCTGCGACGCACCTTTCCCGCACCAGCCAACAGGCGCCTCGCGGTGAGTGGCCAACACGACCGCACATCTGGAGCAGGCGACGCCGCCCCGTCCTCCCCCGCCGCCGATCCGAAGAGCGTCAATCGCGTCAGCATCCTGGTCACCGCCCTGTGCTGGTTTGCCCTTTGCGCCGAAGGCTATGACATAGGTGCGCTGGGCGCGGTCATGCCGGCGCTGGTAGACGACAGCGACTGGCGCCTCGGAGCCGCGGCCCTCGGCGCGATCGCCAGCGCCACCCTGGTAGGCATGTTCTTCGGAGCCTATGTTTTCGGCGTGGTGGCCGACCGGCACGGCCGCAAGTTCACGCTGATCACCGGCTTTACCCTGTTCACCGTTGCCAGCGGCCTTGCCGCGATTGCCCCCACCCCTTTCCTTTTCACCGTTTGCCGTGTGCTGGCCGGTCTGGGCGTCGGCGGCATCGTGCCGGTGGTTTCCGCTCTCAGCACCGAATATTCGCCACCGGGCAAGGTGAACCGGCGGTTCACCCTCATGTATTCGGGCTATCCGCTGGGTATTCTGCTTTCCGCGCTCGCCTCTTATTTCTGGCTAGAATCTGCCGGATGGCGCGGGATCATAGCGCTTGGCATCCTGCCCATCGTCATGCTCCCCGTTTTCATCCGCTGGCTGCCGGAATCGATGCTGTTCCTGCTATCCAAAGGGCGTGAGGCCGAAGCGCGGTCCATAGCGGCAAAGCTGGATCTGCCTCTTCCGAAATGGGAGGAGGCCAGTTCGGAGGCATCGGTTTCGCCGGGAGTCAGAGCGCTTTTCCAATCGGGATTTGCAAGAGCCACGATCGGATTCTGGCTGGCAACTCTGTCCGGGATGCTGATGATCTACGGCCTCACCACCTGGCTGCCGCAGATCATGCGCTCGGCGGGCTATGAGCTTGGGTCCAGCATCCTGTTTTTGGGGGCTTTCGCTCTAGGGTCCGCCACGGGCGGCATCATGCTTGGCAGCCTCGCGGATCGTTTCGGCCAGGTGCGCGTCATCATTTGCGCGTTTTGCGGCGCGGGGCTGACGATCCTTGCGCTGTCCACGCCGTGGCCGCAGGCTCTTACCTACTGCATCGTCGCCCTTACGGGCGTGGGCGCGTCCGCCGCCGTGGTGGTGACGGGTTATCTCTCCGCCTATTTTTCACCCACCCTACGCGCGACGGCCGTGGGCTGCGCGCTCAGCTTTTCGCGCGTGGGTGCGGTTTCCGGCCCTTTGCTTGCCGGGCTCATCGCTGAGTACGGCCTTGACGTGAAATGGAATTTCTACCTGTTCGCGACAACGGCGACCCTCGCCGGACTGTTCATGCTCCTGGTGCCGGCGCGCGCCTCTTCCCGCATTGGCCGCAATGCACATCCGGATGTCATGGAGGCCCTATGACTGACCTTGCGAAGACGCTTGCGGATACCTCTCGCCGCACTGAAGGCTTGCAATTCGATGGCGATGCCTGGGGCACGACAGCGACCGCACTGATCGATCGTTTCGCACCTTCCGAGAGGCTCATTCCTGTCATGCTGCAGCGCCAGGCTGCCATTGACGGAGGTGGCCCGCTTTGGATCGGCGGCACAAATTACAGCTTTTCCGATCTTTCAGAACGCGCAGCCGCGATGGCCGCAGTCTTGCGCGATGCTGGCATAGGCCAGGGCGATCGCGTGGCTATCCAGTGCGGCAACCGCATAGAGTTTCTCGACATCTTTTTCGGCTGCGCCTGGATCAATGCCGTTGCCGTGCCCGTCAATCGCGCCGCCCGCGGCCAGCAATTGCAGCACGTTCTGGCAGACAGCGGCGCGACCCTGTTCGCGGCGGATAGCGATGGCGTGGCCGCGCTTTTCGAACTGGATCAGCAGGCGTTGTCCATAAGGACAGTCTGGCAACTCGATACCGAATGCGAATTCACCGCTCCCCGCCCCTGGACCATGGCATCGCTGCCGCCCCTGGGCGCAAAGTTTGCGCCGTGTCCGACCACGTTGCCATCGGACACGGCGGCGATCCTCTATACGTCGGGAACGACCGGCCCCTCGAAAGGCGTTTGCTGCCCCCATGCGCAGTTCTTCTGGTGGGGCTTGCTGTCGATCGACACGCTGGAAACCCGCGCAGATGATCGGCTTCTGACCACCCTCCCGCTGTTTCATTCAAACGCTTTGGGCTGCGTGTTCAAGGCAATGCTGAGCGGCGCCAGCCTGAGCGTTCTCGAACGTTTTTCAGCCAGCAACTTCACGGCCGAACTGCGCAGGCACGGGGCGACGATGACCTATCTGCTGGGGGCCATGGTTTCGATCCTTCTCTCGCGGCCCGTGTCCGAAACGGACCGCGATCACCCGTGCCCAAGGGCCTTCGTGCCGGGTGTGTCGGAGGCTCTTGCCGAACAGTTTCTCGACCGCTTCGGCATTGCCGCCTTCGACGGCTATGGATCGACGGAAACCAACTTCGTTATCGGCGACCGCCCCGGCACCGGACGCCCTGGCAGCATGGGCCGCATCAGACCGGGTTTCTCGGCGCGCGTGGTCGACACGGACGACAACGAACTCCCCCCCGGCGTTGCGGGCGAACTGGTCCTGAGGTCCGACCTGCCTTTTGCCACGTCGACCGGATATTACGGGCTGCCCGCAGCAACAGTCGCCAGCTGGCGCAACCTGTGGTTTCACACCGGGGACCGGGTGGTCTGCGATGCTGACGGCCGTTTCTCTTTCGTGGACCGGATCAAGGACGTGATCCGGCGCCGCGGAGAGAATATTTCCGCCTTCGAGGTCGAACAAGTCCTGCTTGCCCATCCCGACGTCGCGAATGCCGCCGTCTATCCGGTAAGCTCGGAGTTTGGCGACGAAGAAGTCATGGCCACGGTCACTCTGCGCGAAGGCGCGCAACTCGCCGCCCGCGAACTGCTCGATTTCTGCGTTCCCCGGCTGACATCCTTTGCCGTGCCCCGATATCTGGCATTCGCAAATGAGCTGCCCTTGACGGAAAATGGCAAGATCAAGAAATACCGCCTGCGCGAGGAAGGCATCACCGCCGCCACTTGGGATCGCGAGGCCTGTGGCCGCACCGGCAAGAGCACTCAGCCGAGGCCCGCCGCTTGAGGATGCCGCGCGACTATGACGGGGTTGCCGTGACGTGCCCGGTGACCGTGCCCTATGCGCGGCGGAGCGACCGTCATGCGCACTGGTTCATCGGATCCGCCTTGCGCGGCCTGCTCCAGCGCAGCGGGCTGGCGAAAGCGGATATCGATGGGTTCTCGGCCTCATCTTTCACGTTGGGACCGGATACCAGCATTGCGCTTACCGAGCATTTCGGGATGACGCCGCGCTGGCTGGAATGGATTCCCACCGGCGGCGCCAGCGGCGTCATGGCGCTGCGGCGGGCGGCGCGGGCCGTGCAGGACGGCGATGCCGAGATCGTCGCGTGCATAGCGGGCGATACCGCGAACGAGGGGGTCTTCGAGGATTTGCGCCGCCGTTTCAGCCGGTTCGCCAGCGAGGCCGTCTATCCCTTCGGCGCTGGCGGTCCCAACGCTGTTTTCGCGCTGATCACCGATCACTACATCCGCCGGTTCGGCGCCACGCGAGAGGATCTTGCCCGGATCGCGCTGGCGCACCGCGCGAACGCGATCGGAAACCCGAACGCGCTTCTGGGGCAAAAGCCGCTGACCCTGGACGACTATCTGAACGCGCCTCCCATCGCGACGCCGCTGCACCTGTTCGACTGCGTGATGCCATGCGCGGGGGCTGAAGGCTTTCTGGTGATGAGCGTCGAGCGCGCCAAGGCGCTGGGGCTGCCCTATGCGACCATCCGCGGCGCGATCGAACGACATAACGCCTTCTCGGACGATCCCGTCGCCGTGCAAAGCGGCTGGGCGATGGACCGCGACCAGCTCTGGGCGCAAGCCGGCGTCGAGCCGTCGGCCATCGACTGCGCCCAGCTTTACGACGACTATCCGGTTATCGTGATGATGCAGTTGGAGGATCTTGGCTTCTGCGAAAAAGGAGGTGCGGCGGCCTTCATCCGCGAACAGGGGATCACTGTCGACGGCAGGCTGCCGATCAACACCAGCGGCGGACAACTCTCATGTGGACAGGCCGGCGCCGCGGGCGGCTTTCTGCCGGTAGTGGAGGCCATTCGGCAGATAACCGGCGAAGTCCTGGGGCGGCAGGTCGAAGGGGCGCGGCTCGCGCTGGCGAGCGGCTATGGAATGGTGAACTTCGACCGCTGCCTGGCGACCGCCGCCGCAATCCTGGAAGGTCAGCGATCATGATCAGACTGCAAGTCTGTCTTGAATGCCAGCAGCGCCAATATCCTTTGCGCGACCTATGCCGCGCATGCCTGAGCGACAAGCTGGCCCTCATGGACGATGCCGGCGACGGCCGGCTGCTGGCACGAACCGTCCTGCATCGCTCATCCGAAGCGGAGTGGCAGCAAGCCCTCCCGCTTGCACTGGGCACGGTAGATTTGACGTCCGGCGCCCATCTGATCTGCTTCCTGGCGGCCGATGTGCAACCCGGCGAACCCGTCAGGGTCAAGGCAGGCCCCGATCCTCTGGGCCGACAATCCCTGACCGCACATCGGATCTAACCCGCCCGCGCAAGCCGCGAAAGCCAGCGACAGAGGAGAACCAATGCCGAAGATCCCAAAGGTGGAGCGCCACTTCGTCACGACGCGCCGGGCATCACTCCATATCGCGGCGGCGGGCGAAGGCGAGCCGGTCCTGCTGCTGCACCAGACCCCCCGGTCCTGGGATGAGTTCCGCGAGGTCCTGCCGCTGCTGGGCTCACGCTATCGCGCGATCGCGATGGACACGGTGGGTTTCGGGGATTCTTCCGCCTTGCCCGCCGACGAGAATTCCATCGAGAGTTGGGCGGAATGCGCGATCGATCTGCTCGATGCGTTGCATATCGAGCGCGCCGCTATCGTCGGTCATCATACGGGCGCGGCAATTGCGATGGAAATGGCTGCTGCGTCCAGTCACCGGGTCTCCGCCCTTATACTGTCCTCCCCTCCGCTGGTCGATGCGGCCCGGCGCGCCCGCACCGCCGGGAAACCCGCCGCGATCGATGCTTTCACACCCGCCCCGGACGGCAGTCACCTGACCGACCTGTGGAGCCAGCGGCAACCTCATTATCCCGAAGGCGCGGCCGCGCTACTGGATCGCTATCTTATTGATGCGCTCAAGGCGGGTCCGCTGGCCGCCGAGGGGCACCGGGTCGTCAATCGCTATGTCATGGAGCCCCGCCTGAAGCGGATCACCTGTCCGACCCTGGTGATCGGCGCAGAACATGACCACCACGCCAGCCCGGCCGAGATCGCAGCCGCGATTCCGGGCGCCAGGCAAATCGAAATTCCGGGCGGCATGATCCCGCTGCCCGATCAGAAGCCGACCGCCTTTGCCGAAGCGATCCTCGCTTTCCTCGATACGCTTCAGGAGATACCGCGATGACACAGCCCTCTGCCATTTCGCAGCACGGCAGCAATGAAAGCGCCTCAGATATGGTCCTGACGCCACCGCCTGCTCTGTCGATCGAAGAACAGGCCGCCATCTTCGCCAGGGCCCGTCGGCAGGCCAGCGGTTTCCCGGATTATCCCGGATCGCCGCCATTGAATCTCGACGATTCCTACGCGATTCAAAGCGCGGCCACCGCGCTCTGGCCCGATCCCGTGGCCGGGTGGAAAGTCGGGCGGATCTTACCGGAGCTTGCCCAGAGCCTGGGCGAGAAGCGGTTCATCGGACCGATTTTCGCGACGCAGATCGGAACTGCACGCAAGGATACGCCCTTTCCCGCCATAGAGGGCGGCTTTGCCGCTTTTGAGGCGGAACTTATCATTACCGTCGCAAGCGACTGTCCTCCCGAGAAGTTTGACTGGACGATCGAACAAGCGCTTGAGGTGGCCGGAGCGATGCATATCGGCGTCGAGATCGCAGGTAGTCCTCTCGCCTCGATCAACGACCTGGGCTCGTTCGCGACGATCGCGGCGTATGGCAACAATAATGGCCTGATCGTCGGCGCCGAAATCGTGGGCTGGCGCGATCGACCACTGGACTCCATCGGCTGCACAACGCGCATCGGAAGTTCCGTGGTGGGGACCGCCGCAGCGTCGGTTATTCCCGGCAGCCCACTGGGCGCATTTGCCTTTGCTCTCGGTCAGGCCGCTCGCCTTGGCCTGCCGCTTCGCAAGGGCATGCAGATATCGACCGGCGCGCTGACGGGCGTCCATACCGTGACGATCGGGCAAAGCTGCAATGCCGATTTCGGAGCGGACGGGCACATTACCTGCACGGTCGTCGCGGCCCAGCCCACCGGGTAGCGCCACCACAGGGCAGTCACGCCAATCACGGCTTGAGGCGCAGCGGCGGAACCACCATGTCGATTGTGAATGTCAACGGCGGTCGGATTTAGGCCAGTGTGGCGGCGTAATAGCAGACAATGGTGGTGCGCTGGGATGACATGCGAAGGGCCCCGATCGGGCCCCTTCGTCGTCCGCCGGATCGGCATGTTGAGATCGCGCGCTATTTCCCATTTCCAAAATTGGGGAAGCCGTAATTCTGCGCGACCAGCATGGTATGCGTGCCCGCGACATGGTTGACGACCTGGACGACCTCGCGGGTATAACGCAGCAGGTTGTACGGGTTCCGGTAAGACGCGCTGATCAGGATATCGAAGGCGTTCGAGCCGTGGATGATGCTCGCGCTGGTGAGCAGCAGCGGTAATTTCCCGCCGTCGAGGTTTTCGGTGATCCACCCGCGCGAGCGATCGATGATCTCGGTGACGATGCGTTCCTGCGACGGCTCGGGCCCCGCGCGCGTTCCCTCCCAAATCAGCCGCTCCTCACGCATCGAGCCCAGATCGACCGACACCGCAATCTTGCCCTGTTCGGGCAGGAGTATCTTCTCGGCATGGCCGCGCGGCCACAGCACTTCACCGATCGTGCCGTCGCTGATCAGCCGGGACAGCGCCCGCGCCACCGCCTGCCGCTCATTGTCGCTGAGGCCGGGCTCGCCGTCCTTCTCGAACCATTCGCGCAGCGAGGGGCTGTCCAGAAAGCTCTGCCGGTCGTGCAGACGCGGAAATTCGGATGCCAGGGCGCGGAGGATGCGTTCGGATGCGCTCGGGCGGCGTTCCGAAGCCGTATCGTCGGTGTCCTTCATGTCATTCCCGCATCAGAGTGTCTGTAACGTTGGTCAGCCGGCATATTATCACGCTGTTGCGCGTTCCTATGCACATATCTCGTCGCAATCGACAGACGACCGGTCAGCCCGACAAACCGCCGGCACGAACAAATCAGCCATGCTCGGCGGGATAGGCCCGTCAGGCGGAGGCGTTGGCTAGCATGTCGCGCACCGCCGCGACCGCCTCGGACGCCTTGCCGCCATCCGGGCCGCCACCCTGGGCCATATCCGGCCGGCCACCGCCGCCCTGCCCGCCAAGCGCCGCCACCGCCGCCTTGACGAGCTCGACCGCGCTGATCCGATCGATAAGGTCGCTGGTCACGCCCGCCGCGACGCTCGCGCGTCCATCGTTGATGCCGACGATCAGCGAAACCCCAGAACCGAGGCCGGCCTTGGCTTCGTCGACCAGCCCACGCAGGCCTTTGGGATCAAGTCCTTCAATGACTTGTGGCAGGAACTTCACACCCGCGACATCCTCTGGGCCGGCCTTTTCGGCCTTGCCGCCGCCGCCGAGCGCCAGCGCCTTTTTCGCGTCGGCAAGCTCGCGCTCAAGCTTGCGGCGCTCGTCGACCAGCGCGGCGATCCGCGCGGGAACGTCGTCGGGCGCGGTCTTCAGGGCGGCTGCGGCCTCCTTGAGCCGCTCGTCGCGATGGGTGAGCCACAACCGGGCCGCTTCCCCGGTCAGCGCCTCGATCCGGCGCACGCCGCTCGATACCGCGTTTTCCGAGATGATCTTGAACAGCGCGATATCGCCAAGTGCCGAAACATGGGTGCCGCCGCACAGCTCGACAGAATAGCTCTTGTCGTCGCCACGCCCCATCGACAGGACGCGGACCTCATCGCCATATTTCTCCCCGAACAGCGCCATTGCTCCGGCTTCGATCGCGGCGTCGGGGGTCATCAGCCGCGTCGACACATCGTCATTCTGTCGAATGTGCAGGTTCACCTCGGCCTCGACGGCCGCGATGTCTTCGGGAGTCAGCGCCTTCTGATGCGAGAAGTCGAAACGGAAACGATCTGCGGCGACGAGGCTACCCTTCTGAGTAACATGCCCGCCCAGACGGTTGCGCAATGCCGCATGCAGAAGGTGAGTCGCTGAATGATTGGCGCGGACCTGGGCGCGGCGCTCGGCGTCGACGATCAGGTGGAGCGCGTCGCCGGGCTTCACGCTACCGCTCACTATCTTGCCGCGGTGCGCGTGGACGCGGCCCAGCGGTTTGGCGGTGTCGCTGATCTCTATGACGAGGCCATTATCGCCGGTAATCCGGCCGGCATCGCCCATTTGTCCGCCGCTTTCGCCATAGAAGGGAGTCTGGTTGGTGACGAGGACGATCTCGTCGCCCGCGCCGGCGCCGTCGACCCGCTTGCCGTCCTTGACGATCGCGAGCAGCTGGCCGTCGCCTTCCTCGCTGACATAGCCGGTGAACTCGGTGCCGCCATGCTCCTCGGCGATATCGAACCATATTTCGTCCGAAGCCTTTTCGCCCGACCCCTTCCAGGCGGCGCGCGCGGCGGCCTTCTGCTCGGCCATCGCCGCGTCGAAGCCGGCGCGATCGACGGCGAGGTCCTGCGCGCGCAAGGCGTCCTCGGTCAGGTCATAGGGAAAACCGAACGTGTCGTAGAGCTTGAACGCGACAGCACCGGGCAGGACGTCGCCAGCCTTCATGCCCCCGGTCGCTTCGTCGAGCAGGCGCAGGCCGTTGGCAAGCGTCTGGCGGAAACGGGTTTCCTCGAGCTTCAGCGTCTCCTCGATCAGCGGCTGCGCGCGGACGAGATCGGGATAGGCAGCGCCCATTTCGGCGACGAGGCTGGGAACCAGGCGATGCATCAGCGGCTCGGCCGCGCCCAGCAGATGCGCATGGCGCATCGCGCGGCGCATGATCCGGCGCAGCACATAACCGCGGCCCTCATTGGCGGGCAGCACGCCGTCGGCGACAAGGAAGCCGGCAGCACGCAGATGATCGGCGATCACCCGGTGCGACGCCTTGTTCGCGCCGTCGATCGCTGTCCTCGTGAACTCACCCGATGCGGCGATCAGCGCCTTGAAAGTATCGGTGTCGTAATTGTCGTGCACGCCCTGCAGCACCGCCGCGACCCGCTCGAGCCCCATGCCAGTGTCGATCGACGGCCTGGGAAGATCGATCCTCGTGTCCTTGTCGACCTGCTCATATTGCATGAAGACGAGGTTCCAGATTTCGACGAAGCGGTCGCCATCCTCATCGGGGCTGCCGGGAGGGCCGCCCGGGATGTGCGCGCCATGATCGTAGAATATCTCGGAACAGGGACCGCAGGGGCCGGTGTCACCCATCGACCAGAAATTGTCAGAGGTAGCGATCCGTATTATCCGGCTCTCCGGAATACCGATATTCTTCCAAAGGCCATAGGCTTCGTCATCGGTATGATAGACGGTGACGGTCAGTTTGTCGGCCGGGATGCCCCAGGTGCCGGTCAGCAGGCTCCAGGCGAGGCTGATCGCGCGTTCCTTGAAATAGTCGCCGAACGAGAAGTTGCCGAGCATCTCGAAGAAAGTGTGGTGCCGGGCGGTGTAGCCGACATTGTCGAGATCGTTGTGCTTGCCGCCCGCGCGCACGCATTTCTGCGACGAGGCCGCGGTCGAATAGGGCCGGGTTTCGAGTCCGGTGAAGACGTTCTTGAACGGGACCATTCCCGCATTGACGAACATCAGCGTGGGATCGTTATGCGGCACCAGCGGCGCGGAAGGCACGGGCGCGTGCCCCTCCTTCGCGAAGTGGTCGAGGAAAGAGCGGCGGATGTCGTTGGTCGATGTCATGAGGGGGACTTAGGCGAGAGGGGGCGGCACCTCAAGCGCTTCGGCGCTCAACGGGCGCGTTCGGTCTCGCGTTTCAGGGTCTCGACAAGATCGGCGGCGGGCATGGCGCGTGCCAGCGGAGCACCCTGCCCCGCCCATTGCGCGCCATAGCCATAGTCTCCACGCGCTTTGGCCGCGGCGTTCAGCGCTTTGCCGAGGTCATAGGCGATCGGATAGGCGGGCACGTCCAAGTCGGGCACTTCCGTACCCAGGCTGGTGAAACGATTAGCCAGACAGCGCGCCGGTCGCCCCGAAACAACCCGTGTCATCACGCTATGATGAGCAGCGTCTCCGGCGAGCGCGGTGCGATATCCGGCATCGGCGAGACTTTCGTCGGTGGCGATGAAGGCGGTGCCGAGTTGCGCGGCGGCCGCACCGAGGTCGAGCATGGCGGCGATTCCCGCGCCGTCCATGATGCCGCCGGCCGCGATCACCGGAACGTCGAGCGCGCGGACGAGGATGCGGGTCAGGGCGACGATGCCGAGGTGATCGTCATGCGCATCGGGATCGAACACGCCGCGATGTCCGCCGGCCTCCCACCCCTGCGCAACCACGGCGTCGACGCCCGCCGCGACGATCGACCGGGCTTCGGCGATATTGGTGGCCGAGGCCATCAGATAGATGCCCGCATCCTTCAGCGCCCGGATGGCGGGAGCGCCCGGCAGGCCGAAATGAAAGCTCACCGCCGCCGGGCGCTCGCTGAGAAGCATCGCCAGCATGGCGTCATCCTCGATGAAGCTACGGTATATCTCGGTAAGAGATTCCGGCGGGGACGCGCCGAGGGCTTCGAATTCCGGACGCAGCCTTTCGATCCATCGGCTCTCCACGACGGCGTCGGCGATCGCTGGCCGATGGCAGAAGAGGTTGACGTTGAAAGTACCGGAACAACGTTCGCGCACCGCCGCAATCATCGCCCGTGCGCCTTCGGCGTCGCTCGCGCCGACCGCGATCGAGCCCAGTGCGCCACTTTGCGATACCGCTGCTGCCATGGCCGGCGTCGACACGCCCGCCATCGGCGCCTGGATCAGGGGAAAGGCAAGCTGGAGGTGCTCAACGAAGCTCATCGAGCCACCGGTTCCGGGATTGTCTCAGGCATAGGCATAGGGCCCGCCCTTCGCCAGCGCCGCCTGATAGGCGGGCCGGGCATGAATGCGGGTGAGCCAGTCGATGATCGTGGGACGCTTGCCGTCCAGCTTCAGCCGGGCGCGCGCGGCTTCGAGCGGAAAACTCATCATGATGTCGGCAGCGGTGAACTCGGGTCCCGCGAACCAGGCGCGCTGACTGAGCTCGGCCTCGACATAGTCGATATGGGTCATGGCGAACTTCGTGACGAAGCTCCGGGCGGGCCAACCGAACGGCCCCATTTTTCCGATCACCAACGCCAGCAGCATGGGCGGCATCAGTGAGCCCTCGGCATAATCGAGGAAATAACGCCAACGCAGTGCGCCATCGGAATCCTCCGGTGGGCCGAGCGGACCACCCTTGGCCAGGGCGATGAGATATTCGATTATCGTCGCGGTTTCCGCGATGATGCGGCCTTGATGCTCGATGACCGGCGACTTGCCGAGTGGATGGATTTTCCGCAATTCGGGCGGCGCGAGCATCGTCTTCCTGTCACGCTCGTAGCGCGTGACCGTATAGGGAAGCCCCAGTTCCTCGAGCAGCCACAGCACCCGTTGCGATCGTGAATTTTCGAGATGGTGAACGATAATGGCCATAGGTCCCGGCTCCCCTGAGAAGAGAGCCAAGACCCCGCCCCGTCAGCCTGGCTCGTTCACATAGACCGCAAGTTCGTTACCGGAAGGTTCGCGGAAGTGGAAGCGGCGGCCGCCGGGAAAGGCGAAGATCGGCCGGACGATCACGCCACCCGCCGCCTCGACCGAGGCTTGCGCAGCTTCGAGATCGTCCACCTCGATCACCGCGAGCGGCCCCGTCGTCGCCTCGGCGGCATCGCCGTTGAGGCCAAGGTCGGTCCCCTGCCCCATCGTCGCGGCATAATCGGGCCCGAAAGCGGTCAGCGACCAGCCAAAGGCCCGTTCGAAGAAGGCCTTGCTGCCGGCGGTGTCGCCAACCGGCAGCTCGACATAGTTAAGGCGTGCTGGCATCGACCTCGCCTCAGACGTCGTCGTCTTCCGACGGTCCGGCCATCAACGCCTCGCCGACATCGTCGCTCTTGCCCCGGATCGCAGCTTCGAGCTTCGCCGCGAGCTCCGGATTTTCACGGAGGAACGTCTTGGAATTCTCGCGACCCTGGCCGATGCGCACCGAATCATAGCTGAACCATGCGCCGGACTTCTCGACGAAGCCGGCCTTGACTCCAAGATCGATAAGCTCGCCGACCTTCGACACGCCCTCGCCATACATGATGTCGAACTCGACCTGCTTGAACGGCGGCGCGACCTTGTTCTTGACCACCTTCACGCGGGTGGCGTTGCCGACCACTTCGTCACGATCCTTGATCGCGCCGGTGCGGCGGATATCGAGGCGGACCGAGGCATAGAATTTCAGCGCGTTGCCGCCGGTCGTCGTTTCGGGCGAGCCGTACATCACGCCGATCTTCATGCGGATCTGGTTGATGAAGATGACGAGGCACTTGGAACGGCTGATCGAGCCGGTGATCTTGCGCAGCGCCTGACTCATCAGGCGAGCCTGAAGACCGACATGGCTGTCGCCCATCTCCCCCTCGATCTCGGCACGGGGAACAAGTGCCGCGACCGAATCGATCACCAGCACGTCGATCGCATTCGAGCGGACCAGCGTATCGGCGATTTCCAGCGCCTGTTCGCCCGTGTCGGGCTGCGAGACGATCAGTTCGTCGATGTTGACGCCGAGCTTCTTGGCATAAACCGGGTCGAGCGCATGTTCGGCGTCGATGAAGGCCGCGGTGCCGCCGGCCTTTTGTGTCTCGGCAATGGCATGGAGCGCCAGCGTCGTCTTGCCCGAGCTTTCTGGGCCGAAAATCTCGACGACGCGGCCCTTTGGCAGGCCGCCGATGCCCAGTGCGATATCGAGTCCGAGCGATCCGGTCGAAATCGCCTCGACCTGCATCGCTTCCCGCGAGCCGAGTTTCATTGCCGAGCCCTTGCCGAAGGCGCGATCGATCTGCGCCAATGCGGCTTCCAGAGCCTTCTGTCTGTCCATATTCGCCGCGTCCTTCTCGGATCCGATGAGCTTTAACTGAGCCGCCATTGCGTTCACTCCCTCGTAGATCGGGTGACCCGAACGTTCAAACTGGAAGTTGTGTACGCAGAATGTTCCAAAAGAACAAGAGGGAAACATTCTTGTTCTGTTCTGTATCGCGAGAGCCTAGCTGACCGGCTCCGCTCGGGCGTGATCGGCGAGCGCCTCGCGCGCCGCCTGCCCGATCTGCTGAACCGAGAAAGGCTTGGGCAGAAAACCGATATTATCGAGATCGATCGACTTGCGCAGCTGCTCCTCGGCATAGCCCGACATGAAGATGATGGGCAGATCGGGCCGCTTCTCGCGTGCCGCGCGCGCCATGGTCGGGCCGTCCATTGTCGGCATCACCACGTCCGAAATGACGAGGTCGATCACCTCATCGGCGCTTTCGAGCATTTCGAGGCCCTCCTCGCCATTGGTGGCGGTGAGGATCTTGTAGCCCTGCCGCGCAAGGGCGCGCTCGGCAACGGCGCGGACCATGGCCTCGTCCTCGACGAGCAGGATCGTGCCGGTGCCCCACAGTTCGGGGCTAGCCTCCTTGGGCGCGGCGCGCGGCACCGCGGCGGTCGCGGGGGCCTCGTGGACCGGCAGATAGATGACGAAGCTCGTCCCCTGCCCCGGCTCGCTCTCGGCGAAGATGAAGCCGCCGGTCTGCTTGACGATGCCATAGACGGTCGACAGGCCCAGCCCAGTGCCCTTGCCGACTTCCTTGGTGGTGAAGAAGGGTTCGAAGATCTTGGTGATGATGTCGGGGGCAATGCCGCTGCCGGTGTCGGTCACCTTCATCGCGGTATATTCCGTGACGGGCATGATCTCGATGCCGAGCCGGCGGACATCGGCCTGCGACAGCGCATAGGTCTGAATAGTCAGCGTGCCGCCGTCGGCCATCGCGTCGCGGGCGTTGACGGCGAGGTTGACGATCACCTGCTCCAGCTGACCGGGGTCGGCGCGCACAGTGCCGAGATTGCGGCCATGGCTGACCTCAAGCCTGACCGTCTCGCCCAGCAAGCGTTTCAGCAGGTTGGAGATTTCGGAGATGACGTCCGGAATCTGCAATATCTGCGGGCGCAGCGTCTGCTGGCGCGAAAAGGCCAGCAGCTGACGCGTCAGCGCCGCCGCGCGGTTCGAATTATGTTTGATCTGCTGGATGTCGTCATAGTCGCTGTCGCCGGGAATGTGGCGCATCGTCATCAGGTCGCAATGGCCGATGATTGCGGTGAGGATGTTGTTGAAATCATGCGCGACGCCGCCGGCGAGCTGGCCCACCGCCTGCATCTTCATCGCCTGAGCGACCTGCCGCTTGAGCTTCGATTCCTCGCTATTGTCCTTCAGGCTGAGCAGCACCGCGGCATTGCCCAGCCCCTTGGCGGCGGCGATGGTGAGCGAGACATTCTCCTCGGGCCGCGCCTTGAGCCGCACCGAAAGATCGCTGGCCGAACCGCGCCCGGCCGAGAAACGCCGAACCGCGTCGGACACCGCGGCTTTGTCCTCCTCGACGACGAGATCGCCCGGATAGACGATTGCCGAGTCCGGGCTCAGTCCCGCCGCGCGACGGAACGGGCTGTTCATGAACAGCACCCGGCCATCGCGCTCCGCCACAGCGAGCCCCAGCGGCAACATCCCGAGCAGGGCGTGGAGGTCCCCGGTCGCGACCGCGCGGGCAGCGCCACCGGCTGCGCCCGATGGCTCGTCGAGCAGCAGGAAGAGCGTCGCGTGAACCGCGCTCTGCTCGTCGAGCGGGATCTGGATCAGCCGCACCGGGTCGGCGCTGGTCGGATCGGCGGCGAGACGGATCACGTCGCCGTCACTGCGCAGCAATTCGGCAAAGGCCCAGCCCGCGCTCGGTGCATCGGCCGAACCCAGCGCACGCTGGAGGAAGACGCGATTGGCCTCGATGCCGACGCCGTTGCCGTCGACCAACGCCGCCATCACGCCGGCGCTGCCGATCCTGCGGCCGACATCGCTGCCCAATATCCGCATCATGTCGGCGACGCTGTCGAACTGGCCCGAGCGGCGGAAGCGCCAGACGAGATGACCATCCTCATTGCCCGCGCGCCGTACGATCACGTCGATGAAGCCGCGATCGGTCTGCACTTTGGACAGGGTAGCGCGGCCATCACGGCGCGCGGCCACCGCCGCCGCCGCCAGACGGAGGCGAACATCGGATTCGAGCGGAAGCTGAGGCGGCACCGGCAAGCCGCCGAACCACGCTTCGAACGGGCGGTTGGCGCAGACGAGCTCGCCGCCGGCCCCTGTGATTGCGATCGCGGTCTCGGCGTCCTCGATGCTTCCGCGCAACAGGCCGATATCGATGTGCCGCACCGGGCGGACGTGGATCTGCGCGCGGATCATGGCGACCAGCAGGATCATGCCGATGCCCAGGCAGAAGGCGAGCATGAACAGGCCCGCAACCAGCAGGTTATTGGTCGCGCCCCAGATCATCCCCGCCATGCCGAACGACGCCACCAGCGTCAGCAGGCCAAGCAGGACGTTGAGCACAAGCCGGCCCGATGTGGGCGACATGGTCGGGGCGGGAAGCGAGCTCGGCATCGCCGCCTTGTCCCCCCGCCCCCATGGCCTCGTCAAGCGGGCTCTACCAGATGCGGATACGATCCGCCGGCGCGAGGTACATCGCCTCCCCCGGCTTGACGTCATAAGCCGGGTAGAAGGGATCGAGGTTGCGCACGACCCAGCTGCGCTGGATGGAGGGCGAATGCGGATCGGTCAGCAGCCGCTGGCGCAGATTGGCCTCGCGATAATTACGCCGCCACACCTGCGCCCAGCCCAGATAGAATCGCTGGTCGCCGCTATAGCCGTCGATGACGGGAGCCGCCTTACCCTTGAGTGACATCTGATAGGCTTCATAGGCGACCGTCAGCCCCGCCAGGTCGGCGATATTCTCGCCCTGGGTCAGCGCCCCCTGGATATGCATGCCGGGTAGCGGCTCATAACGGTCATATTGCTTGACGACCTGGTTGGTCAGCGCCCCGAAACGGGCGACATCCTCGGCCGTCCACCAGTCCGACAGCTTGCCGTGCATGTCGTATTTCGCACCCTGATCGTCGAAATGATGGCTGATCTCATGGCCGATCACCGCGCCGATCCCGCCATAATTGACCGCGGGGTCGGCATGCGGATCGAAGAAGGGCGGTTGCAGGATGGCCGCCGGGAAGACGATCTCGTTCAGGCCGAAATTGGCATAGGCGTTGATCTCCATCGGCGTCATCTGCCACTCGGTGCGATCAATCGGCTTGCCGAGCTTGTCGAGCCCGCGCTGCCATTCGAAACCCTGGGCGCGCATCACATTGCCGAGCAGATCGCCCCGCTTGATCGCCAGCGTCGAATAGTCGCGCCACTTAGTAGGATAGCCGATCTTCGGAGTGAAGGCGGCCAGCTTGGCGCGTGCCTTGACCTTGGCGGGCGCCATCCATGTCAGGCCATCGATACGCTTGCCCATCGCCGCGATCACGTTGCGGACCAGTTCGTCTGCGGCCGCCTTGGTCTCCGGAGTGAAGTAGAGCTTCACATATTCCTGGCCGAGATCCTCGCCGATCAGATCCTTGACCAGTGTGACCCCGCGTTTCCAGCGCTGCTGGTTCTCCGGCGTGCCCGACAATATCGTCTGGTTGAACGCAAACTCGGCATCGACGAACGGCTTGGAGAGGTAGGGAGCCTGGGCATTGATCGTTGCAACCAGCAGGTAATCCCTGAGCACCTCGATCGGCGCGGCGCCGATCGCCTTGGCCATCCCGGTGAAGGCGGTCGGCTGCGCGACCAGGATCGCATCGGGCCGGTCGATCCCGGCGGCGGCGAAATAGGCATCCCATGCGAAGCCGGGCGCGTTTTTCGCGAAGTCGCTGCGTTGCCACTTATTATAGGTCTTGGTGCTGTCGCGGCTGTCCACCCGGGTCCACTGCACCGTCGCCAACTCGGTTTCGAAAGCGAGTATCTTCGCGGCCCGCGCGGCGGCGTTCGACTCGCCGGCCATCGTCAGCAGCTTCGTCAAATAATCCTGATAGGCTGCGCGGGCCTTTGCGATCTCAGCATCGGTCTTCAGATAATAATCGCGATCGGGCATGCCGAGGCCGCGCTGGCGCATCTGGACGATATAGCTGTCGGGATCCTTGTCATCCTGATCGACATAAATCCGGAACGGCGTGACCAGCCCGATCCGGAGCAGCTCGCCCATCTTGGCCGCGACCGCCGGCTTGCTGTCCAGCGCCCTGATCGCGTCGAGCGTCGGCGTCAGCGGCGCGATGCCGGCGGCATCGGCGGCCTTTTCATCCATGAAGCTGGCATAGAAGTCGCCGATCCGGCTCCCGGAAGCCGCTGCGGCCTTTTCCAGTATTTCATGGCTACGCTGCATCGACAGGTCGTCGAGCACGGTGAACATGCCGAAGTTGGAGCGGTCGCCCGGAATCGGGGTCGATTTCGCCCATTGCCCATTGGCGTAGCCGTAGAAGTCGGCGCCCGGCCTGATGCTCTTGTCCATGCCGGCGGTATCGAAGCCGAAACTGCCATAGGTGGGCTTGGCCGCGGTCACGGCGGGCTTGTCCTTCGCCGCCATGGCGGGTTTGTCCTTCGCCGCCATGGCGGCGACGGGCGTAATCATGCTGCTCGCGGCCAGTGCGATCAGGAAATTCTTCATGGCAACCTCGGTGTATGATCTGACTATGACGGTGGCTTACCATCAACACTGTCAGGATCAACCCTCGGCATTAGCCTTATGCTCGGTGCGGTGGCGTCCGCGGAGGGTCCACTTGTGCGAGATCCACGCCCTCCACAGGCAGCTGGAAAGCAGATAGCCTATCGTCGCCGAAACGACCGAGATGACGAACAGCCCCATGACGAGCGCCGGCGCCGCCGATGATGCCAGCCAGGCGGCCCACTCACCCATGCTCGCGCCATGCTCGATCATCGCCGCCACGGTGCCGATATCGGCGGTCGAATGGACGAAGCGGTTGCCGACGATGATCGACAGATAGAGGATGAATGGCGTCGTCGCCGGATTGCTGAGGAAGGTCATTGCCACCGCAATCGGCACATTGGCGCGGCACGGCAGTGCGAGCAGCGCAGCTCCGATGATCTGAAGGCCCGGAATCATCAGGAAGATTCCGACGATCAACCCCAACGCCACGCCACGCGGCACCGACCGGCGGGGAAAGCGCCACAGGCTGGGCTCGAGCACGCGATGCGCGAAGGGACGCAGCCAGCGCACCTCCTCGAGCGACTCGCGCGTCGGCGCGTTCCTGCGCCACCAGTTGCCGATCTTGTCGAACATCAGCCGCGCTCGCGAAGCAGGCGGCCCTGCTCGCGCTTCCAGTCACGGGTCTTTTCGGTTTCGCGCTTGTCGTGCAGCTTCTTGCCTTTGGCCAGCGCGAGCTCGACTTTGGCCCGGCCCCGCCCGTTGAAATAGATCGACAGCGGGATCAGCGTCATGCCCTCGCGCGATACCGCAGTCCGCATCTTTTCGATCTGACGGTGGTGGAGCAGCAATTTGCGCGGCCGCTTCGGTTCATGGTTGAAGCGGTTGCCATGACTGAACTCGGGTACATTGGCGTTGACCAGCCAGACCTGCTCGCCCTTCACCTCGGCGTAGCTTTCGGCGATCGATCCTTCGCCGAATCGCAGCGACTTCACTTCGGTGCCGGTCAGCGCGATGCCCGCCTCGAAAAACTCCTCGAGGAAATATTCGTAACGCGCGCGCCGATTCTCGGCGACGACTTTCGTCTTTTCAAATTCGGCGGGACGCGGGCGGACCATTGATCAGCCCAACGCACGAAAGTCCCGGTCGTGTCGAGCGTAATCGGGAATATTCCCGACACCACCCGGGACGAACGGGGTATTTTTCGGGAAAAGCTTCACACTGCCCCCGCATGGACCAGTGCGGCGTCGACCGCGTCGCGGCTCGCTTCGGAAGGCCAGGTCATCGGCATGCGCAACTCGGCCGGGAAATCGGCATAGGTGCGGCTCAGCGCATATTTGACCGGCCCTGGCGAGGCATCGGTGAACAGCGCGCTGTGCAGCGGGAAGAGCCGGTCCTGGAGCGCCAGCGCATCCGTCCAGCGGCCTTCGGTACACGCCCTCTGGAAGTCGGCGCACAGGCCGGGAAGGACATTGGCGGTCACGGAGATGCATCCGACGCCGCCCATCGCGTTGAAGCCGAGCGCGGTATCGTCATTTCCGGAAAGCTGGCAGAATTCGGGTCCGCAGCGCAGCCGCTGGGCCGAAACGCGCTCGAGCTTGCCGGTTGCGTCCTTGATCCCGATGATCGTCTTTATCTCGGCGAGCTGGCCCAATGTCTCGGGCTGAATATCGGTCACGGTGCGCGCAGGTACATTGTAGACGACGATCGGCAGGTCGCAATGCTCGGCGAGATAGCGGTAGTGGAGCAGCAGCCCGTCCTGATTCGGCCGGTTGTAATAGGGCAGCACGACCAGCGCGGCATCGGCGCCCGCCGCCTGCGCCGAGCGCATATGCTCCAGCGCGACGAGCGTGTCGTTCGATCCGCAGCCTGCGATCACCGGCACCCGGCCCGCCGCCTGCTCGATGCAGACGCGGACGACATGGTTATGCTCCTCGATCGACATCGTCGCGCTTTCGCCGGTCGTCCCGCACGGCACCAGCGCGCTGGAACCTTCGGATATCTGCCAGTCCACGAAGCCTCGAAACAGTTTCTCATCAAACGCTCCGTCGCGAAACGGCGTCACAAGGGCTGGTATCGACCCGCTGAACATCACGCTCTCCCTTCACCTGGAGCGCTTCTGAGGCCATAGTGGCGCAATGAAGCCTGTCCGAGAAACGACTGCGCCCAATAGGTTCGGGCACCCTCCCCTGTCCAGCCGGAGTCGGCGTCTTTTTGCGGTCGCGGCGCTATTGCTGTCCACCGCAGCCATCGCGGCGACGATCGCGCCTCAATTGCCGCCGCCGGCGGCATCGCGATCGCCCGCCCCCGGAGCGCCGGCCTGGCGTGAGGATGTGCTGCAGGGCGTGATCAACGAATGGCGACGGCTTCAGCAAAGCGATTCGCTGCCATTTCAGGACTATGCCGCCTTTCTGATCGCGCATCCCGGCTGGCCCGGCGAGTCGGCGATGCGCCGCGCCGCTGAACGGCGAATCGACCCGAACAATTACGATCCCGCGCAGGTCGTGCGCTTCTTCACCGGCTCCGCGCCGCTGACCGCCGCCGGCCAGACCCGCTATGCCGAGGCGCTTGCCGCCACCGGCCGCCCCGCCGAGGCCCGCAGCAATGCCGCAGGCGCCTGGACCACCCGGGGGTTGTCGGTGAACGACGAGGCGCGGCTGATGGCGCGCTTCGGCCCCAGCATGTCGGTAGCCGATCATGATCGCCGGATGGAGCGATTGCTGCTCGACCGCGCGACGACTCCGGCGGCGCGCCAGATCGCCAATGTGTCGCCAGGAAAGCGCGCGCTCTTTGCCGCGCGGCTGGCTTTGCTGCGCAACGACGCGGACCTGGACGCGCGGATAGCGGCGGCGGGAGACGCGGTGAATCGCGATCCGGGTTATATGATCGAACGCGCCCGCTATCTGCGCGACCGCGGCGACAGTCTCGGCGCGCGGATATGGATGGGCAAGTCGCGCGACCTGACCAGCACGCCGTTCGACACCGCCTATTTCCTCGACAATCTGCTGAGCTTCGCCCAGGCGGCCAATGCTGACGGCCAGTTTGATATCGCGCTGGCGATCGCCAAACATGCCGAGCAGGCCTTTCCGCCAGGTGCCCGGGTGCGCGAGCGTCCCTTCGCCGAACGCGACGACTATACCAGCCTGACCTGGCTGGCGGGCCGGGTGGCCCTCTACAAGCTCGCACGCTATGACGACGCGATGGCGATGTTCGATCGCTATGCCCGCGCCGCGCAGACGCCCGGCACCCAGACGAAGGGCTGGTATTGGGCGGCCCGCGCCGCCGAACGCGCCGGTAAAGCAGACTGGGCGCAAAGCTATCTCGGCCAGGCTGCCCCGCATATCGATCAATTCTATGGCCAATTGGCCGCCGAGCGGCTTGGCCGCGACCTCGTCCTTCCCCCCGAGCCGGCGCGCAACATGATCACGGCGTCCGAGCGTGCGGCGTTCGAGGCGAGCGAGGTGATCCGCGCCGCGCGGCTGCTGGGCAAGACCGGCCAATGGCAGGACCAGACGCAATTCATCCGGCTCATCGCCGCCAATGCCAAGACCGATAGCGATCATATCCTGGCGGGAGAACTCGCGCGGTCGATCGCCCGGCCCGACCTTGGCGTCATGGTGTCCCGCGCGGCGCGTAGCAGCGGTAAGCCCGATCCGCTGCGAATCGGCTTCCCCGAGGTTCCCGTTCCCCCGACGATGACCAGTCACTGGACCCTGATCCATGCGATCAGCCGACAGGAGAGCCAGTTCGACCGGCAGGCAACGAGCCGGACCGGCGCGCGCGGGCTTATGCAGCTCATGCCCGGCACCGCCCGCGAGCAGGCCGGCAAGCTGGGACTGGCCTATGACCCTGCCCGGCTCGCGGATATCGACTATAATGTGATGCTGGGGTCATCCTTCTTCGATCGGATGCTGACCTATTACAGCGGCAATTATGTCTTGGCCATCGCCAGCTACAACGCCGGTCCCGGCAACGTGAACAAGTTCATCCGCGCCAATGGCGATCCGCGCATGCCCCGCGTCGACGTGATCGAGTGGATCGAGGCGATTCCCTTCGCCGAGACCCGGGGCTATGTCCAGAAGGTCCTCGAAAACGCCGTCATATACGATCTCCTGAATCCGGCAAAGGCGAGAGTCGTGGCGCGCAACCGGCTGTCCTCCTACCTCGGCAAGGCCAAGCCGGGCTGAGACGCACGGAACCCGGTTCCCCGTGACCGCGTTTAGCGCCGCGGGGGACGAGCTTTTTCAGTGATGACGGCGACCCCTGCAAAGCCTCTTGTGCAGCGCAGCGAAGCGATGCACCATCGGCTTTGTCGATCAGGCTGATGACGGAGCGATATGGCAGGGGCAGGCGCTTTCGATGAGATCCGGGGTAAAGCGGGCGATCCGGCGGGACGGCCCGAATTTGCACGGCTTTCGCAATGGATAGAAAATACGCCCGCCAGCGAGCTCGATCGCCGGCAAAAGGCCGCCGAAGCGGCATTCCGACAATTGGGCATCACCTTCGCCGTCTACGGCGAAGAGGAATCCGCCGAACGAATCATCCCTTTTGATATTGTGCCGCGCGTGTTCACTGCGCCCGAATGGGCCAGTCTATCGGAAGGACTCGTCCAGCGCGTAGAGGCGATCAACGCCTTCCTGGCCGACATTTATGGCGACCGGAAGATCCTCAAGGACAAGGTCGTCCCTGAGGAGCTGGTCCTCGCCAATTCCCAATTCCGGCCGATGCTGGCGGGCGCAAAGCCGCCGCATGGTGTGTTCGCACATATCTGCGGCATCGATCTGGTCCGCACGGGCCCCGACGAATTCTGGGTGCTCGAGGACAATGCCCGCACGCCTTCGGGCGTCTCCTATATGCTGGAAAATCGCGAGGCGATGCTGCGGCTGTGCCCGGAGCTGTTCGAGCAGTTCGACGTGAAGCCGATCGACAGCTATCCCGACGCGCTGCTGGAGACGCTGCAATCGGTATCGCCACGTTCGCAAGGCGCGGGCGCCACCTGCGTGCTGCTGACCCCCGGCCACTTCAACTCCGCCTTTTACGAGCATAGCTTCCTTGCCGACTCGATGGGGATCGAACTGGTCGAGGCCGCCGATCTCGAGGTCGACGACGACAAGGTCTGGATGCGGACGATCGAAGGGCGCGTGCAGGTCGATGTCATCTATCGCCGGATCGATGACGATTATCTCGATCCTCTGGTGTTCAAGCCGGACTCGCTGCTCGGCGTTCCCGGCGTCGTCGCCGCCTATATGGCGGGCAATGTCGCACTGGTGAATGCACCCGGCACCGGTATCGCCGACGACAAGGCGATCTATAGCTACATGCCTGAGATCGTGAAATATTATTCGGGCAGCGACGCGAAGCTCCCCAATGTCGAGACCTATCGCTGCCGCGAGGCGGGCGCGCTCAAATATACGCTCGACAATCTCGACAAGCTGGTGGTCAAGCTGGTCGACGGCTCGGGTGGCTATGGCATGCTGGTCGGTCCAACCGCGACCAAGGCGCAGATCGAGGATTTCCGCGCCGCCCTGATCGCCGAGCCGCAGCGCTATATCGCGCAGCCCACCCTTGCGCTGTCGACAGTGCCGACCCTCACCGATGCCGGCGTGGTACCACGCCATGTCGATTTCCGGCCATTCGTCCTGTCGGGCGCCAAGGGGGTTACGATCACACCAGGCGGGCTCACCCGCGTCGCGCTGCAGGAGGGTTCGCTGGTGGTCAATTCAAGCCAGGGCGGCGGCACCAAGGACAGCCTGATCCTCGCCGGTCCGGGCAGAGCTTCCTGATGCTGTCGCGGACCGCCAATTCGCTCTACTGGATCGGCCGCTATGTCGAGCGCGCGGAGTTCACCGCGCGGCTGATCGAGGCGACGATCCGGCTCGATGCGCTCTCCCCCCGCCCAGCCGGCCAGGGCGCGTGGGACAGCGCCCTGCTTGTCGCCGCGGCCGACTATGACTTCAACCTGACGGGCGAAACCCGCTCGCCATTGGCTATCAGCCGCTATCTCACCCTGTCGGCCGGTAATCCCAACTCGATCCGCTCCTGCCTCGATTCCGCGCGCAGCAATGCCAAATCGGTGCGCACCGCGCTCAGCCGCGATGCGTGGGAAGCGATCAATCGCGCCTGGCTCGGCCTGCGTGGACGCGCTTCGACCGGGGGCAGTCAGACGACACTCAGCCTGGTCGAACAGATCCGTGCCGAGACCCGCGGCTTCGAGGGCGCGCTGCACCGGATGCTGCGCAACGAAGCCTATAGCTTCATCGGCCTGGGCGCGGCGATCGAACGCGCCGACAACACCGCGCGGCTCATCGACGTCAAATATCACCTGCTGCTGCCGGAAGGGGAGAAGGTCGGTGGTCCGATCGACCGTGACCAGTGGACGACGATCCTCCACACCGTCTCGGCCGTCACCGCCTATCGCTGGCTTTACAGCGAGGGCCTGAAACCCTGGCTCGTCGCCGAACTCCTCAGCCTCAAGCCGGAGCTTCCCCGCTCACTGATCGCGTCGTCGGATGAGGCGGTGGCGCATCTCAACGCGATCGGCAAACGCACCGGCTTGCAGGGCGAGGCCGACCGGCTCGCCCGCGTGCGCCACAATGCGCTCGAACGAACCTCGATCGACACGATCTTCGCGCAAGGTTTGCATGAATGGCTCACAGCCTTCATCTATGAGAATACCCGCATCCATCAGGCGATCGGGCAGCAATTCCGATTTGGTTGAGCCACGATGCGTCTATTGATCCAGCACCAGACCGAATATCGCTTCACCGAGCCACAGGCGCGCGTGGTTCAGATGCTGCGGATGACGCCCTCCAGTCATATCGGCCAGAATATCGTGCAGTGGCGTATCGACGTGGATTGCGACGCCCGGCTCAAACATTCCAGCGATGGCTTCGGCAATATCGTCTCGATGCTCTATCTCGCGGGGCCCGTCGAGCGGATCGGGCTGCGCGTGACCGGCGAGGTGGTGACCGAAGATCGCGCCGGGGTGGTATCGGGCGCGATCGAGCCCCTACCCCCGGTCGTCTTCACCCGACCGACCGAGCTTACCGCCGCCGATGACGCCATCCTGGCCCTCGCTAGTGAGCACGGCCCGGATTCGGGCGACGCGTTGAGCCGTGCGCATGCGCTGAACAGCGCGGTCTATGGCATGATCCGCTGCACCACCGCGCGTAGCACCGATGTCAGGCCCGCGCGCGACATCGTCGCCGCGCGGTCGGGGTGCAGCATGGACATGGCGCATGTGCTCGTCGCCATCGCGCGCGCCGCCGGTTTCGCGGCGCGCTTCGTCACGGGCTACATCTACAGCGAGGAGCCCAATCGCGGCCAGGCCCAGGCTCCGCATTTCTGGGCCGAGTTCGATGTGCCCGGCTATAGCTGGATCGGTTTCGACCCGGTCCATGACCAATGCCCCAATGATCGCTATGTGCGTATCGCCGGGGGGCTTGATTTCCGCGACGCTGCGCCGATTTCAGGAGCACGCGTCGGTGGTGGGCATGAAGTCCTCAATATCGGCGTCGACGTTAAGCTTTCACAGGGGCAGGCTCAGGACTAAGCGATGGACTGCGGCAATGAGGCCGTCCGTCTAAACCTGACATGTTGGGGATAGTGATAATCGCATGAAGCTCGTTCGGGGCATCTGGAAATTACTGGTCGGGATCAAGGACGCGCTTGTCCTGGTCGCCATGCTGATCTTCTTCGCGCTGCTGTTCCTGACGCTGTCGATCAAGCCCAACAGCGCGATCCTGAGTTCGGGCGCGCTGGTCGTCGATCTGAGCGGCACATTGGTCGAGCAGCCTGCCGAAACCGATACGCTGGGGCTGATTACCGGCAAGGACGGCTTCACTCGCGAAACCCGGCTGCGCGACCTCGAACGATCGCTACAGACGGCGGCGACCTCGAGCGGGATCAAGGCGATAGTCCTCGATCTCGACAGCTTCATGGGCGGCGAGCAGGCGACGATCGCCGCTGCCGGCAAGGCGATCGATGCCGTGCGCGCGGCCGGCAAACCGGTCTTCGCCTATGCGACCGGCTATAGCGACGATGGCTATCAGATCGCTTCGCACGCCAGCGAAATATGGCTCAATCCGCTTGGCGGCGTGATCCTGACCGGGCCGGGCGGCGCACAACTCTATTATAAGGGTCTGATGGACAAGCTTGGCATCACCGCCAAGATATATCGTGTCGGCACTTTCAAATCGGCGGTCGAGCCCTTCATGCGGTCCGATCAGTCACCCGAAGCACGCGCGGCGAACCAGGCGCTCGCCAACACCCTGTGGGCGCGATGGCAGGCCGAAGTGGCCGCAGCCCGGCCCAAGGCCAAGGTCACGACATATGTCGCGCAGCCCGCAGCGGCGATGGCCGCCGCCGGCGGGCAGATGTCGCAAGCCGCGTTGCGTGGCGGACTGGTCGACAAATTGGGTGATCGCAATGCCTTCAACGCCCGCATCGCCGCGATCGCGGGCGACGCGGGTAGCGGCGGGATCAATGATTTCAAGGCGATCCCGCTCGAAGACTGGGCCGCCGCGCACCCCGAAAAGTCGAGCGGCACACCGATCGGGGTGCTCACCGTCGCGGGCGACATCGTCGATGGCGACGCGCCGTCGGGCACCGCCGGTGGCGGCACCATCTCCAGATTACTGCTGGAGGAGCTTGCCCGCAAACGGATCAAGGCGCTCGTCGTAAGGATCGATTCGCCCGGCGGGTCGGTCACGGGTGCGGAACAGATCCGATCTGCGATCGCCCAGGCGCGCGGGCTCGGCCTGCCCGTCGTCGTATCGATGGGCGGGCTGGCGGCGAGCGGCGGCTATTGGATTGCGACGCCCGCACAGCATATCATCGCCGACCCTGCGACGATCACCGGATCGATCGGCGCCTTCGGTATCCTGCCGACCTTCGAAGGGGCGCTCGCCAAGCTGGGCCTGTCGGCGGACGGCGTGAAGACGACGCCGCTCTCTGGCGAACCCGATGTTTTTCGGGGCACCTCACCGCAGTTCGATGCGCTGATGCAGGGCTCGATCGAGGATATCTACCGCCGCTTCGTCGCGCAGGTCGCCCAATCTCGCAAATTGCCGCTCGACCGTGTCGAGGAGATCGCCGAGGGACGCGTCTGGGCGGGCAGCAGCGCGCGGCAGATTGGGCTGGTTGATGGCTTCGGTACGGTCGACGATGCCATTGCGCACGCCGCCCGGCTGGCCAGGATCGATCCCGCCAAGGCCCGTCCGCTCTACATCGAAAAGCCGCTGTCGCCCTGGAAGCAGATGTTCAAGTCGCTGGTTGCGCCTGAAGAGGAAGAAAGCACCGCCAAAGGCGACGTCTGGGCAATCGCGGCGGGCAGGCCCGAGCGGACGTTGGTCCGCGCGCTTGCGGACGCACAGCGCATCCTGACCGGTTCGACGATGCAGGTCCGCTGCCTCGAATGTACCCGCGTCGGCGCGCCGCCGCGCCCCGGCGACATGAGCGCGGCGCGCCGCCTGCTGGCATGGGCGGGGCGCTAGCCGTTCGCTCTGCCCGGCGCGACGACGCCGCAGCCATTGCGGCGATCTACGCCCATTATGTGCGGAACAGCGTCATTACCTTCGAACTCGATCCGCCAGACGCCGCGACAATGGCGGTGCGGATGGACTCCATTCTACCGCTCTATCCCTATCTGGTCACCGAATGCGATGGCGTGCTGCTCGGCTACGCCTATGCCGGCCGCTTATATGATCGCGCCGCTTACCGCTGGACCGCCGAGGCGACCGTCTATGTCGCGCATGAATGGCACCGACGCGGGATCGGCCATATGCTCTATGCCGCGCTCATCGCCGCGCTTGCCGCGCAGGGCTTCCAATCGGTCGTCGGCAAGATCACCCTGCCCAACCCCGCCAGCACTCTGCTCCACGAGGCGTGCGGCTTCCGACAGGTCGGCCTGCTCGCGAAGGTCGGTTACAAGCAGGACGCCTGGCATGACGTCGGGATATATCAACTTGAACTCGGCACCCGTCCCGTAGGGCCGGAGGAGCCCCGGCCCTTCCTGGCTTAGTTTGTTTCAGCGAAGCTGAAACGGCGGTACCGGCCCGCTCCCATGTAAGTGAAACACTCTAGGGGTTGTGGGGATTCATCGCGAGTTGATGACGGCTGCGGCGAGGTAGATCATTGCGGAGAAGCTTAGATCGGTTTTGCAGGCGCGCATGGCGATGCGCTTGAACTCTTTGAGTTTGCGCCAAGG
>NZ_LARW01000046.1 GCF_000971055.1 Sphingomonas sp. SRS2
GTCGGCAGATCACGCCATGGACTGCCCGTCCGGACAATCCATAGCACTGCCTCCAAAAATAGACGGTTGTTCCTCCCGCTTCGTCCCGGGTCGGTCGGCTTACCCAGACAATGCGGTTCCATCTTTGCCCACTGGGCGTCGGTCAGTACGAAGCGTTCCATCCAAAGTGTGAATCACATCTCCCCAAAAATGTGAATCCTAAATCCCCACAACCCCTAGTTCAGTCGCGCGTCATATCGGCGGCGATTGCGCCGAGTGCGAAGGCGACCGAGCCTTCCTGCCGATCGAAGCTGATGCGAATCTCACCCTCGCCGATTTCGCTGACCCGGGCGATGATTGATCCGGCATGGGGATGACGAAGTTCGACCTGTGCGCCGAGCGCAGGCGGATGCCGGGTATCGAGTCGCGCGCCGCTGCCGGAAATGTCGCGTAGTGCGACCATTTGCGCCATACCTTCTGCGCGCAGTTCGCATACTCGCCTGCGCCGCCAGCGGCTTGCCATTGCCCCCGGTCGATCGACCCGCTGCAAAAATGTCATCCTACGCTGTCCGCTCCATGATCAGCGGCTATTTATCGCGTAGATCACCAAAATAGGGTTAATGCCCGTTTCACGGAGCAACCGGGAAGCAGGCCGATCCGGCAGTCTTCACCGCGCCGCAAGCCTGGTTCGCCGCTGCACGCGACGCCAACGGGCCAGCCTGAAGCCGGGTGAAGTTACCCGCCGCGGCATAGCTGGGACTCAGCGCCCTGAGCGCGGGTGCCTTGCCCACCAACGCGGACCACGCGGCCTTCGCGCCGTCGGGGCTTGAGAAAGCGCCGAGCTGGATCTTCCAGCCGCCGCCTGCCGAGGCGACGATCGGCGCCACTGGCTTTGCTGCGGGCGGCGCGGGGACCGGCTTGGCCGGTGCGGCCGCGGCCTTGGCTAGCGCCGTCGGGGCTTTCCAGGGCTGGTTGCTCTCTCCGGGAGCGGGAACCGCCGCGCCATAGGTCGTCGGCAAAGACGCACCTGAAGCGGGAGCTGGCGCGGAAACTGCGGGGCCGGCAGTCTGCGGCGCGCGCGTGGAGCGCATCGTTAGCGGCGCACCCGGGCCCGGAGCATCGCTGGCGCGCAAAGCCGCCGTCCGCTCCATCTCACGCGCCAGGGTGAGGCCGGCGGTACGCTGCTGTTTGGGGATGAGCTGATCCATCTGCGTCAGGCTGGTCTTCGCCGCGCCGATCCCGGCCGAATTGGCGCGCGTCATCAGCGCATAGGCGCGCGCCCAGTCCTTGGGCAGCGAGTCGCCGTTGAAATAGGCGGTGCCGACGACATATTGCGCGCGCGGCTCGCCCTGGTCGGCGGCTTTCTTGAGCCAGATCATGGCTTCGTCGCGCTGCCCGCTCTGAAACAGTTGGAGGCCCAGCGTTGCCTGCGCCTGTTCATGTCCGGCCGCGGAGGCTTTGCGATACCAGTCGAGCGCCACGGCGCCGTCGGCGTTGACGCCACGCCCCAGCTTATAGGCCTGACCGAGATTGAACTGCGCGTCGGGATCGCCCGCCGCCGCCGGCGCGCGCCACTCGGCGACGGCCTTCGGGAAATCGCCGGCCATCCAGGCGTCTACGCCTTCCTTCACGCCCGCCGACACGGCGGTTGTGCTCGCCAGAGCGAGCAGGGCGCAGCCAAGGAACAAGCTTCTCATACTTTAACCGCCCCCAGAGTAATCGCATGGTTTCGCCGGTAGATAGCGCGTTAGGCCGGATCGGCGATAGTGCAATCTGAAGCACTTGCTAACAGTTGCCGTTAACCATTGCTTAGCGGGATTCATGGCACGCACACGAAATGAAAGCGCGAAATTCGCGTGGGGTGGAGCCGTGGACATGAAATCACGCTGGATCGGAGTAGCGGCGACGGCGCTGCTGGTGGCTGGCCCCGCATGGGCCGCCAGCGATCGGCCCATGCAGTCCGAGAAGCGGCGCGCGGCGGCGCTCACCGCATCGGCTTGGGCCGCGCTGGGCAAGGGCGATGCGATCAGGGCGGTGCAGGACGCCGAGTCCGCCGCGCTGCTGCAGCCCCGCGATGCCGGAACCCGGTTGCTACTCGGCCGCTCCTATCTCGCGGCGGGGCGCTTCACCTCGGCCGATGTCGCGTTTCGCGATGCTTTGACGCTCGATCCTTCGCTCACCAAGGCCTCGATCAGCCGCGCTCTCGCGCAGATCGCGCTCGGCCAGGAAGCGGCGGCGCGCGCGTCGCTCGCCTTTGTCGAGGGGCAGGCGGCGGATGCCGATATCGGGCTGGCGCTGGCGCTGCTTGGTGACAGTGAGGAGGCGCTCACCCGGCTGACCGCGGCCGCGCGCGCCGCAGGCGCCGATGCGCGGACACGCCAAAATCTTGGCCTGGCCTTCGCGCTCGACGGCCGGTGGAACGATGCGGCCGCGGTGGCGGCGCAGGATGTCCCCGCCGACATGATGCCGCAACGCCTTCGCCGATGGGCGACGATCACGCAGATGAAATCCGATCCGGCGATGCAGGTCGGCGCGATACTCGGCGTGCTGCCGGCCATCGACAACGGCCAGCCCGATGCCTTGGCGCTCGCTGCGCCCCAATCCGAAATTCCGGTCGTGCTGGCGGAAGCGCCGCCGACCTCGCCGCCCTTTGTCATGATCGCGGCGCCGGTCGTCACATCGCAAGGCGGCTCGGTCGTTACCGCGATCGCACCGACGCCGCCGCCGTTGGAGCTGCTCACCGCACTAGCTGCCGTCCCCGCGTCCAAGCCAGTCGAAGTGACAGTCGAGTCTTCTGCACCGATCAGGCTTGCCGCAATCGAACCGCTGGTCGCGGCATGGGCGGGGCCGCCCCGTATGCGCAAGTCAAGGATCATAGAGATTGCCGCACCTCGCCCGGTCGCAGCGGCTCAGCCGCGGGCCGTCAAATCCGTGGTGGCGAAGGCGCCGGTCCTCGCCAAAAAGCCGATCCTTCTCGCATCCCGGATATCCGTGAAGCCTTCGCCGAACCGGACTGCGGGGACATGGGCGGTACAGCTCGGCGCTTTTTCCTCGGAGAAGCGGACCGAAATCGCCTGGGGCAGGCTCAGCGGCAAGGCGCGCTTCCTCAGCGCCTATACACCGACCGGATCGGGCCGCCGCTGGGGCAAGGCGATGCTCTATCGCCTGTCGGTCAGCGGGCTCCCCACCCGCGCCGAGGCGACCAGCCTGTGCGTGCGAATCAAGGCCGCTGGCGGGAAGTGCTTCGTACGCAATATGAGCGGCGACCGGCCGATGACCTGGGCGCTGCGCCCTCGCAACGAACAGCCGATTGCGCTGGCGCTCAGCTGAGCGCTACGCCACCCTTGATCGTTTTCAGCACCTTGCCCTGAACGGGCAGGCCGTCGAAAGGCGTGTTGCCGGCACGCGACGCCATATGATCCGAGTCGATCCGCCACGGCGTATCGGGATCGAACAGCACGAGATCGGCTTCGCTGCCCTCCGCGAGCGTGCCGCCGGGAAGGCCGAGCAGCCTCGCCGGCGCTGAAGATAGAAGTGCGATAAGCCTCGGCAGGTCGATCACGCCATCGCGAACGAACGTAAGTGACAGGGTTAGCAGGGTCTCCGCGCCCGACATTCCGGCCTCGGCATCGGCGAAGGGCAGGCGCTTGGCCTCTGGCCCCTGCGGATCATGACTGGAGCAGATCAGGTCGATCGTGCCGTCGGCGAGCGCGGCGATCGCGGCCTGACGGTCTTCTTCGCCGCGTAAGGGCGGGGATAGCCGGGCAAAGGTGCGAAAGCCGCCGATCGCGACGTCGGACAGCAGCAGGTGTGCGGGGCTGATTCCGCACGTCACTGGCAGACCGCGCCGCTTGGCGTCGCGGACCAGCGCAAAGGCGCGTGCAGTCGAAAGCTGGCGGAAATGGAGGCGCGCGCCGCTCTGCTCGGCGAGCATGATGTCGCGGGCGACGGCCATCGCCTCGGCTGCTGCCGGCGCGGCAGGCAGGCCCATGCGTGTCGCATATTCGCTTTCGGTCGCAACCGCACCGGCCGTCAGGCCGCCATCCTCGGCATGGCTGATGACCGGCAGGTCGAGCGCATGCGCATAAGCGAGCAGACGGTGCATGACGCCCGAATCGGGTATCCAGCTCCGGCCGGTGGCGACCGCGCAGGCGCCCCCGGCTTTCATCAGGCCGATCTCCGCCAGCTCCGTGCCGGCCAGTCCCTTGGTCGCGGCGGCCAGCGGGTGGACCCACACGTCCGGCTTACCCGCGGCCGCGGCATGTTGGACCAGCGCGGCATGGTCGAGCGGCGGTGACTGATCAGGCATCAGGACCGCACGGGTGATCCCCCCGGCGGTAAAGGCCGGCATGTCGATCGCGAAGATGCCCAGATCGACGAGGCCGGGGGCGAGATGCGCGCCCTTCGCGTCGATGATCTTGATATCGGCAGGCAGATCGAAACGGCCCACCGCCGCGATATGACGGTCGCGGATAAGCACGCCGCCGGCCGAGACCGTTCCGGCGACCGGATCGACCAGCTTCGCATTGAGGATAGCGAGTGGCGCTGTCATGCCCAACCCTCCACGCCGCGCTGGCGGCGGGTCAGCACGTCGAGGCAGGCCATGCGCACCGCGACGCCCATCTCGACCTGTTCGGTGATCGCCGAGCGGGTGGGGTGGTCGGCGACGCTGCTGGTGATCTCGACGCCGCGGTTCATCGGACCGGGGTGCATCACCAGCGCGTCGGGCGCGGCCCGTTCCAGCCGTTCGGGCGTGAGCCCGTAGAGCGCGTGATATTCGCGCGGGGAGGGCAGATAGGCGCCGTCCATCCGCTCATTCTGGAGCCGCAGCATCATCACGACATCGGCGCCGTCGAGCCCCGCGTCGAAATCGCTGAACGGGATGGCGCCGAGCCGTTCGATCGCAGCGGGCATCAGCGTGGGCGGCGCGACCACGCGAACTTCCGCCCCCAGCGCGGTGAGGGCAAGGATGTTCGAGCGGGCGACCCGGCTGTGCAGGACATCGCCGCAGATCGCGATGGCCAGCCCGCCGATCCGCCCCTTGCGACGGCGGATCGTCAATGCGTCGAGCAGCGCCTGGGTGGGGTGTTCATGGCGGCCGTCACCGGCATTGAGCACCGGGCAATCGACCTTGTCGGCGATCAGTTGCACCGCGCCCGAAGACTGGTGGCGGATCACGATCATGTCGGCGCGCATCGCATTGAGCGTGACCGCGGTGTCGATCAGCGTCTCGCCCTTCTTCACGCTCGACTGGCCAACCGCCATGTTGACGACATCCGCCCCGAGCCGCTTGCCCGCGATTTCGAACGACAGCAGCGTGCGAGTCGAATTTTCGAAGAAGGCGTTGATCAGGGTAAGCCCCGACAGCCTGTCGTCATGCTTGGTGGTGGCGCGGTTCAGCGTGATCCACTGTTCGGCTTCGTCGAGCAGGAACAGGATTTCGTGCGGCTGAAGTCCGTAGATGCCCGTCAGGTGGCGATGCGGAAATGATGATGACATTAAAGCCGCGCTGTAGACCGGGTTGGGGGGAAGCTCAAGCCGCTCAGATCATTCCGTCGATCGCGCCCTGCAGGATGTACGCGGCGGCAAGCTTGTCGACGAGCTCGGCGCGGCGGGCGCGGCTCGCATCGGCGTCGATCAGCGTGCGCGTCACCGCCGCCGTCGACCAGCGCTCGTCCCACAGCAGGATCGGCAGGCCGATTCCCTCTACATTGCGGGCGAAGGCGCGGACCGACTGGGTGCGCGGCGAATCGCTGCCGTCGAGGTTGAGCGGCAGGCCGATCACCATTCCCTTGATCGACTGCGCCGTCAGCAGCGTGCGCAGCCTCGCGGCGTCGACGCTGAACTTCGCGCGCTGGATCGTCTCGGCCGGGCTGGCGATCGTCCAGCCGGCGTCGCAGATCGCGATGCCGATCGTCTTGGTGCCGACGTCGAGCCCGGCGAGGCGACCGCGTTCGGGCAGCGCATCGCGGAAATCCAGGGTGGAGGAACAGATCACCGGGTCAGATAGGCCTTTGCGCGGGCTTGCGCGTCGGCGCGGATATTGCCCCAGAACATCGCATAGTCGAACACATGATAGTTGTTGCCGGGCATGACATAGCTGTCGAAGCCCTTGGGCGGGCGGCCGATCAACAGCAGTCCCGACGGATCGCAACGCGCCGGGATCAGGCCCGGCTTCAAGTCGGCGGTCATGAAATCAGAGCGCGGAACCAGTGCGCCAAGGTTGGCCGCGGGCAGGGCGGCGGTGCCGGGCGCGCCGGTCAGCGGGTTGACGCACAGCATCGTGGTGCCCTTGCGGCTCTTGCCGGTGAGCCCGGGCGATTGCTCGAACAATTCCCGTATCGCGCGCGGCTCGGCGGGCTCGGCGAAGCTCTGCCATGACAATATGCAGCCCGGCTGCCCTGGGGCGGAGCAAGCGGGCAGACCCAGCGCGGGGATATCGGCCTCGATCGAGATCGGCCAGCCGACCAGATAGGCAGCGACGATGCGCCGCGCGATCGGGGTGCCGGCGACCTTGTCCTTCATCAGCCGCATCAGGTGGAGGCTACCCTGGCTGTGTCCGGCGAGAATGATCGGGCGCGACGCCGGCGTCTGCGCCAGGAAGGCGTCGAAGGCGCGGGCGACATCGCCATAAGCGAGGTCGAGCGCGCGCGCCGAATCGGGCGCGGCGGTCAGGAACGTGCCGAGCGTGGCCGATCGGTAGCGCGGCGCCCAGACCATGGCGGTGCCGTTGAAGGCGCTCGCCTCGCTTTGCCCGAAGACGCGCAGCCAGCGGCGCGACTCTTCATTGTCGAGCGGCGCATTCCAGCTGGCTTTGCTGTAATAGGTGGTTGGCGGGACATAGAAGACCGCGACCTCGGGCCGCGCGGCGGCGCTATGGCCAGCGGGTGTCCAGCGCGACGAATCGTCCGGCAGGTCGGGCCGCGACAGCCAGGCGGCGGGCTTGGCATAGTCGGGCGGCGGCCCTGCGCCATTCACCTCGAAGCGACCGTTGGGAACGAAGGCGAAGCGAAGAAGCTGGTCCTGGAACAGCGTCCAGCCGATTCCGGCGGCCAAAGTCAGCACGATCAACCCCGCGATCAGGTAAAGGAAACGGCGAGCGAGCAAGAGTGGCTCCGATGCTGCGATGCAGCATAAAATGCGAGGATGGAGCAAGTGCGTAGCGAGCAATCGAGCGTGCGTCCAATATCTATGCCGTAGATCCGGCCCGCCCAGGTGCGACGTATAAGCTAGCCGACCCTTGAAGCGCGAAGCGCCGGATGCTAGCCGCCCGGCCATGTCAGTCGATGCCGCTACCGTCCGCAAGATCGCGAGCCTGGCCCGCATTGCCGTCACCGACGGCGATGTCGAGGCCATGGTCCCCGAACTCAACAACATCCTTGGCTGGATCGAGCAGCTTGGCGAGGTGAACACCGACGGTGTCGCCCCGCTCGCCGCGGTGATCCCCAATCATCAGCGCCTGCGCGATGACGTCGTCACCGACGGCAATATCCGCGACAAGGTGCTGGCCAACGCGCCGCAGGCCGAACATGGCTTCTTCGCCGTGCCGAAGGTCATCGAATAATGGCGAATATCACCGATCTGGGCATCGCGGGCATTCGCGACGGCTTCCGTGCCGGCGATTTCACGGCGCGCGAAGTGGCCACGGCGTTCAACGGGGCGGTGGCGTCGGCGAAGCCGCTTAACGCCTTCATCATCGAGACCCCCGAACATGCGCTCGCCGCGGCGGATGCCGCCGACGCGGCGCGCGGCGCGGGCGCGCTGCTGCCGCTGTCGGGCATTCCGCTCGGTATCAAGGACCTTTTCTGCACCGCGGGCTATCAGACCACGGCGGCGAGCGGCATCCTTGGCGGCTTCGTCCCGCCTTATGAGTCCACGGTCACGGGCAAGCTATTCGCGGCGGGCGCGGGCATGCTCGGCAAGCTAAACCTCGACCAGTTCGCGATGGGCTCGTCGAACGAGACCAGCGCCTTTGGCAATGTCATTTCGCCCTGGCGCCGCAATGATGGTGGCAATGCCGCGCTCGCGCCGGGCGGTTCGTCGGGCGGATCGTCCTCGGCCATCGCGGCGCGTATCGTGCCTGCGGCCACCGGTACCGACACCGGCGGCTCGATCCGCCAGCCCGCCGCCTTCACCGGCATCACCGGGATCAAACCAACCTATGGCCGCTGCTCGCGTTTCGGCATCGTCGCCTTCGCCTCTTCGCTCGACCAGGCCGGGGCGATGGCGCACGACGTCCGCGACAGCGCGATCCTGCTGGAGGCGATGTCGGGCTTCGACCCGAAGGACTCGACCTCGCTCGACGTGGCGGTGCCGCAGTGGGAAGCCGGTCTGTCGAGCAATCTAAAGGGCAAGAAGGTCGGTATTCCCAAGGAATATCGGGTCGACAACATGCCGCCCGAGATCGACACGCTGTGGCAGAAGGGGATCGAATGGCTCCGCGATGCCGGCGCCGAGATCGTCGACGTATCGCTGCCGCATACGCGATATGCACTGCCGACCTATTATATCATCGCGCCCGCCGAGGCTTCGTCGAACCTCGCCCGCTATGACGGCGTCCGTTATGGCCTGCGCGATCTGCCCGATGGTGCGAACCTTCAGGATATGTACGCCGCGACCCGTGCGGCGGGCTTCGGGCCAGAGGTCAAACGCCGTATCCTGATCGGCACCTATGTGCTGTCGGCCGGCTTCTACGACGCCTATTACACCAAGGCGCAGAAGGTCCGCGCGCTGATCGCCCGCGATTTCGAGCGGGCGTTCGAGCAGGTCGATATCCTGCTGACCCCGACCGCGCCTTCGGCGGCCTTCGCGCTGGGCGAGAAGAGCGCCGATCCGCTGGAAATGTATCTGAACGACGTCTTCACCGTGCCTGCGAGCCTCGCCGGCGTGCCGGCCATGTCGGTGCCGGCGGGCCTTGACAGCAAGGGCCTGCCGCTGGGCTTGCAGATCATCGGCCGCCCGCTCGACGAGCAGGGTGTGCTGAACGCTGGTCTGGCGATCGAGGAGCGCGCAGGCTTCACCGCCGCGCCGCAGAACTGGTGGGCGAAATGAGCAGCTATCGTATCCAGGGCGCCACCGGCGAATGGGAGGTCGTGATCGGCCTCGAAGTGCACGCGCAGGTCGTGTCGCAGGCCAAGCTCTTCTCGGGCGCGTCGGCGACCTTCGGGGCCGAGCCCAACGCTAACGTCTCGCTGATCGACGCCGCGATGCCGGGAATGTTGCCGGTTCCCAATGCGGAGTGCATTCGCCAGGCCGTGAAGACCGGCATAGCGCTGGGTGCGGAGATCCATCGCTGGTCTCGATTCGATCGCAAGAATTACTTCTACGCCGATCTGCCGCAGGGCTATCAGATCTCGCAGCTCTACCATCCGCTGGTGGGTGAGGGCGCGATCGAGATCGACGCCGACGAGAAGGCCGGCATCCCCGAGCCGAAGGTGATTGGCATCGAGCGGCTGCACGTCGAGCAGGATGCGGGCAAGCTGATGCACGACCAGCATCCGACCCGCTCCTATGTCGATCTCAACCGTTCGGGCGTTGCGCTGATGGAGATCGTCTCCAAGCCGGATATGCGTTCTCCCGCTGAAGCAGGTGCTTACCTCCGGAAATTGCGATCGATTCTTCGCTATGTTGGCTCGTGCGACGGCAATATGGAAGAAGGCTCGATGCGCGCCGACGTCAACGTCTCGGTGCGCAAGGTCGGTGACGAACTCGGTACCCGGACCGAGACCAAGAACGTCAATTCGATCCGCTTCGTGATGGCGGCGATCGAGGGCGAGGCCAATCGTCAGGTCGACGTGCTCGAAGCCGGCGGTAAGATCGTCCAGGAAACGCGGCTCTACGATCCCGATCGTAACGAAACGCGGTCGATGCGCTCCAAGGAGGATGCGCATGATTATCGCTATTTCCCCGATCCGGACCTGTTGCCGCTGGAACTGACCGAGGATTATGTCGAGGCGTGCCGGGCCGAACTGCCCGAGCTGCCAGATGCCAAGCGCCGCCGCTATGAGGGTGATCTGGGCCTGCCAGTGTATAACGCTGCGGTGATCACCGCTGATGTCGAGACCGCGCGCTGGTTTGAGGCGCTGGTCGGGGCGACCGGAAAGCCGGCCGGCGAGGTCGGTCGTACTGCCTCAAACTGGCTGATCTCCGATTTGTTCGGCGCGCTCAACCGGCTCGGCAAATCGATCGAGGACAGTCCTGTCACGCCCAAACAGGGCGCCGAACTGCTCTCGCTGGTCGCCGACGGGACGCTGTCGGGCACGCTGGCCAAGCAGGTGTTCGAGATCATGCTCGAAACTGGAGAGGATCCCGGCGCGATCGTCGAGGAGCGCGGGCTCAAGCAGACCAGCGATACCGGCGCGATCGAGGCGGTGATCGCCGAGATCATGGCCGCCAACGCCGACAAGGTTGAGGAATATCGCGGCGGCAAGGACAAGCTGTTCGGCTTCTTCGTTGGCCAGACAATGAAAGCGATGGCGGGCAAGGCCAATCCGGGCGTGGTCAACGACCTTTTGAAGAAGGCGCTGGGCTAGTCCCGATATGCCTTCGAAAGGGTGAAGCGCCGGGTTGTACTCACCCCGGATACTGTTATAGAGCCCGCCGACCGGCGGTCCTGGTTTGCGGGCGTGGCGGAACTGGTAGACGCGCCAGATTTAGGTTCTGGTATCGCAAGATGTGGGGGTTCGAGTCCCTTCGCCCGCACCAGCTTCGCTTCCAGAGCGCGAAGCAGGACCCGAAAAGCATTTCTCGAGATAGAGGTTCGGACGACCCATGCAGACTGTCGAAACGCTCAATGAGGGCCTGAAGCGCGCCTATGCGGTGACGATTCCGGCGAATGATGTCGCCAAGCGCGTCGAGGCAGAGATCAAGACGATCGCGCCGCAGATCCGCATGCCCGGCTTCCGCCCCGGCAAGGTGCCCGTCAACCTCGTCAAGAAGATGCATGGCCCGGCAATCGAGCAGGACGTCCTGAACAAGACCGTTCAGGACGGCGTACAGCAGCTCCTCGCCGAGCAGAAGTTGCGCCCCGCGATGCAGCCGTCGGTCGAACTCGACGAAGGCTATGAGCCCGGCAAGGATGTCGCACTGAAGGTCGAGCTCGAAGTGCTCCCCGATGTGCCGGCTCCCGTGATAGAGGGTCTCAAGCTCGAGCGGCTGACCGTGGAAGCCGCCGGCGACGTGATCGACGAGCAGCTCAAGCGCATCGCCGGTCAGCAGAAGCAGTATGACGATGCGCTGGACGGCCACCCCGCCGTCGAAGGCGATCTGGTGATCATGGACTATGCCGGCACCGTCGATGGCGTCGCCTTCGATGGCGGCACTGGCGAGGGCATGTCGGTCGAGCTCGGCTCGGGCCGTTTGATCCCGGGCTTCGAGGATCAGCTCGAAGGCGTCAAGAAGGGTGAGGCGCGTAGCCTGAAGGTGACGTTCCCCAAGGATTATGGCGAAGCTTCGCTCGCTGGCAAGAAGGCCGTGTTCGAGGTCAAGGTCACGGACGTCCGCGTGCCGCGCGAGACCAAGGTCGACGAGGAATTCGCCAAGTCGCTGGGCCTCGAAGGCCTCGACCAGCTTCGTGAATTGCTCAAGGGCCAGATCGAGCAGGAGCTCAACGGCCTGACTCGCACCCACATGAAGCGTAAGCTGCTTGACCAGCTTGCCGCCAGCCACAGCTTCGCGGTGCCGCCGTCGATGGTTGAGGCCGAGTTCCAGCAGATCTGGGCGCAGCTCGAGCATGAAGCCGGCCATGAGGAAGATCCCGAGACCGCCCGCGCGGAGATGGAAAACGACCGCGCCGATTATCAGGCGATCGCCGAGCGCCGCGTCCGCCTGGGCCTGCTGCTCTCCGAGATCGGCCAGCAGAACGGCGTCGAGATTAATCAGCAGGAGATGCAGCGTCTGATCCTCCAGGCCGCGCAGCAATACGGCCCCAAGGATCGCGACCGGTTCATCGAGTATGTCCAGCAGGACCCGATGGCCGCCGCCCAGCTTCGCGCGCCGCTCTATGAGGACAAGGTCGTCGACTTCCTGTTCGGCAAGGCCGAGATCAGCGACCGCGCGGTAACACGCGAGGAGCTGGAGGCAGCGATCGAGGCCGACGACGAGACGATCGGCAAGGGCCACGTCCATGGTCCGGACTGCGGTCATGACCATCATGACCATGACGCCAAGCCTGCCAAGAAGCCGGCGGCGAAGAAGGCCGCTGCCAAGCCGGCCGAGGAAGTGTCCGCCGACGCCGAGCCTGCTGCGAAGCCTGCCGCCGCCAAGAAGGTGAAGGCCGAGGAAGTCGAAGCGCCCGCGCCCAAAAAGGCCGCAGCGAAGAAGGCTCCCGCTGCCGCAAAGGAAGAGGCCGCTTTGGCTCCGGTCAAGAAGGCTCCGGCGAAGAAGAAGACTGCCGCCGAATAAGCGGATCTTCGGATTGAATAGCAAAGGGTCGGGCAGCGATGTCCGGTCCTTTTGCGTTTCTGTTCTTTGTCGTCCCGGCGAAAGCCGGGATCTCCCTTTCTTCCTCGCGCCGAAGGCGGCGAGATACCAGCTTTGCTGAAATGACGGAGGCGGACTGAGGGCTTCGGCCGTCTGTGCATCACCCCCCTTGAAACCCCGGCGGCAAAGGCCGATGTTGGCACCTCAAGGCAAAGCACGAAGGACCGAGACACCCCATGCAGAATCCGTTTGAGACCGGCCAGTTCCATAATCCGGAAACGGGCGCGCTGGTGCCGGTGGTCATCGAGCAGTCGAACCGCGGCGAGCGCAGCTTCGACATCTATTCGCGCTTGCTGCGCGAGCGAATCATCTTCGTGACCGGCCAGGTCGAGGATCATATGGCCTCGCTGATCACCGCCCAGCTGCTGTTCCTCGAATCGGAAAATCCGAAGAAGGACATCTTCATGTACATCAACTCGCCGGGCGGCGTGGTGACGGCGGGTCTCGCGATCCATGACACGATGCAATATATCCGCCCGCGCGTCGGCACGGTGTGCATCGGCCAGGCCGCCTCGATGGGAAGCTTCCTGCTTGCGGCGGGTGAGCCCGGGATGCGCGTCGCACTCACCAACAGCCGGATCATGGTTCACCAGCCTTCGGGCGGTGCACAGGGCATGGCGGCCGATATCGAGATCCAGGCGCGCGAAATCCTGCGTATGCGCCACCGGCTCAACTCGCTCTATGCGCAATATACCAAGCAGCCGATCGAGGCGATCGAGACCGCGATGGATCGCGACAAGTTCCTCGAGGCCGACGAGGCCAAGGCGTTCGGCCTGATCGACGAAGTGTTCGACAAGCGTCCGTCGCCCGCCGACGAGGCGATGGCCGCTTAAGGGCGCCTTCACCGAATGACATTTGCGGGGCGCGTCCTTTCCTCGGGGAAGGGCGCGCCCTTGGCGATTCTGGCGATCAGCCTGCTAATAATGGCGTCGGCGCTGCTCGACGGTGGCAGCGTCCATGGCGATTTCTACGTCTATGCCCGCTGGCAGGCACATTTTGCCGAGGCCATGGCGGCAGGCGATCTTTACCCGCGCTGGCTGCCGCATCTCAACCAGGGTTTCGGAAGCCCGGCCTTCTTCATCTATCCGCCGATGGGGCAATGGATGGGGTCGCTGCTGGCGCCGTTGCTGCCGGGTGCCGAGCTCGCCGGGCTGCGGCTCCATATCGTCCTGACGGTCTGCCTCGCCCTGAGCGGTTTCGGGGCGCTACTGTGGCTTCGCCTGCTCGGACTTGGCAAAGCGGCAGCGTTGATCGGCACGCTGGCCTGGCTGCTGCTGCCCTATCACGCCTATCTCAATCTCTATCAGCGCGGTGCGTTCGCCGAGCTGGTGGCGATGGCGGCACTGCCATGGGGACTCGCTTTCGCTCACGCGCTCAAGCAGCGGCATATGCTGGCCTGGGCGGGGCTGGCCCTGTCGCTCGCCGCGCTGTTGATGAGCAACGCGCCGACCGGGCTATTCGGAGCGCCGTTCATCTGTCTCTATGCCGCGCTGCTGGCCGATCGGAAGGATTGGCCGCGGCTATGGGGCGCGATCCTGTTCGCGGCGGCGCTGGCGATCGCCTTGTCGGCCGCCTGGCTACTGCCCGCGCTGACGCAGGTCGCCCTCGTCAATGACCGGATATTGTTCAACGACGTCTATCAACCCGCCAATTACCTGATCTTTTCGCCTGCGCCCTGGCCGAATCAGGGTATCCGTATCGCCGCGACGCTGATCTTCATGCTGCATGCGGCGATCCTGCTGCTGGCCCTGCTGGCGGGTGGCGCGGCGCGGGGGCGGCGGCTGCTGATCATTACCACCGTGCTGATTTTCGTGGCGATGAGCGAGCTGGCGCGCCCGGTCTGGATTGCGGGCATGCCCTGGTCAAAAGTCCAGTTCGCCTGGCGCCTGCTCGGACTTCAGTCGCTCCTGCTCGCCGGGCTGGTGGGGATCGCCTGGGAGGCGGTGGGTGCGCGTCGGCGCGCTTTGTTGAGAATCGCGCTGATCTGGCTGCTGCCCGGATTGCTGCTGGCCGACGCCGCCCTGCTCGCGGCGCTGGGCTGGCATGTCGCGCGGCGGCCTGCCTGGCCGACGCCCCAGGTCGCGGCGCATCGTGCGGAGGTACGCGAATATTGGCTGGGCGATGTCGATGCGCTCGCGCGCCGCTTCGGCTCGAGGGACAGCATCGTCATTAGTGGCCGCGCCGAGATCGGGCCGATCGAGCGACGGGGTAGACTGCTGCGCCTCGAAAGCCGGGCATCGGAGCCTGCCCTGATCGCGTTGCGCCACTTCGCTTATTATGGCTGGCTGGTCCGGATCGACGATGGCCCGTGGCGTCCGGCAACAGGGCGCCGCGCAGCTCCCGAGCTCGTCGCGATCTCGGTTCCCGCCGGACATCACCGAATCGAACTGCGGCTGCCGCCGCTTCCGACCGAGTCGCGCGGGTTATTGATTTCGGGGGCGGCACTCATGCTACTTTTGGCGGGGTTGCTGCTCGATCCGCTCAGGCGGCTGCTTGCACGATAAAAGGGCCACCCCATATGGATGGAACCCACGGAACGATCATCGCTTCTTAAGAAGGTTGTGGGAAGGGTGGGGACATGCTTAGGATGCTAGCGATCCCCTTAGCGGAGTCAGGATCTAGTTTATGACCAAGTTGACCGGCGGCGACTCTAAGAGCACTTTGTATTGCTCATTTTGCGGAAAGTCGCAGCATGAGGTCCGCAAGCTGATCGCTGGCCCGACGGTGTTCATCTGCGATGAGTGTGTCGAGCTTTGCAACGACATCATCCGCGAAGAGACCAAAGGTGCGCTCGTCAGCAAGAAGGATGGCGGGGTTCCGACCCCGCATGAGATCTGCGAGCATCTCGACCAGTATGTGATCGGTCAGGCGAAGGCCAAGCGGGTCCTCTCGGTCGCGGTTCACAATCATTACAAGCGGCTCAATCATGGCGCCAAGGGCGCCGATGTCGAACTGGCCAAGTCGAACATCCTGCTCGTCGGCCCGACCGGATCGGGCAAGACCTTGCTCGCCCAGACGATGGCGCGGCTGCTGGACGTGCCGTTCACCATGGCCGACGCGACGACGCTCACCGAAGCCGGCTACGTCGGCGAGGATGTCGAGAACATCATCCTCAAGCTGCTCCAGGCCTCCGACTATAATGTCGAACGGGCGCAGCGCGGCATCGTCTACATCGACGAAATCGATAAGATCAGCCGTAAGGCGGACAATCCTTCGATCACCCGCGACGTGTCGGGCGAGGGCGTCCAGCAGGCTTTGCTCAAGCTGATGGAAGGCACGACCGCTTCGGTTCCTCCGCAGGGCGGCCGCAAGCATCCGCAGCAGGAGTTCCTGCAGGTCGACACGACGAACATCCTGTTCATCTGCGGCGGCGCGTTCGCGGGTCTCGAAAAGATCATCGGCGATCGTCTGCAGGGCAAGTCGATCGGTTTCGGTGCCTATGTGGCGGCTCCCGAAGAGCGCCGCACCGGCGAGACGCTGCAGCAGTGCGAGCCCGAGGATCTGCTGAAGTTCGGCCTGATCCCCGAGTTCGTCGGCCGCCTGCCCGTCATCGCGACGCTGATGGATCTCGACGAGGCCGCCTTGGTAGAAATCCTGACGGCGCCGAAGAATGCGCTGGTCAAGCAATATCAGAAGCTGTTCGAAATGGAGGGCGTGAAGCTCGGCTTCACCGACGACGCGATGATTGCGGTTGCCCGCAAGGCGATCACCCGCAAGACCGGCGCGCGCGGCCTGCGTTCGATCCTCGAAGGGCTGCTGCTCGATACGATGTTCGACCTGCCGTCAATGGACGGCGTCGACGAGATCATGGTCGACAAGGATGTGGTCGAGGGCCGCAAGGACCCGGTCCGCGTCTTTTCGAAGAAGGCAAAGGAAAAGGCCGGCGGCGACGCGGCCTGACCTGACAGCCTATAGATAGAAAGGGCCGCCGGAGCGATCCGGCGGCCCTTTTTCTTTGGTTCAGAGGCCGAGCGTCTTGGCCGCGGCGTCGAATCGAGCTTGCTGGGCACTGTCGTCCTTGAACGCGGCCTTTGCCTTGGCCAGGGCGTTGCGCGCGCCGGGCTGGTCCTTGAGCATCACCCTCGAGCGCATCAGCATGATCCAGCGGTCGGCGTCGCGCGGATTGTCTTCGAGACGAGCGGCGAGACGCGCGACCATTCCTTTGGCCATCTCGTCCTGCTCCGATGGCGTCATCGCATTTGCGGCCTTGAGGTCGGCGGCAGTCGGGCCCGGGATACCGTTTGTGACGACGTTGTCGACCTGAGCGGGCGAAGCGGCGGGGACGGCCGGCGGTGGTGGAACGCGGCCGGCGACGTCGATCTTCCGTTCGGTCGAGATGCGCGTGATGAGATCCCGGACCGGTTGCTGCCAGGGGGCGTCGGCCGGGCTATCGCGCAGCACGCCGATCAGGTCGTCGACGGCGGCCTTGTGCTCGCCACTCTCGTTCTTCTTAACCGCCATGAAATAGCGCGCCCGGAAATCCTTCGGGTCGAGCGCTAGCGCCTTTTTGAACGATGCCTCCGCCGCAGGCGTTACTCCACCCGGACCGCTGAGCAACTGCACCTCGCCGAGCGCCGACCAGAACAGCGGGTTATTGGGGTTGATCGTGCTGGCCTTGCCATAGGCCTTCACCGCGTCGGGATAGCGGCCGACATTGTAATAGGCGAGGCCGAGCAGGTTCCATCCCTCGGAATCGCCCGGATTTTCGGCAAGCTTCTTCTCCAGGCCGGAAATGACCGTGCCGAGTTCCCCAGCCGCAGGGGCAGCTTGCGTCGCCGGTGGAGATTCGCTGCCGCCGCCGCGCGAGCGGACCACGGCAATCGCGACTGCCGCCACCGCCACAAGCGCGGCGAGGATGAGCGCAACGCGCGCGAATGGCAGCGAAAACCCCTTATTTGCGGCACCGTTCTGCGTCACATTTCTCTCCGGATTCGAGCTGCATAGGCTTTGATCTCTAAATGTAACGAAAGTCTAGCGGAACGCGTCGAAGCTGGTAGAGTAGGCGCGGGGCACAATGCGGAAATTTCAACGGTCACAGGGCCCGTTGGAATATCCGGTGCCCCATGTCGGTCGCTGTTGCAGCGGCATGGAATGGGGCAGGGGGAATCAGTGGCGGATACTTACCGTATTGCCATCGTTGGCTCAGGGCCGGCGGGGCTCAGCGCGGCGGCGCATGCGGCCAAGCTGGGCCTGTCGCATATCCTCCTCGAAAAAACCGACCATCTTTCTGATACGATCTACAAATATCAGAAGGGCAAGCACGTCATGGCCACGCCGAGCCAGCTCGTGCTGCGCGCGGATATCGAATTCGACGCCGGCAAGCGCGAGAAGATTCTCGGCGTCTGGGACGACCAGACGGCCGCCGCAAAGGTGAATGTCCGTTTGAAGAGCGAGGTGAAGACGATCACCGGCGCGAAGGGCGGCTTCACACTGACCCTCACCGACAAGACCGAAATCAAGGCCGAGAACATCATTCTCGCGATCGGCACCCAGGGCAACCCCAACCTGTTGCGCTGCACCGGCGCGGACCAGAACCATCTCGAACTGCAATATCAGCTCGACGATCCCGGCGAATATGTCGACGAGCACATCACTGTGATCGGCGCAGGTGACGCCGGCATCGAAAATGCGCTCGGCCTCGCCGCCGATCTTGCGCAGGGCAATGTCGTCTCGATCATCAATCGCACCGCCGATTTCAGCCGCGCCAAGGGCGCCAACGTCAAGCTACTGATGCAGGCGGCAGACGAAGGCCGGATGAACGTCGTTACCGACGCCTCTCCCAATCGGATCGAGGCGGGGCATCTGATTCTGGACACCCGCGATGGCGAGGCCCGCATCAAGTGCGACCGGATCATCGCCCGGATGGGCTCGGCCGCGCCGCGCAAATTCATCGAAGAATGCGGGATCGAGTTCACCAGCGCCGACCGTGAGGCTTTCCCCAAGCTGTCGCCGCAGTTCGAGACGACCAACCCCGGTATTTTCGTGATCGGTGCGCTCGCGGGATATCCGCTGATCAAGCACTGCATGAACCAGGGCTATGACATCGTTGAGTTCATTAGCGGCAATCTCGACCTGAAGCCCGCCGACGAGCCGATCCTGGAGGGCAAATTCGCCAACCTGCCGATCAGGAAGTCGGTTGACGGATGGTTGGACTTCATCCGCACCAATGTCAGCATCCTCAACGATCTGTCGCCGCTGCAGATGCGCGAATTCATGCTCGACTCCGATGTGCGCTTCTATGGCAAGAACGACATCATCTTCGAGAAGAACGCGCCGGGATCGTCGCTGTTCTGCATCGCGCAAGGCTCGGTCGATATTCCGCTGCCCGATGGCCGATCGACCGGCATCGTTATTCCAGAAGGCTCGATCTTTGGTGAGGTAGGCCTGGTTTCGGGCCGCCGTCGTGGATCGACGATCCGCTCGATCGCCGAGACCGTCGTCGTCGAGATTCCGCGCAACGCGATCCTCAAGCTGATGGCGTCGGTCCCTGGCGTGAAGCGCGCCGTGACCCGCATCTCGACCGAGCGACAACTGCTGCAGATGTGGCAGTCTGGCCTTCAGTCCGCCGATCTTGCCGAGGTGATCGAGACCGCCGAGATCAAGGGCATCCGCGCCGGCGAGGTCATCTTCCGCGAAGGTGAAGAAGGCCGCGACGTCTATGTGATCCGGTCGGGATCGGTGGTTGTCGAGAAGTCGATCGGCGGCAAGCCGGTGTTCCTGTCCTATATCCCAGCCGGCAATTATGTCGGCGAACTCGAATTGTTCGACAACGGCATCCGCAAGCAGACGGTGCGCGCCGCGGTCAAGTCCGAGGTGATCAAGCTGGAGGGCGACGCGTTCAAGCGGCTGCTCGAAGCCAAGCCGCAATTCTTTGCCAAGGCGAAGGCCGCCATCGGCGAGCGCGAGGACCTTGCATCGTTCATCGAGGCGAAGAAGGACAGCTTCGCCAGCGTGGTCGACATGTACTCGTCGGTTGCGAACTTCCTGGTCGACAATGGCGTCGGTGAGGCGACCGACGTTCTCCTGATCGACGAAAATCTCTGCGTCGGCTGCGACAATTGCGAGAAGGCCTGCGCGGATAGCCATGATGGCATCTCGCGGCTCGACCGCGAGGCGGGGCGCACCTTCGCACATCTCCATGTCCCGACCAGCTGTCGGCATTGCGAGCATCCGCACTGCATGGCCGATTGCCCGCCGACCGCGATCCATCGTGGCCAGGATGGCGAAGTCTATATCGACAACACCTGCATCGGCTGCGGCAATTGCCAGCGCAACTGCCCCTATGGCGTGATCCGTATGGAGAAGGAGCCGCCGAAGAAGCCTTCCTTATGGAAATGGTTCCTGTTCGGGCAGGGCCCGGGCCCGGGTGAGCCCAGCCATGAATGGGCTTATGCCAATGCGGGCGGGGTCGAGAAGGCCAAGCGCGCGGTGAAATGTGATATGTGCTCGGGTATCGAGGGCGGTCCGAGCTGCGTGCGCGCCTGTCCCACGGGGGCCGCGATCCGCGTCGCGCCGGAAGAATTCCTGACGGTCGCCCGTTTGCAGCGGGACGACGCCTGATGGCCAGCAAATCGCTTCGTCAGGCGACCTCTGGTCGCGAGCGCGCCTCCGAGCATGAAGGGTTCCTGCGCTATCAGAGCTATAAGTGGCTCAAGATCGCGCTCATCATCTCGGGCATTGCGCTGCTGATCTATGCCTTCAACGACGTCCAGCCAAAGCCCAATGGCGGCAGCATCTACGGCTATATAACCGGCACGATCGGGGTCGGGCTGATCCTGTGGCTTACGATGCTCGGCGTGCGTAAGCGTACGGCGACTCCAGGCCGCTGGTCGCTCAAAAGCTGGACCTCGGCGCATGTCTATCTGGGCCTGTCGCTGATCGTGATTGCGACGCTTCATACCGGCTTCGACTTCGGATGGAATGTTCACACCCTCGCCTATGCCCTTATGATGCTTGTGATAGCATCGGGCGTCTTCGGGATCGCAGCCTATGTGTCGTTGCCCCAGGCGCTGTCGGCTAACCGCGGCGAGACGACCCAGCTCCAGATGCTCGACAATCTGCGAATGATCGATCGCCAGCTGAACGAGGCGGCCCAGCCGCTCGACGCCGAGGGCGCGGCGATCGTTCAGATGGCGCTGCATGACGATCCGTTCGGCGGCAGCATCGTCGCCCGTCTGAGCGGCCGCTACGGTAGGTGCGGCACCCGCGCCGCGCTCGCGGCGGTGCGCGCGCATGCATCGCGCAGCGAAGCCGAGGTCGATCCGCTCGACCATGTCGAGGTGCTGCTCGAACGGAAGCGCTCGTCGCTTGCACGGATACGCAAGCATCTGCGGCTCAAGGCGCTGCTGGAGGTCTGGCTGTACATCCATGTGCCGCTGACCTTCGCGCTCATCGCGGCGCTGTTCGTCCATATCGTCGCCGTCTTCTATTACTGGTGAGTACGCGCAAATGAGCTTCATTGTTCGCACGGTAGCGCGCACCGCCGACGGGCGGGATATCGTTCGCCCGAAGACCTTCGATCAGGCCGAACTGAGTATCGGCCGCAGCCCGTCGAGCGATATCCATCTTCCCGATCTCGCCGTGGCGCTCAACCATGCCGTGGTCCGCGCCGCACCGGGCGGTTCTGTCGAGGTCGTCGCGACCGCCGGTATGCCGTTCGTAATCGACGGCAAACAGTCCGAGCATGAGCGCTTCAGCGCTTCCAAAGGCGCCGACGTCCGCATCGGCAGCCATTCCCTGGCATTCGAGCCCGGGGAAGGGGACGACAAGGGTAAGGTCGTCATCACCGTCCAGCGGGTCGGCGCGATTTCCAACGCCTCGGAGGACAAGGAGGAGGCGCGGGTCTTCTCGCTCGCCGGAACGCTTCCGGGCAAGCGCCCGCTTGCCTGGGCGCTGGCGTTGCTCGTTTTGGCCGTTTTCCTGATCTGGCCCCTGGTCTCGATCTATACGCAGCCGACCGACGAGAGCCGCAAGATCGCCTTCCACGCCGACGAGATGTGGACATCGGGCAAGCTGTCGCAGGTTCACAAGAGCCTCGAGAACAATTGCCAGGCCTGTCACGTCAACGGCGGCGAAGCGGTCCGGGATACCGCCTGCGCTACCTGCCACACCAAGGTCCACGACCACGCCGACCCGACGAAGCTCGCCGACGCGCGCGGCTCGCTCGGCCTCGTCGGCGGCACGAAGCAGCTGGTCGGCGGGCTGTTCGGCATCCAGCCGGGCCGCTGCGTCGAATGCCACACCGAGCATCAGGGCACGACCGCGATGCCCGTCACCGACGAGCGCTTCTGCACCACGTGCCACGAGGACATGAGCAAGCGGATCGAGACCGCGCTTAAGGACACCGCCGACTTCGGCGAGAATCATCCGCAATTCGCGCCGACGATCCGCCTTGCCGGCGGCAATGGCCTGCCGACGTTCCGCCGGGTTTCGCTCGATGCGAACCCCAAGGAAGACAACGGCCTGAAGTTCCCGCACGATCTCCACCTGTCGACCACCAATGGCGTTGCGCAGATGGCGAAGACGCTGGGTAAGGGCGAAGGCTATGGCGCTCCGCTCGACTGTGCGAACTGCCATACCCGCGACACCACCGGGAACAGCTTCGTCGCGGTGAAGATGGAGCCGGCCTGTGGCGCCTGCCATTCGCTCGCCTTCGATCAGGTTGGCGGCACTGTCCGGACGCTGCGTCATGGCGAGCCCGCGCAGGTGATTGCCGATATCCGCGCCTTCTATCGCGCCGGCGCACCGCGCACCGCAGCCTTCCAGGGTATGGAACGGCGTCGCCCCGGCGATTTCGCGACCTCGGGACAGCGGATCAACTTCGCCCAGACCAGCGCGATGCACATCGGCAATGCCGACCAGGCGATCCGCGCCGTCTTCTCCAAGGGCGGGGCGTGTTTCGATTGCCATATCGTCCGGGCGACTGGCAATGCGACGACGCCCTTCGCCGTCAAGCCGGTGGCGCTGACGCGCCGCTATATGGCGAAAGGCTGGTTCGACCATGCCGCGCACGACACCGAGACCTGCGTCAGCTGCCATTCGGTCAAGCAGTCGGCCTTTGCGTCGGACGTCAGCCTGCCCAAGCTCGCCAAATGTCAGGAATGTCACGGCGGGCAGGATGCGAAGAAGGAAGTGCCGTCGTCCTGCGCGATGTGCCACGACTATCACATGACGGCGTTCGCGCCGTTGATGGTCCGTGACAATCGGTCGCGCGGCAAGACGCAGGAGCGCATTCGTGAGAGAGCGCTGAAGGAGGCGGGGGGCGGCGCTTAACCTTCAGTTTACCGCCTTTTTACATTCGCTGTGTAAGAGATCACAGCAAGCGGCGATGGCACATGATGAGGTGCGTGGACGTTGGGAGTTGAGCCGGTTGTCAGGCCGGTGGAGTTTAGGGGCCATGCCATGCTGATCGCGCAATTGACCGACCTGCACATCGGCTTTGATCTCGACAATCCCGATGAGCTCAACTTCCGCCGCGTCGCCTCCGCGATCGACTATGTGAAGGGGCTTGCGGTCCAGCCCGACCGGCTGTTCCTCACCGGCGACCTGACCGATCATGGCGATGCCGCCAGCTATCGCCGGCTCAAGAGTCTGATCGCCGACTGCGCTTTCCCGGTCCACCTCTGCGTGGGCAATCATGACGATCGTACTGTCATGAAGCATGTTTTTCCCGATCTGCCCATCGATGACGGCTTCGTCCAATATGTCATCGATGAGCCCGAAGTGCGGATCATCGTTCTCGATACGCTCGATCCCGGCCATCATGGCGGCGCGTTCTGTCCCCGCCGTGCGGGCTGGCTGAAGGCGCGTCTCGCCGAAGTTCCCGGCAAGCCGGTGCTGCTCGTCCTCCACCATCCGCCGATCGAGACCGGCATACCGTGGATGACGGCGCATCCGACCGAACCCTGGGTCGTGATGCTCGACAAGGCGATCGGGGATCGCGCCAAAGTCATGATGATCACGGGGCATATCCACCGCTCGATCACAACCCAATGGCATGGCCGCATGCTTTCGGTCGCGCCCTCGACCGCACCGCAGGTCGCATTGGAAATGGCGCCGATGGACCCGACCACTCCCGACGAACGGCCGATGATCGTCGCCGAAGCACCCGGGGTGGCGCTCCACCTGTGGACCGGGGAGTTCTTCGTGACCCACCATGCCCAGGTCGGTGCTCCGGATGTACTCGCGCGCTACGATCGTAACCTCCAGCCGCTCGTACAGGCGCTGGCCGAGGAGCATGAAAGCGTGGAATCCGGCGCGGCAGCCGCCTGAGCTAGCGCTTGCGCACGAACTCGGCGCGCAACACCAGTCCCTTGATTCCCTCGTAACGGCAATCGATCTCCTGATCGTCACCGGTCAGGCGGATCGACTTGATCAGGGTGCCCCGCTTGAGGGTCTGATTGGCGCCCTTAACCTTGAGATCCTTGATCAGCGTCACGCTGTCGCCATCCGCCAGCAGATTACCGACCGAATCCCGGACTTCGATACCGTCCGTCCCGGGAGCAGGCGCATCGGACGCGCTGATCCATTCGCCAGTCAGTTCGTCATAGACATAGTCGTCGTCGCTCATGGCAATCCCCAAAAGGCAGAGGGCCCCGGTACAGGCTTTTCAGCGCCGTGGGAACGGCGGCGGCGTCGCCTTGCGCCGGGACGCACCGGCATCCAAATGCTGTTACATTCTCGGCGGCCATGCGTTAGTCGGGCTGTTATGCAGGCGAACTGAAGTCAGGACAGGTTGAGGGATGGCGATTTTGGATGACGATGACGATGCGGTCCACGGCACGCCCGCCGGCAAGATCGCCGTTCCCGAAGACGTGCAGGACGCGATTCGTACGCTGATCCGCTGGTCGGGTGACGATCCCGATCGCGAGGGGCTGCTCGACACCCCGGCGCGAGTCGGCCGCGCCTGGAAGGAATATTGCCTGGGCTATGGCGAAGACCCGGCGCTTCACCTGAGCCGAACCTTTGAGGAGGTCGGCGGTTATGACGAGATCGTCCTGCTCAAGGACATTCCGTTTCAGTCGCATTGCGAGCATCATATGGCGCCGATCATCGGCCATGCGCATATCGCCTATCTGCCCAACCACCGTGTGGTAGGCATCTCGAAGCTCGCACGGGTGCTTCATGGTTTCGCGCGGCGGCTCCAGATTCAGGAGAGGCTGACCGCTGAGATTGCCGACTGCATCTGGACGCACCTCGAGCCATTAGGCGTCGCGGTGGTTATCCAGGCTACCCATGCCTGCATGACGGCGCGCGGCGTCCGCACGCCCGGTGTCGGAATGACGACGAGCCGCATGATGGGCGTCTTCCGTGACGACGAGCGGAGTCGTAAGGAAGTGCTGAGCCTGATGGGGCTCGGCAATTAAAGGTGATTCCATGATGCGCGGAGTAAATGTCGCGGTCCTTGCCCTCGCGCTGTCCAGCGCCGCCGTCGCGGCGCCGAGCCCCGCACCCAAGCCTGCTGCTGCGGCGTCGAAGCCGAAACCGGCCGCGCCAATTCCGCTGGCGCCCGGGGTGCGGAGAATCACGCTGTCGGCCGAAGGCCGCGCGATTGCCCAGCGCATCATGAGCGTGCCCGACCCGCGCGTCGGGCAGATCCAGGCCGAGATGACCGCCATCCGCGCGGAGAAGCTAAAACTGGTCAGCGGCACTTCGATCGACGTCGACACGATCGAACCCCTGCTCCGCCGCGAGGAGGCATTGCAGAGCGAATTGCGGACCCGGCAGAATGAGCGGTTGCTGACCCTGTTGCGGGCGCTGCCTGACCCCGATCGCCTCGCCTTGCTCCAGAATCTCGCCAATCCGGCGAAGCCGCAAAGCTCGAAGCCCGCCGAACCCACGCGTTGACCGCACCGTCGATCGTCTGGTTCCGCCAGGATTTGCGGCTTGCCGATCAGGCCGCGGTCGCGGCGGCTACGGCGGACGGCCCCTGGGTTGGGGTCTATGTGCTGGATGACGAAGCGCCCGGCCATTGGGCGATCGGCGCGGCCCAGCGCTGGTGGCTTCATCATAGTCTCGATGCGCTCGGCGATGCGCTAGCGGGGAAGGGCGGCCGCCTTGTCCTGAGACGCGGCGATTCGCTCACCGAGATCAAACGCGTCGCCGGCGCGGTGGGCGCGTCGCGGGTGCATGCGGTGCGCCACTACGAACCCTGGTGGCAGACAGCGGAACAGGCGATGGCCGGCGATCTGGACCTGCGCCTTTATGATGGCGGCCGGCTCGCGCCGCCAGGCGGAGTGCTGACGGGCGCACATGGCCGCTATCGGATATTCACGCCCTATTGGCGTGCCCTGAAGGGTCAGATGCCGCCCGGACGGCCATCGGCCATGCCGGAAGCGATTGCCGCGCCGCATGCCCGGATCGACGGCGACACGCTCGACGATTGGAATTTGCGCCCGTCCCGTCCGGATTGGGCGACGGGGTTCGATATCTGGACGCCCGGCGAGCAGGGCGCACGAGATGCTCTCGGTGACTTCCTCCCGGTGATCGGCAATTACGGCCATGACCGCGATCGGCCTTCGGTGGTGGGCACCTCACGACTTTCGCCGCATCTCCATTTTGGAGAAATATCGCCCGCGACGCTGTGGTACCGCGCCTCGCGGGAGGCGCGGGCCGGCGCGGAGCCATGGCTGCGGCAACTCGGATGGCGGGACTTCGCGGCCAATGTCGTCGACATCCTGCCCGATTATGGCGACGCGAATGGCCGGGACAGCTTCGATCATTTCAAATGGCGCACCGGCGCGGCCGCCGATCGCGATTTCCGCGCCTGGACGCGCGGCCGAACCGGCTATCCGATCGTCGATGCCGGGATGCGCGAGCTCTGGACGACCGGTTTCATGCACAATCGCGTGCGGATGATCGCCGCCTCTTTCCTGATCAAGCACCTGCTGATCGACTGGCGGCGTGGCGAACGCTGGTTCTGGGATACGCTGGTCGATGCCGATTATGGCAGCAACGCCGTCAACTGGCAGTGGGTGGCGGGGGCGGGGATCGATTCCAACCCCTTCGGGCGGATCATGGCGCCGCTGGTCCAGTCGCCCAAATTCGATGCGGGCGGTTATATCCGCGACTGGATACCCGAACTTGCCGCTATCGAAGGCGATGCAATTCATGATCCGCACGAGGCGGGGTTATCGCCCTCCGACTATCCGTTGCCGGTAATCGGCCATCGCGAGGCGCGGGAGCGCGCATTGGCTGCGTCGAGGCACTGACAAAATTGTTCGCCGCGAGTGCAACAAAGCGCCTTTCGCTACCGTATTCCCCGATAATGCGGCATAGGTCAGGCCGACTTGGGAACAGGACGACACGATCAGATGAACGCCCAGCCGCCTGTGCGTGGACAACACCTTCTTCGTGCCGATCGCCGCTTCGCCACAGGGGCGAGCTGGCTCGCGCGCCTTCTCTCGCCGGGTTTCCAGCGCTTGCTCGACACGATCGACCGCGGCCTGGAGGAAGGCGCGATCGAGGCGACCTTGCCCGACGGGACCTATCGCGTGCTCGGCGGGCGCAAGCCCGGCCCGGTGGCGGTCGTAGAGCTCAAGAACTGGCGGCCGCTGGTCAGGCTGGTCACGACCGGATCGGTGGGGTGGTATCGCAGCTGGGCCGATGGCGAATGGACCAGCCCCGATCTGGTGCCTATCTTCGACCTGTTCATGCGCAACCGCCATCCGCTCGGCGAACTGGGCCGGGCACAGGGGCCGCTGCGCGTCTTCAACCTGATCTGGCACGCCTTTCGCCGCAATAGCCGCGCCAATGCCCGGCGCAACATCGCCTTCCACTATGATCTCGGCAACGATTTCTACGAACTGTGGCTCGACCGGACGATGAGCTATTCGTCGGCGCTGTTCGAGACGCCGATCAACGCCGCCGAACCGCTGGAAGGCGCGCAGCACCGCAAGATCACCGCGCTGCTCGACCGGCTCGATCTGAAGCCGGGATCGAAGCTGCTGGAGATCGGCTGCGGGTGGGGCGGGCTCGCCGAGGTCGCTGCGCAGGACTACGGCGCCAACGTCACCGGGATCACCCTGTCGGTCGAGCAAAAGGCCTGGGCGGATGAAAGGCTCGCCAAGGCCGGACTGTCGGATAAGGCGGGCTTCGCTATCTGCGACTACCGCGATGTCCCCGGCAAGTTCGATGCGGTCGCAAGCGTCGAAATGGTCGAGGCGGTCGGCGAGAAATATTGGCCCGCCTATATGGAGGCGATCGCCCGGGCGCTGAAGCCCGGCGGCCGGGCGGCGATCCAATATATCGAGGTCGACGATGCGATCTTCGAAAGCTACCGCACCGACGCCGATTTCATCCAGACCTATATCTTCCCCGGCGGGATGCTCATCTCCGAAAGCCGTTTCCGTGCGGCGGCGGAAAAGGCTGGCCTGCGATGGGAGAATGTTCAGCGCTTCGGCCCGCATTATGCGGAAACATTGCGGCGCTGGCGCGCGAGCTTCGATCAGGCAGTGGCCGCCGAGCGGCTGCCGAAGGGTTTCGACGACGCCTTCATCAAGCTGTGGCGTTTTTACCTGATGTATTGTGAAGGCGGCTTCGACGGCGGCGGCATCGACGTCGCGCAAGTGACGCTGGTCAAAGCGTAGGGTCGAGCGTCAATCCGAACTTGTTTTGGGATCCACCCAGGATCTCGGGCATTTTCGCTTGCGGGTGGATGCTGAAACAAGCTCAGCATCACCCCTGCGAGACCGGGCTCAGCTCTCGACCCTGATCCGGGTGCCGCCCTGATATCCGTCAGCGATGAGCTTCACGATGGCTGCGGCCACGACCTCAGGGCCCTTCAACGTCGCGGCATCCTCGCCGGGGAAGGCCTGCGCACGCATCTTGGTAGCGGTGGCAGCCGGATCGACGATCGCAACCTTGATATTGCTGACATTGGCCACCTCGGCCCCATAAGCGAGGAGGAGGTTGTCCAGCGCCGCCTTGGATGCGCCATAGGCGCCCCAATAAGGCCGCGAGGTGGCGCCGACCGAACTGGTCACGCCAATTACCCGCGCATCGGCCGACGTTCGCAGCAAAGGATTGAAAGCGGCGATAAGCTGTTGTTGTGCCATGACATTCAGGGTCAGTAGCTTGGCAAATTCTTTTGCGTCGATCGCGGTCACGGGCGCCAATGTGCCGAGCGTCGCGGCATTGAGCACCATGATGTCGAGCGCATCCCATCGGCCGCCGATCGCCTCGGCAAGTCGCGCGATGCTGTCATTTTCGGCGAGATCGAGCGGGGCGATGGTTGCGCTGCCGCCCGCTGCATGGATCCGCTCCTCGACCTCTTCGAGCCCACCTACCGTGCGTGCGGTCAGGATGACATGCGCGCCGGCCTTGCCCAGCGCCTCGGCAGTGGCTGCGCCGATGCCGCGCGATGCGCCGGTAACGAGCGCCAGCTTTCCGGAAAATGGGGTAGCCATGGACTTGCTCTTTTGCTGGCGTCAGGCGACGACGCGCTCGCCATGTAGGGCAAGCTGGTCGGTCGGGATCAGGTCTTCCTGATCGGTGAGGTGGGTCGGATAGTCGCCGGTGAAGCAGGCATCGCAATAGCTTGGCGCGCGATCGTCGCGGACATCCTCGCCCAGCGCCTTGTAGAGCCCGTTGATCGACACGAACGCCAGGCTGTCGGCGCCGATATAGGACGCCATCTCGGCGACGTTCATCTGGGCGGCGAGGAGCTTGGCGCGCTCGGGCGTGTCGACGCCATAGAAGCAGCTGTGCCGGGTCGGCGGACTGGCAATCCGGAGGTGAACTTCGCGTGCGCCGGCATCACGGAGCATCTGCAAAATCTTCACGCTCGTGGTGCCGCGCACGATCGAATCGTCGATCAGCACGATCTTCTTGCCGTCGATCAGCGCGCGGTTGGCGTTGTGCTTCAGCTTGACGCCAAGGTGGCGGACCTGATCGCCGGGCTGGATGAAGGTGCGGCCGACATAATGCGAGCGGATGATCCCGAGCTCGAACGGTATGCCCGACTCCTGCGCATAGCCGATCGCGGCGGGGGTGCCCGAATCGGGGACCGGGATGACGAGGTCGGCTTCGACCCCGCTTTCGATCGCCAGCTGCGCGCCGATCGCCTTGCGGACATTGTAGACCGACGACCCGTCGACGATCGAATCGGGCCGCGAGAAATAGACATGCTCGAAGATGCACGGCCGGGCGCGCAGATCGGCGAAGGGGCGAATCGACCGCAGGCCACTTTCGGACACGATCACGATCTCGCCCGGATCGACCTGACGGATGAAGGTTGCGCCGACCACGTCGAGCGCGACCGTCTCCGATGCGAAGATATAGGCGTCGCCGATACGGCCCAGGACGAGCGGGCGGATGCCCAATGGATCGCGACAGGCGATCATGCCCTCGGGCGTCATGCAGATCAGCGAATAGGCGCCCTCGACCTGCTTGAGCGCATCGATGAAGCGATCGAGCAGGGTCCGGTATTTCGACATGGCGACGAGATGGATGATCGTCTCGGTATCGCTGGTCGACTGGAAGATGGATCCCGAACGCACCAGCTCGCGCTTGAGCTTCATCGCGTTGGAGATGTTGCCGTTATGCGCGATCGCGAAGCCGCCCGACGACAGCTCGGCGAACAGGGGCTGGACGTTGCGCAGCGCGGTCTCGCCGGTCGTCGAATAGCGGACGTGGCCGCAGGCCACGTTGCCGGGCAGTCCACGGATTACTTCGTCCTTGTCGAAGTTGCCCGCGACATGGCCCATCGCGCGATGGGTGTGGAAGGCGTGGCCGTCCCAGCTGGTAATGCCGGCGGCTTCCTGCCCGCGATGCTGCAATGCGTGGAGGCCAAGCGCCACCATCGCAGCGGCGGTCTCGGCGCCCCAAATCCCGAATATGCCGCACTCTTCGCGCAGCTTGTCGTCGTCGAACGGATGCGTGGTGAGCATCGCGAATCCCATCGCGGTGGCTGATGACGCCGCATATAGGGGGCCCGCTCCGGTTTGTCGCCCCACTGTCACACGAATTTTGCATTGCAGCAGTTTTTATCCACATACTTGCCTGAAAGCCGGCTTTCGCGCATCGCTGGAAACATGAGCCAGAACCTCTCTGATGACCGCGAACAGGGCAATATGCTCGATCCGCGCTATGATGCCGCCGGGTTGATCACCGCAGTCGTCACCGAACACCGTTCGGGCGATGTCCTGATGGTCGCCCATATGAATGCGGAGGCGCTGGCGGCGACGCTGGCGAGCGGCGAGGCGACCTTCTTCTCGCGGTCGCGCGGGCGCCTGTGGAAGAAGGGTGAGACGAGCGGGCATGTGATGCGCGTGGTCGAAGCCCGGATCGATTGCGATCAGGATGCCGTCTGGCTGCGCTGCGAGCCAGCCGGGCCAGCGTGCCATACCGGCGAACCGAGTTGCTTCTATCGTCGCATCGACGCCGCCACAGCCGGGCTGAAGCGAGACTGACGCCGTCCCGAACGAAGACAGCCGGCATTAGACTATCGATCCTATTGTCAATCGATTGCAGCTAGTCTCCAATCGCGATGGGTTCGGGGGCGACTCAGTGCCGTCCCGCGAGCCATGTGGCGTGTTGGTGGCGAGCATGAATTGTATAACTGCCTATCCCTTGCAGCCTTCGCAGGCGCAGACTTTCAGCATCTCTCAACTGGCCCACGAGTTCGGGGTCAGCCCACGGACGCTGCGTTTCTATGAGGAGGAGGGGCTGATCGCCCCGACGCGCGACGGATCGACGCGCATTTATTCGCGGCGCGATCGCGCGCGGGTCGTGTGGATATTGCGCGGCAAGAGCGTCGGGTTCAGCCTCGACGAGATCGGGGAGATGCTCGATCTCTACGATCTGAATGACGACAGGACGACTCAGCGGGCAGTGGCGGCACAGCGCTGCCGGACTCGCGCCCAGGCGCTCCAGCAGCAGCTTGCCGATCTGCAGGCGATGATCGGTCAGTTGTCCGCGTTCGCCGACACGCTCGAATCCGGCGGCTGACTTGATTGGTTACGGCTAGGTAACCATAGCGGGATTAACCCATTTTTCGATTTCTGCTCGGCGTCGGCTATGTCATCTAGAGGATATGGATGATGGCCCAAGAGAGATTCGGCTGCGCGGAAGGCTGGTCAATGGCCTGTATACCGAGGCGATGTTGCTCGCCGACGAGGCGCGCGCCTATTTCGACCATCAGGGCCGCGAAGATCGCGAAGCACTCGATCCGGTCGCCCGCGTCACGCTGAGCTGCGAATCGCTCAAGATCACTACCCGGCTAATGCATGTGCTTGCCTGGCTGTTGACCGAGCGCGCGATCGAACTGGGCCAGATGGAAGGCGGTGAGGCCGCCGCATCTGCGCGGCGTCTCGGCGAGGCGGCGCCAACGGATGCCGCCTCGATCGAGGGACTGCCGGCGCCCGCTATCGCGCTGATCGACGCTAGCCAGGATATTTATGCCCGCGTGCGCCGGCTCGAGATCGAGGTTCCGGAAAGCGGGTCGGGCGTGAGCCCCGCGCTCAGCCTGCTTGATAGGCTGGAACGGGCCTTCTGAATGACTGATATCGCAGCGCCGACCGGCTTTGGCCGGTGTCAGGGAGGCATGCGCCATGTCCGGTAGCAAGAACGGCGCGGTCAGCAGCATCTCCGATATCGCCCGCCTTGCGGGCGTCTCGGCGTCGACCGTGTCGCGCGCGCTGGCGGGCAGTAAGATGATCAGCGCCGAGACGCGCATACGCATCAACGATCTCGCGCGCGAACATGGTTTCCAGCTCAACCAGATGGCGCGCAACCTGCGGCTGCGGCGGACCAACGCGATCGGGATCATCTTCCCGCTCGGCCATGAGTTTGGCCAGCTGGTGTCCGATCCCTTCTTCATAACCATGCTGGGGCAGATCGCCGACCGGGTGACCGCGCGCGGCTATGACCTGATGCTGACCCGAGTCGTCCCGACCGACGACGACTGGCTCGACGCCCTGGTCAATTCCGGCCGGGTCGATGGGGTGATCGTCATCGGCCAGTCGAACCAGCAGGCCGCGCTCAAGCGGGTGGCGGCGCGGTATCAGCCGATCGTGGTTTGGGGCGAACATGCCGAAGCGCAGGGCTATTGCTCGGTCGGCACCGACAATGTCGCCGGCGGTGCGATCGCAACCCGGCATCTGCTCGGCGGCGGGCGGCGGGGCATCCTGTTCGTGGGGCATGCCGACGTTCCCGAGATCAGCGCCCGCTACGAGGGATTCAAGGCCGCGCATCGTGAAGCCGGGGTCCGTCCTGCCGGGGTGATACCAGCACCGCTGACGCCAGAGGGCGCCTATGCGTTGATCGCCGACCATCTCGCCGCAAATCCCGCGCCGGACGGTATCATCGCGGCGTCCGACGTCATCGCCATCGCGGCGATCCGGGCGATCGAGGACCGCGGGCTAAGTGTGCCGGGGGATGTCGCCGTGGTAGGCTATGACGACATCGCGCTCGCCGCACAAACCGCGCCGGCGCTGACCACGGTGCGGCAGCACCTGAGGCAAGGCGCCGCGCATCTGGTCGAGAGCCTTTTCCGTCGGCTTGGCGGCGATCTCTGCCCGCCGGTGATCATGCAGCCTGAACTGGTCGTCCGCGCGTCGGCTCCCGACGTCTGACGGGCCGGACGGCCGGCCATCCGACCACCGGACACGGACGGGGCGAGGCCTTATCCTACTACCGGCTCGGCTTCCACGTCATCACGCGCCACAGATACCAACTACCCATTGCGATCAGCAGCAAAGTCGACGCGAGTCCGAGCCACGCTTCCATTTCGGCGAAGCGGGTGCCGAGAATCCAGCCACCGATCGCAAGCATCGCCGACCAGCCGATCGTGCCGACCGAGGACCAGATAAGGAAGGGCAGGAACCGCATCCGCATCAGCCCGGCGGGGATCGAGATCAGCGAGCGAACCGTCGGCAGCATCCGGCCGAGGCATACGAACAGATAGCCGTGGCGCATGAACCAGCGTTCACCGCGATTGACCTCGGCCCAGTCCATCGTCAGCCAGCGGCCATAGCGGTCGACCAGCGGCTTGAGCCGTGCGAGGCCCAGCCAGCGCGCGGCGATATACCAGACGATATTGCCGAGCATCGCGCCGGCACTACCGAGCAGGATCGCGGGGAACAGGTGCATCGTGCCCTTGGCGGCCTGGAGCCCGGCCATCGACATGATCACTTCGGACGGAATCGGCGGAAAGACGGTCTCCGCAAACATCAGCAGGAAGACCCCGAGATAACCGCCTTGAGCGATCATCTCCTGCACCCAATCGGTCATTCAAAACGCTCCGCTTACCCCCGCTGTCTCAGCGGCACTTCGACTCGATCGCTTCCCATATCAGCGCCGGCGTGTCGGTACCGTTAAAACCGTCGATCGCGACGATGCCGGTCGGCGAAGTGACGTTGATTTCAGTCAGATGCCCGGCGATCACGTCGATTCCGACGAACAATAGCCCGCGCGCAGCAAGATCGGGGCCGAGTGCGTCGCATATCTCGATCTCACGCGCCGACAGGTCGGTCGCGTCGGCGCGTCCCCCGGCGGCGAGGTTCGATCGTATCTCGCCGGCCTTGGGCAGGCGATTGATCGCCCCCGTGACCTTGCCGTCGATCAGCACGATGCGTTTGTCGCCTTTCGACACGTCGGGAAGGAAGGCCTGGACCATGAACGGCTCGCGCCAGACCTGGCCGAACAATTCGGTGAGGGCTGCGAGGTTGGCGTCGTTGCGGCTGACATGGAACACCGCCGACCCGGCGTTGCCGTAGAGCGGCTTGATCACGACCTCGCCATGTTCGGCATGGAAGGCGCGCGCATCCTCCAGCCGGCGGGTGATCATCGTCGGCGGCATGAACTGGGCATAATCGAGCACGAACAGTTTTTCAGGCGCGTTGCGGACCGAGGCGGGGTCGTTGACCACCAGCGTGTGGGGCTGGATGCGCTCGAGCAGGTGGGTCGCGGTGATATAGGCGAGGTCGAACGGCGGATCCTGCCGCATCAGCACAACGTCGATATCGTCGATCAGGTCGAGGACGACCGGCTCGCCATATTCGAAATGGTCGCCCTTCACCCGCTGCAGCCGCGTGATCGGGCGGGCAGGGGCCGAGACCCGGCCGTTGCGGTAACAAAGGTCGCCGGCCTGATAATGCCACAGCCGGTGCCCGCGAGCGATCGCGCCGAGCATGACCGCGAAGGTCGAGTCGCCCGCGATATTGATCGTCTCCAGCGGATCCATCTGGACTGCGACATTCAGGGGCATCGATGGACTCCGGTGGTTTCGGCGGCTTAACTAGGGTGTGGGGGAGATGGCGGCAATGGGGACGCCCAAATATCCCCTTGCTGCCAGGAGAGGGAGCAATTCACCCATGCCACACATTCTTCATGTGCACCGGCATGCGCCAGGGCCGGACCAGCATTACGTCGATGCGTATCTCTTCCGCGCCCTTGCCGTAACGCGCCAGCAGTCCTTCGGCCGCGTCCACCACGCGCCGCAACCTATACTCGTCGATCGCAAGCGCCAACGCCGCTGCGTCGCCGCGCGTTTTGACCTCGACGAAGGCGAGGGTCTTGCCGCGCCGGGCGATCAGGTCGACCTCGCCGCGGCGCGTGCGGACACGTTCGCCGACGATGCGCCAGCCATGCAGGCGCAGCCACCAAGCGGCGAGGCGCTCGCCCTGGCGGCCCTGCCGTTCGGCGGCGCGCCGGTTCAATCGCCCTCCTTGATCGCCATCGCCCGCGTATAGAGGTCGCGGCGGTTGATTCCGGTTTCCTTCGCGACTTCGCTTGCCGCGCGGCCGACTGGCAGATGTTCGAGCGCGGCGCGGAGCAACTTGTCGGCATCCTCCTCAGTCGCGGCGGGGCGGGGGCCGGGCGGGCCGACGATGACGACGATCTCGCCCTTGGGCCCGGCCTCCGCATAGCGTGCGGCGAGGTCGGCGAGGGAGGCGGTCACGGCCTCCTCGAAGGTCTTGCTGATCTCCCGCACCACCGCGCCGTCGCGCTGGCCCAGTCCCTCCGCCAGCGCCTTGAGGGTGGCGCCAAGGCGCGGACCCGATTCGTAGAGGATGAGCGTTGCGCGCACCGTCGCCACCTCGGTGATCGCTTCCTCGCGCGCCTTTTCCTTGGACGGCAGGAAGCCGAGGAAGAAGAAGCGATCGGTTGGGAGACCCGCCAGCGTCAGCGCCGCGACTGCCGCGCAGGGTCCGGGAATGGTGGTGACGGCGATCCCCGCCGCACGCGCGTCGCGGACCAGCTTGTAACCGGGGTCCGAGATCAGCGGCGTGCCGGCGTCGGAGACGAGGGCGACGGGCTGGCTCGCCATCCGCGCGATCAGCCCGGGGCGCACCTTGTCGGCATTATGGTCGTGATAGGGGGTCATAGGCCGCTTCGCGCCGATCCGGTGGAGCAGCTTGGCCGTGACGCGACTGTCCTCGACCGCGATCACTTCGGCGCGCGCCAGAACCGATGCGGCGCGGGGCGAGAGATCGCCCAAGTTGCCGATTGGCGTGGCCACGATATACAGGCCGGGGGGGAGCGGCGCTTCCGCGGGCTTCGGTTCGACGGCGTCGGGTTCGGCAATTTGGTTCATAAGGCAGAGTAGATGGCAGAGGCCCCCGCTTACAGGCAACCGCGATATATCTTTTTGAAATGGGCGGCCCTTGCTCTGTCGGCGCTGCTGGCGAGCTGCCAGATGGTGCCGAAGGGGAAGCCCGGGCCGGCGGCACCGCCTCCGCCCGTCGAAGCGCCCGTCACCGAAGGACTGCCCAAGGATCAGGCGCGTCATCGCGTCGCGCTGCTGGTGCCGCTGACCGGCTCCAATGGCGCGGTCGGTCAGTCGATCGCCAATGCCGCGACGATGGCGCTGATCGATACCGGCAACAAAACCGTCCGCATGACCACCTATGATACGGGGCCCGGCGCCGCCGCCGCCGCGGCGCGCGCGATCGCCGATGGCAACCGGCTGTTCCTGGGGCCGCTGCTGTCCGAGGATGCGGCTGCGGTCGCGCCCGCGGCGCGCAAGGCGGGCGTGCCGGTGATTTCCTATTCGAACGATGCCGGCGCGGCAGGCGACGGGGTGTTCGTGATGGGGTTCTCGCCCGCCCAGTCGATCGACCGCGTCGTGCGCTATGCGCGCGGCAAGGGCATCCATCGCTTTGCCGCGCTGGTCCCGACCGGGGTCTACGGCCGCAACGCCTCGACCGCGATGATCCGGTCGGTAGAGGGCGCCGGCGGCACGCTGGTCGCGATGAAGAGCTATTCCCGCAACGCCAAGGCGCTGGAGAAATCGGTCGCCGAACTGGGCCGCAACCAGGGCTATGAAGGCGTGTTGATCGCTGACAATGCCCGCCTGGCCATCAGCGCTGCGACATTGATCCGCAAGAGCTCGAGCCCGCAGGCGCGCATCCTCGGTACGGAATTATGGGCGGCCGAGCCGGGCGCGCTGACCGCCGCCGCGCTCGGAGGATCCTGGTTCGCAAGCGTTTCGGATACGCGCTATCGCCAGCTGGCAACCGCCTATCGCCGTCAGTTCGGCAGATCGCCGTTCCGGCTTGCGAGCCTCGGCTATGATTCGATGCTGCTTGTCGTCAGCATCGCGCGCGACTGGAAGATAGGCGATCGCTTCCCGGGCGAGCGGCTGCGCGACGAGGATGGCTTCGTCGGCGTCGACGGCGCGTTCCGCTTCGGACCCAGCGGCGTCGCGCAGCGCGCGCTGGAGGTAGGCGAGGTCAGCCCGGCGGGGGTAAAGACGGTGTCGTCGGCCCCCGCGAACTTTAAGGACAAAGACAAAGACAAGGACTAGCCCTCAGCCTTCGCCGTTCGGGGGCGTCCTGCGCGCCTGGGCAAGCAGCGCGTCGAGTCCGGGCTGGCCGTCCAGAAAGGCGTCGAGCGCCTCGGTGGCGATCTGCTGCGCCGATCGCTTGCCGACGGCGCTGGCGAGGCGCAGCCGCAGATGACGGTCGGGGTCGAGGCGTAGGGTGAACGCCGCCCGGGCGTTGCGCGGCAGAATTGCCTCGACGACCGGAAGCTCTTCCGTGGGGTGCGCGAAACTTTGTGCGATCCGAGCCTGTTGCTCGCGCGGCGCTGCGGCGCTCGCCGGCAGATGGCTGCGGCGCATCGCGGGAAGCGCTTCGCCCTTGCGCGCGAGCAGGTTCCCGCTGAGCGAAGCCATCGGCTTGGGTTCGAACATCGCCATTCCCCTTATCGCCCGGCCACGCGGCGGCCGAAGCTGGCGCCCGACCAGTTGCCCATCGCGCCGAGCACGGTGCGCCGGAAATTCTTCTCCAGCCGGTCCGATATATAGGCCCAGAGCTGCTCGACCTCGGCCGCCGAACGCCCGCCGGGATTGACCTCCATTACCGTCCGGCCATCGATCATCGACGCGGCGAATTCGGTGCGATTGTGGAGGGTGATCCGGGCGACGGTGCCGTGCTGCGACAGTGCGATCGCTGCCTCGGACGTGATCCGCGCCTTGGGTGTGCCGGCGTTGACGACGAACATCAGCGGCTTGTTCGCCCGCTCGCACAGATCGACGGTCGCGCCGACCGCGCGCAGGTCATGCGGGCTGGGACGGGTGGGTATCAC
>NZ_LARW01000047.1 GCF_000971055.1 Sphingomonas sp. SRS2
GGCGGTGGCGGCGGTGGCCGTGGCGGCATGCCGGCCCAGGTCATCGGCGAAGGCAAAGGCGTCGTCAAATTCTTCAATGGACAAAAGGGTTTCGGCTTCATCGTTCGCGATGATGGCGGCGAGGATGTGTTCGTTCACATCTCCGCGGTCGAGCAGGCCGGCCTGACCGGCCTGGCCGATGGCCAGCCGCTCGAGTTCACCCTGGTGGACCGTGGCGGCCGGGTCTCGGCGACCGATCTCAAGATCGACGGCGAGCCGATGGCAGTCGAGGATCGCGCCCCGCGCGAGCCACGCGAAGGCGGCTTCGGCGGCGCAGGCGCACCTCGCGGTGCGGCTGGCGGCGGCGGTCCCGCCCGGCAGCTCACTGGCGAGAAGGCGACCGGTACGGTCAAGTTCTTCAACGCCATGAAGGGCTTCGGCTTCATCCAGCGCGATGACGGCCAGCCGGACGCTTTCGTCCACATCTCGGCGGTCGAACGCGCCGGCATGACCAACCTCAACGAAGGTGATCGACTCGAGTTCGAACTCGAGGTCGATCGCCGTGGCAAATATGCCGCGGTGAACCTCACGCCGATGGGCTGATCCTCCGGGATAGCTTTGTTAGCGCTACAAAAAGACCCGGCTTCCGAAAGGAGGCCGGGTTTTTTACGTCCGGAGGGCGTCATTCCAGCGCAGGCTGGGATCTCGGGCGGCGGGGACGGACTGTCGGTCGCGAACCTCTCCCGAGGCGCCATCCTTCGCTGGCATGACGGATATATTCAGCTCAGCGCCCTCGCGATCAGCGCCCGGGTGGAGGCATCGAATCGTTCGGTCCCCTCGCTCTCGATCGACCGCGCGATCTCCTTGCCCAGTTCCACCCCGAACTGGTCGAACGGGTTGATCCCCATCAGCACGGCATTGGCGAAGGTGCGGTGCTCGTAGAAGGCGAGCAGCGCGCCGAGCCGCGCCGGATCGAGCCGGTCGAGCAATATCGTCGTCGATGGCCGGTCGCCCGCATAGGCGCGGGCCGGATCGTCATTGGGCTTGCCGGCCATCAGCGCGGCCCCCTGCGCGAAGCAGTTGATCAGCAGCGCGCGGTGGTGCGCGTCGTCGAGGACATGATCGGGCTCGATCGCGGCGATGAACTCGACGGGCACCAGCCTCGTGCCCTGATGGAGCAGCTGGAACACCGCATGTTGGGCATCGGTGCCGACCCCGCCCCAGGTGATCGCGGCGGTCGGCCCGTCTATCGCTGACCCGTCGGCCTTCACGCTCTTGCCGTTCGATTCCATTTCAAGCTGCTGGAGATAGGAAGGCAGCAGCCGCAGCCGCTCGTCATAGGCGAAGACCGCCCGCGTTTCGGCGCCCGCTACCCGCGAATAATATTGATCGACGAAGGCCGCGAGCAAGGGAATGTTCCTGTCGGCCGATGCGGTGCGGAAATGGCGGTCCATTGCCGCGGCGCCCGCCAGCAGATTCTCGAACGCGTCCCAGCCAAGGCCGAGCGCGGCGGGAAAGCCGATCGACGACCACAGCGAATAGCGGCCGCCGACACTTTCGGAAAAGGGCAGGATGCGGGTTTCGTCGACGCCCCATTCGACGGCCCTGTCGGGATCAGCGGTCAGCGCGATTACCCGCGAATAGGGGTCCTCGACATTGTCCTCCTCCATCCAGCTCAGCACACTGCGCGCGTTCATCATCGTTTCGGTGGTGGTGAAGGTCTTCGACGCGACGACGAGCAGCGTCGCCTGCGGATCGAAGCGCTTGAAGACTTCGTCGAGCGCCGCGCCGTCGACATTGGACACCACAGCCACCTCATAGCGGTCGGCATCGCGTCCCAGCGCATCGACCAGCAGGTCGGGGCCCAGCGCCGATCCGCCGATGCCGACATGGAGGATATGGCGCACCGGGCCCAGCACCTCGGCCTCGATCGCGTCGATCATCGCGCGCATCCGCGACTGGAAACCGCGCGCGCGCGCCACGCTGCCGGGCGCTCCCTGTCCGCGCTCGGCGGGATGTTCGGCGGCGCGGCCTTCGGTGACGTTGACGATGTCGCCCGCGAACAGCGCGTCACGCTTCACGGCAAAAGCGCTGGCGTCGGCGAGCGCCTGAAAATGCCCGATCAGTGCGGTGGAGAGATGAGTCTTCGAAAAATCGAAGAGGATTCCCGACTCGTCGATCGAGAGGCGTGAAAGCCGATCCGGCTCCACCGTGAAAAGTTCGGAAAGGGGCGTTTTGGCCGTCTTTACGATCGCGTCCCAGGCGTCCTTGGCGGCGGTCATGCGATATTCTCCATAGTGCAGTGCAGCGAATGGCGGTTTTTCAACGATTCCCGCAACCATGGTTACGGCTTGTTTACTATTTCGCTCCCATCATGATTCCCGAAAGAGCAACCGAATGCCATCAGCATGATGCCGGAGGGTGCCGCAAACGAGGTCGAATTGGGAGACCACGAATGCAGGATGACATTTTGCGCCTGGCCTATGAAGTCTCGCGCATCACGGAAGAGAAGGTCGACCGGATCGACCGGGTGATGAAACAGACCGGCATGCTCGCGATCAATGCGCGCCTCGAGGCCGCGCGCGCCGGCGACGCCGGGCGGGCCTTCTCGGTTGTCGCACAGGAACTGGGGGCGCTGGCCGCCTCGATCTCGGGGATCGGCGGCGAACTGCGTTCGGCGATTGCCTCGAATATCGCCTCATTGCGCACCGCAGGCAGCCAGATGCTCGTCGACTTCAAGGGCACCCGCCACACCGATCTCGCCCGCTCGGCAGTCGAGATCATCGATCGCAATCTGTACGAGCGCTCATGCGATGTGCGCTGGTGGGCGACTGACAGTTCGGTCACGGACGCACTCGAATCGCCGAGTGCGGCCCACGCCGCGGACGCCACCGAGCGGCTGGCGACGATCCTGCGCTCCTATACCGTCTATCTCGACCTGTGGATCGCCGACAGCCATGGCCGGGTGATCGCAACCGGGCGGCCCGACCGTTACCCTCACGCGACCGGCCAGGACGTGTCGAAGGAGGACTGGTTCCGCGCGGCGATGGGCACCCAGACCGGCGACGATTTCCGCGTCTGCGACATCTCGACCAATCCTGTCCTCGGCAATGCCCAGGTCGCGACTTACTCGACCGCAGTCCGCGCGGGCGGCCGCACCCGCGGCACCGTGATCGGCGCGCTCGGCATCTTCTTCGATTGGGCGCCACAGGCGGCAGCGATCCTCGACGGCATCGGCCTGTCCCCGGCCGAGCGCGCGACATCGCGGCTGATGCTGCTCGATGCCGGCCACCGCATCATCGCCGCGTCGGATGGCGAAGGCATCTGCACCGAAACCTATCCACTCCAGACCGAGCGTCGCGAAAGCGGCTATTACCAGCACAATGGCAAGCTGATCGCCTTCGCGCTGACCCCCGGTTACGAGACCTATCGCGGGCTAGGCTGGCTTGGCTGCATCGAAAGCGAGATGCAGGACGACTGACATGGCGTCACCCGGCCCCGCCGAGGCGACGAGTCGGCATAACTGGCGCTTGCGGCTCTAGCCCGCTAAAGGGCGGTCATGCGTCCTCCCAGAACCCCAGGCAGCCGCCCCCCCGGCCGCTCGTCGACCACCAGACCCGGTGCCGGCGCACCGATCCCACCGCCCAAGCTCGGCCGCCGCCAGGCGCGCGGCCTCGCGCGGCCGGTAAAGCCTTCGGTCCCGCATCCCGCCCGCGAAGGCGCGAAGCCGGGCAAGGAGCCGCAGCGGATCGCCAAGCTGCTCGCCCGCGCCGGCATCGCCTCGCGCCGCGAGATCGAGCGGATGATCGAGGACCGCCGCGTCGCGATCAACGGTGTCGCGATCGAGACCCCGGCGACCCTGCTGACCTCGCTCAACGGCGTCACCGTCGACGGCAAGCCGGTCGCCGCGCCCGAGCCGACCCGGCTGTTCCTCTATCACAAGCCAAAGGGGCTGCTGACCACCGAGCGCGATCCCGCCGGGCGCCCGACCATCTACGACAAGCTGCCGCGCGACCTGCCGCGAGTCATGCCGGTCGGCCGACTCGATCTCAGCACCGAAGGGCTGCTGCTGCTGACCACCGATGGTGAGTTCAAACGCCAGCTCGAATTGCCGGCGACCGGAGTCGAACGGATCTACCGCGCGCGCGCTTATGGCAATGTCACTCAGGAGCAGCTCGAGGACCTGATCGACGGCGTCGAGATCGAAGGGGTCCGCTATGGCCCGATCGACGCGAATATGGAGCGGCGCACCGGCGCCAATGTCTGGATCGAGATGAAACTGCGCGAGGGCAAGAACCGCGAAGTGCGGCGCGTGCTCGAATATCTCGGGCTGGAGGTCTCGCGCCTGATTCGCATCGCTTATGGCGCGTTCGAGCTGGGCGATCTTCAGCCGGGCGAGGTCGGCGAGATACTCCAGCACCAGCTCGTCGCCTTCCGCAAGACGCTCAAGACGCCGAAGCCGCCCAAGGCTCCGGCCGAATAGCATGCGGATCATTGCCGGCATCTGGCGCGGCCGTCCGCTGATCGCGCCGGCGGGCGACGCGACCCGCCCCACCGCCGATCGGACGCGCGAGGCGCTGTTCTCGATGTTGATCAGCAGGCTCGGCAGCTTTGAGGGGCTGAAGGTCGCGGATGTCTGCGCGGGGACCGGGGCGCTCGGGCTCGAAGCGCTGTCGCGTGGCGCGGCGCACTGCACCTTCGTCGAGCGGGAACGCACCGCGGTGGAGGCGCTTCGTAGCAATATCGCCAAGCTGGGCGAAGCCGCAATCCTGGGGAGCGAGGTCCGCGCGATCGCCGCCGAGGGATTCAAAGGCGGGCAATTCGATCTGGTGCTGATCGATCCGCCCTATGGCAGCGGGCTCGGCCAGAAGGTCCTTCCCCAGATCGGTCTCGCGCCCGGCGGCTGGGCGAGCATCGAGACCGCGAAGAACGAAGAGGTGGCGGTGCCGGGCTTCACCGTCGAGGCCGAGCGTGTGCACGGCAAGGCGCGGATCACGCTGTTACGGCGCGATAGTTCGGATCAGCCCGCCTGAACGCGTGAGCGGGCTGCCTCGGCGACATTGGGGGCGGTGCGGTCGAGCATTGCGATGCCGTTGACCACCGCCAGCATCATCGCCGCCGCGTTGCGCGATTGCGTTCCCGCCGGGAAATGGACGCTGTGGACGATCCAGTCGGTCCAGAACTCGGCGATCGCCGTGGCGGCCTGGGTATATTGAGTGTCGCCGCGCGCCGCCCGTGCCGCGATCTCCAGCCAGAACTGGACGAAGGCGCGGCCTTCGGGCTCGGCGAGAAGGGCCGTGGCGTGACCGACCATATTCTGCGGCGGGATGCGCCGGCCATGCGTGGTCCTGGCGAGATGATTGGCGAAGCGCTCCGACACGCAGGCCAGAACATCGCCCATCAGCGCGGTCTTGGTCCCGAAATAATAGAGCAGCATGCGATCGCTGGTACCCAGCCGCGCCGCCGCCGGCCGCAACGACAGCGCGTCGAGCCCTTCGGCCAGCACCATATCGCCCAGCGCCTCGGTCAACTGCGCACGCTTCAAGCTGCGCGGTTCCATCATGTTCATGTCGTAATCCCCCCGGATTCGGAGACCTTGTAGCAAATGCTACAGTCGAGCGCGAATCGGCAGGGCGAGTCGAAATGTGAACTATTGTGCCGGGGCGGGATCCACGGCGCGGCGCAGGCACAACGACAGATTGTTCGCAGGCATCGCGTGGATCGCTTCTGGATACAGCCCAAGGCTCTCTGCCAGCGTAATAACATCCTCCAGCCTGCGGATGCCCCAAGCCGGATTGCGCCGCCGTAGATCCTCGTCAAAGGCCATGTTCGACGGAGCGGTCTCGACTCCCTCGCGGATGTATGGCCCATAGAGAAGCAACGGTCCGCCCTCCGGAAGCAGCTTTGCGCTGCTCCTCAGCAAACCAACCGTCGCCTCCCACGGGCTGATATGCACCATGTTGATGCACAGGATCGCGTCGGCGCGGTCGATTGGCCACTCGGCGGCGGATGCGTCGAGGAGGAGGGGTGGGCGGACGTTGTTGAGCTTCGCCGCCTCGGCCCAGGCGCGGATCGAGGTGAGGGCGTCGAGGTCGGGGTCGCTCGGCTGGAAGACCAGGTCGGGCAGCGCACGCGCGAAATGGATCGCATGTTCGCCGGTGCCGCTCGCCACTTCCAGCACGGTGCCGCGGGCGGGCAGGATGTCGCGCAGGATCGCGAGGATCGGGTCGCGGTTGCGCTCGGTGGCGGGGGCGTGGCGGCGTCGGTCGGTCATTGTGCTTGCCTCCACGCCACGCCGCCTCCGGCCCCCGCTGGGGCAGCGGCAGTTTCCACTATTCCGCCGCCTGCGCCAGCATTTCGTCCTTCCACACCAGCACCGGTTTGCGCGCCGCCGGGGGCTCGTGGAGCCGGCGGCGCGGGGCGAGGGCGGGGGCGGCCTTGAGGGCGGCGTCGCCGGCCTTCGCGCGCTCGGCGACCGAGCGGAGCGCACCGATGAACTGGTCGAGCGTCGCCTTGCCCTCGGTTTCGGTCGGCTCGATCAGCATCGCGCCGTGCACGACGAGCGGGAAATACATCGTCATCGGGTGGAAGCCCTCGTCGATCAGCCCCTTGGCGATGTCGAGCGTGGTGAAACCCGTCGCGAGGCCCGCGTCGCTGAACAGCGCCTCGTGCATGCAGGGGCCGCTATCCCCGAACGGCGCGTCGAGCAGGTCGTCGAGGCTGCGCAGCACATAATTGGCGTTGAGCACCGCATCCTCGGACACCTGGCGCAATCCGTCGGCGCCATGGCTGAGGATATAGGTGAGCGCGCGGGTGAACATGCCCATCTGGCCATTGAAGGCGGCCATGCGACCGAAGCTCGACCCGTGATGCTCGCCGGCGGTCTCTTCCTCGACGAGGACATATCGGTCGCCCTGCTTGTCGACGAAGGGCAGCGGTGCATAGGGGGCAAGCGCCTTCGACAGCACCACCGGGCCCGAACCCGGTCCGCCGCCGCCATGCGGGGTCGAGAAGGTCTTGTGGAGGTTGATGTGCATCGCGTCGATGCCGAGGTCGCCGGGGCGGACCCGGCCAACGATCGCGTTGAAATTGGCGCCGTCGCAATAGACATAGCCGCCCGCGTCATGGACCGCGTCCGAAATGCGCTTCATGTCGCGTTCGAACAGGCCGCAGGTGTTGGGATTGGTGATCATCACCCCGGCGACATCGGGCCCGAGCCGTGCGGTGAGCGCGTCGAGATCGACCCGGCCCTCGTCGGTCGCTGGGATATTCTCGACCTGATAGCCGCAAAAGGCCGCCGTTGCCGGATTGGTGCCATGCGCCGATTCGGGGACGAGAATCACCGACCGGTCGCTGCCCGCCGCGTCATGCGCGGCGCGGATCGCCAGCAGCCCGCATAGTTCGCCATGCGCGCCCGCCTTGGGGCTCATCGCCACGGCGTGCATGCCGGTCAGCGTGATCAGCCATTGCGCGAGTTCGTGGATCACGGCGAGCGCGCCCTGCACGGTGTCGACCGGTGCGAGCGGATGAACATCGGCGAAGCCCGGCATCCGCGCGACCTTCTCGTTGAGGCGGGGATTATGCTTCATCGTGCAGCTTCCCAGCGGGAAGAGGCCGAGGTCGATCGCGTAATTCTGGCGGCTGAGCCGGGTATAATGGCGCACCGCCTCGGGCTCGGGCAGGCCGGGCAGGCCGATCGGCTGGCTGCGCTCGAGCCCGCCGAGCCGGCTCGCGACCTTGGGCGGCGCGGGAAGATCGACGCCGGTGCGGGCGTAATTGCCCTGCTCGAAAATCAGCTTTTCCTCGAGCATCAGCGCGCGGTTGCCGGTGAAGGTCGGCGGCGCGTTGCTCGCGGCGCTGTCGCTGGCCAGGATCTCCGGGCGTGTAACGCGGCCTTCGCTGTTCATACTCATGCCGCCAACTCCGCTTCGAGGGCTTGGGCCAATGTTTCGACATCCTCGGCCGATGTGGTTTCCGTGACCGCGACGACGAGGCCGTTGGCAAGCGCGGGGGCATCCGGATAGAGCCGGCCCAGCGAGACGCCGCCCAATATGCCCTTGTCGGCAAGCGCGCGGACGATGGGCCGCGCCTCCTTCGGCAGCTTCAGCGTGAATTCGTTGAAGAAGGCGCCGTTGACCAAATCCACCCCAGGAAGCTTCGCCAGCCGATCGGCCGCTTCAACCGCGCCGGCATGGTTCAGCGCGGCGAGGTTGCGCAGGCCGGTCTCGCCGAGCAGCGTCAGGTGCGCCGAGAAGGCAAGCGCGCACAGCCCGGCATTGGTGCAGATGTTCGACGTCGCCTTCTCGCGGCGGATATGCTGTTCGCGGGTCGACAGCGTCAGCACGAAGCCGCGCTGGCCGTCCGCATCGGTGGTGACGCCACACAGGCGCCCCGGCATCTGGCGGACATATTTCTCGGCGCAGGCGAACAGGCCGACATAGGGGCCGCCGAAGTTGAGGCCGACGCCGATCGACTGACCCTCGCCGACGACGATATCCCCGCCCATCTCGCCGGGGCTCCGGATAGCGCCGAGCGCCACCGGCTCGGTAACGACCGCGACCAGCAGCGCGCCCTTTTCATGGCAGCGCGCGGCGAGTTCGGACAGGTCGGCGACATGGCCGAGGATATTGGGGTTCTGGACGACGACGCAGCTGGTGTCGCCGTCGATCGCGCCGAGCAGGCGGGCCATGTCGTCGCCGGGCGCGCCGGGGGTGAGATCGGGCAGCGCGATATCGAGCGCGTCGCCGGTGAAGCGCGCCATCGTCCGGGCCAGCGAGACATAATGCGGATGCAGCCCAGCGGAGAGGATCGCCTTGCCGCGCCGGGTGACGCGCCGCGCCATGGTGATCGCTTCCCAGCAGGCGGTCGAGCCGTCGTACATCGATGCGTTGGCGACATCGCAGCCGAACAGGCGGGCGACCTGGGTCTGGAATTCGAACAGCGCCTGCAGCGTGCCCTGCGCAATTTCGGGCTGATAGGGGGTGTAGCTGGTCAGGAACTCACCGCGCTGGATCAGATGATCGACGCTGGCGGGAACATGATGTCTGTACGCGCCGCAGCCGAGGAAGAAGGGCGCCTCGCCCGCCGACAGGTTGCGCTTCGCCAGCCTCGCCATATGCCGCTCGACGGCCAGCTCGGACGCATGGTTCGGCAGGCCCGCGATCGGCCCGGACAGGCGAGCTTCGGCGGGGACATCGGCGAACAGTTCTTCGATCGACGACGCGCCGATCGTGGCGAGCATGGATGCCCGGTCGGCATCGGTAAGGGGCAGGTAGCGCATGTCTAATTCCTTAGCCCCTCTTCTTCAGGGGAGGGGTTGGGGTGGGGCTTGATTCTGGGCGCGGCGCTCGCGGAGAGCCCCCACCCCCGGCCCTCCCCTGAAGGGGAGGGGAAACAGGCCTACAATCCTTCGCAGAACGCCTTGTAGCTGGCGGCGTCCATCAGGCCTTCGAGCTCGGACGGATCGGCGAGCGCCAGCTTGAAGAACCAGCCGTCGGTCTCGGGCGCGCTGTTGACCAGCGCCGGATCTTCCTCGAGCGCGGCGTTGATCTCGCTGACGGTGCCGGTGACGGGGGCGAATACGTCCGACGCGGCCTTGACCGATTCGACCACCGCAGCCTCGCCGCCCTTGGTGACATTGCCGCCCAGCGGGGGCAGCTCGACGAAGACGATGTCGCCCAGCTGGGCCTGCGCATAATCGGTGATGCCGACGGTGGCGGTGCCACCCTCGACCGAAATCCATTCATGCTCGTCGGTAAAGTAGATCGTCATGGGTCAGCTCCCTTGGCGGACGTAACGGTGGGGGACGAAAGGCATGGGTGCGACCACGGCATCGAGCCGCTTGCCGCGCACGTCTATCTGAAGCGGGCGACCAATCACGGCGCTGGCGGCGGCGACATAGCCCATCGCGATCGGCGCCTGCAGCGTCGGGCTGAACCCGCCCGAGGTGACGGTGCCGACCTCCATATCGCCGTCGAAGATCAGCGCGCCCTCGCGTGCGGGGAGGCGGCCGGCGACGGTCAGGCCGATGCGCTTGCGCGGCGGGCCTTCGGCGAAATGGCGGCAGATGACGGTGGCGCCCGGGAAACCGCCCTCGGCGCGGCGGCGCTTGGGCACCGCGAAGCCCAGCCCGGCGACGGCCGGGTCGATCGCGGGATCGAGGTCATGGCCGTAGAGCGGCAGTCCCGCTTCGAGCCGCAGCGAATCGCGCGCGCCGAGACCGATTGGCTTGACCTCGGGTTGCGCGGCGATCAGCGAGGCGACCTCCTCGGCCTTATCGGTGGGGATCGAAATCTCGAAGCCGTCCTCGCCGGTATAGCCCGACCGGCTGATCCAGGCGGGGACCCCGGCGATGTCGAACGCGCCCGCAGTCATGAAGACCAGCGCCTCTACTCCGGGACAGATGCGCGCCAGTGCATCGACTGCCTTCGGCCCCTGCAGGGCGAGCAGCGCCTGCTCGTCGAGATGGTTGAGGACCAGTTCCTCGGGCAGATATTCGTGGAGATGGGCAATGTCGTCGGCCTTGGTCGCACCGTTGACGACCAGATAGAAGTCGCCGGCACGGCGCGTGACCATCAGGTCGTCGAGAATGCCGCCCTCATCGTCGAGCAGCAGCGAATAGCGCATTTTGTCGACGCCAAGGTTGACGATATCGCCGGGAAGAATGGCTTCGAGCGCGGTGTCTACATCGGCGCCGCTGACCAGCAGCTGGCCCATGTGCGAGACATCGAACAGCCCCGCCGATTCACGGGTCCATAGATGTTCGGCGATGATCCCTTCATATTGGATCGGCATCTGATAGCCGGCGAACGGCACCATTCGCGCATTACGCGCGCGATGCCAGCCGTCGAGCGGCAGCGCCTGGATTATGTCTTCGGGATCTGCATCGCTCACATCGGGTCTCCGTGACGGCCAATGACGCCGGACGCAGAACGCCCGCCGGTCATTGCCCCCTCTGTCACGGAACCTGAGAGCATTCGCCTGGCCTGCGGCGGCCGGGCTTACCCCTTCGGTGGGATGACCGGCCCAAGAGCCGTCCATCCGCTTTCCAGAGTGTCGATCCTGTCCATGCGGTCCGTTGACCTGAGAGATTCCGGGGCGGTTGCTCCTTCGGCGGCTCGAGCTTGCGCCCTTGCACTCTCCCGCATGGCCAGCACCGGTTGCCCGGTGACGACCCTCACCGCTTGGCGCGGGGCTCCAATGGAGTCAACCGCCGATGTGGCGGCGCAGCGAAACGATCCACAGAATCCTTGGCGCGTCATCCGGCAGAAGCTGGAATGACGATGAAGCGGGCCTAGCGCGCGGCGTTGTACGCCAGCTGGCTTTCGCTGAGCTGGAAGCCGACGAGCAGCTCGAAATTGGCCTTGTTGACCGCCTCGCGCACCGCTGGCTCGTTCATCGGATCGAGCGCGGCGTCGGCGTCGCCGGACTTGCGCTTGCGGTTGATGCGCTGGAGAATTTCGGGCGGCAGGGTCGCGGCGGTCCGCGACACCAGCGCGGTGGCCGAGGCGGGGACGGTGCCGCGCAGTTCGCCATCGGCGAAGTTGATCACCACCTGGCCGACCTGTTTCGATTCGATCTGAGTGCCGGCGCGCAGCACCGTGGCGTAGACGGGCAGGGTGACGCTGCGGGCCGGCCCGGCAGTTGCGCGGCGGGCGTGGACGTCGAAATTGGCCGTAACCTGGACCTGTGCGCCGCCCTCGTTGCAGCTCGACCGCAGATTGGCGATGCTGGCGGTGACGTCGATCGCGTCGGCGCGGCGCTCGGCAGGCGGATCGAACAGGGTGATGTCGCCGGTATAGGTGGCGATCGCGGCGGCCGGACAGGCCGAACGCGCGATCTTGAAGCCGCCGCGCTCATCGAATTCCATGTCGTTGGCGCAGCCGGCGAGCGTCAGCGCGGCGAGGAGGATCGCGGTGGTTTTCGAAAACTGCACGGGTACGGGCATCCTTGTGTCATGGTCCGGACCTGTGCGTACACGCCCGGCAGTCGATGCGATCATAGAGCCTGATCGTTTGAGGTGGAAGCGCTTTGCGCTTCCGCCGATAACGTGAAGCAGGCTCTACTCAGAGAGATGCGATCTTGATTCACGCCTCGAGCCGAAAAGTTCAAGACGATCAAGGTCGAGGAACCGGCTTTCGCGCAGGCAAGCAATCGCTTAAGGCCGGGCCATGTCCGATGCCGAACGCCCGCCCCTCGACCTGCTGATCGCGGCCCCGCGCGGCTTTTGCGCGGGGGTCGACCGGGCTATTCAGATCGTCGAGCTGACGATCGAGAAATATGGTCCGCCGGTCTATGTCCGGCATGAGATCGTCCATAACAAGTTCGTCGTCGACGACCTTAAGGCCAAGGGCGCGATCTTCGTCGAGGAGCTCGACGAGGTGCCTGACGGCGTGCCGGTGGTCTTTTCGGCGCATGGCGTGCCCAAGGCGGTGCCGACCAAGGCGAGCGAGCGCGGCCTCAACTTCTTCGATGCGACCTGCCCGCTGGTGTCGAAGGTCCATCGGCAGGCCGAACGGCTGGTGAAGAACGGCCACCACATATTGTTCATCGGCCATAGGGGCCATCCCGAAGTGATCGGCACCTTCGGTCAGGTGCCCGATGGGGTAATGACGCTGGTCGAGACCGCCGAAGATGCGGCGACGGTCGCGCCGCCGCCCGGTCGCGAGCTCGCCTTCCTCAGCCAGACGACCCTTTCGGTCGACGACACCGCCGAGATCATCGGCGTGCTGCAACAGCGCTTCCCCTCGATCGCCGCCCCGCGAACGGAGGACATCTGCTATGCGACCTCGAACCGCCAGGCCGCGGTCAAGGCGATCGCGGCGCAATGCGACGCGATGCTGGTGATCGGCGCGCCGAACAGCTCCAACTCGCTGCGGCTCGTCGAAGTGGCGGAGCGCAATGGGGTCAAGGCACGGCTGATCCAGCGCGCCAGCGAGATCGACTTCGCCTGGCTCGACGGCGTCCGCACCCTCGGCATCACCGCGGGCGCGTCGGCCCCCGAAGTTCTCGTCCGCGAGCTGGTCGACCTGCTCGCCACCCGCTTCACCATATTCGAGCGCGAGGTCGAGTCGGTGACGGAGAACATGCTCTTCAAGCTTCCAAGGACGCTCGTAGCCTGATGGCCGTCTACACGCAGGTCTCCACCGAGGAGATGATCGCCTTCCTCCACCGCTATGACCATGGCAGCCTGATCTCCGCCAAGGGCATCGCCGAGGGCGTCGAGAACAGCAATTACCTGATCGAGACGACCGGCGGACGCTTCATCCTGACGCTCTACGAAAAGCGGGTGAACGCCGAGGAACTGCCCTTCTTCGCCGCGCTCACCGATCATCTCGCGTCCAAGGGCCTCAACATCCCGCGCATGCTGCGCGACCGGCGCGGCGAGCAGTTGCAGACGCTGGCCGGGCGGCCCGCCTGCCTGATCGAGTTCCTGACCGGCGTCTCGGTTACGCATCCTACCCCGGCGCAGGCGCGCGCGGCGGGCGGTGCGCTGGGCGACATGCATCGCGCGCTCGGCGATTTCCGCCTGAGCCGCCCGAACAGTCTCGATCTCGCCGGATGGCAAGCGCTCGCGGCGCGCTGCGGCGACGACCTCGACCGGATCATGCCGGGACTGGGCGACCGGGTCACGCGCGAGCTCGACTGGCTCGACGCGCACTGGCCGCGCCACCTTCCGACTTCGGTGATCCACGCCGATCTCTTTCCCGACAATGTGCTTATGCTCGGGGACGAGGTCAGCGGGGTGATCGATTTCTACTTCGCCTGCACCGACATCCGCGCCTGGGACGTCGCGGTGACGCATGCCGCGTGGTGCTTCGAAAATGACGGCACCGGCTATCACGCCAATCTCGGCCGTGCGCTGATCGCGGGCTATGATGCGCAGTTCGCGCTGTCGGTCGAGGAGCGGCTCGCCTTCCCGATCCTCGCGCGCGGTGCATGCCTGCGCTTCCTGCTCACCCGCGCCTTCGACTGGATCAACACTCCGGCCGATGCGATGGTGACGCGCAAGGATCCGATCGCTTTCCTGCGCCGCCTCGATTTCTACGCCGAGGCGGATCCCGAAACCTTATTGTCGATCTGAGGACTGTCCATGAGCGAGCTCCCCTTGGTGGAAATCGCCACCGATGGCGCATGCAAGGGCAACCCCGGTCCGGGAGGCTGGGGCGCGGTGCTGCGGTTCGGGACGACGGAAAAGGATATGTCGGGCGCGGAAAATCCGTCGACCAACAACCGCATGGAGCTGATGGCCGCGATCCGCGCGCTGGAGGCGCTGAAGAAACCGTGCCGGGTCAAGCTGTCGACCGACAGCCGCTATGTCATGGACGGGCTGACCAAATGGATACACGGCTGGCGCAAGAATGGCTGGAAGACCGCCGACAAGAAGCCGGTCAAGAATGCCGATCTGTGGCAGCTGCTGCTAGCCGCGGCGGAGCCGCACCGGATCGAATGGAAGTGGGTGAAGGGCCATGCCGGCCACCCGGACAATGAGCGCGCCGACAAGCTGGCGAGCGACGCCGCATTGGGAATCTGACGAACTCGTCGCCCCCGCCTCCGCCCCCGCCCCGCCGGGGCGACGATATTACCTACTTCCCCGCAGGAAGTCCGGTTCCACGACATTGTCCATCGCCTGCGCGATCGGTGACGGCACCGCGCCGAATTCCCCGTTGAGGACCAGCGCGAGCGCGCGCGACTGCTCGAACAGCTCTTCGAGAACGGCCGGCTGGCACTCACGCCGCGCGCATTGCCGCGCGATTGCGGCGAGCAGGCGTGACAGACTGAAGCTGCCGAAGCTGTCGAGCAGGGTACGAAGCGCCTCGGCCTCGGCCGCCGCCAGTTCCCAGGCCTGCGCCCGCACCGATGCGGCGATGCGCTGCGGCCGGTCGCTGACATCGAACAGCAGCATTTTCATCAGGATCGCCGCATCGTCATAGCCGCCCTGCTCGACGAGCAGGTTGAGCCGTTCGCGGTTGAATTTGTCGCCACCGGTATCAGCGGGGGCGCGCTTCGTCCGCCGCATCGTCGCGATCATGTCGAGCAGCTGGCCTGAGACGATCGGCTTGGCGAGGAAGCTGTCGATGCCCGCCTCGAAATAGATACGCCGCCGCTCGGGCTGCGAATCGGCGCTGATCGCCAGGATAGGCGTGTCGCAGGCGGGCGGATCGAGTGCGCGGATCGAGCGCGTCGCCGAGATGCCGTCGAGCTCGGGCATCTGCATGTCCATCAGCACCAGGTCAAACGGCTCTATCGCGATCGCGCCCAGCGCCTTGCGGCCATCCTCGACGGCGATGACCTGATGGCCCTCGCGGGTCAGCAGCCCCGCCATCAGCCGGCGGTTGATCGGATTATCCTCGGCCAGCAAGATCCGCATCGGCCCGGTCGGCACCTCCTCGGCCAGCGCCGCCGGGCCGTCTGCCCGCTTGAACGGCAGTTCGACCGAGAAGGTGGTGCCCTTGCCCGGATCGCTCGACACCGCGATCGACCCGCCCATCGCCTCGGCCAGTTGCTGGCTGATCGCCAGGCCGAGACCGGTGCCGCCCTGCAGGCGCATCCGCGCCGCATCGACCTGGTCGCCGCGGGCGAAGATGCGGCCCAGCGTTTCCTGACCAATGCCGCGTCCGCTGTCGCGGATGATCACCATCCAGTAATCGGCATCGTCATCCGACCGGGTTGGCGAAAGGCCGATCGAGACACTGCCGGCTTCGGTGAACTTGATCGCATTGGAGACGAGGTTCGACAGGAGCTGCTGGAGCCGCGCGGAATCGCCGCAGACGATCACCGGCTCGCCATCGAGGCCGTGCACGTCCAGGGTCAGGCCCTTGGCTTCTGCCATGCTGTCGAACAGATGTCCCATCGTCCGGATCGCGGCCTTGAGATCGAAATTGACGCTCTCGATCACCACCCGGCCCGATTCGACGCGCGAATAGTCGAGCATGTCATCGACCACGCTCATCACCGACGACGCCGCCTGATTCAGCGTATCGAGCAGGGGCCGGCGCTGTGCCTCGTCGGGATTGCGGCGCAGCGCCTCGACCGAATTGAGCAGGCCGTTCATAGGCGTGCGGATCTCATGACTCATTACCGAGAGCAGCTCGGCCTTGGCGCGTTCGGCGGCGCGGGCCTGGTCGCGCGCGGCGATCAGCGAGCGTTCGGTCTCCACTTCCTCGGTAATGTCGCGCATGATGCCGATCATCGCCGTGGGCCCATCCATCTGGCCGGCAACCAGAATATGGACCGTCTTGCCGTCCGGACGATTCCAGCGGATGCGGACCGGCGCCAGGGTCCCGTCCCGCGTGGCGTCGTTGACCGCGACCACGATCTTGTCGACATCATCGGGATGGATCATGGCGAGCATCAGCTCGCGGGTCGGCGTCAGTTCCGTCGAGAGGCCGATCATCTGGTAGATTTGCGGCGACCAGCTATAGGTGCCGGTGCTGCGGTCCGAACGCCAGTGGCCGAACCCCGCGAGCGATTCCGCGAGATTCAGAAGGCGATTGGCCTCGGCTGAACTATCAAGCGTTATTGGCCGGCCCCCTGCGACACTAGCGGCAAATCCCCCCGCCCTTACGGCCTTTTAGTGTGAGATTCGGGTGGAGGGAAAGTGCTAGATGCGCCGCTCGCGAATTCTTGCCGCGTCAGGCGGATCGCCGGCGGTTCACGTGTTCGGACGGCTCGCGACATAGATCGCGCAGGCGAGCAGCGCGAGCGCCACCAGCAGGTCGATCCACCAGGCCGGCTGCACGGTGTAGAGCATCACGCCATAGCCGCCCGCCATGCTGACGATCGCGACGATCTTGGCGTTGCGCGGTATCGCGCCGCTCGCGCGCCAGCGTCGGATCGGCGGCCCGAACCAGCGGTGGTCGAGCAGCCATGCCTCGAAGCGGGGGCTCGAATGACTGAAGCAGGCGGCGGCGAAGATCAGAAATATCGTGGTCGGCATCACCGGCAGCAATATGCCGATGAAGCCCAATGCCACCATTAACCACCCCAGCGCGAACCAACCCCAGCGCTTGAGCGGGTCTTTCATCGCTTTCAGGTCCGCTGACGCCGTCTCGACCAGGTCGAAACAGCCATCAGAGCGCGCCGTGGCAATGCTTGTATTTACGGCCTGAACCGCAGGGGCATTGCGAGTTGCGGCCCAGCGTCGCAGCAACCTCAGGCGGGACCTGATAATCGCTGTCCGCCATGCCCAGCGCGGCCTGTGGCGCGCGGGTGGTGATCAGGCCCAGCGAACCGGCGTCCCGATCGGCCGAATCATCCTCGCCGGTGAACGGGTCGATATGGCTGGTGACGAAATCGGGCATCGGCGGCAGTTCGGCGAACTCCTGCCCCGACATCTCGAAGCGGGCATTGGCGAGGATGCGGGTCACTTCCTCGCGGATCGCGGTCAGCATGCGCTCGAACAGCGCGAAGGCTTCCGATTTATATTCGTTGATCGGAGTCTTCTGCGCATAGGCGCGCAGGTGGATCACCTGGCGCAGCGCGTCGAGCGTCGCGAGATGCTCTTTCCAATGATGGTCGAGCGTCTGGAGCAGCACGCTCTTTTCGATGCCGTGCCAGCTCTGCTCGTCGATCGCGGCGCGCTTGGCGTCGATCGCGGCATCGGCGGCGGCCAGCACGCGCTCTGCCAGCAGCTCGGGATCGATGCCGTCCTCGGCCAGCCAGGCGTCGAACGGCGGCTCGATGCCCAGCGTTTCGGCCGCCTGGGTCCGCAGCGTCTCCATGTCCCACTGTTCGGGATAGCTGTTCGGCGGGCAGGCCGCGCCGACGATCGAATTGGCGGTCTCGGCGCGCATGTCGGTGACGACGTCGTCGACTGTATCGGCGTCCATGATGTCGGCGCGCTGCTCGTAGATCACCTTGCGCTGATCATTCATCACGTCGTCATATTCGACGACCTGCTTGCGGATGTCGTAGTTGCGCGCCTCGACCTTCTTCTGCGCGGTCTCGATCGCCTTGGAAATCCAGGGGCTGACGATCGCCTCGCCGTCCGCCAGATTCTTGTTCATCATCCGCGCGAACATCGTCTGCGGGCCGAAGATGCGCAGCAGATCGTCGTCGAGCGAGAGGTAGAAGCGGCTGAGGCCGGGATCGCCCTGGCGGCCCGAACGGCCACGCAGCTGATTGTCGATGCGGCGGCTCTCATGCCGCTCGGTGCCGAGCACGAACAGGCCGCCGGCCGCAAGCACCGCTTCCTTCTCGGCGATGATCTCGCCCTTGATCCGTTCGGCGGCGGCGTCGAATTCGGGGGTGCCGATTTCCAGGTCGGGATGCTCGTCGAGCATACGGAATTCGAGGTTTCCGCCCAGTTGGATGTCGGTGCCGCGGCCCGCCATGTTGGTCGCGATCGTGATCGCGCGCAGGCGGCCCGCCTGGGCGACGATATGGGCTTCCTGCTCATGGTAGCGGGCGTTGAGCACCTTGTGCTCGACACCCTCCCGGGTCAGGAATTCGGACAGCATCTCCGACTTCTCGATCGACACGGTGCCGACCAGCACGGGCTGTCCATGCTCCTTCGCCTCACGGATCGTCTGGGTGATCGCGGCGAATTTGTCCTGGATGTTCTTGTAGAATTCGTCGTCCTGATCGATCCGCTGCACCGGTACGTTGGTCGGGATCGTGACGACGTTCATCTTGTAGATCTGGTAGAATTCCTGGGCTTCGGTTGCGGCCGTGCCGGTCATGCCGCCCAGCTTGGGATACATGCGGAAATAATTCTGGAAGGTGACCGAGGCGAGCGTCTGGTTCTCGGGCTCGATCTGAACGCCTTCCTTGGCCTCGACCGCCTGATGCAGGCCGTCGGACCAGCGCCGCCCATCCATCATGCGCCCGGTGAACTCGTCGATGATGACGACCTTGCCGTCCTTGACGATATAATCGATGTCGCGCTTGAACGCGACGTTGGCGCGCATCGCCTGGTTCAGGTGATGGACCACCTGAGTATTCTCGAAATCATAGAGATTGTCGCCTTCGAGCAGCCCGGCGTCCTCGAGCAACCGCTCGATCCGCTCGGTGCCATCCTCGGTCAGCACTACCGAGCGCGCTTTCTCGTCGAACTCGTAATCGGCGGGCGTGACCTGCTTCACGATCAGATCGACCTGCTTGTACAGCTCGGACTTGTCGTCGGTAGGACCGGAGATGATCAGCGGCGTGCGCGCCTCGTCGATCAGGACCGAATCGACCTCGTCGACCACCGCATATTTGAACGGGCGCTGCACCATATACTGGCGCTCATATTTCATGTTGTCGCGCAGATAGTCGAAGCCGAACTCGTTGTTCGTGCCGTAGGTGATGTCGCACGCATAGGCGTCGCGCCGCTCCTGATCGGACAGGTTGGGCACGATCACGCCGACGGTCAGACCGAGGAATTTGTAGACCCGGCCCATCCATTCGGAGTCGCGGCTCGCCAGATAGTCGTTGACGGTGACGACATGGACGCCCTCGCCCGACAGGGCATTGAGATAGACCGCGAGCGTGGCGACGAGGGTCTTGCCCTCGCCGGTCCGCATCTCGGCGATCTCACCGCGATGGAGGACGATGCCGCCGATCATCTGCACGTCATAATGGCGCTGGCCGAGCACGCGCCTGGCCGCTTCACGCACCGTGGCGAAGGCCTCGGGCAGCAGCGAATCGAGCTTCTCGCCATCGTTGAGCCGCTTGCGGAAGATCACGGTCTGGCCCGCCAGTTCCTCGTCGCTCATCGCTTCGAGGGTGGGCTCGAATCCGGCGATCCGCTGGACGATCGGGCGCAGCGACTTCACATAACGGTCGTTCGACGAACCGAAGATGGCTTTGGCGAGGCCGCCGAGCATGGGCATTCCTTGAAAACAGGGGCGCCACGGAGGGCTTTCGCCCACCGCGCGTTCGAACGGGTGCAGATAGGTGTCGCCGCCTAATACGTCAATTCGGGCACGATAACGGCACAGTGAATGAGTCGTTCCATGACCGCATCAATTCAGCCTCGCCATATTTCAAACTTCGCACCGTCCCCTTATAGCGCACGCGTCACCAGCGGAGTTGCCCCATGGATCGTTCGCCCCTCGCCCCCGCCAGCTTTCCTGCGCTGCCCGCCATTGCCGGGGTCCGTGTCGCGGTGACGCGCGCGGGGTACAAGAATTGGGAGCGCAACGACCTGACCTTTGTCGCCTTCGACGAAGGGACTGCGGTCGCCGGGGTCACAACGAAGAGCAAGTGCCCCTCGCCCGAGGTCGAATGGTGCCGCGCCGCATTGCCGCTGGGGCGGGCGCGGGCGCTGGTCGTCAACGCTGGCAATTCGAACGCCTTCACCGGCAGTCGCGGCCGCGCCGCCGTCGAGGCGATCACCGCGCGGGTGGCGGGGGCGATCGGCTGCCAGCCGTCGGACGTGTTCGTGGCATCGACCGGGGTGATCGGCGTGCCGCTGCCGATCGACAAGGCGGAGGCGGGAATCGACGCGGTGCTGACCGCGCCGGAGGCCGGCTGGGAAGCCGCTGCCGCGACGATCATGACCACCGATACCTTCGCCAAGGCGGCGACGGCATCGGCGATGATCGGCGGGCGGAAGGTTGAACTGGTCGGCATCATCAAGGGCTCGGGAATGATTGCGCCCGACATGGCGACGATGCTCGGCTTCATCTTCACCGACGCGGCGATCGCGCCGGGCCTGCTCCAGGCGATGCTCGATCAGGCGAACGGCAAGAGCTTTTCCTGCATCACCGTCGATGGCGACACCTCGACCAGCGACACCGTGCTCGCCTTTGCGACCGGCAAGGCGGGCAACGACCCGATCGAAACGATCGACGATGCGGGCGCGGATGCCTTCCAGGCGGCGCTGGCCGACATCTGCCTCCAGCTCGCCCATCTCGTCGTGCGTGACGGCGAAGGCGCGTCGAAGTTCATCAGCATCACCGTCGAGGGGGCCGAGAGCGACGGCAGCGCGCAGCGCGTCGCGCTGTCGATCGCCAACTCGCCGCTGGTGAAGACCGCGATCGCGGGCGAGGACGCCAATTGGGGCAGGGTGGTGATGGCGGTCGGCAAGGCGGGCGAACCCGCCGAGCGCGACAAGCTCTCGATCCGCTTCGGCGCGACCCAGGTGGCGCGCGGCGGCCTCGCGGTCGAGGGCTATGACGAGGCCCCGGTCGCGGCGCATCTGAAGGGCAAGGATGTCGACATCGGGGTCGACCTCGGCCTTGGCAACGGTCGCGCTACGGTTTGGACCTGCGACCTCACCCATGGTTATATATCGATCAACGCCGACTATCGGAGCTGAGGCGTTTGATCGTCTGTTCCGGGAACCGTAAGCACCCAAGCATGATCGTGAGAGAAAAGGATGACATACGATGCTCATCATTTGGGGCCGGCTCAATTCGCATAGCGTGAAGAAGGTCGCCTGGGCCGCGGTCGAGGCCGGCATCCTGCACGAGCGGCGCGATATCGGCGGTCAGTTCGGCTTCACCGACGAATATCTTGCGATGAACCCCAACCGGCTGATCCCGACGATCGAGGATCATGGCTTCGTGCTGTGGGAATCGAATGCGATCCTGCGCTATCTCGCGAGCCAATATGCCGGCGAGCTTTGGCCGACCGATCTTCAGCTTCGCGCGTCCGCCGATCGCTGGATGGACTGGCAGTTCAGCTATGCCGAGGCGCAGTTCGATGCTTTCATCAATATAGTCCGTAAGGCCCCGGCCGACCGCGACATGGCCGCCGTCGCGGCGTCGGCGAAGCGGACCGGCGATATGATGGCGATCCTCGACGACGCGCTGGCGCAAAAGCCGTGGCTGTCGGGTGATGATTTCGGAATCGGCGACATCCCGATGGGGGTCTATGCGCATAGCTGGTACACCCTTGATATCGAGCGGCCCGACCGCCCGCATGTCGCGGCCTGGTATGAGAAGCTCAAGGCCCGCCCCGGCTATGCCGCCAACGTGATGATCCCGCTGACATAAGAGTCTGTAATGCACCCGCTCTACCGACCCGTACTGGACCTTATGCAGATCGTGGCGCGCGACATAATGATGCCGCGTTATCGCAAGCTCGCGACGCACGAATTTGCCGAGAAGACGCCGGGCGACTTCGTCACGATCGTCGATCAGGAATCCGAGGCGCTGCTGAGCGCCGAGCTGGCGAAACTTCTGCCCGGCGCGCGGATCATAGGGGAGGAGGCCGCCGCCGCCGACCCTTCGATCGTAGACCGGGTAGGCGAGGGGCCGGCGTGGATAATCGATCCGCTGGACGGCACCAATAATTTCACCGAGGGCAAGAGCCCCTTCTGCATCATGATCGGGCTGAGCCTCGACGGGGAGCGGGAGGCGGGGTGGATTCTCGATCCGGTGACAGGGCGGGTGTTCCACGCGATGCGCGACGGCGGTTGCTTCGCCGATGGTGAGAAGCTTTGCGTGCGAAGGCCATCAGGCGGCCTGCCGAAAGCCGCGATCGCCACCTACTTCATGTCCGAGGAGAGGCAGGCCGATGTCCGCCGCCGCGCGGCAGGAAAGATCGAGATCGTCGACATCCCGCGCTGCGCGGGTGAGCAATATCCCCGGCTGATCCTCGGCCAGAACGACATCGCGCTGTTCGAGCGCACCCAGGTCTGGGACCATGCCCCTGGTGCGCTGATGCTCGAGGAAGCGGGCGGCAAGATCGCGCGGCACGACGGTGCGCCCTATCGGCTCGCGGTGCCGGGCATCGGCGCTATAGCCGCGAACTCGCCCGAGATGTGGGATCTCGCGAAGGCGGTGCTGTTCGACTGAAGGATAGGCCGCCCCGGCGGATGCCGGGGCCGCCAGCGGCGAGGGCGACGCGGATTTCGTAGCGGCCTGAACGATGCCCGGCCCCCGGGGCTGGCGCAGCCAGACCCGGGGGCCGGGGGACGCTATCCGATCAGAGCTCGCCTTCCAGCCAGCCCTTGAGCTGGCTCTTCGGCGCGGCGCCGACCTTGGTGGCGATCGGCTGGCCGTTCTTGAACAGGATCATCGTTGGGATGCCGCGGACGCCATAGCGGCCGGGGGCGCCGGGATTCTCGTCGATGTTGAGCTTGGCGATCGTCACCTGCTCGCCGAGTTCCTCGGAAATCTCTTCGAGCGACGGGCCGATCATCTTGCACGGGCCGCACCACTCCGCCCAGAAATCCACCAGCACGGGCCTGTCGGCGCTGATGACGTCATCATGGAAGGACGAGTCGGTGATGGCTTTGGTCGGCATGCTCAAAAACTCCTTGGTGATGGCTGAGATGTAGGACGGGGCTCGGCCATGCTCAACGGCCTATGCCCTGCTTTTGCTCCTCGCCCCTAAAGCCGGGCTTGTGCGCCGCCAGCAATGCGGCCGGGACCGCCATCAGCGTCGGCCCCGCCGTATAAAGCAGCGCCGCTTCGATCGTCCGGCCGGGAAAGACGACCGCCAGCGCCGAAGCATAGGCTGCCATCTGCTTGATATGGTGCAGCGGCGCGGCGGTAAGATCGGTGGGTGCGCGACGCCCGGTCTTGAAGTCCACGACAAGGATGCGGTCGGGCGTCACCAGCAGTCGGTCGACGGTTCCGGCGATCACCTCGCCCTCGACGACGGCGGCGACCGGAGCTTCGGCGAGCGCCTCCGGCCCGAAGATCGCGTTGAAGCGTGGGTCGGAAATCACCCGGCAGGCATCTTCGGCCAACGCTTTCGCATAGCCGGCATCGTCGACCCCCGCGGATCGCAGCAGCCAGCGTTCGGCGGCGGCGCGGCGATCGTCCGGAGCAATGGCGGGCAGCCGCTCGAACAGCGCGTGGAGAAGGGTGCCGCGCCGCGCCGCCTCGCGCATCACCGCCGAAGGGGGCGGATCGGCGACATCGTCGGCGCCGATCGACGAGGGCGCGAGCGGACGTGGCGGACGAGCCTCCTGTGGGGCGGGCGCGCGAAGCCAGGCGGGTTCGGCGAGCACCGGTGTTTCGCCGCGCGGCCGCGCCGAGGCGGTCGCCGCGCCAGGCTTCACCGTACCGCGATAGTGGCGCGCGCTGCCCCATAGCGCGTCGTCCTCGGGTTCGCTGCCAAGGCCGGCCATCGCCTGCTCGACCGCCTGGTACCAGCTTGATGCGGGGGGGACGCCCCGCGCGCGGATGCCGAGCGCGCCGGCGATGACGAGATGCTCCTGTGCGCGGGTCAGCGCGACATAGAGCAGCCGCCAATGTTCCTGCCGCTCGCGGGCGGCAAGGTGCTCGGCCTCCTCGCGCAGGGCGTCGACCATCTCGGTCTTGCGTGGGCGCAGCACCGGGACAGGCAGCGGAGCGGCTTCATCGATCGCCCAGTCGAGCCGCCGGTCGGGACTCAGATCGGGATCGGCGGTCGCGTCGGCGAGGATGACGATCGGCGCTTCGAGCCCCTTCGAGCCATGGACGGTCATCACCCGCACCGCATCGAGCGGCGCTGACGGGTCGCGGGTAATCTCCACCTCGCCGCGATCGAACCAGTCGAGGAAGCGCTGGAGGGATGCGGTCGCGGTCCCCTCGAACTGCAGCGCCGCGCCGAGCAGTTCCTCGATCGGGTCGCGCGCTTCCGCGCCGAGCCGCTGAATCAGCTTGCGCCGGCCGTCGAGCGGGCCGGTCAGCAGATGTTCGAGGAAGCGATAGGGCGTGGTGAAGTCGGCGCGTCCGAGAATATCGTCGAGCGCCGCATTGATTTCCGCCCCGCCCTTCGCGCGGACGGCGTCGAGCAACGCGCCCTTGCGTCCGAAGCCGACCGCATGGAGCCGGTCATGGTCCCAGCCGAACAGTGGCGAGACGAGCAGCGACGCCAGACTCAGATCATCCTCGCGCTGCACGGCGAAGCGGACGGCGGCGAGCAGGTCCTTCACGCCGAGCGGCGCGGTCAGCCGCAGCCGGTCGACGCCCGCGACGGGGACTTTCTCGGCATGGAGGCGCGCGACGATCAACGAGGCGAGATCGGCGCGGCGGCGGACGAGGATCAATATGTCCTCGGGACGGATGGGCCGTTTCTTGCTGGCCAGCCAGACGCGGTCATCGATCCACTGCCGCACCTGCCGGGCGAGGCGGCTCGCATAGGTGCGGGTGACATTGTCGGCGAAGCCCTCCTCGCCGTCTTCATCGATCGTTTCGTCATGCGCGAGCGGCTTCAACAGCGTCACCCGGCCGGGCATCGGGCTGTGGGCACTGTGCGGCTCGGCGGGATCGACCAGCCCCATCTGTTGGTGGCCGAGGTCGGAGACGAGCCGATCGACCAGTTCGAGGACGGCGGGGGCCGAGCGGAAGCTGCGGTCGAGCGACAGGTCGAGAAATTCGCGCTCGACCTCCAGCGCCTTGAACGCGAAGCGGACGCGGGCGCGGGCGAACTCGGCGGGGTCGGTGCCCTGGAAGCCGAAGATCGCCTGCTTGAAGTCGCCGACGGTGAACAGCGTGCGCAGCGCACTCCCGCGCGCGCCGGCCCCGGCAAAGAACTCCTCGGCCAGGCGGTCGACGATCGACCATTGCGCTGCATTGGTGTCCTGCGCCTCGTCGACGAGGATATGGTCGGTGCTCTGGTCGAGCTTGAAGCGCACCCAGTCGCCCATGCCCGGCGTGTCGAGCAGGCGCACGGCGGCGCGGATCAGGTCGTCGAAGTCGACCAGTCCGGCGGACCGCTTGGCCTGGGCATAGGCGAGCGCATAGCTCTGCCCGGCCCGCAGCCCCGCGCCGATGATCGCGGCGAGCGCGGCGCGGGTGCGCAGCGACAGGAGATAGCCGATCTGCTCGGCGAGCCCACTGCAATGCTCGGCATAAGCGGGATCGGCCTTGAGTAGCCCGGCCTGATATTTGCGCGGCTCGAACCCCTTGGTCAGCGCGACGAACAATACTTCTTCGAGCATCGCGGCGCGCGCCGTGGGAGCGGCGGCGAGGAAGCGGGCGAGGATATCGGCGTCGCACAGTCCGCTGGCGGTGTTCCAGGCGGCATTGGCGGCGGCGGCGGCGCGGAAGCAGCCGAGGTCGAGTTCCGCGCAGCCCCGCTCGATCGCCTCCTCCACATCGCCGAGCGGCGCGCCGAACGCGCGTCGAAGGCGCGGCTCGATCGCCTCGCGCGGACCCAGCGTCTCGAATGCGTCGGGCGCGCGGGCGCAGTCGCGCAGATAATCCTCGGCCCCGCCTTCGCCGAGCCGGAGGCTAAGCGCCTGCACATCGCCGATCAGCGCCAGATCGCCGCCGCGCGCCGCGCCGTCGATCATGTCGGCCAGCGTGCGCCGCGCCAGCGTGGCTTCCTCGCGGCCTTCGATCGGGCGGAAACCGGGGGCGAGCCCGGCCTCGGCGGGGAAGCCCGCGAGCAGGGTCTGGGCGAAAGCGTGGATCGTCTGGATGCGCAGGCCGCCGCCGGGTGCGTCGAGGACGCGGGCGAAAAGCTGGCGCGCGCGCTTCAACGCGTCGGGGTCGCTATCCTCGCCAAGGCGGGTCAGCTCCTGGATCAGCCTGGCGTCCTGCTTCAGGCCGGCCCAATGGGCGAGGCGGCGGTGGATGCGTTCGGCCATCTCGGCGGCGCCCGCCTTGGTGAAGGTCAGGCAGAGGATCGATTCGGGCGCGGCCCCGCCGAGCAGCAGCCGCAGCACCCGCGCGGTCAGCACATGGGTCTTGCCCGTCCCTGCCGAGGCCGACAACCAGACCAGTTCACGCGGGTTGGACGCATCACGCTGCGAGGGCAGCAGCGGATCGAGCGGCTTGAGGCGCGCGCTCATCGGCCCGCCTCCGCATCGCCGCGTCCATACCATTCGTCGAAGCGCATCAGCTGGTCATAATCGGCATAAGGCGAATATTCGGGCGCGATCTTGGCGGTGAAGGGCTCGTCGCCGGTCAGCCAGCGCCGCACCGCCTGGGTCAGCACCCCGGCGGCGTGGGTGGTGAAATCGTCGGGCATGATCTCGCTCCTGGTGCCCACTGGCGATCGGATCTGGCCGAAGGCGTCCTTGTCCTTGGCGAGTGACCAATATTCGAAGGCCAGCGGCTGGCCGCTCACATCCTTGAAGCCGCCCTCCTCGGCAATCAGCCCGAGCAGACCGAGCTGCATCGAGAAGCCGGCATGGACCTGCGCGGCGCTGGGCGGCTTGCCGGTCTTGTAGTCGACGATCGCCAGCGTGCCATCGGCCAGCCGGTCGATCCGGTCGACCTTGCCCTTGAGCGTGACCCCGGCGATCTCGATCCGTCCGTCGATTTCGGCGGCGATCGGGTGCCGGCCCTGCGCCGCGGCCTCGCGCATCCGTTCGGCGACCCAGCGCAGCGCCTCCATCAGTCGCGGCTCCCACAGCGCCTGCATCACCGGATGCGCCGCCATCTCGTCGAGCATGGTCCGCGCACGCGGCAGCAGCAGGTCGGGATCACAGCCATCCTCCTTCATCCACGTTTCAAAGACATTGTGGACGGCGGTGCCGCGCCAAGCGGGGGTGGGATCGGCATCGACCGCGTCCAGCGGTCGCAGGTTGAGCATGGCGTCGGCGTAGAAGGCGAAGGGATCGGCCTGGAGACGATCGAGCTTCGTGACGGCGAGGACGGTGGGCCGGTCGGCGACCGGCGGGGCGGGGGCGGGCCGGTCGAAGCGGATGCGCTCGCCGACGGGTCGATCGATCGCCGCCGCCCAGTTGGGCAGGCGGTGCTCACGGGTCATGCCGCCGGTCATCGCCTCCAGCCGCAGCCAGAAGCGCGAGGCGATCGTCGGCGCGCGCGCGTCGCGGCGGGCGCGGGTGACGATCACCTCGGGCGCGCCGAGCGCCATCGCGAAATCATGCGCCGACAAGCCGATCCGAGCGTCGAGTCCGCCGAGCCCCAGCTCGGCGCGGATGCGCGGCGCGAGCCAGGGGTCGGGGCTGGGCAGCGCCGGCCATACGCCCTCGTTGAGCCCGCCCAGCACCATCAGGTCGGCATGCTGGAGCCGTGCTTCGAGCAGGCCCCAGATCGCCAGGCGCGGGTGACCACCCTGCGGCGGGCGCACCGCGATGCCGTCCATCATCAGGCGAAGCGTCGGGCTCAGGCTGGCAGGCTGAAAGTTGACCGGGCCCAGCGGCGCGGTCGCCTCCAGTTCGGCGATCAGGTCGGCGGCGGCGCGGCCGTCGGGGCCCGACCAGCCCGCATCTTCGGAGAGGGTGGTGACAATTTCGCGGACGGCGGCGAGGAGAGTGCTTAGATCACTGCCTTGGGAGAAGGTCCGTTCCAGAGGCTCCAGCACTCCCTTCACCTCGTCCCACCAGCTTTGCGCCGGCGCGCGAACACGGGCGGTATAGCGGTCGCCATCGGCCAGGAAGCGGGTGACGCCATCGAGCCCGCCGGGCGGCCTCGGCCCGCGCAGCGCGATGTCGAGCCGGCGCACCCCGTCGAGCCAGGGGCCGCGCGCCTCGCCGCGCCGGACCAGCGGATGCTTGAGCAGCGCGAGCAGCGGCACCGGCGCGAAGCCTTCCGCCGCCGCCTCGGCGATAGCGAGGAGCAGCGTCCCCGCGGGAGTCAGCGACAGCGGGGTGCCCGCAGAATCGTCGGCGGTGATCCCCCAGCGGGCGAGGTGCGCGGTGACGCGGCGGGCAAGGACGCGGTCAGGAGTGACGAGCGCGGCGGTGCGCCCCGGCGTCTCGATCGCCTCGCGCAGCGCGAGCGCGATCACCTGCGCTTCTTCCGAAGGGTTGGCGAGCTCGATCGCGCGCACCCCGGTCAGGCGTCGTTCGGCGGGGGGCAGCTCATGCCATTTGTCGGTGAAGGTGGCGGGGGCCATGGCATTGGCGATCGCGGTGGCGCGGACCGATCGTGCGTCGCGTCCGCTGGCCCAGCGCCAGGTCTGAACCTCGTCGCGGCCGATATCCATCTGGTCGAGCAGGCGCTTGAGCGCGAACTGCGGATGGCTTTCGATCGGGCGGGGCGGGCGCGGGCCGTCCGCCTCAGCCTTGTGCGGGCCGAGCGCATCCCACTCCTTGCGCCGCTTGCGCTCGATATCGACGCCCGGCAGCACCACCATGCCCTTCGGCAGGCGCGCGACGACGCTCAGCAGCCGTGCGACGGCCGGTGTCGTGCTGCTGATGCCGGCGGCGATCACCGGACCGGGTGGCGGGCTTGCGCGCCAGCGGCGGGCGGCCCGGTCGAGCAGCAGGTTGCGCCGTTCGGCGAGGTCGATCCGCCCCCGCGCTGCGCGTTCGGCGGGCCAGCGGGTCAGGATCGCGTCGAGCATGTCGAGCGAACGTTGCCAATGTTCGGAGAGATCGGGCAGGTCGACCAGTTCGCGCAGCCGGGCGGGCGGGATCTGTTCGATCAGCAGCTGGTCGAGGGTGCGGCCGAGTTCGCCCGCCAGCCGGATCGCCTCGCCGCCATCGATCGGGTCGCCCGCCGCCGCCCGCGCCTCGCCGGTCAGTCGGGCGAGGATCATCTGCCGTTCAAGCGGATCGATTGCGGGAAGAATCGGCTCATGGTCCTCCGCCCCGATCGGATCGAGCAGCCCGCCGAGCCGCTCGTCGAGCTCGGGATCGCCGATCGCAACGAGGCGCGGCAGCAGCAGCCCGCCCTCGGCGCGGCGGACGAAGGCATCGCTGATCGCCCGCGCGGCACGGTTGTTCGGCACAAGGATCGCGGCGCGGGCGAGGCCGAGCGGATCGTCGCCAAACTCCGCTATCAACCCCGCCGCGAGCGCATCGGCGAAGGCGCGATGCGCGGGAATGGTGAAGACGGTGGGGAGGGTCATGGTGGACAATCTTACCCTATCGTCATCCCAGCGGAAGCTGGGATCTCGTGCGGCGGGGACGGAGTGGAGGTTGCGCGACCCTCCCGAGATTCCAGCTTTCGCTGGAATGACGAATTGGGATGAGGATCGGTCTATTTACGCCAGCCCCAGCATCGCCTCGGTCTTGCCGATCGCGGGCGGGGTGCCGACGTCGAACCACAGCCCCTGATGGACAAAGCCGAACGCCCGGCCCGCCGCGATCGCGCGTTCCCACAGCAGCATGAACCCGAATGGGCCTTCGGGCACATCGGCGAACATGCGCTTCGAGACGATCTGGATGCCGGTATAGACGAATGGCGCGACCTTCGACGGGCGCCGGCGGGTGATCAGTCCGTTTGGGTCCATGTGAAAATCGCCCAGGCCGCTATGGCAATTGGCGCGGGCTTGGGGGACGAGCAGCAGCAGCGCGTCCATCTTGTCATCGTCCCAGCGCTCGGCGAGCAGGCTGATCGCGTCGCGCGGGCCGTCGATCCACAGATTGTCGCTGTTAGCGATGAGGAAGCTGTCCTCGCCGATCAGCGGCAGCGCCTTGTTCACCCCGCCACCGGTTTCGAGCAGCACGCCGCGCTCGTCGGAGATCGTCACGTCGAGATCGGACGCGCGGCGCCGGAGATGCGCTTCGAGCGCGTCGGCGAGATAATGGGCGTTGACGACGACCTTGCCGATCCCGGCGGCGCGGAGCCGGTCGAGGACATGGTCGAGCAGCGGCTTGCCCGCCACCTCGACGAGCGGTTTGGGCCGGGTGGCGGTCAGCGGCCGCATCCGCTTGCCGAGGCCGGCGGCAAGGATCATCGCGGTGCGGATGTCGCTCATGCGGCGTCCCAATGCGCGGCGCGCTTTTCCGCCGGCACATGCGTATCGAACCACGCCTTCACCGGCGCGAGCGCGGGATGGGCCAGGTCGCGCTCGAGATAGGCCCAGACGCGCGGTTGGAAGGCGAGGTAGCGCGGCTTGCCGTCGCGCTTCCACAGCCGGGTGAAGATGCCGAGGATCTTGGCGTTGCGCTGTGCGCCGAGCAGCGCATAGGCGGCGGCGTCGAACGGACGGCGCTCGGCATAGCGCGCGATCATCGCGGCTTCGAGCGGCGCGGGCACGTCGCGGCGGGCATCCTGGAGCAGCGAGACCAGGTCGTAGGCGGCGTGGCCAGCGAGCGCGTCCTGGAAATCGAGCAGGCCGAGGCTGCCGTCGTCGAGCAGCATGATATTCTCGGCATGATAATCGCGCAGCACGGTGATCGACTGATCGGCGCGGATCGGCGCGAGCGCCTTGTCCCATGCCGCGCCATAGCTGTCGGTATCGGCGTCGAGCCCGACCGCCGGCATGTACCACTCGGGGAACAGCCCCGCCTCGCGCTGATAGACCGCCATGTCATAGGGCGGCAGATCGCCGCAGGGGGCGCCGTGGAGATCGGCGAGCAGGTCGATCGCTTGCGCATATATGCCCGTCTCGGCGGCAGGGTCGGCCTCGATCACCTCCTTCATCCGCGCATCGCCGAAATCTTCGAGCAGGATCAGTCCCTGGTCCAGATCCTCGGCAAGGATGCGCGGCGCGCGAAAACCGATCGCGTCGAGGTGGCGGGCGACCGCGAGGAAAGGGCGGCTGTCCTCATGCTCTGGCGGCGCATCCATCAGCACGGCGCGGTCGTCGCCGCGCTCCACCCGGAAATATCGGCGGAAGCTCGCGTCGCCGGCCAGCGGCAGGATCGTGGCCCCGCTCCATCCGGCACGGTCGAGAAAGGCGGGGGCATGCGGCGGGGGAATCATCGGGGCGGCCATCGGCCTTCCCATGCCGTGGGCGCCTGCCAAGTCAAGCGGCGCGCGTCATCGCCCTCGCGTTCGATGGAGAGGCGCAGCGTGTCGGGCCACAGCCGCGCGCCCATCCGCTCAGGCCATTCGATCAGCAGCGCGGCGTCGGCCCGCGCCTCGTCGAGGCCGAGTTCCTCGATCTCCTCCGGATCGTCGATCCGATAGAGGTCGACATGCCAGAGCGGCAGGCTCAGCTCGGGCGGGGCATAAGGGATGACGATCGGGAAGCTCGGGCTAGGCACATCATCCGCGAAGCCCAGCGCCGCTATCAGCCCGCGCGCGAAGGTCGTCTTGCCCGCGCCGAGATCGCCGGCCAGCGCGACGACGTCACCGGGGCGGAGCAGGCGGGCGAGGGTTGCCCCGGCCGCGGCGGTAGCTTCGGGGTTGGTGAGGTGGATGCCGTCTGGCCCATCCCCTGAGGTGGAGGGGGGAAGAATAAGTGCGTCACCCATCAATCGAACGCCTCGCCATGCCGCCGGGGCAGGTGGATCGTCACCGTCGTCCCGCGCCCGGGTTCGCTTTCGAGCGCGATCGAGCCGCCATGCGCCTCGACGAGCTGGCGCGTCAGGGGCAGGCCGATGCCGATCAGCTGCTTGCCCTCCTCATTGTTGGCATCGATGCGCGGATAGCTGTCGAACACGCGGGCGCGTTGCGCAGCATCCATGCCCTGGCCCGTGTCGGAGACCGTCCAGATGATCATGTCGTCGTCGCCATGGACGCGGATCGTCACGCGGCCCTGCGGCGGGGTGTAGCTGATCGCATTGTTGAGCAGGTGATCGGCGATCTGGCGCAGGCGGCGCGGATCGCCGCGCATCAGCCCGAGCTCGGACTCGATATCGACGATCAGCGACACCGGCTTGGCGGCGGCGGCGCGGCCGGCGGCTTCGATCGCCTCGCCCAGCAGCGCGCCGATATCGACATGCTCTTCGGCCAGCGGCAGGTTGCCCGCCGCGCCCTGAGTCAGGTCGAGCACATCTTCGACCAGCGAACCGAGCCGGCCGACCGAGGTCAGGATCGCCTTGACATATTCCCCGGCGACGTTGGGCAGTTCGCCGGCATAGCCCGCGTCGAGCAGTTCGGCGAAGCCCGCGATCGAGGTCAGCGGAACGCGCAGCTCGTAGCTCATATTGGCGACGAAGGCGGTCTTGAGCTTGTCGGCTTCTTCCAGTGCATCGGCGCGCCCGCGCAGCGCCTCCTCGATCCCGCGCGAGGCGGTGATGTCGAGCAGGGTGAACAGCGCGTTGCCATCGGGCAGCGGCACCACGGCGAAGTCGAAATAGCGGCCATCGGCGAGCGCCATTCGACCGGTGCGGGCCTGCCGGTCGACCGTGGCGATGCGGACCAGCTCGCGCAGCAGCTGCGCCCGCGACGGATCGGCGAGCTTGGCGGCAACCAGCTCGACCATCGCGTCGACGCGCAGATTCTGCGCGACGTCGGCGTCGGACAGGCCCCAGATGTCGCGGAAGCCCTGGTTCCAGATGTGCAGCCGTCCGTCCGACGCGAACACGCCGATCGCCTCGAACAGATTGTCGAACGTCGCGGCGCGCACCCGCAGCAGCGTATCGCGCGCGCTCGACAGCTGGACCTGCTCGGTGCGGTCCTCGAAGAACAGCAGCAGTCCGCCATTGGGAAGCGGCTGGGCGACGACGCGCAGATGCTGGCCGCCCGGCAGCGTCCAGGTCTCCTCGATCGCATCGACCGCGTTGAACCAGCCGCGCCTTTCGGTCTTCCAGCCGGGAAAGTCGCGCGCTTCGGGCAGGCGCTGGGTCTCGCGCATCCGTTCGAGCACTCGGTCGAATTCGGGCCGGTCGGCGAGCCATTCGGGGGCGAGCGAGAAGAATTGCAGGAAGGGCTGGTTGTAGAAGACCAGGCTGCGGTCGGGCGCGAACTGGGCGACGCCGGCCGACAGCCGGTCGAACAGCTCGCGCTGGGCCTCCTGGAAACTGCCCAGCTCGGATCGGGTCTGTTCGAGGTCCTGGATGTCGAAGGCGTAACCCGCGACGCCATGCTCGCCCATCGGCACGTCGACGATCCGCATCGTCCGGCGCTGGCCCGACAGTGTGACGGGGACGACATTGGTCTTGATCCGGCCGCTGTCGCGTGCCGCGAGCGCGGTGGCGCGCGGCGCGCGGCCCTCGGCGGCGTCGATCAGCTCGACTCCGCGGGTGACGACATCCTCGGCGCTCACGCCCTCGACCGCAGCGACATAGGCCGAATTGACCAGAGCGAGCTTCAGGTCGGGGCCGCGATGCCACATCGGGAAGGGCGCGGCCTCGATCAGCGCGAGGCAGCTGTCGAGCGCGTCGCTGATCGCGGCGGCTTCCTGCGACAGGCGGGTGATGATCCGCTCGCTGTCGCTATGGTCGAACAGCCAGATGATCACGCCGTCGCCGACCGGGGCGGGGGAGGGGCGGCCGCGCGCCATCAGCACCCGGTCGGTGCCGCTCAGGTGGAGGACGCGCTCGAACTGCCGGCCGGCCTGGTTGGCGGCGGCGATGTCGGCGGCGAGCCCCTCGGCGTCGACCACCGATATGCCGCCGCCGTCGCTGCCCGCCATCGCGTCGATGCTGGCGGGAACAGCGGGAAGGCCGAGCCAGTGCGCGAGCCGGCTGTCGGCGGCGATCCGCCCGTCGAGCCCGACCCGGAAGGGGAGCGCGGGCGCGGTGCCGATCAGCGCCGCCTGCCGCTCGATATCGCGGGCGCGCGCCTTCGCGACCGCGTCACGGCGCAACCCCATGATGATCGACGCCACGGCGGCGGCGACCCACAGCGCCACGATGATCGCGAGCATCAGCGCGGCGATCGGATCGAGCTGGATCATGTCGGACATGGCACGCTTCTAGAGCGGGATCGCGCGGGGTGGAAGCCGCGCTTCCGCCGCCCGCAGAAGAAGCATTACATCGCCGGATATTTGCGTTAGGCTGACCTCAGGCGGCGAAGACCGCGACGGCAAGGACGGTGGATGAGAGGAGAGGCTATGTCGGTGCTCGACGTTATGGCTGATCGCGCGTGCGTTGTGCTCAGCGTGGCTGGTGTGTTGTGGGTGGTATCGACCCTGCTGCTCTGAATATCCCGCTATGCGTGATGGCCGGCCTATCTGAGGCCGCCGCCGAGCGCGCGATAAAGCTCCACGGTGTTGCGCGCGCGGACGAGTCGCGTCGCGACCAGCGCCTGTTCGGCGGCATAATAAGTGCGTTGCGCGTCGAGCGTCGTCAGGAAGGGATCGATCCCGGCCCGGAAGCGCGCATCCGATAGGCGATAGGCGATTCGCGCGCCTTCCCGCCGCGACGTTATCGCATCGAGCTGGGTGGTCATCGTACCGCGCCGCGCCAGCGCGTCGGCCACTTCGCGGAAGCCCGACTGCACCGCGCGCTCATAGCTTGCGAGCAACGCGGCGCGTGTCGCCTCGGCATAGCGCAGATTGCCGCGATTCCGCCCGAAGTCGAAGATCGGCAGGCTGGCCGATGGCGCCACCGACCAGAAATCGCTTCCCGATGTGAAGAGGTTGGACAGCCCCAGGCTCATCGTGCCGAAGGCGGCGGTCAGCGACAGGCGCGGAAAGAAGGCTGCCCGCGCCGCGCCGATATCGGCGTTGGCCGCCCGCAGCTGATGCTCAGCGGCGGCGATGTCGGGCCGGCGCAGCAGCATATCCGACGGCAGATCGGCGGGCAGGTTGTCCAGCGTCAAATCCTGCGTGCCAAGCTCGGCGGGTAGTTGGCCGGCCGGTACGGTCGTCCCGGCGAGCAGGTTGAGCGCGTTCTGATCCTGCGCGACCAGCGTGGTCGCCTCGGCGATGTCCGAGCGCGCTTGATCATGACTGGTCTGCGCCTGGCGCATTTCGAGTTCGGAGGCGACGCCGACGCGAAAGCGCGCCTGGGTCAGCGCAAGCGTCTCGCCGAACGCCTTCTCCAGATCGCGCGCGATGCGCAGCCGCTCCTGATCCGCCGCCATCGTCAGCCATGCGCTCGCGATTTCGGCGATCAGGCTGACCTGCGCGGCATTTCGATTTTCCGCCGCGGCGAAATATTGCTCCTGCGCCGATCGGCTCAAATTGCGGAGGCGGCCGAACAGATCGATCTCCCACGCCGAAATGCCCAGCGACGCGGAATAGACGTCGGTCCGCCCGCTGCCTGCGCTCGCTGTTCCACCGCCGGTCGTGGTGAGAGGCGATTTCTGAAAGGTCGCGCCAGCGTCGGCGCCCAGGGTTGGCAGGATGTCGGCGCGCTGGACACGATACAGCGCCCGCGCCTGCTCGACATTGGCGACGGCGATGCGCAGGTCGCGATTATTCTCCAGCGCCGTCGCGATCAGCTGGCGGAGCCGATCGTCGAGGAAGAAATCGCGCCAGGCGGTGTCGGCCGGGGCGATCGCCGCGGTGGCGTCCGCCGGCACGGCATAAGCAGGCCCTTGCGGTGCCGCAGCCGGCGCCGGCAAGGTCGGCCGGACGTAGCGGGGCGCGAGATCGCATCCGCCCAGCATCAGCGCCATCAGCACGATACCCGATCGCAGCACGGTCATGCCTGGCTCTCCCCGGATGCCGCGTGGTGCTGGCCGAACAGGCGCTTCACCACGGTGAAGAAGACCGGCACGAAGAAGATGGCGAGAACCGTTGCCGACAGCATGCCGCCGACCACTGCCCAGCCGATCGCATTCTGACCGCCCGCGCCTGCGCCGTTCGACAGCGCCAGCGGCAGCACGCCGAAGATGAAGGCGAACGAGGTCATCAGGATCGGCCGCAGCCGCAGCCGCGCCGCTTCCAGCGCCGCCTCCGCCGCGCCCAGCCCGTGGCGCATCTTCTCCTCGGCGAACTCGATGATCAGGATCGCGTTTTTCGCCGCCACGCCGATCGTCGTTATCAATCCGACCTGAAGGTAAATGTCGTTTTCGAGCCCGGCGATCCAGGCGGCGAGAACCGCCCCCAGCACGCCGAGCGGCACGACCAGCAGCACCGCGATCGGCACCGACCAGCTCTCGTACAACGCGGCCAGGCACAGGAAGACGATCAGCAGCGACAATGCATATAGCAGGGGCGTCTGACCGCCCGACAGCTTCTCCTCATAGGACAGGCCGGTCCATTCGAAGCCGACGCCGGCCGGCAGCTTGGCGGCATGTTCCTCCATCGCCGCCATCGCCGTTCCAGTGCTCATACCGGGGGCCGGGGCGCCCATGATCTCGAACGAAGATACGCCGTTATAGCGTTCGAGGCGCGAGGGACCGAAGCGCCAGTCCGTCCGGCTGAAGGCGTCGAATGGCGCCATTGTCCCGGTCTTGCCGCGAACATGAAAGGCGCCGATCGCTTCGGGCGTGGTGCGGAACTGTGCATCGGCCTGCATATAGACGCGCTTGACCCGGCCACGATCGATAAAGTCGTTGATATAGGACCCGCCCAATGCGGTGCTGAGCGTTTCGTTGATGTCGGCCTGGGCGAGCCCCAGAGCGCCGGCCGCAGGTTGGTCGACCGTCAGCTTGAGCTGGGGCGTGTCCTCCAGGCCATTGGGCCGGACCTGTGCGAGCCGCTTGTCCTGCATGGCCATGCCGAGCAACTGGTTACGCGCCGCCAGCAGCGCCTCATGGCCGATATTGTCACGGTCCTTGAGCTGAAAATCAAAGCCGGTCGCGGTCGCAAGCTCGGGCACCGCGGGCGGTACGAAGCCGATCACCATGCCGGCGCGCATCTGGGCGAAGGCGGCATTGGCGCGCTGAGCGATCGCGGCGACGCGATCCTCCTTGCCCTTGCGCTCCTTCCAGTCCTTCAGCTTGACGAAGGTGATGCCGACATTCTGTCCCTGCCCGCCGAAGCCGAACCCGGCGATCGTGAACACGTCGGCGACAACATCCTTCTCGGCGTTCGCGAAATGCTTCTGCACGCGGTCCAGCGTGCGAGCGGTCTCCTCGATCGACGCGCCGCTCGGCAGCGTCACCTGGGCGAGCATCGTGCCCTGATCTTCGGCGGGCAGGAATCCCGACGGCAGGCGCAGGAAGATAAACGCCATCACCGCGACGATCAGCCCGTAGACCAGCAGGGTTCGTCCCCAGCGGCGCTCGACCGTGCGCACGCCATGATCATAGCGTTCGATGCCGCGATCGAAGGTGCGATTGAACCAGCCGAAGAAGCCCTTGCGCTCGCCCTGATGATGGGCGGGCTTCAGGATCGCCGCGCACAGCGCCGGGGTTAGGATGAGCGCCACCAGCACCGACAACACCATCGACGATACGATCGTGATCGAGAACTGGCGATAGATCACGCCGGTGGAGCCGCCGAAGAAGGCCATCGGCAGGAAGACGGCGGAAAGCACCAGGCCGATGCCGATCAGCGCGCCGCTGATCTCGTTCATCGACTTGTACGCCGCCTCCCTGGGCGTCAGCCCCTCGGTCTGGATCAGCCGCTCGACATTTTCCACGACGACGATCGCGTCATCGACGAGCAGGCCGATCGCCAGCACCATGCCGAACAGGGTAAGCGTGTTGATGGTGAACCCGGCCAGCAGCAGGATCGCGAACGTCCCGAGCAGCACCACCGGCACCGCGATCGTCGGGATCAGTGTGGCGCGCCAGTTTTGCAGGAACAGGAACATCACCACGAAGACGAGGACGATCGCCTCGATCAGCGTGTGGATCACCTGCTCAACCGACAACCGCACGAAGGTCGAGTTGTCGACGGGGTACGTCACTTTGATTCCCGGCGGGAAGGTTTTCGCGAGTTCGCTTACCGCTGCTTTGACGTCGTCGACGGTTTGCAGCGCATTGGCGCCCGGCGCTAGCTTGATGCCGAGGCCCGAGGCCGGATGACCATTGAGCCGCGCCACGAAGGAGTAGTTTTCGGAGCCCAGTTCGACCCGCGCGACATCGGCCAGCGTCACCACCGATCCATCGGGGTTCGAGCGCACCAGGATCGCGCGGAATTCCTCCGCCGTGCGCAGCCGCGACTGAGCGGTCACGACCGCGTTGAGCGTCTGGCCCTGCACCGTCGGCAGGCCGCCGATCTGGCCGGCCGACACCTGGGCGTTTTGCGCGCGAACCGCCGCTTTCACATCGGCGACGGTGACGCCGAGCGCGGCCATCTTGAACGGATCTATCCAGATGCGCATCGCATATTGCGCACCGAGCACCTGGGTATCGCCGACGCCGTCGATCCGGCTGATCGGATCCTGCAGCCTCGACACGATATAGTCGCCCAGATCGACCTGATCGTGCCTGCCGTCATCCGAATGGAGGCCGACGATCAGCAGGAAGTTGGCCGTCGATTTGGTTACCCGCAGGCCCTGCTGCTGGACCTCCTGGGGAAGCAGCGGCAGCGCCTGCTGCAGCTTGTTCTGGACCTGGACCTGGGCAGTGTCGGCATTGGTGCCCTGTTCGAACGTCAGGGTGATCGCAAGATTGCCGGCGGCGTCGCTGGTCGAGGCGAAATAGCGCAGATTGTCGATGCCCTTCATCTGCTGTTCGATGATCTGGGTCGTCGAATTCTCGAGTGTTTCGGCGTCCGCGCCCGGATAGACGGTGGCGACCGTCACCTTTGGCGGCGCGATCTCCGGGAACTGCTCGGTGGACAGGGTTTGCAGCGCCAGCACCCCGGCGAGCATCAGGATGATCGCGACGACCCAGGCGAAAATCGGCCGATCGATAAAATAGCGTGACAGCATCGATCAGTTCGCGCTGGCCGGACGAGTGATCTGCTGCGGTGCACCGGGCGTCACGACGGTTCCGGGTCGAAGGTTCATCAGCCCCTCAACGATCAGCCGGTCGCCAGGGCGAAGGCCCCTGCTGACGATCCACTTGTCGCCGACCGGGCGATCGAGGGTTATATCGCGCTGCTCGACCTTGTTGCCCTTGCCGATGACCAGCGCGGTCGCGCGGTCGCGCGGCCGCGCGGATCGCGGGTAATCCCCTGCTGGGGAGCGAGCAGCGCGCTGGTCCGTACCCCCTCCGTCAGCCGGGCGCGGACATACATGCCGGGCAGCAGATCACCGCGCGGATTGGCGAAGCTGGCCCGCAGCGTGACTGCGCCGCTGGTCTCATCGACCGTGACTTCCGAAAATTGCAGCCTGCCCTCAATCGGATAGGCTTTACCGTTGGGGAGCATCAAACGTACCGGCGCGCCCTCGCCGCTGCGGACGCCGCCGCCGCGCATCGTTTCCTTGAGATCGAGCAGTTGCGCCGCCGACTGCGTAATATCCACATAGACCCGCCCGGTCTGCTGGATCGTGGCGAGCGGCTCGGCCTGCCCGGCCTGAACCAGCGCACCCGCGGTCACGGTCGAACGGCCGATGCGGCCCGCTATAGGCGCGCGTATGCGGGTGAAGCCCAGGTTCACCGCGGCGGCATCAGCCGCCGCGCGTTGCGCCATCACGTCGGCGTTCGCCTGCTGCGCCGACGCATCGGCATTGTCGGCTTCCTGCCGGCTGACCGCATTGATCGCGACGAGTTCCCGATAGCGTTGCGATTGCAGGCGCGTCGCGTTGATGGCGGCCTGCGCACGCGCAAGATTGCCGCGCGCGGCAGCGACGGCGGCGCGATAGGGCGCGTCCTCGACGACAAACAACAATTGCCCCGCGCGCACATTGGCGCCTTCCTCGAACAGCCGCTGGCGGACCACGCCGCTGATCTGGGGCCTGACCTCGGACGTACCGATCGCCGAAACCCGTCCAGGGAGATCGGTGGTGAGCGCGACCGATTCGTTCGAAAGCGTGACGACGCCAACCGCGGGCGGCGGAGGCGGTGGCGGAGCTTCGCCGCCGCAACCAGCCAGCAAGAGCAGCGCGGCGATAGCCAGAGTCTTGCGTCCAAACTGGTGATCGAGGGGCGATTTCATAGGATAATCTCTGGCTGGCGCGCTCCGGAATGAACGTTCATTCCGATTGCGGCGATCTACGGGATGTGCGAGAAGCCGGTCAAGGCAAAAAAGCCGGGGGGAAAGTTTTTGGGTGCATTGCAGCAAATGCCGGATGGCCACAGCCGCATCTTGGCGGCGGCTCGCCACCTGTTCGCCGAGCGGGGATTTCACCGGACCGCCATGTCCGAACTGGCGGCCGAGGCAAAGGTCAGCGTCGGCCAAATCTATCGCTCGTTCAAGAACAAGAATGACATCATCGTCGCCATCGTCGGTGAAGACGTCGCGGACTTCCTGGCAGAGTTCGATGACGCCCTGCGGCGCACGCAAGCGGGCGAGATCACGATCGAGAAGGCATTCGAGCTGCTCGTCTGCAACAACCTGACCGAGAGCGAAACCGCGCTGTCCTTCGAAATGCTGGCCGAAGCGAGCCGCAATCCATCGGTCGCGGAGAAGATCGACGCGTTCCTGACGCCGTGCCGCGTCACCCTGCGGGCCCTGGCCTGCGAGGCGAATAAGGCGCTTAGCGAGCACGCGCTCGAAGCCGCTGAGGAATTTCTGCTGGCCTGCCTGTTCGGCCTCGGCCATCGGCCGCTGTCGCGGCGGGCGAAGGATGTCGCGGCGACTGCGCCCGACATCGCCCGGCTGATGGTGAAAGCGCTGCAGGGCTGACCCGCCGGAAGGCAGGGGAGCAGGCGGACCCGCTCCCCGTGCCGATCAGTAGCGGTAGTGGTCGGGCTTGAACGGCCCTTCGGTCGACACCCCGATATACCCGGCCTGCTTCGCGGTGAGCTTGGTCAGCTTGACGCCGAGCTTCTCGAGGTGGAGCGCGGCCACCTTCTCGTCGAGATGCTTCGGCAGGACATAGACCTCGTTCTTGTAGTTCTCGCCGCGCGTCCACAGCTCGATCTGCGCAAGCGTCTGGTTGGTGAAGCTCGCCGACATCACGAAGCTCGGGTGACCGGTCGCGCAGCCCAGGTTCACCAGCCGGCCCTTGGCCAGGATGATGATCTGCTTGCCGTCGGGGAACTTTACCAGGTCGGTGCCGGGCTTGACCTCGTTCCACTCGTAATTGCTTAGCGCCGCGATCTGGATTTCGCTGTCGAAGTGGCCGATGTTGCACACGATCGACATCGGTTTCATCGCCGCCATATGTTCGGCGGTGATGACGTCGGCGTTGCCGGTCGCGGTGCAGAAGATGTCGGCGCGCTTGACTGCCTCTTCCATCGTCACGACTTCGAAACCTTCCATCGCCGCCTGCAGCGCGCAGATCGGATCGACCTCCGTCACCATGACGCGCGCGCCGCCATTGCGGAGCGACTGGGCCGAGCCCTTGCCGACATCGCCGAAGCCGGCGACGCAGGCGACCTTGCCGGCGAGCATGACGTCGGTAGCGCGGCGGATCGCGTCGACCAGCGATTCCTTGCAGCCATAGAGATTGTCGAACTTCGACTTGGTGACGCTGTCGTTAACGTTGATCGCGGGGAAGGGCAGTTCGCCCTTCTTGGCGATCTCATAGAGACGGTGCACACCGGTGGTGGTCTCTTCCGAGACGCCCTTCAGGTTCTTGACGGTCTCGGTCAGATAGCCCGGATATTTGGCGATGAACGCCTTTAGCGAGCGCTGGAACTCGACTTCTTCCTCATTCTCGGGCTCGCCGAGGGTGGCGCCGGCTTCGAGCTTCGCGCCCCACAGCGCGAACATCGTCGCGTCGCCGCCATCGTCGAGGATGATGTTGGCGGTCTGGCCGTCGCTATCCGCGCCCCAGTTGAAGATATCGCCGACATAATCCCAATAATCGGCCAGGCTCTCGCCCTTGACCGCGAAAACCGGAACGCCCGTCGCGGCGATCGCCGCGGCGGCATGGTCCTGGGTCGAGAAGATGTTGCAGGTCGCCCAGCGAACGTCGGCGCCCAGCGCGGTCAGCGTCTCGATCAGCACGGCGGTCTGGATCGTCATGTGCAGCGATCCGGTGATCCGCGCGCCCTTCAGCGGCTTCGACGCGCCGAACTCGGAGCGCAGCGCCATCAGGCCCGGCATCTCGGTCTCGGCGATATTGATCTCGGCGCGGCCGAAATCGGCGAGGCTCAGATCGGCAATGACATAGTCTTTGAATTCAGTCGCAACGGCGGTGGCCACCGGGCTTCTCCTTGGGGCTGGGGCAGCCGGGGACGCCGGCGGCAATGCCGGGCGCAATAGCGGGAGAGCTGTCGCGATGCAAATATAAAGAATTCTTTATATCGCTCGCGTCGCCCCGGCGGAGGCCGGGGCCGTCAGGTTGTTTGCGGTGATGTTGAGACAGGAGCCTCTGGCGGCCCCGGCCTCCGCCGGGGCGACGGCATCTATTGCCCGATCACCGCCATCGTCTCCTGCCCGCAACGCCCGCCGGGCAATGCCGGGTTGAGGCCCTGGCGGTCGGCAATCATCGTGAGGCCTTCGTGCGAATTGGCCATCAGCGCGGCCTCGGCGGCGGTGCTGCGCGCGGTGGCGCAGCTGTCGGCGTTGGTCCTGGCCGCGCCATAGGCGTTGGCGAGCGAGGTGGTGAAACGGTCATAGGCGGTCTGGCCATAGACCGGCCCTGCCGAGCCGATGAAAAAGGCTTTGATCCGGTCGTTGGCCGCGCCGATCGCGCCGCGGTTGGCGCGGACGAAGGCGTTATAGTCCGCCGAGATGTTGAACCCCATCGCCTGGCAGCGCAGCGTCTCGACCATCAGGAAGGTCTGGAGATCGCGCACGCGGGCTGCGCTCGCATGGTCGGCCGACCAGCAGCCGGCATTGGCCGGCGACACCGCCGACAGCACGGCCACGGCCGCGCATAAAAACTTCCGCATCGGGAGAAAACCTTGCCCAAGACTGCTTCCTATAAGCAGCCACCCCTCCGCAAGATCGACTCCAAGCCTTCATCGAGTCTTGCCGGAATTGGTTAAGAGCAGATCTAAATGTCTGATTTTTCAGTACGATAACGTAATGAGATGCCTAGTGCACGACCAGAGTGTCGAGGAGTCTACGCCCGGCCACTAGTCGATGCGAGCATGCGCGGATCGATACCGGCCGATCGCATCGCCAGATCCCATCTTTCCGGAGCGGCATGCTCGAACAACAGGCTGTCCTCACCCCGAGTCGCAAGCCAGCCATGGCGGCGCATCTCGCCATCGAGCTGTCCTTGGCCCCAGCCGGCATAGCCGAGCGCGACCAGCCACCGCGCCGGCCCCTCACCCCCGGCGATCGCGCGCAGCACGTCGAGTGTCGAGGTCAGCCCCCAGCGCCCGTCGACATCGACGGTATCCTCGCCGGTCCAGTCGAGGCCGTGCAGGACGAAGCCGCGCTGCGGCTCGACCGGACCACCGGCATGGATCGCGCGATCGGGGGCGAGCCCAGGCGCGATGTCGAGCTGTTCGAGCAGGGTATGCAGCCTGATGCCGGGCAGGATGCGGCCGACGCCGACACCCAGTGCGCCCTGATCATCATGCGCGCACATCGCGATCACCGCCTTTTCGAAGCGCGGATCGCCTATGCCGGGCATGGCGAGCAGATATTGTCCGCTGAGAGAGGCAGGCGCATCCATCGTCCGCTTTTATAGACCTCGCCCCTGCGGACGCAAAGTGGCGAACGGGTGGGATCGCCCGGCCTCATCACAGGGCGAGGGGTGGCCTCTAAAAAGCTCGCAATCGCGTCCTATGTTCTGCAACATGGCGCGGCTAACACCGCCCGAGACGAAAAGGACAGGAGACGCAGATGCCGATCAGCACCGGAGACCGTATTCCCGCTGCGACCTTCAAGGTGATGACCGATGACGGCCCCGCCGAAATGAGCAGCGATGCGCTGTTCGCCGGTCGCACCGTCGCGCTCTTCTCGGTGCCCGGCGCCTTTACCCCGACCTGCTCGGCCAAACATCTGCCGGGATTCGTCGACAAGGCCGACGAAATTCGGGCGAAGGGCGTCGACGAGATCGTCTGCACCGCAGTGAACGACGCCTTTGTGATGGGCGCATGGGGCAAGTCGGCCGGCGCCGATGGCAAGGTGACGATGCTGGCCGACGGCAATGGCGATTTCGTCAAGGCAATCGGCCTGACCATGGACGCCAGCGGCGCGGGCCTCGGCATGCGCGGCCAGCGCTTCTCGATGATCGTCAGGGACGGCGTGGTGACCACCCTGAATGTAGAGGCCCCGCGCGAATATAATGTCAGCAGCGCCGATCACCTGCTCGGCCAGCTATGAGAGAAACACATAAGGAGTAGTAATTGCCATCCACCCAGAGTCAGACCATCGTCGATCAGCTCGACGCGATCTATCAGCAATCGGTTTCCCGGCTGCGCGCCGCGCTGACCCATTATATCCGCACCGGCGAACGGCCCGATCCGGCGATGCGCGGCAACGGCGCCTTCGCCTATCCCGAAATCCGGCTGCGCTATGACGGCACGCGCGATCCCGGCCCGCTCGGTCGCGCCTACGGGCGGCTCCAGGCGGCGGGCGACTATGCGATCGCGGTCACGCAGCCAGCGCTGTTCGCCTCCTATCTTGCCCAGCAGATGGACCTGCTGATCGACGATTTCGGCGTGACCGTCGAGGCCGGGGTCAGCCGTACCGAGATCCCCTATAATTATGTGCTCGACGCGGGCGACGATCTCGACCTGACCGGCGCCGCGCCGGTCGAACTGGCGCGGATTTTTCCGTCGACCGAATTGTCGCATATCGGCGATGAGCTCGCCGACGGGCTGTGGGTGCAGGAAGAGGGCGCTGCCCGTCCGCTCGCCCTGTTCGATGCGCCGCGCGTGGACTTCAGCCTTGCGCGGCTGCGCCATTATACCGGCACGCCGCCGGGCCATGTGCAGGACTATATCCTGTTCACCAACTATCACCGCTATGTTGACGAGTTCGTCCACTGGGCGATCGAGCAGCTCGACGGCGACAGCCGCTACACGATGCTGAGTGGTGCCGGCGGGGTGGAAATTCGCCCTGGCGATCCCGACCCCAAACAGGCGATCGCCGACAGCGCGTGGCGCAAGCACCAGATGCCGGCCTATCATCTCGTCGCCCCCGATGGATCGGGGATCACATTGGTCAATATCGGCGTCGGCCCGTCCAACGCCAAGACGATCACCGATCATCTCGCGGTGACGCGGCCCGCGGCCTGGCTGATGATCGGCCATTGCGGCGGACTGCGACCCAGCCAGCGGATCGGCGACTATGTGCTCGCGCACGCCTATCTGCGCGACGACCATGTCCTCGACAGCGTGCTGCCCCCCGAAATCCCGATCCCCGCGATCGCCGAGGTCCAGCAGGCGCTGACCCACGCCGCCGAGATCGTATCGGGCGAGAGCCGCGAACAGCTGAAGCTGCGTATGCGGACCGGCACGGTCGTGACCTCGGACGACCGCAACTGGGAGCTGCGCTATACCGCCTCGGCGCTGCGCTTCAGCCAGAGCCGCGCAGTCGCGATCGACATGGAATCGGCGACGCTCGCCGCACAGGGCTATCGCTTCCGCGTGCCCTATGGGACGTTGCTGTGCGTGTCGGACAAGCCGATCCATGGCGAGATCAAATTGCCCGGCCAGGCCAACCGCTTTTACGAGCGCGCGATCGCCGAGCATCTCCAGATCGGCATCGCTGCGGTCAGCCTGCTGCGCGGCGAGGGCTCACGCCTGCACAGCCGCAAGCTGCGCGCCTTTGATGAACCGCCGTTCCGCTAAGGCCGTAATCGAGCGTCGCCTCGGCGGACACCGGGGCCGCCACCACATGCGCGACGGCCTTATCGCAAGACCAGTACCGGTCCCGGCTTTCGCCCGAGCGATATCAGTGTCGCCGGGAACCCAGCGTCGCCAGCCGCGCGGGGATGCTTTCCAGGCTGGCGGCATGGCTGGCCGCGTGGAGATCGTCGGCGCGCAGGATCGCCGCGACCGAAGCGCAGCGCTGGCCGACATGGTCGAGCGCCTGGAGACCGGTCATATGGCGCGCGGCGACCGTCTCGTCACCGGCCAGCGCGATGCCCAGGACTTCGAGCTGCGCGCGCGCGGCATCGAGCTCGTCGGCGAGCATGGCGAGAATGTCGTCCTGGCTGATCGATGTCATACTGCCCCCCGGCAAAGAGCCTGATCGTCCAAGGTGGAAGCGCTCTGCGCTTCCGCCGATGGCATAAATCAGGCTCTCCTTCTATAGTTGAGACCTTGATTCACGTCCGGGCTCGAGCAGCCTGAACGATCAAGGTCGTACATCTGTTGGTCAGGCCGCATCGGCGATGCGGCGGCAATTTTCCAGAATCGCGCCGACAATCTGATCGAGCGGGAGATCGCGTTCGATCACCCCGGCCTCGCGCGCCGCGGCGGGCGCCTGATCGACGAGGCAGGTCAGCGAATCCTGCGAGATGGTATGCGCGCCGGTCGCGCGGAGCGCCTTGAGGCCGGCGACGCCATCGGCGCCCATGCCGGTCAGCATCACCCCGACGGCATTGACCCCGGCGGTCTTGGCGGCGGTGGCGAACAACAGGCTTGCCGATGGGCGGACGCCGTTGACCGGATTGGAGTTGATCAGCCGCAGCGACGGCTCGGGCCAACGGTCGAGCACGGCGTGGGTCGCCGCATCGGTCACGATCTGGATCTCCCCGCGGCGGAGGGCGCGACCGTCCTCGGCGGGTAGGACCCTGGCATGGCACAGCGTCTTGAGCCGCTTGAGCAGCGGCGGCACGAACTCGGGCTCGATCTGCAGATTGACCACGACCGGCGGGCAATCGACCGGAAAGGATGGCAGCAATTGCAGCAGCGCATCGACGCCGCCGGTCGATGTGCTCATCAGTACGACCTTGCCGTTCCAGTCATAGCCGGCTGGCGCTGGCTGCGCCTGCACCGCCGGACGGGCGGGCGCATCGATGGCGTAGCGCGCGAAGCGGACATTGCCGGTCGCGGCGGCGATCACCAGCGCGGAGAGCTTGGCGGCAAACTCGTCGCGATTGGTCGAGCTGGGCTTGGGAAAGCAGTCGACTGCGCCGAGTTCGAGCGCCTTGAAGCTCGTCTCAGCGCCCTTCTGGGTCAGGGACGACAGCATGATTACCGGGGTGGGCCGATCGCGCATGATTTCCCCGAGGAATTCGAGCCCGCTCATCCCGGGCATCTCGACGTCCAGAGTGATGACATTGGGGCGCTTCTCGATCATCAGCTTGCGCGCCTCGGCGGCGCTCGAAGCGGTTCCGACCACCTCGATGCCGGAGACGCGCTCGAAAATGGCGCCGAAGAAAGCGCGCATCGTGATCGAATCGTCGACGATGAGAACGCGGGCTCTGACGGGAAGGCTCAAGCGTAGGTCTCCGTCACAGCGCGGCGTGGCGGATGGCGGATGCGAGTTGCACCGGATCGAAGGGCTTGACGATCCAGCCATCGGCGCCGGCTTCGCGGGCGCGTGTCATCTTGTCTTCGGAACTCTCGGTGGACAGGACCAGGATCGGCATGTCGCTGTGGGGCCCCTGGGCGCGCACCGTCTCGACCAGGCCATAGCCGTCCATGCGCGGCATGTTGATGTCGGTGATCATAAGGTCGGGGCGCTCATTCGCGGCCAGCCATTCGAGCGCGGCGACCCCGTCTTCGGCCTCGGCGACTGCATAGCCCTGCCGCGAGAGCGCGCTGCGCAACAGCATCCGCATGCTGGGCGAGTCATCCACGGTCAAAATCAACTTGGGCACGCGCATCATCCCGTTGCAAGGGCCTTCAGCCCATTCAGCATCGGTACCGCAAACCGGTTAACACCGCGTTTCCGCGGTCGCTCGTCCACATCCAAAGTCCTTATGTTCGATCATTTTTTTGGCCCTCCCGACCCCATTGCCGCAAGTCTGTCGCCGCCGCCGATCATTGGCCAGCAATAGGGCGGCCAGCGCCGGCCGCGGATCATGGTAGGAATCAGCCGATTAACCGACCTTCCTTATAGGTAAAAGTCCGGAGAGGCGGGCGGGGCTGCCACAATTATAGCAAGGCTGACTCTGTTCTTTTTTGGCGCTTTTTCCCAGCGGGCATGCATCGGACGGCACGCACCGCTGATTCATCTCCACCCAAAACTTGGCCGAATTAATGATAGTTTCTGAAATAAAATTGCAAGAACCGAGAAAAAAACAGCGGAATATATCTCATTAACGATGAAACTGGTCTGCCGCATGGTAGAAACAGTTCAGCATAGAAGCTCGGAAAAACTCACCGGCTTCAATTTGGAACTCGTTAACTCCCCCCAGGATCCCGACCGGATGCCGACGGAGACCAAAACCGACTTCATTGTTTCTAATCCGAAACAACTATCGTCATTTTTTTTGTTGCTTAAGTGCCGTCAGTGGTTAACTAACGAAAAAAGCAAGCATTTTGGTCAAGGGGGACCGGTGCGCACGGGCTGGGGCAGGCCATGACGACTAAGCGGATTTTATATGTCGTCGATGATGAGGCTATCGTTCGGGCGTCGATCACGAGCCTCGTCGAGGCGCATGGCGATTTCGAGTGCCGCGAATATAGCAGCGGCGACAGCTTCATTGCCTCGCTCGACGGGCACGAACCCGGCTGCGTCGTGCTCGATCTCCAGCTTGAAGGCCTTAGCGGCAGGGCAGTGATGCAGGCATTGTCGCGGCGCAGCAACCGATTCCGGATGATCGTCATCACCGGCTTCGGCGATTTTACGACAGCGATCGAGGCTTTCCAGGCCGGGGCGGTCGACTTCCTCTACAAGCCTTATGAGATGCGGCCGCTGCTCGATGCGATCGACCGCGGATTTCACCTTCTCGAACATGGCGTCGAACCGCCGCTGCTCGTGGCCGAAGCGAAGCTGCGGCTGTCGCGGTTGAATCCGGCGGAAGCGCGGGTGCTGGCGGGGCTTGTCGCGGGGCAGACCAATCAGGATATCGCCAAGGCGATGGGGCTCGAGCCGCGGACGGTGCAGGTCAACCGTGCCCGCGCGCTCGCCGCGATCGAAGCGCCGTCGGTGCTCGCCGCGATCCGCACGGCCACCGTCGCGGGATGGCCGGATGCCGGCTCACGCTGGCGATAGCCCCTAGGGACTAACCCGGATCGTATATTAACGCGGTGCGTGCCCGGTGCGGGCGATTCTATACGGGTTGCGCCGCGGGCGGATAGCACCGGTTATTCCGGCTGACTCGTCCCCCAATCCGAGGCGGCCCGGCGCGACACCCGGCCGGCGCCAACGCCCTTGCGGCCGACAGGACCGGCGTCTTCCCAAACGCCGGTCCTGTCCCCCTTTTCCTAGTAGACCAGCCTGATCCCGGCATAGGCGGCGCGGCCCGGCTGCCCGAAGCCCGCCGCCGTCTGGTAGCGCTCGTCGAACAGATTCTCGATGCGTCCGTAGAGTTCTACGCTGTTGGTCAACGGCATAGCGGCGCGCAGATCGACCAGCACATAGTCGCCTAGCCGGGTGAAGTGCCCCGGATCATCGAAGCTGCGTGAGACATGGCTGATCGTCGCGCCGGTGCTGAGGCCGAACGGCCACCTGTAATCGCCGGTTACATTCACCGTCTGGCGCGGACGCCGGGCGAGTTGCTTGCCGAAATTCGGGTCGGTCGGCTCGTGATTGACCGACTTGCTGTAGGTATAGTTGGCGGTGAACAGCAGATCCCTGGCCGGCTCGATACGCAATTCGATCTCGGCGCCTCGCGCTCGCGCGCGGGCGATATTGGCGTAGGTGAAGGTGCCCAGGTCGAAGTCGATCTGGTTGGCCACTTTACGCTGGAACCATGTCGCGCGAACCTCGACCGCGTCGCCGATCAGCTTCTGGGTGATGCCGGCATCCCAGCCCTTCGCTTCTTCGGGCTGCAAGCCCAGCGTCCCGAAATCTCCATAGAGCTGATAGAGCGAGGGCGCCTTGAAGCCCTCGCTATAGCTTGCACGGACGATGGTCGTCCCGGCATTGGGCGTATAGGCGAGGTCCGCGCTCAGCGTCGTCGCATCACCGAACTGGCTGTGGTCGTCATAGCGGATGCCCGCGCCGGCGTTGAGCCCTTCGATCGGTGTGGCGTGCAGATCGAGATAGACGCTGTCGAGATTGGCCTTGGCCCGGGCCGTCGCCGGCGGTCCGGAAAAGGCGCTGATCGTGCGGAGCTTCTCTTCCTGATGCTCGGCGCCGAAGGTGGCCCGGGCGATGCCGAGATCGGCGACGCCCTGATATTCGAAGCGCAGATTGCGACCGCGTCCGTCGAAATTCTTCACCGGCACGGCAGCGGGGTCATAGGTGTCGCGATCGATCCGGGTGAAGGCCGCGGCCAGCCGGTTCCTGAGCTTTCCGTCCAGCAGGTCTGCGTTCAGGCCGGCATAGCCGACGATCTGCTGCTGGCGCTGATACTCGTCGGTATCGCCGATCGAGTAGGTCGGCGGCGGAAAGCCGTCGAGGTCGACCTTGCTCTTCGTATAGAAGCCGCGCACGTCGAGCGAGATGCCGTCGGCCAGTTCGGTATTGGTCTTCACATAGCTGCCGAACAGGTGATGGCCGTCCTTCTCGGCGCCGCCTTCGGCGACCGAGATGCTATCGGTGGTCAGATAGCCCGCGCCCGCGCTGATCGCGGTCGGGCCGACCCGGCCAGTGATTGCACCCGAAAGCCGGCCGGTTTCGAAGCTGCCATATTCGCCGCTCGCGCGCAGCTCCAGGCTGTCGCTCGGCGCACGGGTGATGATGTTGACCACGCCGCCGATCGCCTGGCTGCCCCACAGCACCGACTGCGGCCCGCGCAATATCTCGATCCGCTCGAGATTGTCGGTGAGCAGATCGGCGAAGCTGAAGCCGCCGCCCGGCGCGGACGGATCGTTGAGCTTGACGCCGTCGATCAGCGCGACCGTCTGGTCGCTCTGCGCGCCACGGATGAACACGCTGGTGATCGTGCCGAGGCCGCCGTTGCGCTGGATGGTGATGCCGGGCATCGTCCGCAGCAGATCGGCGACTGACGCGGTCTGGCGCCGCTCGATCGTGTCGATATCGATTACGCTGATCGACTTGCCGACCTCGGACAATTTCTGTTCTGAGCGGCTGGCGGTGACGACGATCGTCTCGCCATCGGCCTCAGCCTCTTCGGCCCGAACAGGGGTGGACAACAGGATCGCGGGCAACAGCGCCAGCGCCGGAATCAGGTTTCTTGTAAACGTCCGCATGGATTTCCTCCCATGGATTAACCATCGGGGCCACGTCGGAAGAGATATCTGCCCCGCGCACGACCCCAGTCGAACGTCGTCACGCGAGGATATTGCCTCGATCATGTGGTGCACCCCGCCCGCATGATGGAACGACCGCGACGGGCAGGTTTCCTGGCTCTCGGGTCTTCGCGTTTCGTCCGGCCTTCCCAGATGCCGGAGCACCCAGTGACGTATTGGACGATCGCTCACCGATCACAGTTGCGGGGGCAGCCTCGGCCTGCGGGACGACCCCGCTTCCGAATTCCCTTTTTCCCGTTTCCGGGAACCTGTCGCGCCGCGGCCTCTAGGCGGAGGATCGCGGTTAGGCAAGGCGTTCATTGCGGTGCAGCAACGACAGCGGATGCGCGCCCCCCTTTGTGCGCTAGTGCGTTTTTCCTGCTTCTGCGCCGGTCTATGGGCCTCCATATAGTTGTGATGCCTGGGCCTTCATGTGTCTGGCAACGCATTGATGCGCATTGCAATATGGCAATGACATTGCTGACGAACGGGACTAAGACGACCCGCAAGGCGGAGGGGTTCGCCAGGGGCATTCGGGGGGAATCTTGCGCAAGTCGCTTTTCTCAGCAGCTGCCGTTTCGGCGCTGCTTTTCACAATCGCATCGAACGCCGCGTTCGCGCAGGTCGCGCCGCCGGCCGCCGCGCAACTCGCTGCTCCGACCCGTGAGGAGATCGACCGGCGTCCGCAGGCGACCGCGCCGCGATCGGCGCGGCTGACCGTCGACGGCGATATCGAGCGTGCGCCCTGCGCTCTCGACTCCCCCGCTTATGCCGACATCAAGGTGACGATCACCGAAGCTCAGTTCAATAATCTTCAGGGCGTCAGCCCCGAAGAGCTGAAGGCGAGCTATGCCTCGCTGCTCGGCCCCGATCGGCCGATCAGCACGATCTGCACGATTCGCGACGCCGCGGCGACCGAACTGCGCCGCAAGGGATATCTCGCGGCGGTGCAGGTGCCGGTGCAACGGATCGAAAATGGCGTCGTCCGCTTCGAGGTGCTGTTCGCGAAGATCGTCGCGATCCGGGTGCGCGGCGACGCGGGCAAAGCCGAGGGGCTGCTCGCCGGCTATCTCAAGCATCTGACCGAAGAGAAGGTTTTCAACCGCTTCGTTGCGGAACGCTATCTGCTGCTGTCGCGCGATCTGCCGGGCTATGAGGTCCGCCTCGCGCTCAAGCCCGCCGGTGGCGCGCCGGGCGAACTGGTCGGCGAGGTGAGCGTCACCCGCAGCCCGATCGACGTGAGCGCGAGCCTGCAGAATTTCTCGTCGCGCAGCTCGGGCCGCTGGACCGGCGCGGTGGCTGCGCAGGCCTATGGGCTGCTCGGCGGCGACCGGTTGAGCGCATCGCTATCGAGCACGACCGACTTCCGCGAGCAGCAGATCGCCCAGATCGGCTATGACACGCGGCTGGGCAGCGAAGGCCTGACCTGGAGCGGCAACTTCACCTATGCCTGGTCGAAGCCGGATCTCGGCGCGGCGGGCGCTGCCGGGGTGGCGCTCAAGGCGCGCACGCTCTTCGCGACCGGCGAATTGCGATATCCGATCGTTCGCAGCCAGGCGTTGAGCATCGTCGGTGCGGGCGGCATGGATTATCTGAACCAGACCGTGGCCTTTTATGCGGCGGGTACGAAGATCGATCTGTCGCGTGATCATCTGCGTGTCGGCTTCCTGCGCCTCGACATGGATGCGGCCGACATCGCCGAGCAGCGCGTGCCGATGTGGCGCGCCTCGGGCTCGGTGGAGCTGCGCAAGGGGCTCGACATTCTCGATGCCTCGCCCCGCATTCCGCCGGCCACGCCGCTCAGCGTCATCGGCCCCAGCCGCCGCGAAGGCGATCCGACATCGACCCTGGTTCGCGCCTCGGCCTCGGTCGAACTGAACCTCGGCAAAGGTTTCTGGATCGCGGCGACGCCGCGCGCCCAATATGCCTTCGATCCGCTGTTCAGTTTCGAGGAAATGTCGGCGGGCAATTATTCAATCGGTCGCGGCTATGATCCGGGCGTTATCACGGGTGACAGCGGCGTTGGCAGCGGATTTGAACTGCGGATGCCGCGCCTTGCGCCGCTTCCCAAGGTGAACCTCTCGTTGCAGCCGTTCGCCTTCACCGATGTGATGTGGGTGTGGAACCGCGGCATCCCGCTTCCCGCTAATCCCGATTTCATCGCCTCGGTCGGCGCGGGCGTGCGCGCTATGCTCAACAATCGTTTCCGCATCGACGGCACCATCGCGGTGCCGCTGAAGGCGGGCGGTCTGCAGACCCGCAACCGCGACCCCCGTTTCCTCGTATCCCTTTCATCCAAGCTCTGGCCCTGGGACAACTGATCATGCGTAGCGTTCCTTCCGACATCTTCGCCGCCGAGCGGGGCCGCGCGAAGTCCAAATCGCGGACGATGACCTCGATGGCCGTCCTCGCGACGCTGCTAGCGATGCCGATGAAGGAGCAACTCGCGTCGGCCTGCGGGTTCGATTTTGCGGGCGCACCGCCATCTGGAACGGGGTTCAACGTCGGCTTTGATTCGCAGAATGGCGACACGATCGTCACACTCACGCAGTCAACGCCAGTGACGATCGACTGGACGCCGGGCACCAGCGCCCTGGCCGCCAACGGCGGCACGGGAGCGATCGACTTCCTGGCCGCAGGCGATCACGCCTCTTATGTCAATCAGAGCGGCGTGACCGACTTCACCGTGCTGAACCTCATTTCCGGCACCAGCGGTCGCGCGGTTGCCCTCAACGGCGCCATCGACAGCAAGATCGATGGCGTGCGCGGCGGCAATGTGTTTTTCTACAGCTCGGGCGGATTTCTGGTTGGCAGCGGTGCGAATCTGGATGTTGGGTCGTTGATCCTGACGAGCGTCCCGATCGACAATTTCGATGCCAACGGCTTCACGGCCAGCGGCTTGGCTAACGCCACGTCCAGCGTTCAGATCGCGAACAATGCGACGATAACCACGAATAATTTTGTGGGCCTCGTTGCGCCGCGTATTGTGCAGAACGGCAATGTCACAACCGGTTCTTTCGGATCCATTACCGGCGGCAGCGTGGCCTATGTCGCGGCGGAGCAGGCGGATCTGAGCTTCAACGCCGGCAACGGTCTGTTCGACATTACAGTGCCGATGAACGGCGGCACCGGTAGCTCAAATGCGATCACGCATGGCGGCATGACCGCCATCAACGTTGCCGAAAATGTGCAGCGTGGCGTCTATCTGGTTGCCGTGCCCAAGAACACCGCGATTACGATGGCGTTGACGGGCGGGACCTTCGCATTCGATGTCGCTGAAGGCGTCGAGCTTACAAATCTGGGGGTGGTGCTGACCGCTGGCCGAAACACCTCGTCCGAGTCGATCGCCGCATTGGGCGATGCCACCGGCGTGGGCACGGTCAATGTCTCCGGAAACACGATGATCAACGCTCCGACGCACATCCGGTCGGGCGTCGCGACGGCATTCAGCGGCAGCCTGAATATCAGCACTTCCGGCGGACCTGCCAGCATCTACGCCGGCGCGAGCACGGCTTTCGCCGGCACCGTTTCGATCAACACCTCGCCGCTCTTCGGAGTCGCTCGAGGCGGCGACATCAATATCGATGCCGTAGGCGGCGCGTCTCTTTCGTTTCAGGGAGATGTCGAGCTTCGTGCCGATGCCTTCTCGTTTCTCGACGGTATGGCCGAAGGCGGCGATGTCAGGATCGCCGCAACGGGTACCGGCAGCGACATAACTTTTTCCCAACAGCTGGACATCTTCGCGAGCGGCACCGGCGGCTCGGGCGGAGAGGGCAGCGGCGCCGACGGCTACGGCGGCGATATCGAGATCTCGGCCGATGGTTCGGGCGCCATGGTTACGTTGAGCGGAACCAGCACCCTCGCTGCCAACGGCCTCGGCGGCGCCAGCTTCGATGGCGACGGCGGCTATGGCTATGGCGGCAAGATAAACCTCAAGACCGGCATGAACGGCGGCACGCTCGCGCTGGGCACAACCCTGACGGCCCATGCGGACGGCATCGGCGGGACGAGCGAGAGTTCCGAAGGCTTTGGCGGCGGGGGAGAGGGCGGCCAGGTGATTGTCGAATCGCTGCATAGCGGCGGCTCGGTAACGGGCGGCACTGTCTCGATATATGCGCTGGGCGTGGGTGGAGACGCCAGCGCGAACGCCGTCGGCGGCGATGGCGTGGGCGGGCTGGTAAGCTTCAACACTGGCACGCCCGATTTCGAGACCGCGCCCGGTGGGGCGCTCACCATCAACACGAAAGCCTATGGCGATGCTTCGGGAACGGGCGGCGCTGGCGGTACTGGCGGCACCGGTCAGGGCGGCCGTGACAATGATGGCGAAATCAGCGGCGCCTATGCCAACAGCTTTTCGGGCAACTTGCGGTTCCAGGGCCAGGGCCTCGAACTGAAGGCCAATGGCACGGGCGGCGACGGCATAGCCGGAGAGGGCGCCAGTGGCGGCTTCGGCGGCACCGGGCGGGGCGGCGACGTTCAATTCTTCGCCGTGACCGGGGGCGAACAAAATTTCGCGCTGAATACCTCCTATGCGTCGACGGTCAGCCTCTATGCGACTGGGCAGGGGGGTGACGGCAATATCGTCACCGGCGATACGTCGGGGCAGGACGGTGGCAATGGCGGCGCGGCCTATGGCGGCTATATTCAGCTCGGCGCGACAACCGGCGATGGCGAGATCGAGGTGGCCAACAGCTCGCTGCTCGACGCCAGCGCGCTTGGGGGCACGGGCGGCCGCGGCACCAGCATGGTCGACGATGCCGATGTCGAAGGCGGCTCGGGCGGCCAGGGTGGCTTCGCCCGGGGCGGAACCATCATCGTCGGTTTGCTGAGCGGCCGGAATACCGACGCGAACCTCGGCAGCGCCTCATTTGGCAGCGTGACGGCGATCACTTCCGCCGGCGGCGGTCTCGGCGGTACCGGCGCGATTGGCGGCAGTAGCAGTGCAGACGGCATTGGCGGGCGCGGCGGTAACGCGGAAGGCGGCTATGTCTATGTCGGCGCGGAGGGCGGTACGGCCACGCTTTCCTCGCTCAACATCATCGCCTTCGGTGAGGGCGGCCCAAGCGGAGAGGGCCCCGATTCGATGCCGTCCGGCTTGAAGGGCGACGGGATCGGCGGAGCGTTCGAGCTCGCATCGACCTATCGCTATCAGGAAGGCAGCTCGTCATTCCTGAACACGGACGAACGCGGCACGCTGCGGATCGGCACCGGCAACGTCAGCGGGAACGGGGCGCCGACGCTGATCGCGACCATTTCGGGCCGTGCTGGCGTTTTAGGCACGGGTGCGCCAAGCCCCGATATCGGCCAGTTCTATATTCATACCGAGGGTGGTGACATCACCATCGACAATGCGTCGATACAGGCTGAGGGCAACACGCTGCCGCCCGCCTTCAGTGGCGGTCAGCCGCTGGATGGCGAGGGGCCGTCGATCATCGCTGCCAATGACGGCGACATCGCGTTCGGCAATTTCCTTCTGACCGTCGACGACATCGACGCCGTGCAAGCGGACTATGTCAGTTTCATCGCCGACTCGGGAAATCTCACTTTCGCCAGCTGCTTCATTAATTCAACGCCATGTTCGGGCGTTACCGTCGGCGGTGGCGGCGGCGAGGAAGAGGGGCAGGTAGAGATCATAACGACGAACAGCGATCTCGATCAGGCGGTCGTTGGCGAGCTCTATGAAGAAACGATCGAAGTATCGGGCGGGTCGGGCGACTTCACCTATTCGTTGAGCGGCGCACCCGAATGGCTTTCTATCGACAGTGAAACGGGTCAGCTGAGCGGAACGCCGCCGGAAGGATCGACCGGTTCGGTGCCATTCTTCGTCATCGTCTCCGACAACATCGCGGAAACATCGGACTCGATGTCGTTCGCGTTCACCGTTCGCGCCGCCGAGGTGAACCCGTCGCCGCCGCCGCCGCCGGTATCACCTCCACCGCCGCCGCCGCCGCCGCCGCCGCCTCCTCCTCCTCCTCCGGTGTCACCGCCGCCGCCGGTCGACCCCGTGTCGCCGCCGCCTCCGCCGGTCGATCCGGTGTCACCGCCGCCACCGCCGATCATCGAGGATCCGGTGATCGTCGACGCGGTGACGCAGGAGACGAGCCAGATCACCTCGAGCATCCAGTCTTCGCTGACCGGCACCCGCACCGCGGGCGGCAGCGTCAGCAGCAGCTCGACCGGCAACACCAGCGCGACTGGTTCGGGCGAAGCGGGCAGTTCGGGCTCCAGCGCCGGATCAACCACCCAGACCGCCAGCGCCGATGATAGCGGAGGCAGCGCCGCCGATGAGGGCGGCGATGACGAGGGCGGCGAGGATAGCGCCAGCACGGCGAGTTCCGGCGGCGCGGTCGGCGGCACTAATGTGCTGATTGACACCAGCCGCGTGAACACGGGCGGGCCGCAGATCGACACGCCGATTACCAGCGGCGGCAACAGCAGTCTGTGGAGCGGGGCCGATGGTATCGGCGACACCGGCTCTGACGGACCAGGGGGGAATCAGTGATGCGGGGCAAGGGTTTCGGATTTGGCGGGGCGCTTCTCGCCGTCGCCATGCTCGCTGCGCCGACGGGCGCGCCGGCCGCAACACAGCCGGGCGCGCTTTCGCTGCGCAACAGCTTCCGGATCGGGTCGACCGGGGTGCTCTGCACCGCGCAGAACCGCGCGGTCAGCCCCAATCTGGCCGGCATGTTCGATCGCGGCTACCGGATCGTCTGTCGCGATGCGGCAGCGCCGGTTGGCCGGCTCTTCGCGCTGCGCAGCGGCGCCGACGATCCCGTGGAACGCGTCGGCAAGAACACCGACACCCCGGTCAATTGCGCAGCCCCCAAATCGGTGACGATCGGCGCGCTGAGCAACGTCGAGGAACGCGAGTGCGTCGATCCGACCAACCAGCTCGCCTATAAGAGCTATGCCTATAGCAAGGGCCGCGTCGTCTACATCGCCGATGGCCTCGGGGGCTATGACAGCGCGCTTCAGCTCGGCCTCCAGACGATCGTCGCCGACGCGATCGTCAAGGGCGAGGTTCAGGTCGCGACCACGTCTGCCGGCGATCCGGCGGCGTTCGCGCGCGTTCAAGCGGGCGCGCTCGACAGCGACAGCGCGCTTTCCGAAGCCTATGCGCGCAACAATGACGGCTCCTATGCCGAAGCCGCGGAATTCTTCGAGGCGCTCGTCGAGCGCGATTCGAGCAGCGTCCGGGGCGACGCCCGGCTGTCCGAATATCTCGCCAACCAGGCGCTCCAGGAATCGAACCAGCGCAATTTCTCGGCGGCTGACGCGCTGTTCGCACGGGCCTCGACGCCCAGCGCGCTCGCCGATCCGATCACCGGGCGCATGCTGCGCAACTTCTACGCGATCCATTTCCTCAACCAGAACAAGCTCAAGGACGCGATCGAGCAGTTGTCGAAGCCGGTGGCCGAGGTCGAGTCGAAGGTTGCCGCCGACACCAAGCTCAAGACCGGCGAGATTTCGGGCGACATCGCCGAAGATCTCAACCGTGAGAGCAAGGAGATGAACAATCTCGGCGGAGCGCTCGACGGGCAGCTCCAGCCGTTCGAGCGCGCGCAGGTGCTCGACGCACAGGCGCTCCAGCTGCGTGGCGTGGCATTCCGCATCAACAAGAATTACCCGAAGGCGCGTGAAGCGTTCGGCCAAGCGGTCGATGCGATGCAGGCGGTCCGGGAGGGTAAGCTGAACAGCACCGGCTGGCTGCGGTCGAACATCCAGAACGAACTGGCGCTGGTCGCCGAGGTCGAGGGCAATATTCCCGAGGCCGAGCGGCTCTATGCCGATGCGCTTCAGGTGGTAGAGATCCAGCATCCGAACACCGCGATCTCGCTCGGCGCCAAGGCGCGCTTCGCCGGCTTCCTGAGCCGCCATGGCCAGGGCGACCGCGCGATGACGATGTATGGCGAGGTCATTTCGGCGGCGGAGAACCTGCCCGGCGCGATGAGCTCGATCCGCTCGCTGCTGCGTCCCTATTTCCGCCTGCTCGCCGAACGCTCGTCGACCGATCCCCGCGCGGTCTCGCTGATGTTCAGCGCGAGCCAGGTGATGCTGCGTCCCGGCATCGCCCAGACCCAGGCGCTGCTCGCGCGCGAGCTTTCGGGTGGCGATGACGAGGCCGCGAGCCTGTTCCGCCAGTCGGTGACGCTGTCGCGCTACATAGCCCGGGCTACCGGCGACATCGCGCGCATCACATCGACGCCGGCGTCGGTCGACAGGGCCGCGCTGACTGAGGCGCAGACCCGTCTCGCCCGCTATTCGCGCGACCAGACGGTGCTGCAGGGCAAGCTCGGCAAATTCCCACGCTACCGGGTGCTGTCGCCGCAGACCATGTCGGTCGAAGAGCTTCATAAGGCGCTGCGTCCGGGCGACGGCTATTACAAGGTCACGCTCGTTTCGCAGGACATCTATGCGATGTTCGTGACCCGCGATGTTGCGCGCGCCTGGCGGCTCGACATGACCACCAAGCAGCTCGAGGACATCGTCGCGCAGATCCGCGATTCGGTGGTGAAGATCGAGAACGGCCAGGTCGCGACCTATCCGTTCGACGTGGTGCTCGCGCGCAAGCTCTATGTCTCGCTGATGGGACCGGTCGACGCCGATCTCCACAAGGTCAGCAACTTCATCTTCGAGCCCGATGGTCCGCTGCTCCAGCTGCCGGCCAATCTGCTGCCGATCGAGCAGGCCGGTGTCGACGCCTATCTGGCGCGGCTCAAGAAGCCCAAGGCCGACGAATTCGATTTCCGCGGCGTCGCCTGGCTCGGCCGCAACCGCGACGTGTCGACCGTGGTCAGCCCGCGTTCGTTCGTCGATGGGCGCGATGTCGCCAGCTCGAAGGCGGTGAAGGGCTATATCGGCCTTGGCGAGAACAGCCGCCCGGGGCTCAATCCGTTCTTCGTGCCGCCGCCCGCCATGAACGATAACTGCGCGTGGCCGCTCAGCAACTGGAACAATCCGATCTCGTCGTCGGAGCTGTTCCTCGCCAGCGGGATCATCGGTAAGGATAAATCGGCGCTGATTACCGGGGGCGACTTCTCGGACTCGACGATCCAGGGCCGCACCGATCTGTCCGATTATCGGATCATCCACTTCGCGACCCATGGCCTCGTCACCGCGCCGCGCCCCGAATGCCCCTCTCGCCCGGCGCTGCTGACCTCGTTCGGCGGCGGCACCTCGGACGGGCTGCTGTCGTTCAAGGAGATCTTCGACCTCAAGCTCGACGCCGACGTCGTGATCCTGTCGGCTTGCGATACCGCCGGCATGGCGACGGTCTCCGCGACGCGCGAGGCTGGCGTCACCACGGGCGGCAACTTCGCGCTCGATGGCCTGGTCCGCGCCTTCGTCGGTGCGGGCGCGCGCACGGTGATCGCCAGCCATTGGCCGGTCCCCGACGACTTCAACGCCACCAAGCGGCTGATCACCGGCCTGTTCACCGCGCCAGCGGGAACCGGCATGGCGACAGCAATGCGCAAGGCGCAGATCGGTCTGATGGACGATGCAGACACCTCGCATCCCTATTACTGGTCGGCGTTCGCGATCGTCGGCGATGGCGAGCGCGCGCTGCTCCCGATGTCGAGCGTGCCGGGCAGCACGGTGCAGGCCACGCGTTGACACAATCGGTCTCCGAGACGCTCGGGTGAATCCCGGCGACTGATGTAGAAGCGGCGGCACGCCCAGATTTCGTTTCGCCGTCGCGGCTGGACATTGTTTTATCTAGAACATAGATAGAACAAATGGGCCAGCTCGACACAAGGCAGAAGCTAGAAATCCTCGCCGATGCCGCCAAATATGACGCGTCCTGTTCCTCGTCGGGGACATCGAAGCGCGATTCGGCGGGGCAGGCGAAGGGGATCGGATCGACCGAAGGCATGGGCATCTGCCACGCCTATGCGCCCGATGGCCGCTGCATATCGCTGCTCAAGATATTGCTGACCAACAGCTGCATCTTCGACTGCCATTACTGCATCAACCGTAAGAGCTCGAACGTCCGCCGGGCGCGTTTCTCGGCGCGCGAGGTGGTCGATCTCACCCTCGCCTTTTACCGGCGCAACTATATCGAAGGCCTGTTTCTCTCCTCGGGGATCATCCGATCGTCCGACTACACGATGGAACAGATCGTCGAGGTGGCGCGGTCGCTGCGCGAGGACCATCAGTTTCGCGGCTATATCCATCTCAAGACGATCCCCGATGCTGATCCCGCGCTGATCGAGGCGGCGGGCCGGCATGCCGACCGCATCTCGATCAATGTCGAGCTGCCGACCGACGCGGGTCTCGCCCGGCTTGCGCCCGAAAAATCCTCGGCGGGTATCCGGACTGCCATGGCGGGGATGAAGACGGCAATTGAGGACGGAGGCGATGCGCGCCGCCGCTATAAATCCGCCCCAAGCTTCGCCCCCGCAGGGCAGTCGACGCAGATGATCGTCGGCGCCGACGCCGCCAACGATCGCGACATCATGCGCACTGCGAGTAATCTCTACGACCGCTTCGCGCTGCGTCGCGTCTATTATTCGGCATTCAGCCCGATCCCGGATGCTTCGGCGATCCTGCCGCTCAAGCGCCCGCCGCTGATGCGCGAGCACCGCCTCTACCAGTCCGACTGGATGATGCGCTTCTATGGCTACAAGCCCGGCGAGGTAGCGGCGGCGACCGACGAGCAGGGGATGCTGCCGCTCGATATCGATCCCAAGCTGGCTTGGGCGTTGCAGGCGCGCGAGCAGTTTCCGGTCGATATCAACCGCGCCCCGCGCGAATGGCTGCTGCGCGTGCCAGGGCTCGGCACCAAGGCCGTCGACGCGATCCTCATGTCGCGGCGCTGGCGCAAGCTGACCCTCACCGATGTCGGGCGGCTGTCGCGTTCGATCGCCAAACTCAGGCCCTTCATCGTCACCAGCGACTGGCGGCCGACCGGGCTGATCGACCGGATCGATCTGCGCGCGCGCGTGACCGAGCAGTTGGAGCTGTTCGGCTGATCGTCATGATTTCTCTTTCCGTCATCGGCGACAAAGACCGTGAGATCCCGGCGTTCACAGCGATGATGAGGCGAGGGTGACGATGTACCGCTTCCCCTTGGCCCGCCCCGACGATGTCGACGCCTGGCGCGGATCCGCCCGGGCTGCGGCGCTCGCCAATGTCGCGCCGGACGACATTAGCTGGACGGTCGAAGGGGAAACCGGCGATCTGTTCGGCGGCGCCAGCGGTGATACGCTGCCCGCAGCGACCCTGCCCCCTTTTACCGTGCCTAAAAGATTTCTCGATCTTGCCGGCGATGTGGCGCTGCACCGCGATCCGCAACGCTTCGCGCTGCTCTATGCGATGCTGCTCCGCCTGCGCGACCATCCTGGGGCGATCGATGACGAGGCCGATCCGCTGCGCCGCCGGCTCGACCTGCTGGCCAAGGAGGTGCGGCGCGATATCCACAAGATGCGCGCCTTTGTCCGCTTCCGCGAGATCGATGGGGCCTATGTCGCCTGGTTCGAGCCCGCGCATCATATCGTCCGGGCCAATGCCGGCTTCTTCATGCGCCGGTTTGCGACGATGCGCTGGTCGATCCTGACGCCGGATCTGTCGATCCACTGGGATGGCGAGACGTTGCGCGAGGCCCCCGGAGCAACGCGCGCGGATGCGCCGGACGGCGATCCGGTCGAGGATCTGTGGAAGGGCTATTATGCTTCGATCTTCAATCCCGCGCGGTTGAAGACAGGTACGATGCTAAAGGAAATGCCGCGCCGCTATTGGGCCAACATGCCCGAAACCGCGTTGATACCCCAATTGGTCGCAGGCGCGCAGGCGCGCGAGACCCGGATGGTGGACAGGATCGTGACTGGCGGCAACATGACGAAATCGCTTGAGGCGCTGCGCGAGGAGGCCGCGCATTGTACGCGCTGCGGCCTTTACAAATGCGCTACGCAGACCGTGTTCGGCGAGGGCCCTGCCGATGCTGATATCATGATCGTCGGTGAACAGCCCGGCGATCAGGAGGATCTCGCGGGCAAGCCGTTCGTCGGACCAGCCGGGCAGATGCTCGACCGCGCGATGGCGGCGGCGGGGGTAGATCGTTCGCGCGTCTACGTCACGAATGCGGTGAAGCATTTCAAGTTCGAACCGCGCGGCAAGCGTCGCATCCATGCCAAGCCCAATGCCGGCGAGATTAGCGCGTGCCGCTGGTGGATCGATCAGGAGCGGGCGATCATCACGCCGAAGCGGACGATCATGCTCGGCACGACCGCAATCCATTCGCTGCTGGGAAAGTCGCTGACGCTGACCTCGCAGCGCGGGCGCGATCTGGTGCTGCCCGATGGCGGCGTTGCGCGCGCGACGATCCATCCGAGCTTCCTGCTGCGCATGCCCGATAAGAGCCGCGCCGATGAGGAGTTCGCGATGTTTGTCGAGGATCTAAAGGCGGCGGCAAAGTAAATCCGCGAGGCCCTCTCCGGCAAAGGGGGAACCGGAGAGGGCGCGCGGGTTAGCGGTTGAAGATCAGATGCCGACGCCGCTCAACAGACCGAAGGCCTGAAGCAGCCACAGGATCACGACGATGATCACGACGGCGTTGAGGATGCTTTTGATCTTGCCGTCCATCGGGATATAGTTGTTCACCAACCACAGCACGACGCCGACGATGATAAGCACGATGATGACTTGGATGAGCATGGGTTTCTCCCCGGTTGGTATCAGTTTGTTTCTGTAACAGTCCGAACCCGGCAGAACCGGGAATGTTCCGGCGCGGTCTTGTCGGGGCCCCGCTGCTGTGCTGGATTGCCGCGATCTGGAGGGGCGTCACGTCAAGGGGATGCCGCATGGATCGCCGTCACTTCATTCGTCAGGGCGCGCTGGGGCTTGCCGCCGCCGGACTTGCCCGTCCGTCGGACCTGCTTGCGCAGGCCACCCAGCCGATATTCGATCCGATCGGTCCGATCGTCCCTGTCCGCGCGCTGCCCGATCGCATCTTCCGGATCACCGTATGCCTGCGGCCGTTCCGCGCGACCGGCCCGCGTCTCGACAGCGAGCAGGTCGCGCGCAAGCTCGTCGTCCATAATTATGGCCATGGCGGCAGCGGCTGGTCGTTGAGCTGGGGCTCGGCGACGATCGCTGTCGGCAAGGCGATGGCGAATAGCCCGAAGGAGATCGCCGTGATCGGCGCGGGCGCGCTGGGCCTGACCGCGGCGCTGACCGCTCAGCGCGCCGGCGCGAAAGTAACTATCTATGCCAAGGAGCGTTTTCCCCACGTTCGCTCGGCGCGCGCGACCGGAAGCTGGACCCCCGATTCGCGCGTGGCGATGGCCAATGCGGTGAGGCCGGATTTCGCGGCGGCGTGGAGCGGCATGACGCGCGACAGCTATGCGATGTGGCAGAGCTATGTCGGCCTGCCCGGCGATCCGATCGAATGGAATGACCGTTATACGCTATCGGACCTGCCGCCCGACCAGATGCGCGCCGCCTATCGCGCCACCGAAGTGATGGGGTTCGCCCATTATGGCGAGCAGGTTGCGGATATCACGCCACGCTCGCAGATCTTCGAGCCCGGCACCCACCCGTTCGCGACCCGCTGTGCGCTGCGCAACAGCCAGATGATGTTCAACGTCGCGAACCTTGCGCATCTGCTGACCGCCGACTTCCTCGCGGCAGGCGGGCGGATAGAGACTGCCGAGTTCCATCATCCTTCCGATCTTGGCAGGCTGAAGGAGAAGGTGATCATCAACTGCACCGGCTATGGTGCGCGGGCGCTGTTTCGCGACGAGAGCGGGGTGCCGGTGCGCGGCCAGATCGCCTGGCTGCTGCCGCAGGCGGGGCTCAACTATGGCTTCGTCTACAAGACGGTCAGCGTGCTGGGCCGGCGTGATGGGATCGTCGTGCAGGATCTGGGCATTGACGACCGCTTCGGCTTCAACGAGGCCAACGAGACTCCCGATCGGGCCGCCGCCGACGCGTCGGTCCGCACCATCGCCGAACTGTTCGCCGGGCGGGCCTTCGCGGGATAGAAAAAGGGCGGATGCCTTGCGGCGCCCGCCCCATTTTCCGCTTTTTGGTTCCGGATCAGAGCTTGCTGGTGAGCTCGGGCACGATCTTGAACAGGTCCCCCACGAGGCCGTAATCGGCGACCTGGAAGATCGGGGCTTCCTCGTCCTTGTTGATCGCGATGATCGTCTTGGAGTCCTTCATGCCGGCGAGATGCTGGATCGCGCCGGAGATGCCGACCGCGATATAGACTTCCGGTGCGACGATCTTGCCGGTCTGCCCGACCTGATAGTCGTTCGGCACATAGCCGGCATCGACCGCGGCGCGCGATGCGCCGACGCCCGCGCCGAGCTTGTCGGCGAGCGGCTCGATGATCGAGTGGAAATTTTCCGAGTTCAGCAGCGCGCGGCCGCCCGAGACGATGACCTTCGCCGAGGTCAGCTCGGGGCGCTCGGACTTGGAGATCTCGGCGCCGACGAAGCTCGACAGGCCGGCGTCGCCGCCGCCAGAAATGGCCTCGACCGAACCCGAACCACCCTCGCGGGCCGCCTTTTCAAAGGCGGTGCCGCGCACGGTGATCACCTTCTTGGCATCCGAGCTCTGCACGGTCGCGATTGCGTTGCCGGCATAGGTCGGACGGGTGAAGGTATCCTCGCTCTCGACCGAGAGGATCTCGGAGATCTGCATCACGTCGAGCAGCGCTGCGACGCGCGGCGCGATGTTCTTGCCGTTGGCGGTCGCCGGCGCGACGAAGGCGTCGTGATGCCCCATCAGCTCGACGATCAGCGGAGCGACATTCTCCGGCAGCGCATTGGCATAGGCTGCGCCATCGGCGACGTGGACCTTGCCGACGCCGGCGATCTTCGCGGCGGCATCGGCGATGCCACCGATGCCCTGGCCCGCGACCAGCAAATGAACTTCGCCCAGCTTCGCGGCGGCGGTGACGGCCGAGAGGGTCGCGTCCTTGACCGCGCCGCCCTCATGTTCAACCCAGACGAGCGTCTTCATGCTGCAACTCCTAGCGCCTTGAGCTTGGCGACAAGCTCGTCAACATCGGCAACCTTGATGCCAGCCGAACGCTTGGGCGGCTCGGCGACCTTGAGGGTCTTGAGGCGCGGCGAGACGTCGACGCCGTAATCGGCGGGAGTCTTCTGCGCGAGTGGCTTGGACTTCGCCTTCATGATGTTCGGCAGCGACGCGTAGCGCGGCTCGTTGAGGCGAAGGTCGGTGGTGACGATCGCGGGGGTCTTGAGGCTGACCGTCTCGAGGCCGCCATCGACTTCGCGGGTCACCTTGACGGTGTCGCCTTCGACTTCGACCTTCGATGCGAAGGTGCCCTGCGGCCGGCCGGTGAGCGCCGCCAGCATCTGGCCCGTCTGGTTCGAATCGTCGTCGATTGCCTGCTTGCCGAGGATGACGAGGCCGGGCGCCTCCTCCTCGACGATCTTGGCGAGAAGCTTGGCGACGCCGAGCGGCTCGACTTCGGTTTCGCTGACGATCAGAATCGCGCGGTCCGCACCCATCGCGAGCGCGGTGCGCAGCGTCTCCTGCGCCTTCTGCTCGCCGATCGATACGGCGACGATCTCGGTCGCTACGCCCTTTTCCTTCAGGCGGATGGCTTCCTCGATCGCGATCTCGTCGAACGGATTCATCGACATCTTGACGTTGGCCAGGTCGACACCCGTGCCGTCCATCTTGACGCGCGGCTTCACATTATAATCGATCACCCGCTTCACGGGCACCAGGATTTTCATAGCTTCAACTCCTTGGCCTTGGCACTTGCCCCGGGGAGGCTGTATCCAGCTGACGAGGTCTGTCCGACATGGACGGAGCCCTTATGCCCGATCGCCATTGCCGCTCGGCCCGGTCAAATCAAATGCGAACTTGCGAAATTGCGAAACGCAGCTTTGCAGAGCCCATCTATTCGTTGACCAAGCCGCGCGCGGCACGGATCAGGCGGCTGCCTTCACCTGAGCGACGATCTTGCGGGCGGCGTCACCCAGATCGTCGGCGGCGACGATCGGCAAGCCCGAATTGGCGAGAATGTCCTTGCCCTGCTGGACATTCGTGCCTTCGAGCCGGACGACCAGCGGTACCGACAGGTTCACTTCCTTTGCCGCGGCGACGATGCCGTCGGCGATGATGTCGCAGCGCATGATGCCGCCGAAGATATTGACGAGGATGCCCTTCACCGCCGGATCGCCCAGGATGATCTTGAACGCCGCCGTGACCTTCTCCTTGCTCGCGCCGCCGCCTACGTCGAGGAAGTTGGCCGGGAACATGCCGTTGAGCTTGATGATGTCCATCGTCGCCATGGCGAGGCCGGCGCCGTTGACCATGCAGCCGATGTCGCCGTCGAGCTTGATATAGGCGAGGTCGTACTTCGACGCTTCCAGCTCGGCTGGGTCCTCCTCGGTCTCGTCGCGCAGTTCGACGATGTCGGGATGGCGGTACAGCGCGTTCGAATCGAAGCTGACCTTGGCGTCGAGGACGAGCAGCTTGCCGTCGGTCGTCTCGACCAGCGGATTGACCTCGAGCATCGACATGTCGGTGGCGATGAAGGCGTTGTACATCTGCTCGGCGATCGTGACCGCCTGCTTGTTGAGATCGCCTTTCAGCTTCAGCGCGAACGCGACGGCGCGGCCATGGTGCGGCATGAAGCCTTCGACCGGGTCGATCGTAATGGTGCGGATCTTGTCCGGGGTCGAATGCGCGACCTCTTCGATGTCCATGCCGCCCTCGGTCGACACGATCATCGCGATGCGGCCGCTGGCGCGGTCGACGACCATCGAGAAATAATATTCGGATTTGATGTCGGCGCCGTCGGTCACATAGAGGCGGTTGACCTGCTTGCCGGCTTCGCCCGTCTGGATCGTGACCAGCGTGTTGCCGAGCATGTCGGCGGCGTTGGCGGCGACTTCGTCGACCGTCTTCGACAGGCGGACGCCGCCCTTGGCGTCGGCGGGCAGTTCCTTGAACTTGCCCTTGCCGCGACCGCCGGCATGGATCTGGGCCTTCACGACATAGATCGGCCCGGGAAGCTTCTTGGCGGCCGCGACCGCTTCTTCCACCGTGAGCGCCGCATAGCCCGTGGGAACCGCTGCGCCGAATTTGGCCAGCAATTCCTTGGCCTGATATTCATGGATGTTCATGGTCGAGCCTAATCCCTGAGTCCGATCAAAATCGGTGGGGCTTAAGCATGAAAGAACCGGCTTGAAAACCCCAACCGGGGTGAATCCGTGGTTGGGGCGCGATAGAGTTTATTTGGGGGAGCAAAATCACCCCGCGAGCGAGCAGCCGAGCCCGGCGCGCAGCACGACCGAAACGATCTCAGGATCGTTGAGCGCGCGCAGGCGGTGCGCGAAGTCGTCAATGCTCATCCCGCGCGGATCATGCTTCGCCAGCCCGCCCAGCGATTGCAGGCGCTTGAGCTGGACCAGCGAAAGCCGGTCGACCATCCGTTCGGCCATGCACGCCGCCACCGCCGGCCGCAGCCCCGCCTCGATCAGCTTGCTGCGCACGCGCGCTTCGGGCGAAACCGTGGCGCAGGCCGACAGCGCTAGCGCGGCGAGGATCGGCAGGATAATGGCGGGACGGGGCATCGGCAGGCTCCAGTGCTTTATTGATCCAGCTTATGCGGGCGGTTTGCTTGATCGGTTATGAACGCGCCCGCAACGCCCGACTGTTGCTGGTGCGTAATATTTACACGCCAGCGGGCGTGGCAGGGAACATCGGCCTTTCGCTGGTGTTCCTTTCATTACGCTAGTGAAAAAGGTGGATCGGCGAATTTGATGACGAGCAGAATATCGTCGGGCAATGATGGTTTGGACGTGATTCTGAGGGGGGGGCTTCCCAAGAATCGTCTTTATCTGCTGGAGGGATCGCCCGGATCGGGCAAGACCACCTTCGCGCTGCAATATCTTCTCGAAGGGGTGCGGCAGGGCGAGACCTGCCTCTACATCACCCTTTCCGAAACCAGCGAGGAGCTGCTCGCGGTCGCCGACTCCCACGGCTGGGATCTTGCCGGCATCGACCTGTTCGAGTTCGCCTCGGCGGAAGCGGTGCTAGGCGGTGATCGCGATCAGTCGATCCTCTACAGCTGGGAGGTGGAGCTCGGCGAGACGGTGCGCCTGATCGAGGAGCAGGTCGAGCGAACCAATCCCCGCCGCGTCGTATTCGACAGCCTGTCGGAGATGCGGCTGCTCGCCCAGGACCCGCTCCGCTATCGGCGGCAGGTTCTCGCGCTCAAGCAATATTTCGCCGGGCGCGACACAACCGTGCTGCTGGTCGACGACCTGACCACATCCGGCGGCGAGCGCGACAATCATCTGCACAGCCTGTGCCACGGCGTCATCACCCTCGAGCGGCTGACTCTCGATTTCGGCGCCGCGCGGCGGCGGATGCAGGTGCAAAAATTGCGTGGGGTGGACTTCACCGCGGGCTATCACGACCTTGTCATCCGCAAGGGTGGGCTCGATATCTTCCCGCGGCTGATCGCTTCGGACCACGGGCGCGAGCATGAGGACGGGATCGTCTCCAGCGGCGTTGGCGAACTCGACGCGCTGTTCGGCGGCGGGCCGATGCGCGGCACCAGCACCCTCGTCACCGGGCCGGCGGGCACGGGCAAGACCTCGATCGCGATGCAGTTCCTGATCGCCGCATGCGAGCGCGGCGAGCCCACGACGATGTACCAGTTCGACGAAAGGGTCGGCACGCTGCTGTCGCGCGCGGGCAGCTTGGAGAGCAGTCTGCAGAAATATATCGAGGATGGCTGTCTGGTGATCCGCCAGGTCAATCCCGCCGAATTATCCCCGGGCGAGTTCGCGATGATGGTGCGCAACGAGGTCGAAGGACGTGGATCACGGATGATCGTGATCGACAGCCTCAACGGCTATCTCGCGGCGATGCCGCAGGAGCAGCAGCTGATCCTGCAAATGCACGAGCTGCTCTCCTATCTGAACCATCATGGCGTCGTCACCTTCCTGATCAATCCGCAGCACGGGCTGGTCGGCACGATGGCGACGAGCCTCAACATCTCCTATGTCGCCGACGCGGTGGTGCTGATCCGTTTCTTCGAAGCGGAGGGGCGGATTCGCAAGGCGATCTCGGTCCTCAAGAATCGCGGTGGCCGGCATGAGGATTCGATCCGCGAACTGCGGATCGACGGGCACGGCATCCGTATCGGCGAACCGCTCACCAATTTCCGCGGCGTAATGACGGGAACCCCGGAATATAGGGGCGAGGCCGATCCGCTGATGGAAGATCGCGGTGTCGTATAGAGAGGCTGAATTCGGTCACAAGGTCCTGATCCTCGCACCATTCGGCAGGGACGGGGAAAGCGTGGCGGTCTTGCTGAAGCGCGAGGGATACGACGCATCGGTCTGTCCCGACCTCGCGACGGTAGCCGCGGCGCTCGACGATCAAGTCGGCGCGGTCGTGCTGACCGAGGAGGCGCTGGGCCACGATCAACGCCGGTTGCGCGCGGCGCTTGATGCCCAGCCGACCTGGTCCGACCTCCCCTTCGTCGTGCTGGCGGCGCGGCGGATGGGGCCGCTGCCGGCTGGGCAGGCGGCGGTGCTGCGCATCTCCGACGTCCTTGACAATTTCACCGTGCTCGAACGCCCGCTCAGCTCGGTGTCACTGCTCAGCGCGATATCCTCGGCACTGCGCTCACGCCGCAAGCAGTTCGAGATGCGCGACCAGCTTGCGGAGATCAGCTCGCGCAACGCAGCGCTGGCGCAGAGCCAGGAGGAATTGCGCGCCAGCGAGGCGAAGTTCCAGGCGATCGCGGATTCGATCGACCATATGGTCTGGTCGACGCTGCCCGACGGCTATCACGACTATTACAACCAGCGCTGGTATGATTTCACCGGCGTCCCCCCAGGCTCGACCGACGGCGAGGCGTGGACCGCTATGTTCCACCCGGACGACCAGCCGCGCGCCTGGACGCGCTGGCTTCATTCACTGGAGACCGGCGAACCCTATCATATCGAATATCGGCTGAAGCATCGCTCGGGCGCCTATCGCTGGGTGCTCGGCAGGGCGCAGCCGATGCGTGACGGCGATGGCGCGATTGTCCGCTGGTTCGGCACCTGCACCGATATCCAGGAGATCGTCGAGGCGCGCGACGTGCTCGCGCAGAGCCGCGAGGCGCTTGAGGCGATGGTCGACGAGCGCACCGAGGAGCTGCGCCGCGCCAATGAGCATCTCCACCAGAGCCAGAAGATGGAGGCGGTCGGGCAGCTTACCGGAGGGATCGCGCACGACTTCAACAACATGCTGACCGGCATCATCGGATCGATGGACATCATGCGGCGGAGGATCGCCGCGGGCCGCTATGACGAACTGGAACGCTTCATGGACGCCGCGACGACATCGGCGTTGCGCGCCGCCGGGCTCACCCAGCGGTTGCTCGCCTTCTCGCGCCGCCAGTCGCTCGATTCGAAACCGGTCGACATCAATGCGCTGGTCCAGTCGCTCGACGACCTGCTAGCGCGGACCATCGGCGAACAGATCGCGCTCGACATGCAGATCGACCGGTCGATTCCCGCAGGCATCACCGATGCCAACCAGCTCGAAAGCGCCTTGCTCAACCTGACGATCAATGCTCGCGACGCGATGCCCAACGGCGGAACGCTCTCGGTCAAAACCGCCGTCGCGCATATCAATGCGGTACAGGCGGTGGCGATGCCCGGCGCGAAGCCCGGTGACTATGTCGTAGTGACGGTGAGCGATACGGGCACCGGCATATCGCCCGACCTGCTCGACAAGGTGTTCGAGCCGTTCTTTACCACCAAGCCCATCGGCCAGGGCACCGGGCTCGGCCTGTCGATGGTTTATGGCTTCGCGCAGCAGAATGGCGGCCATGTCACGATCGACAGCGCGCCGGAGCGCGGCACGGCGGTCAGCATCTACCTCCCCGCCGCCGAGCGGCCCGGCGTCGAGGAGCATCGGGCCACGCGCGCCGTGCCCGAGGGTGACGGACAATGCGTGCTGGTGGTCGAGGACGACCCATCGGTGCGGCTGCTGATCCGCGATGTGCTGGAAGAGGTCGGCTATGCCGCGATCGAAGCCAGCGACGGCGCGTCTGCGCTGCCGATCCTGGCGTCGGACCGGACGATCGACCTAATGATCTCCGATGTCGGCTTGCCCGGCATGAACGGGCGGCAGCTTGCCGACACCGCGCGCATCTCCCGACCGGGGCTGCCGATCCTCTTCGTTACCGGTTACGCCGAAAATGCCGCGATCCGCGCCGATTTTCTTGGTGAGAATATGTCGATGATCACCAAACCATTCTCGCTCGACGATCTCGGGCAGAAGATCGGCGAAATCCTCGGTGGCACGCGCGAGCCGGGCTGAAGAGGCAGGGTGCAACAGCTGTCGGCTGAGAAAACCCCATAATTCGCGTAAAATCCATGATATTGCGACAAATTCGCAAATCCTTTGTTGCGAATCAAAATCAATAGCGATAACGCCGCCCGCAACGATCAGGGAAAGGGGTTATCATGAACAACAAGGATTTGAGCACGAGCGGGAGCTTTCTGGCGCTCGCCTGCGTCGGCTTCATTGCCAGCGCGCCCGCCACGGCACAGACCGCCGGAGAGAAGCAGCTTGGTGGCATGACCGTCAGCTCGACCGCGATCGACGAAAACACGCCGAAGGTCGAAAAGGTGGAGTCGCCCAAATATACCCGGCCCCTGCTCGATACGCCGCAGACGATCACCGTGATCAGCAAGGCGACGATTCAGCAGCAGAATCTGCTCACCCTGCGCGAGGTGCTCAGCACCGTCCCCGGCATCACCTTCGGCGCAGGTGAAGGCGGCTTCGGCTATGGCGACCGCATCATCCTGCGCGGCCAGGACGCGAAGAACGACGTCACCGTCGACGGTGTCCGTTCGGGGGCGTTCCTCAACCGCAACGAGGTCTACAACATCGAGCAGGTCGAAGTGACCAACGGCGCAAACTCGGTGGTCAACGGCGGCGGCTCGGTGGCCGGCTCGATCAATCTGGTGACCAAGCGCCCGCTGGCAGACAGTCAGACGACACTCAACGCAGGCGTCGGCACCGACAATTATTATCGCGCCACCGTCGACACCAATCAGCGCCTCAGCGACCTGATCGCGGTACGTCTCAACGCGGTATATCATGAGAATGACGTGCCCGGCCGCGACGTCGAGGATTACAAGCGCTGGGGCATCGCACCGGCGATCACCATCGGCATCGACGGCCCGACCAGCCTGACGCTGCAGGCGGAGCATCTCAACGACAAGGCGATGCCGCAATATGGCATCCGCTACTATGCCAATAATGGCGGTTTCCTCGATGATTTCGATCGCGGCGGCTATTATGGCTTCGCCAATCTGGATCAGCAGAACAGCAAGACGACCTCTCTGCAGGGCATCTTCAGCCACAAGTTCAGCGATACGCTGAGCTTCCGCAACCTGACCCGCTATGAGAAGATCAAGCAGAACACGATCACGAGCCAGCCGAACGGCACCTTCTGTCTGGCGTCGACCGGCCTGCAGCCGCTGAACATCGAGGGCGCCGCCGCCTCATGCACGATCGCGGCGAACGGCGCGACGCCTGCTTTCACCGTGCCACGGGGCTATTATCTGCCCACCGGCGGCCGCGGCGTGCAGCGCTTGATCAATAACGAGACCTTCTACAGCCAGGGCGACTTCAGCGCGACCATCGACACCGGCGGCATCGAGCATACGATCGTGGTCGGTGCGGCTGCGCTATGGGAAGATTATTCGCAGAATCAGGGCACGCTGCCCCGCAATGCCGATGGTTCCACGCCGGCCTTCCCCTATGTCCTGATCTCCAATCCCGAAGCGGTCGTCGCGGGTCCGGCGGGCAACGCCTATGGCAACAACAATTATACCGGGCCGATCAACTTCATCCGGGCGAGTCTGAACAAGGGCACACAGAGCAGCTACTCGGCCTATCTGTTCGACACCGTGAAGTTCAACGACTTCTTCGAATTGAACGGCGGCGTCCGCTATGAGAAGGTCAAGGGCTCCAATCGGACACTTAGCTTCGTCACGACTGCCGGTGCGGCCAATCTCGGCGCGCTCAACGGCGTGCCCACTCGTTTCGACTTTGGCGACAAATTGTTCTCCTACCGCATTGGTGCGGTGGTGAAGCCGACGCCCAACACCAGCATCTATGTTGCCTATGGCAACTCCAAACTGCCCTCCAAGGCCTCGGTCGACGGCGCCTGCGCAGCGGCAACCTGCAATGTGAAGCCCGAGACGACGAAGAATTACGAGATCGGCGCCAAGGCGGATCTGTTCGACGCGAAGCTGCTGCTGACCGCCGCGATCTTCCGCAACGACCGCGATTCGATCAAGGTCAACTCGAACGATCCGACGCTTCCCGACCAGACGCTGGACGGCCAGCAGCGGGTCGAGGGTCTGTCGCTCGGCGCGTCGGGTAACGTGACGAGCAACTGGACGATCTCGGCCAACTATATGTACCTGAAGTCCGAAATCCGCCGTGGCGTGTCGGACTTCTGTCTGGCCAATCCGGGAACCGGGGTCGCCCCGGCCACGCTGACCGGCGGCTGCGCCAATAGCGTCGCTTTCCCCGATCCGACGGCGGGCTATGCGCTGACCAACACTCCGAAGCATTCGGGTAGCCTGTTCACGACGTACCGCTTCGCCTTCGGCCTGGAGCTGGGCTATGGCCTGACCCATCAGGGCAGCTATCTGCTCAACCAGCCGACGCTCGCGCAGCTCACGGCCAACAGCTATGTCGGCTATCGCGTGCCGAGCTATACGATCCACCGGCTGATGGTGAACTATCCGATCACGCCGATGCTCAAGGCACAGCTCAACGTCCAGAATTTCACCAATGAAAAATATGTGACGACGGTGCGCAACAGTGTTGGCGGCAGCTGGGCACAACCCGCCGCCACCCGTTCGGCAGTATTCAGCCTGAACTATCAGTTCTGACGCCGATCTTCTCTGCTACGGCCGGTTCGCCGGCCGAATGACGGGACGGCCCGGGCACCCCTTGCGCCCGGGCCGTTTCCATTTCACGGGGAGCGGCGCAATGGACGATCTGATGGCGCAGGTCGGCGCATTTCTTGCCGATCAGGGTGCGCGCGAGCGGCGCATCCTGACCTGTCGTCTCGCCCTCGAAGGCCAGCCGCCACACAGTCTCGAGATATTGGGCGCGGAGCTTGGAATCAGTCGCGAACGAGTCCGCCAGATCGAGCAGAAAATGCTTCGCGATATCGCCCATGCCCTCTTCGGGCCGTCCATCGAGGATCGCATCGCGGTGCGGAGCGAGGCCGCCTGGCGGCGGATCAGCCGGGGCGAATCCTATCTCCGTAAGGCGGACCTGACGCATCGTCGGTTCGAGCTACCGGCCGATTTCCGGTTGCTGCTGGCGCTGGCCGAACAGCCGGCGGCGGCCTGGCTCGATGACGCGGCGCGCGCTTATGGCGTTGGTTGGTGCGATCGCGGGATCGGGCTGCGCCGGTTGAACGCGGTGGCGAAGCGGCTCGCCCAGCGGCTCGAACGTCGCGCCCCGCCCGTCATCGCCGATCTCGGCCAGGGGCTCGACCCCATCGCGATGCGCGTCGTCCTGGCGCTCACGCTCGATCGCCCGGTGCAATATGGCCGGCTCGCGCCGAAGCGCGGACGCCGGGTGCGGCGGATCGGCGCGGTTTAGCCGCTCCTGGGCGGCTGGCCTAATTGCTCAGCGCCGCCAGCCGCCCGGCCGGGATAGTCGCCGTTGCGCGTTTGAGTTCGGAGATATCGGCGACGCGGCCCTCGGCGGAGACCATGAAGCGGTTGGCGACGACTTCGCTATAGCTGCCGTCGCGTGACTGATTGTCCCACTTCTCGCTGATCAGCCGGCCGCCGACGGTCTGGGTCTTCTCATAGCCTGTCGCGGTCTCGCGGTTCGAGGAGACGTTCATCGCCCCGCCGAGCGCCGCCAGCGCGCCCGCCGCCGCCATGTCGGTCAATTCGAGACGGATGTTGTTCTCGCCGCTCTCGTAGCGCGCCTCGGCATGGGTGCCGCCAAGCCCGCCGGCATTCGCGCCCGAGCTGGCGATCTCGGTGCGCTTATAGTCGCCGAGGCTGGCGGGCAGCAGCGCCTGCAGCTCCGAAGGCGAAATTGCCGCGGACGGCTCACCCTTGGCGCTGAGCTCCATCTGTTTCGCGGCCCGTTCGGCCTGTTTCGCCGCATCGTTAAGCTTGTCGAGATCGACCGTGCCGCCCGGTATCGCCATCGTCCCCGACATCGTCACGTCGCCATAGGGGGCCGCCGGGGCGAACAGCCGCCCCGCGGTCGCGGCGATCGCTCCGACGACGAGGAACAGCAGGATGGCGGCGATCACCGTCACCACCGTATAGCCGAGCGCCTTTTCGGCAGGCGCGCGCATCAGCAGCGGCAGGCCGAGATAGAGCAGATAGAAGCCGTAAAGGCCGAGCAGCCCCGCGATCGGCGCGAGCTGCGGCAGGATCATCAATATGCCGGCGACCCATCCCGCGGTATTCGAATAGGCGGCGACCTTGACCGCCTGGGTCTGGTTCTTGGTGCCGCCGAAGGTCGGCGCGAGCGCGTCGATGATCAGCGCGAGCACGAACACCGACGCAAGCGACAGCAGATATTGCATGACAGCCGAACTGATGGCGGTGACGGGCGACATCCGGAACGTCATCCCCATCACCGAATAGCCGAACAGCAGGTTGCCGATCAGCCCCGCCACCACCGGGATGGCGGCGAGGATCAGCACATAGCTTTTATAGATATCGCCGATAGAACGCGGCTCGGCGTCAATAACCGGCCATTCGGTCTTCGGCGTGATCAATATATTCTTGGCGCGATCGACCAGACCCTGCTGGATAGCCGTCATGGCTCACCTCCCTGTTAGGTGTGCCCCCCGCCGCCATGATCGGCCCAAATCGCGCCGATATGCAAGCAACTTCGTTACGGGGCTTCATCTCGCGCATAGGGGCGGGTCATTGCCTCCAGCATGTGGCCGTCGGGGTCGAGGAAATAGACCCCCCGCCCGCCGAAATAGCGGTTGATCGCATTGGGCATCGTCCGCGCGGGATCGGCCCAGTGATCGATACCGCGATCCCTGATACGTTCATGGACCGCGTCGAAGGTCGCGTCGTCGACCAGATAGGCATAATGCTGGAGCGCGATCGCGCCTTCCTGCTCCATGAAGTCGACCGACACGTCATTGTCGAGGTCGACCACCATGAAGTGCATGAACGCCACCGGCTCCGGACGGCCGAGCATCTCGGCGAGGAAGGCCGAGGATCGCATCTTGTCCTTGCACCAGATGATGGTGTGGTTGAGCTCGACGGTCATCGCCGCTTCATAGCCCAGCCATGCACCATTGCCATCCTCTGGCGGCGTCGGCCTTCCCGCGCTATGGCCCGCGGCCATGAGCAACAAGCTGATCGAGATATGCGACACCAAGCGGGGCCATGTCGCGGCAATGAAGGCGGCGACATCCTTTGCCGACCTCACGGCGCGCGCAAAGGCCGCGGATGCTCCGCGCGGCTTTCGCACCGCGCTCGATCGCAAGGCTGCCGGTGGCTACGGACTGATCGCCGAGATCAAGAAGGCGTCTCCGTCCAAGGGGCTGATCCGTCCCGACTTCGATCCACCCGCGCATGCCCGCGCCTATGAGGAGGCAGGCGCGGCCTGCCTCTCGGTGCTTACCGACATTCCTTATTTTCAGGGGCATGACGATTTTCTGGTAGCGGCGCGGGCGGCGTGTTCGCTGCCCTGCCTGCGCAAGGACTTCATTGTCGATCCCTGGCAGGTGACCGAGGCGCGCGCGCTGGGGGCCGATGCGATCCTGATCATCGTCGCCGCGCTCGGCGATAGCGAGATGGCCGAGATCGAAGCCGCCGCGATCGAGCATGGCATGGACGCGCTCGTCGAGGTCCATGACGCGCACGAGTTGGAGCGTGCGCTGAAGCTCCAGTCGCGGCTGATCGGGGTGAACAACCGCGACCTGCGCGATTTTTCGATCGATCTCTCGCGGACTTACGAGCTTGTCGGCGGCGCGCCCGAGGGCTGCACCTTCGTCGCCGAGAGCGGCCTGGGATCGAAGGCCGACCTCGATGCGATGGCCGATCATGGTGTGCGCTGCTTCCTGGTCGGCGAGAGCCTGATGCGCCAGGACGATGTCGCGGCCGCAACGCGCAGATTGTTGACCGGGGCATGACCGGCAAGCTCACCCATATCGACGACGAGGGCGCGGCGCGCATGGTCGACGTATCGGCCAAGGCCGAGACGAAGCGCGACGCGGTGGCGGAGGGCCGCATCCTGATCGCCGCCGCCGCGCTCGATGCGATCCGGGCCGGTTCGGTCAAGAAGGGCGACGTTCTCGCGGTCGCGCGGGTCGCCGGGATCATGGCGGCCAAGAAGACCGCCGACCTGATCCCGCTGTGCCACCCGCTGCCGATTTCGGGCGTGACGCTCGATCTCGATATCGAGGCCGACGGCATTCGCGCAACGGCGCGCATCGTCACCACCTATACGACCGGCATCGAGATGGAGGCGATGACCGCCGTCTCGGTCGCGCTGCTCACTGTCTACGATATGGCCAAGGCGCTGGATCGGGGCATGCGGATCGAAGGGGTGCGGCTGCTGTCGAAGACCGGCGGCAAATCGGGCGACTGGAAAGCCTGATGGCACTTCTTCCGGCGGCCGATGCGCAGGCGCGGATGTTCGCGTTGAAGGCCCCGCTGCCGATCGAGACAGTGGCGGCCGCGATGGCTGCCGGGCGCTATTCCGCCGAGGACATCGTCGCGAAACGCACCCAGCCCGCGCTCGATCTGTCGGCGATGGACGGCTATGCGATCCGCTTCGCCGAGCGGCCCGGCCCTTGGACCGTGGTCGGCGAGAGCGCCGCTGGCGGCGGGCTCGATCGTGCGATCGGCCCCGGCGAGGCGGCGCGGATCTTCACCGGTGCGCCGGTGCCCGAAGGCGCCGACGCCATCCTGATCCAGGAAGAAGCGACGCGCGACGGCGACCGGCTGGTGATGTCGGGCGAGGGGCCGCACGGGCCCGGCGCGCATATCCGCCGCGCGGGCAGCGACTTTGCCGAGGGCGAGCTGCTGGTGCGCGCGGGCGCGCCGATCGGGGCAGCGGCGGTCGCGCTGGCGGCGAGCGGCGGTCACGGCATCCTCGCGGTGCGGCGATTGCCCCGCATCGCGATTCTATCGACCGGCAACGAACTGGTCCCGGCGGGCGAACCAACCGGCGGGGCGCTTCTCCCCGCCTCGAACGGACCGATGCTCGCGGCGATGTTGTCGGGCCTCGCCTGCGAAGCGACCGACCACGGCATCGTACCCGATGATCTCGATATGATCAGTTCCGCCTTCACGCTTCTCGCGGGGCAGGCCGACATCATCGTCACCACCGGTGGCGCATCGGTCGGCGACCATGATCTTGTCTTGCCGGCGCTCGAAAAGGCGGGAGCGACGATCGACTTCTGGAGAGTGGCGATGAAGCCCGGCAAACCGGTGATGATCGGCATGCTGGGCGATGCGATCGTGCTCGGCCTGCCCGGTAATCCGGTATCGGCCTTCGTCACCGCGACGCTGTTCCTCAAGCCGCTGGTCGCGCATCTGCTCGGCGCGGCGCGGCCGGTTCCGCCGACCGTCATCGCACGGCTCGGTGCGCCGGCTCCGGCGACCGGCAACCGCGCCGAGTATCTGCGCGGAAAATGGGCCAATGGCCTCGCCGTTCCGCTATCGGGGCAGGATAGCGCGGGCCTCGCCGCGCTGGTCGAGGCGGAGCTGCTGATCGTTCGTCCCGCGGGTGCGGAGGCGCTCGCGGCGGGCGATCAGGCGGAGATCATTTCGCTCGCTTGACAGATTCCACATCGTTGCCTAAATGTTCCTCGTCCGTTCCCGACGAGGGCAATGCCATGCTGACCCGCAAGCAACACGAACTGCTGACCTTCATTCACGATCGCCTCGCCGAGACGGGCGTCTCGCCTTCGTTCGAGGAGATGAAGGAGGCGCTCGATCTCAAGTCGAAGTCGGGCGTTCACCGCCTGATCAGCGCGCTCGAAGAACGCAACTTCATCCGCCGCCTGCCCAATCGCGCCCGCGCGCTGGAGGTGCTGCGCATGCCGGAGACTGGGGTCAAGGCGCCGGCCGCCACCGCCAAGGCTAAGGTTCCGGCCAGCGTGCCGCAGGCCGCGAACGAGAATGTGCTGGAGATTCCGCTGCACGGCCGCATCGCTGCGGGCATGCCCATCGAAGCGCTCGAAGGACAGAGCACCCTGTCGGTGCCCGCTGCCCTGCTTGGGGCAGGCGAGCATTATGCGCTCGAAGTGTCGGGGGATTCGATGGTCGAGGCCGGCATTCTCGACGGCGACTATGCGCTGATCCGCCGCGTCAACACGGCCCGCGACGGCGACATCATCGTCGCGCTGATTGCCGACAGCGAAGCGACCCTCAAATATTTCCGCAAGGAAGGCGCGATGATCCGGCTCGACCCGGCCAACCGGGCCTACGATCCGCAGCGCTATAAGCCCGATCAGGTGCAGGTGCAGGGGAAGCTGGCGGGGCTGCTGCGGCGCTATTGAGCTTTCGTCGGCCCGGCGGAGGCGGGGCCGCTAGAGGCTCCGGCCTCGACGATCTCGCCAGGACTATGACTGCCCCGGCCTCCGCCGGGGCGACGGTTGGGCGGCTGTTCCGCTCCAATCCCTGAACACCGACCAGGGATGCCGTCCGACGCCCGATGCGACTGTCGCTATCGTCCCCCGCTCCAGATCGATCGCCACGCCGCCGCTCCGCGCGAGGAATGGCCGATCGATCTTGACCCAGCGGGGAACGCAACTGCGCGGCATCCGCCGCTCGCTGATGACGATGTCGGCGCGAGCGCAGGCGCGATTCATCCGGGCAATGTCGACCAGATAGGGGCTGCGCGTCGCGAGGATGTGCCAATCGCGCCCGCCGCGCCGTAGCCGCGCCTCGCACAGGTCGGCCGAGCAGCGCGCCGCCGCGAGCGCGTCGATCGGCAGTGGCTCGCCATCGACCCCAGCGGCCTCGCTGAGCATGTCGCGGACATAGTCGCCCGCCCGATCGCGCAGCAGCGCGACCCGGCCGTCGCCGAGCACCACCGCGACATGGCGGCCGTCGCCTGTCACAAGCAGGTCGGGCGCGGGCGACAACAGCGCCCAGACCGCACCGATCGCGAGCGGAACCGTCCCCCAGCGCCTGACGGGCGTCCGCCACAGCGCGATCCACAGCCCGCCGACGATCATCAGTGCAAAGGCCCCCCAGGCCATGGTCGGCAACATCGTCACCGCCCCCGGTGCGCCGCCGACCGCATGGGCGATCCACAGCAGCAGCGCGATCGCCTGTGACGCCAGCCACCAAAAGGGCGCGCCGAGACCGACGGTATCGAACAGCAGCGCCAGTGCTTCGAACGGCATGATGATGAAGGTGGTCAGCGGGATCGCGACGATATTGGCGACTGCGCCATATAATCCAGACTTGTGGAAGTGGAACAGCGCGATCGGCGCGAGCGCGACCTCGATCACGAGGCCGGACAGGAGCAGCACCGCGAGGCCCCGGCCGAAGCGCGGCAGCCAGTCTTCGTCGCGGCCCGCTGCGAAGGCGACGACGCGGGGATGCTCGAGCAGGGCCACCAGCGCGGTCACGGCCGCGAAGCTGAGCTGAAAGCTGGGCCCGGCCAGCGCCTCGGGCCAGAGCAGCAGCACGATCAGCGCGCCGGTCGCGACGAGCCGCAGGGTGATCGCCTCGCGCCCCATTGCGATCCCCGCCAGCACCAGTAGCGCGGCGACGCACGAGCGGATCGTCGGCACCTGCGATCCCGACAACAGCGTATAGCCGATCCCCGCAAGCGCGCCCGCGCCCGCCGCGATCAGCAGCAACGGCGCATGAAGTGCAAGCCGGGGGCTGAGTGCGAGCAGCCGCAGCGTGAGCAGCAGAACGCCGCCGACCACGGCCGAGACATGCAGCCCCGACACCGACAGCAGATGGGCGAGCCCCGACTGGCGCATCGCCTCGGCATCCTCCACGGCGATAGCGCCTTGATCCCCGGTCGCGAGCGCGGCGGCGATGCCGCCGGCGCTCTGCCCGCTCGCGCTCGCCTCGATATGCGCCGATAGCCGCGCGCGCCGATCGGCCAGCCAGGTCCTGAAGCCGCCGGCCGCTTCCGAGGCGTCGATCACCGGCCGGTCGAGCGCCTTGCCTGTCGCGCCGATCCCCTGGAACCAGGCGGCGCGCGCAAAGTCATAGGCGCCGGGCACCGCCGCCGGCGCGGGCGGCATCAACCGGGCGCGCACGGCGATCCGTGCCCCGCCGGGCACCATCTCCGGCAGATAGGCCTGATCGACATTGAGCCGGATGCGGGGCGGCAGCATGACGCCATCGGCGGCTTCCCGGTCGATCGCGATCGTCAGGCGCACGATCTCGCGCGCCGGCAGCCGCTCGACGGCCTCGATCCGCCCGCTGACCATCGTCACCATCGGCCGGTCGATGCGTGGAGCGGCGACCCAGTCGGCGCGCGACCAGATGATGATCATGCCGATCAACGCGGCGAGCGCGGTGACGACGATGGCGCGTCCCAGCCTGTGCCCGGTGCCGATCGCCAGTCCCGTCAGCGCCACGCCTGCCAGTGCTACCATCGCCGCGAGCCAGGCGACCCTATCGGGCAGGACCAGCCACAACGCGATGCCGCCCGCCAGCGCGACCGGCACCCACAGGCCCAGCTGGTCGCGCTCGGCCTCCAGCATAGTTTCGATATGCCGTAGCGCCGTGGCTGTCGCGCGCCGGCCCCCGGTTTGAAGCGCGGCCGACGCCATGCTAGGCCCCCCGCCGGGCGTCATTGATGCCCCGGTAGCCCCGAATCCCGTGATGCTGCCGTTCGGCCGATTTGACCGGGCAGAAAAATGGGTTAGGGGGCGCGTCGACCTTGCTGGCCATCGCGCCGATCTTGGAGAAATAGCGCGTGGGCGCAAGCACCGAAAATCAGACTGTCGTCACCCGCTTCGCGCCATCGCCGACCGGATATCTCCACATCGGCGGCGCACGCACCGCGCTGTTCAACTGGCTGTTCGCGCGCCACCATGGCGGCAAGTTCCTGCTACGCATCGAAGATACCGATCGGGCTCGATCGACGCAGCCCGCGATAGAGGCGATTCTCGACGGGATGTCGTGGCTCGATCTCGGCTGGGATGGCGATGTCGTCTATCAGTTCGCCCGCGCCGAGCGCCACGCCGCGGTCGCGCACGAACTGCTCGCCAATGGCCATGCCTATCGCTGCTATGCGACCTCAGAGGAACTGGCCGAGCTGCGCGAGCAGCAGCGCGCCGCCAGGCAGCCGCTGCGCTATGATGGCCGCTGGCGCGACCGCGACCCCTCCGAAGCTCCGACGGACGCGCCCTTCGTGATCCGCCTCAAGGCCCCGCGCGAGGGCGAGGTGACGATCGACGATCTGGTGCAGGGTCCGGTCACGGTCCAGAATGCCGAGCTCGACGACATGATCCTGCTCCGTTCGGACGGGACGCCGACCTATATGCTCGCTGTGGTGGTCGATGATCACGACATGGGCGTCACCCACGTCATCCGCGGCGACGACCATCTCAACAACGCCTTTCGTCAGCTCGCGCTGATTCGTGCGATGAACGAAATCACGGGCGACTGGCCCGACCCGATCTATGCGCATATCCCGCTGATCCACGGGGCGGACGGCGCAAAACTCTCCAAGCGCCATGGTGCGCTGGGTGTCGACGCCTATCGCGACGAGATGGGGATGCTGTCCGAGGCGGTGAACAACTATCTGCTGCGACTCGGCTGGGGCCATGGCGATGACGAGATCATCAGCCGCGAGCAGGCGGTGGAGTGGTTCGATCTCGCCGGGGTCGGGCGTTCGCCGTCACGCTTCGATTTCAAGAAGCTCGAGAATCTCAACGGTCATTATATGCGCGAGGCCGACGATGCGCGCCTGGCCGATCTGATCGCGCCCGGAGTCGCGGCGCAGGCAGGACGCGAATTCGACTCGGACGATCATGCGCTACTGCTCCGCACCATTCCTTTCCTGAAGGTAAGAGCGAAGAATATCAATGAGTTGACGGAAGGTGCCGGCTTTCTGTTTCGCACTCGCCCGCTCGATATGGACGAGAAGGCAGCATCACTGCTAGACGAGCCCGGCAAGGCGCTGCTGGCTCTGGCCCGCGACGCGCTTGCAGCCACGGCCGACTGGTCTGCGCCCGCGCTGGACGCGTCGGTCAAGGCGGTGGCGGAGCAGGCGGGGATTGGCCTCGGCAAGGTTGCGCAGCCGTTGCGTGCGGCGCTGACGGGCCGCGCTACCTCCCCGGGTATATTCGACGTTCTGGCGCTTCTCGGCCGCGAGGAGAGCCTGGGCCGGTTGGAAGACCAGCTGAAGTGAAATGACGTGCCGGTAAAGCGGCCAAGGGGCGAACGACAGGAGATTGCGACATGGCGGATAAGGTTCAGCTCGAGTTCGGCGGCAAGACGTCCGAATATTCCGTCATGTCGGGCACGGTGGGGCCGGACGTCATCGACATCCGCAAGCTCTACGCCGCGACCGGTGCATTCACTTATGATCCGGGTTTCACCTCGACCGCATCATGCCAGTCGGCGCTGACCTATATCGACGGCGACGAGGGCGTCCTGCTCCATCGCGGTTACCCCATCGACCAGCTCGCCGAACAGTCGAGCTTCATGGAAGTCTCCTATCTGCTGCTCAACGGCGAACTGCCGAGCGGTAAGGAACTGGCGGACTTCACCTATACGATCAGCCGCCACACCATGCTGCACGAGCAGCTCGCCACCTTCTATCGCGGCTTCCGCCGCGATGCGCATCCTATGGCGATCATGTGCGGCGTCGTCGGCGCGCTGTCGGCCTTCTACCATGACTCGACCGACATCACCGATCCCAAGCAGCGCATGATCGCGTCGCACCGGCTGATCGCCAAGATGCCGACGATCGCGGCGATGGCGTATAAATATTCGGTGGGTCAGCCCTTCCTCTATCCGAGGAACGACCTGAGCTACACCGGCAATTTCCTGCGCATGACCTTCGGCGTTCCCGCCGAGGAATATGAGATCGATCCGGTGATCGAGTCGGCGATGGACAAGATATTCATCCTCCATGCCGATCACGAGCAGAACGCCTCGACCTCGACCGTGCGCCTCGCCGGATCGTCGGGTGCGAATCCCTTCGCCTGCATCGCGGCGGGCATCGCCTGTCTGTGGGGCCCGGCGCATGGCGGCGCGAACGAAGCCGCGCTCAACATGCTGCGCGAGATCGGCACGCCCGACCGCATTCCCGAATATATCGCCCGCGCCAAGAACAAGGACGATCCGTTCCGCCTGATGGGCTTCGGCCACCGCGTGTACAAGAATTTCGACCCGCGCGCGAAGGTGCTCGGCAAGGCCGCGACCGAGGTGCTCGACAAGCTCGGCATCAGCGATCCGGTGCTCGACACCGCGCGCGAGCTGGAGCGGATCGCGCTCAGCGACCAGTATTTCATCGACAAGAAGCTCTATCCGAACGTCGACTTCTATTCGGGCGTGATCCTGTCGGCGATCGGCTTCCCGACGACGATGTTCACCGTGCTCTTCGCGCTTGCCCGCACCGTCGGCTGGGTCGCGCAATGGAACGAGATGATCTCGGACCCCGAGCAGAAGATCGGCCGCCCGCGTCAGCTCTATATGGGCCCGGCGGCGCGCGACTATGTTCCGGTCGCCAAGCGGTAGCATTTCCAATTTCGTGAATTGAGAGGCCGGGGCGAAAGCTCCGGCCTTTTTCGTCGTGTGCCGCGAGCCTCCGCGCCTCTGCCCGTTATGCTGACGATAGCGGGTTGGGAATCAGTCCCCCACCGGGAGCGTGAACACGAACCGCGCGCCCTGCATGGGTGCGCTGTCGACTCCCAGGTCGCCGCCCATCGCGCGGGCCAGGCGGCGGGATATGTAGAGGCCCAGGCCGCTGCCGGTCCCGTCGCGCAGGCCAAGCCGCTCGAACCGGTCGAAGACGCGCTCCTGATGCTCGGGTGCGATGCCGTCGCCCGCATCGGCGATGATGATCGCGGCGATGTCGCCCTCGCGCTCGCAGCGGATCCAGACGACCCCGCCCTCGGGCGAATGGCGGATCGCATTGCTCAGCAGGTTGATCAGCACCTGCAGGATGCGACGGAAATCGCCACGCGCCATCACCGGAGGGCCCGGCGGGGGGGCGTCGATCGTCACCTGATGATTGGCGGCGCGCACCGCGAGCAGCCCGGCGGCGCGCAGGGCGGTGTCGTTCAGGTCTATCCTGTCCGCTTCGGGCCGAAAATCGGCGCGCTCGATTGTTTGCAGATCGACGAGATCCTCGACCAGCGCGAGCAGATGACGGCCCGCGCCGGCAATATCCTCGGCATAGACGGCATAGTCGCGCCGCACCGGCCCCTCGCTGCGTCCCTGAATCACATCGGCGTTGGCGATGATCCGGTCGAGCGGCTCGCGCATCGCCCGGCCGAGCTGGCTACCAAAGGCTTCGTCGAGCGGCGGCGGCGGGGCCTGTCGCGCGCTGGCCTGCGCCCGGGGATCGCGGCGGCTGACCAGCAGCTGATAGCCTGCGAGATTGCCGATCCCGTCGATCAGCGGGACTCCCGCCAGTCGCACCGGCACGCCTGGGCCGAACAGGAACGTCGCGCCATCGTCCTCGAAGCGGTCGGCGGTGCGCGCGGATTCGGAGATGCGGCTTACCCCGGCCTCGTCGCAGGTCAGGGTAAACAGCGCCTCGATCGGCTGGCCGATCGCGGCGGGCATGTTGGCGGGTGGCTGGGTTATCCTAAGCATCGGATCGGTCTCGATGATCCAGTCGGCGCTTGCCCGGCTGAAATCGCGCCAGCGTATCGCGTCGAGCCCCGGCTGCGGCGGTATCGGGGCGATATCCTGCCAGCCGGTGATCGCGAGTTCGACGCACGGGCCCCCGGGCTTCACCTCCACCCACAGGTCGATGTCCTGATCGCCATTCGCGGCGACGACCCGGCGCGAGATGCTGATGCCCAGGCGCCGGGTAAGCCGCGCCAATGAGGCGAGTTGCGGTATGGCGAGAGCGCCGCCGCGCACGCCCCCGGCGCGTTCCTGCAGGCGCAGCAGCGGCGGATCGGCCTCGATCAGCCGGCCTTGCTGGTCGACCTTGCCATGGACGGGTCGGACGCCGGCGGGGGCGTTCATCGCCTCCGTCCCGTGCGGGGCCCGGGATTGTCGCCAATTTCGAGTACGGCGCGGCGATAATTGGGATCGAGCCGCCAGATCAGCACCGCCTCGGCGGCGTCGTGGACGCTCAGGCCGTCAAATGCGTTGGCGCGCTCGACGAGCGTCTCCTCGCTCGCGCCCTCGGCCGATCCGATCCGCCACAACATCGTCACCGCCGCCTCACGGCCGCAATCGACCGCGCGCAGCAGGGTGCTCAGCATCATCCCCGAAGGGTCGGCGACCATCGACCAGACGCCGGGCGAATCCATCTTTGCGCGCTGGGCCAGCGCGGCGGTGAACAGCGCGAGCCAGCCCTCCTCGAGTGCCGCGGTGAGCAGCGCATCGTCGATCAGCTCGCGGTCGGCGAGCAGCAGGGCGAGCGCCTCGGCGCGGCCCTCGAGCGTGTCGGCATCCTCATGTTCTGCAAGCAGGTTGCGCGCCGCGCCCGCCAGAAGCAGATCAGCCTGGGTATCCGGCACGGCGTGCTGGCGGATCAGATAGTGGCGCAGCGCCGCCGCGACGGCCCAGAGCAGCCGGCGATGCGGGCCAGGGGGGAGGTCGGTGCGGGCGAGCGCGGGATCGCCGAACTGATCGTAGCGGCGGCTCTCGGCGATCAGCAGCGCCATGACCGCCTCGGCGATCGTCTCGTCGCCCAGGTCGAGCAGCCGCTGGGCGAGATCGGCGACATGATAGGGCGAATCGCGGCCCAGGATGATCGCCAGCCGATGCTCGTCGACCCGGCGCAGCATGGCCGAGACCAGATCGGGATCGCGCAGCAACTGGGTCCGCTCAAGCAATGGCAGCGCGATCGGCACCCGCGCGGAGCCGAGCGCTGCCGCCAGTTCGGGGCTGGCGTCTGCCGGCAACGCATTGCCTATATGGATGCGCAGTTCGTCTTCGATCGCGCCGATCAGGGCGCGCATGAGCTGGGTTATCTGGGCGCGTTGCTGATCGGAGAGGCTGAAAGCGTCGTTGTGGAACAGGTCGCTGGCGGCGCGATCGATGCGGCTTTCGATGCCGTCGAGCGCGCGCGCGGCATCGCTCAGCCACCGCGTCACCGCGGGCCGCATGCCATCCAGCCTTTCGTCGTCCAGCCCCATCATGCTTCGGTCATAAGTTAATGTCGTTAAATCGAAGCTAAGCTATCAACTCTCACACATTCTTGCGCTCTTCCATGCTGCAATGAACCTTTCGGCAAAGGAAATCATCGCATAGCCGGCGAGCGCCGCCACCATCCACCGCCAGCCACCGAGCACCGCCAGCAGCGGTGCGGTCCAGACGAGCGCGTCGGGACTCGCCAGCCACCGCGGCGTCGGCTGCGCCCGGACGGCAGCGACGATCGGCCCAAGCGCCGCGACGCCCAGCAATGCCGCGGGAATCAGCGCCGCGACCATCCACCAGCCCCAGCCCCCCTCGGCGGCAAGGACGCGGGCGAGCAGGATCAGGGTCGCGAGGACCGCGGCATAGCGGGTGATATCGATCAGCCGGGAGGGGGCGGCGGCCGTGCTCCAGATGCGCGCCATCCGCCGCGCCGACGAGGCGATCGTCGTGGCGATCGGCAGCAGCAGCGCGGCGACCCAGAACAATCCGAAGGCCGCGAACAGCGCCGCGCCCCAGGCGAGCGCCGCCGCGCCATAGGCGACATGGCTCTGATCGACCTGCCGCGTCACCAGCGGCGGTACGAGCGGGCCGGCGAGCAGGCGATGCAGATAGCGTTCGGTCCAGTCGCCGGCATCCGGATCGGCGCGGCGGAGCAGGCTGGTCTCGATCGCGCCGATCGCCGCGGGCCCGGTCGCCAGCACCGGCGGGGGGAGGATCTGGTCGCCGCTGGGATTGATCGCGCCGACGCGGGCCGCATCGGCCTGGACCAGCCGTCGCAGCAGGGTCGAGGTCAGATCCCAGTCGCCCAGCATCTGCGCGGTCGCGTCGAGCGCGGGCTTGCCGAGCAGCGCGAAGCCGGCCCAGCGTTCGGCGGCATCGATCCGCTCGAAATCGGCATAGTCCTGGATATCGGGCAGGGCGAGCAGCGCGGGCGCGTTTTCGGCGGTGAGCGCATCGACCGCGCCCTGTGCCGCGACCGCGCCGTCGGCGATCAGCAGGATGCGTTCCTCGGGATGGAAACGGTCGAGCGCGTCGGGGATGTTGCGCGCGATTTCGATCCGCGCGCCCTGCCGCCGCAGGCGATCGACCGCCTGCGCCAGCGCGGCCGGCACCCGTTCGACCAGCACGACGACATGCGTCGCCCCCGCGCCGATCGCGAGCCCCGCCTGATATTCGATCAGGCTACGCCCGGCGAGCGGGAGCGTGGCGCGCAACCCGTCACCTACGTCTGTCTGATCCTGCGCGGCGATAAGCGCGGCAAGCGGCACGTCCCAATCCCCCGTCGACAATCGAAAGGGGATAGGCGTTGCGGAGCGATTCGGCAAAGCGGGAATCGCGGTACATTGTGCGGATTTGGGGCGGTTCGCCATTCTTCCCTCTCCCTTTCCGGGAGGGGGAAGGTCAGGGCAGCGAGGAGGCTATCGACACGCGGCCAGCGCATCCGCAACGGCATCGAGCAGCAGCGGATCGGGGCCGGCATGGGTGGCGCGGGCGGCGACGTCCATCAGCGCGGTCATACCGAAACTTGCGGCGAGACCCTGAAGCTTGAGTGCCTCGTCGCGCCACGGGATCACCGATTGCGCCTGCGAAAGCGCCGCGACATGCATCGTCGCCGAGGCGAGGAAAAGTGCGCGCAACTCACCCGCGACGGCGCTGTCGGCGCCGACGGCTTCGGCGAGGAGATGATCGAGCGTGGCGGGTTCGAAGGACATGCCCCGATAAGGGCCAGGAAGAGTAAAGATTTCGTTAGTCGAGACTATCGCTCGATTCAGGATTCCTATAGAATCGCGTCTCATGGGGAAGGCACCGCATCCACTGGATCGTTGGCGTGCGGCTACGGGGGCCGAGGCGGACGCCGTCAGGGCGGCTGCGGCCGATGGCGAACCCATTGAATCCTATCCGGAAAACATGACCGAAGCGGGTGACGAGTTGCTGCTGTCCGAGGCTGTGCGCGAGGACGCGCCAGCCTTTGTCGAGCCGGCGTCATCGATGCCGCGCCGCCGCGCCGGCGATGTCGCAGTCGGCGCGCTGTTCGGGATGCTGGCGGCGGGCTGGATCGCGCTGTGGATCGGCGGAGTCGCCCCAACATCGTTCGACGTCTCGGCGCTCGCCCGCAGCGTTGCCCTGGCCAGCGGGCCGCTCGCCCTGCTCGGCATCGTTTACATGCTACTCCAGCGCGGCACGCGGCGCGAAGTCAGCCGCTTCGGCGAGACCGCGCTGTCGATGCGGGTCGAGAGCCGGCGGTTGGAGGAAGCGGTGGCGCGGGTCGCCGCGGTGCTCGACAATCGCCGTGCCGATCTGTCCGCGCACACCGGCGCGCTGCTCGATGAGGGCAGCCGCGCCGCCGAAAAGCTCCAACAGATCAGCATGGACATGCGTGACGAGACCGACCTGCTCGCGCGGCAGACCGACCTGCTCCACAATGCCGCCGGCATCGCCCGCTCCGATATGAGCGGGCTGATGCAGGATCTGCCCAAGTCGCTCGGCATGGTCGGCGAGGTCAACGAGCTGATCAAGTCGATCGGCGGGACCGCCCGCGATCACGCGGAGGGCCTGTCGACGGCACTCACCGCGATCATCGAGCGCAGCCATGAGGCCGACGAGCTGATCGGCGCCGCGTCGGGGCGCCTCGCCACCCAGATCGGCCGTATCGAGACCCGCGCCGAACGCACCGCGCGGACGATCGAGGAGGCCGCCACCGGGCTCGGCACGGTGGTCGATTCGACGCTCGATCGCGCTACCGTCGCGATCGAGCAGAGCCGCGGCAGCCTCGACCTGCAGCGTGAGGCGATGGCGGCGATGATCGATCATGGCCGCGCTGCGCTCGACGAGGCGGGCACCGCCGCCGCCGCCTCGATCGCCGAGCGCCTGTCGGATATGAGCCGGCTCGCGGACGGCCTGTCGGCGCAGCTCGTCCAGCAGGACGAGGATGCCCGCCGGCTGGTAGCCAATCTCGAACATGCGCTGGGCGCGATCGAGGGCCGATTCGAGGCGCTCGGGGCGACCGGCGCCGAACAGACCGCCGACCTCGCCGAGGTCATCGTCTCGCTCAGTGGGCATGTCGAGGGCCTCGGCCAGGCGGTCAGCAACAGCATGGCGGGCGCGCGGACGCTGACCGATCGCGCCAACGGCCTGCGTATCGCGTTCGATTCGATCATCGCCAATGTCGAGCGCGACCTTCCGCAGACGATGCAGCGGATCGAGGGCGAGGCGGCGCGCGGTGATGCGACGATGCGCGCGATCACCGCACAGGCCGAGCAGCTCGCCGCGACCGTCGAGCGCGCGACCGACCGCCTCAGCTCGGCCGACATGATGATCGACCGGCAACGCGACGCGATCTCTGGTCTGGGCGATCAGGCGGCGCGGCGCATGGCCGATATCGCCGCCGAGGGCGACACGATGCTCGAACGGCAGCGGCAATTGTCCGACGCCTTCGCCGAGGAGGCCAATGCCCGGCTCGAGGCGCTGCGCGATCATAGCAACGAGCTCGCTCGCCTGATCGGTGAGAGCGAGGCGAATATGCGATCACTGTCCGAACTGTCGGGCGGCAAACTGATCGACGCAATCCTGAAGATGCGCGAGACTGCCGGCGAAGCGGCGCGCGGCGCGCGGGCGGCGCTCGAGTCGATCATTCCCGACGCGAGCGATGCGCTCGCGCGCAGCGGCGCCGAGGCGATCGAGCGCGCGTTCGGTGACCAGATCACCCAGCGCATCCACCTCATCTCCGATACCGCCGAAGCCGCCGTCGCCGCCGCCAACCATGCGAGCGAGAAGCTGCTCCGCCAGATGCTTTCGGTGGCCGAAGCCACACTGGGCATGGAGAAGCGCGTCGCCGAGGCGCATGCGCGGCAGGAGAAATTCGAGCAGGACGAGGTCAGCCGCGAGGTCGCGATCCTCGTCGAGCATCTCAACTCGGCAGCGATCGACGTCACCAAATTGCTCGCGCATGATGTGCCCGATGGCGCATGGAAGGCCTATCTCAACGGCGATCATGGCGCCTTCACGCGCACCGCCGTCCGCCTGTTGCGGACCGAGGAAGCGGGGCGGATTGTGCAGCTCTACGACGGCAATGTCGAGTTTCGCGAGCATGTGAACCGCTACATCCACGATTTCGAAGAGCTGCTAAAACGCATCCTCTCCAGCCGCGACGGCAGTGCGCTTGCGGTGACGATGCTCTCGTCCGACATGGGTAAGCTCTATGTCGCGCTGGCCCAGGCGATCGAACGCCTGCTGGTCTGACGACGCGTCCGACGTTCGAGTCCCGTCCGGAGTTTTCATGCAGCATATCGACATCATTCAGCCGATCGCCGACCTCTACGCGCGTCCCGCCTATCTGGAGATCGGGGTATGCGACGGCATGACCTTCCATGCCGTATCGGCGACCCGCAAGGTGGCGGTCGATATCGAATTCCGCTTCGATCTGGATCAGGCCCGCGCCGCGGCAGGCGGGCAGGATGTCCATTTCCACGCGATGCCCAGCGATCGATTCTTCGAGCCCGACATCATCGGCGACGACCGGTTCGACCTGATCTTCATCGACGGGCTCCATACTTTCGATCAGACGCTGCGTGACCTGCTCAACGCGATGAACGTCTTGAAGCCGGGCGGGACGATCGTGGTCGATGACGTGCTGCCGTCGAGCTACGCCGCATCCCTGCCGTCCTATGAGCGGTCGATCGCGCTTCGGCAGGAGACCGGCAACCGCAAGAACCACTGGATGGGCGACGTCTACCGACTGGTGTTCTTCATTCGCGACTATCTGCCCGCGTGGCGTTACGCGACCGTCGGCAGCGGACCTTTTCACCGCTTGATCCTGTGGCAGTCGCCGCGCCGGCTCGGCCCGACGCGCACCGTCGAACAGATCAGCCGGCTCTCCTATGGCGACGTGCGGCTCGAAATCGATGCGTACGATATCCGCCCGCTCGACGCTGTGCTCGACGATCTGCGCGTCCATGTCGCCGCGCATCGCCCGGCCGGGTCGTCGCCGGAACGGGATGGCGATTGAACCCCAAACAATCCTGCGCCACAAAGCGGCCATGGCCGACATCAAGCTGCACGAAAGCTGGAAGACCCCGCTCGCCGACGAGTTCGCCGCGCCCTATATGGCCGCGCTCAAGAGTTTCCTGACCGGCGAGCGCGAGAAGGGGAAGCGGATATTCCCGGCGGCGGGGGAGTGGTTCCGCGCGCTCGACCTGACCCCGCTCGACAAGGTCCGCGTCGTTATCCTGGGGCAGGATCCGTATCATGGCCTGGGGCAGGCGCATGGCCTGTGCTTCAGCGTGCGGCCCGGCGTCAGGCCGCCGCCGAGCCTCGTCAACATCTACAAGGAGCTGCACAGCGACCTCGGCCTGCCGCGTCCGGCGCATGGCTTCCTCGAGCATTGGGCGCAGCAGGGGGTGCTGCTGCTCAACAGCGTGCTGACAGTCGAGATGGGCCTGGCTGCGTCGCATCGTGATCGCGGCTGGGAGAAGTTCACCGATGCGATCATCGGGCTGGTCAACGCCAGGGCCGACCCGGTCGTGTTCATGCTGTGGGGCAGCTATGCGCAGAAGAAGGCGGCCTTCGTCGATTCGACCGACAAGGGTGGCCGCCATCTCGTGCTTAAGGCACCGCACCCGTCGCCGCTGTCGGCGCATAGCGGCTTCCTTGGTTGCCGGCATTTTTCGCAGGCCAACGCATTCCTTGCTGCGCAGGGCCTGACACCCATCGACTGGTCGCTGCCGGCGCCCGAATCCGCAATGCCCGCGCTGCTATAATCATGACCGAGATCCGCACGGCGCGGCTCTTGATGCGGCGGGCGCGCCCCGCCGATATGGCGGCGATGCACGAGATCCTCTCCGATCCGCGCGCGATGCGCTACTGGGGGGGGGGGGCCCCCCACGACCAAGAGGGGGGGGGGGGCCGGGGGGGCGGGACGGGCGCGGCCGCCCCCGGGGGGGGGGGGGGCCGCCTCAACGGGGACGGAGGGGCGGGGGGGGGGGAGGGGGGGGGGGGGGGGGGTGCCGGCGCG
>NZ_LARW01000048.1 GCF_000971055.1 Sphingomonas sp. SRS2
CTCATAACGCCGCTCCCTTATCGGAGCGGAACGTCGTTCCTCGCATGGGCGATCGTCAACAACAACCAGCCCGTTCCCGACGTGTTCTCCAAGATGACCAAAATCGCAGCTTCGGGCCGACTGGGCCGACCTGAAGGTTTGGGGCGACTGGTGCCGCCGTCATGGCATCGCTCCGGTGCGGGCGACGCAGAGTGATGTGGCCGCCTATATTCGCGCGCTGTCGGGCATCGACCCCTCGGCCGAAAAGGTCCGCGCGATGGCGACGATCGAACGCTATGTCTCCTATATCGGGCGGGCCTATCGCATGGCCGGTCTTGCCGATCCTACTGCCGGGGAGTTGGTGACGCTCGAAAAGAAGGCCGCCCGCAAGAAACGGGGCGTGCGCCAGCGCCAGGCCCGCGCAATCCGCTTCAAGGGCGACATTGCCGATTTCGACAGCCCGCCAAGCGGCGTATGCCTCGCACATCTTATCAAGGCGGTCCGGCGCGACGTGATGGGCCTGCGCGACGAGGCGCTGTTGCGCGTCGCCTATGATGTGGGTGCGCGCCGCTCGGAGCTGGTGGCGATCGACGTCGACCATATCCACGGACCGGACGCGGGCGGGGCAGGGGCCTTGTTCGTGCCCACCAGCAAGACCGATCAGGAAGGCGAGGGGGCCTGGGCTTATCTCTCGCCCGCGACCATGAAGGCGATCGCGCGCTGGCGCGAGGCGGCGCATATCGACAAGGGGCCGCTGTTCCGCCGCATCGAAACCCATTTTGACGGCTCGATCGCGGCGATCGGCACCAAGCGGCTGCATCCCAACAGTATCACGCTGCTCTACAAGCGGTTGGTCCAGCGGGCGTTCGACAAGAAGCTGCTTGGCCCTATGAGCGAGGCGGAAGTCGCGCGCTGGGTTGCGGCCGTGTCGAGCCATTCGCTGCGTGTGGGCGTGGCGCAGGACAATTTTGCGGCGAGGGAAAGCCTGCCTGCGATCATGCAAGCTTATCGCTGGCGCGATCCCAAGACGGTGCTGCGCTATGGCGCGCAGCTAGCCGCCAAGAGCGGGGCGAGCGCAAGGATGGCGGTGAGGGTTGGCGAGTAATGCCGCGCCGCTGACAGAACATCGTCGCCGCGCAGGCCAAGGCGCGCGCCATGGCATTGCAGAGACGATTCCCGCAAATCGTCTCTGTTGCAACGCCCCGACGAGAGACGAGAGTGTGCCGTTAGCTGGCTGGCCGGATCACAGCGCAGCCGACGCGCGCACCGGCGCCGCCGATCGGCTGCGTGATATGGTCATCGGGGCTGGCGTGGATCACCAGCGCAGATCCATCGGCGTCGAGCAGGTTCGGCCGGTCGGACCCTGCGCCTAGCGAGACGAGCGCGGAGAAGGCTTCGGCATTGGCGGTGCCGTCTGCCCCCACATAGATGTTCGGAAGCTCCCCGAAATCCGGGCCTTCCGGATTAAGGAGCCCGTGCGGCATCTTGTGGCCGTCATGGTTGATATGGGCGCCTGATTTCTGGAAGCCCTGGTCCGAGCAGTCGCCGGTCGCGTGGAAGTGCATTGCGTGCCAGCCCGGCGTCAATCCGGAGGCTGTCAAGCGGAGGAGCACGCCGGTACGGCCGTTGGTCAAGGTCGCTTCTCCGATCTTGGTCCCGCCCGCCAGCACGATGTCGCTTTTGATGCTCGGCGGTGCGGATGTCTGCGCGATCGCGGCCGTGGCCGCGACCATTCCAACGACTGCCAAAGCAGTTCTCATAGATTTCATCACTCTTTCTCCTTCCACATAATTATCTTGGACCAATGCGATGGACGCAATTGCATCTCGGCCGCCGCGCGGGGATAGCGACCGCTAGTGGTCATTCTCCACCCTGTTGCGCCCTATGAGCGGCAACATGCGATGCAGCACGAGGTCGCGGTCGATGAAATGATGCTTGAGCGCCCCCAGCACATGCAGGGCGAGGACGACATAGATCGCCTTGACCAGGATCTTGTGCCAGTCCCCGAAGGTCTCGGATAGATCCTCGCCTTGCGGCAAAGGCAGATTGGGGGCGGGCACAGCTCCGTACAGCGGGACTTCGGGTGCTCCACCGGCCGACGCCGCGGCCCATCCCAATAGCGGCGCCCCGATCATCAGCACATAGAAGAGAATATGGGTGCCGCGGGCGAGGAGGCGTTCCCACAGTTTCATGCCTTGTGGGAAAGGGGGCCATGGATGCGCGATCCGCCATCCGAGCCGGAACAGGCTCAAAAGCAGGACGGTGATGCCAACGGATTTATGAAGCTGGTAATAGCCGAGCTTCTCCGATGGCTGCGCGTCCTCCATCCAGCCCCCGAAGGTCGCGTTGGCGAATATAAGCACGAAGATCGTCCAATGGAGGATGATCGAGACCGTGGAATAACGGGATCTGGATTCTTGCATCGGAACCTCCCGGTCGAGTGATGGCGAGGCTGGTACGGATCAGAGCCAGTCGGCGGTTTGGACGAGTGGTCACAAATGGCGTTCGTGTCGCGTAAGTCGCCTTCCCTTGTTCTGTTCAAGCCAACGAGAAGCAAGGGATTTCGCAGGCACCAGACTCTATTCGCCCGCGGCACGATTTCCGGACACAACCTGGGATGAGCCAAGCTGGGAACGGGGCGGCAGAAGACGCGCGGAATTGAGGATGAAGGTCAGTTCCGATGCGACATGGATGAAAGCAGCGAGCAGCGGCCCCAAATATCCGAAGGCCGCGAGACCGATACCCAACAGGTCGATGGCGATGGTTCCGCCGAAGTTCTGCCAGATGATGCCGCGCGTCCGCCGCGCCACCTTGAGGGTGTCGACAAAGCGCGCCAGATCGTTTCCGAGTAGCACGATGTCCGCGCTCTCCTGCGCCACGTCCGTGCCCGATCCCATCGCGACCCCGACATTCGCCTCGGCAAGGCCCGGTGCGTCGTTGACCCCATCGCCGACCATCGCGACGCATTTCCCATCCCGGATCAGGCCGCGAATGCGTGCGAGCTTATCTTCGGGCAACAGGCCAGCCTCGATCTGCGAGATGTTGAGTGAACGGCCCACGGCATTGGCAACCGCTGGCGTGTCGCCGGTGAGCAGAATTGTCTTGATGCCCATCAGCCATAGCGCCTGCATTGCGGCGCGGGCTTCGGGCCGGACCGTGTCTGCGATAGCGATTGTCCCGAGATAGCGTCCGTCACGCGCCACGAACACGTCAGAGGCGGCCTCAATGCCCGGCCCCGCGTCATCGGGGACAACCAGGCCGTTGTCGGACATCCAGGCGTCGTTGCCGACAAGAATTTTGCTGCCGGCGACATCGGCGGCAATGCCACGCCCCGGCGTATAGTCGAAGCGGTCGGGCTCGCTGATGGCGAGGCTCCGCGCACGGGCCATCTGGATAATCGCCTTGCCGAGCGGGTGTTCGGAGCGCAGCTCGGCGGCCGCGGCGGCAGTAAGCAGGTCGTCCTCATTCACGCCTTCGGCAGGCGCGAGTCCGTGAATCTCGGGCCGACCAAAGGTCAAGGTGCCCGTCTTGTCGACGACGACCGTATCTACCTTGCCGAGTGTTTCGAGGTGGACGCCGCCCTTGATGATCGCCCCGAGCCGGGCCGAGCGACCGATGCCTCCCAGGATGGCCAGGGGCGTGCCCGCCGCGATGCCGCAGGCGCCCGCGACGATGATGACCGAGATAGTGGAATAGAGATCGCGGGTGATGAGCCAGGTGACGATTGCGGAGCCGATCGCGAAATAGACGAGATAACCCGCCATGCGATCCGCCAGCCTCTGGACGGGCGCGCGCGAGCGGTCGGCGCGCTCTACCGCTTCGATGATCTTGCCGTAGCTCGTATCGCGCCCGATCCGCTCGGCCCGGACTTCGAGCGCGCCCGACTGATTGATCGAGCCGGCGAAGATGGATGTTCCCTCGATTTTCTCAACGGGCATCGATTCGCCCGTGATCCGCGATTCATCGACGAACGAGTGGCCGCTGAGCACGATGCCGTCCACCGGGATGCGGCCGCCGGGAGCAATGAGAATGGCGTCGCCCACGCTCAGCTCGTTGGCGGAGATGGTCTTCACCGCGCCGGTGCGGCGCACCGATACTTCGCGTGGCAGAAATTCAAGGAGGTCGCGGATCGCCTTGCGGCCCCGTCCGACCGTCATGCCTTCGAGAACTTCGGCCACCAGCACGAACAGGGTGATGACGAGCGCCGTAAAGAACTCGCCGATGGCCGCCGCCGCGACGATGGCGATCGACATCGAAAGCTCCATGGTCATTCGACGCTGAAGGACGTTCTCGAAGGCTTCCTTGAAGATCGGCCATCCGCCGATGGCGAGGCCGACGACGCCGATCACGCTGACGCGCGGAAACGGCTCCCACAGACCGAACCAGACAGCGGCGGCAGCAAGCGCAACCAGCACGATCCGCACGGCCTCCGGCCATTCAAAAGGATGATCGTGATCGTGATGGTCGTCATGATGATCGTGATCATGACGGTCGCGGTCGAGGCTTGCCACATCGCTACCGGCCGCTGGCGCTATGGTACGGGCATCGGCTGCGTCCGCAAGGGTTCGTCTGGAGATGTCAGCAGCCAATTTCGATTCCAGTCCTATTTGAAGTAGGTTCGCACCACGTCGATAAGTTCTCCGGCACCGTCCTCGCGCTCTTGGGGCGTAAGTGCCGGGTCCGCGACGTGCATCTCGATGTGATCCTCGACCACCTCGGCAATGAGACCGTTCAATGCGCCGCGCGCGCCGGCGATGAGGTGCAGCACGGTGGCGCAGCCCTTCTCACCTTCGAGTGCGCGTTCCACCGCTTCGATCTGACCGCGAATCCGCCTGACGCGGTTCAGCAGCTTGGTCTTCTCGCGAATCGTGTGTGCCATGCGCACCTCCTACCAGCCAAAGGGATAGCCCACTACCCTATTTTGATCTGTGTCTACAGGCGCGGAAATGCGTCGGATCGAAGTCACGCGCGCCTGGATTTCTGCATGATACTTGCCTTCTTTCGCTGGCGGCTTATGCTCGGCGGTCGTGATTGGGGTTTTTCGCCTTCGACTTTTTGGGCTTTGCTCGACGCTTTGTGTCGCGTTGGCGTTTGCCTTTGCGAGCGCCAGCACGGCGAGCGTAGTCGATCGGATTCAGCACCAATCCGGTGCAGCGAGCAGCCACGACCATCTGCCATTCAGCCGAATCGTCTTCGAGACCAGCGACCATAAGCATGGGCCTGATGCTACCGAGTCGGATGGCAGTCGTGATGCTTCCGACCACCAACCTGGAACGGGGCATCACCACCATGGCGGCGATAGCGGCTCCGGGTTGCTTGCCCCTGCATCGCGGGGATCGGGATGGGTTTTCTCGCGATTTTTGCCTTGGCAGTCGCCCGCCGATAGCGGACTGCCCGATTTTCTGACACACGGTCCCGAACGACCTCCAAAGGCCAGCGCGATCCGCACCTGAGCCGCCGCGTCACTTGAGGCGCGGCCTATGCCACGCCTGCTCGTGAGGCCGTTTTGTCATGTTTTCCAATATCGTTGCGCGCGCCCCGGCGCGTTTGCGGCGCGCGCTTGCGATAGGCGCAGCGCTGGCCGTCCTGTCCGTGCCTTCGATCGGCGCGGCGCAGACCCTCAGCCTGTCGGATGCGTTGTCGCGCGTCGCGGCCGGCGATCCTTCCGTTGCGGCCAATGCCGCCCGGCTCCGGGCGGCCGATGCCGCCATCCTTCAGGCCGATGTGCGCCCGCGCGATGTCGTCGGCGTCGATGCCGAGGACTTCGTGGGCACCGGCCCCTATTCGCCGGTCGGACGGTCGCAGACGACCGCCTGGTATGAGCGGACGTTGGAACGCGGAGGCAAGCGCGAAGCCCGCGTCGGCGCGGCGCGCTCGGAAGTCGGCGTTACCGTCGAGCGTAACCGCCTGCGGATGCTCGACCTGCTGGCGCAGGTGCAGGCCGCCTGGGTCGACGCGCTGGCGGCCGAGGCCACAATCCCGATCGCGGAACAGCGCCTCGCCGCCGCGCAGCTCGTTGAGACCGAGACCGGCCGCCGGGTCGGCCGCGCGCTCGATCCGCTGTTCGCGGGCGAACGAGCAAGAACCGCCGTAGCACAGGCCCGCATCGCGCTCGACCAGGCGCGAGAGAATGCGCGGATCGCGCGCGCCAGCCTTGCCGCTTTCTGGGGTGGAACGGCCGACTACAGCCTTGACCCGTCGTCGTTCGGATTTGCGGAGGCCGGCGCGGGTGCGCCCGAAAGCAGCCCCGATCTCGCACTGCTCACTGCCGAGCGCGACGCGGCCGGCGCGCGGGTGCGGCTCGCCGAGACCGGCAATTTCAGCGATCCGACCGGGCGCGTTGGCGTGCGCCACTTTGGGCAAGGCAATGACGTGGCGATCATGGTCGGCGCGTCGATCCCGCTCGGCAGCCGGACCGCTAATCGTGGCAATGTCGCGCGGGCCAATGCCGAAGCGCAGGCGGCTGAAGCCGAGATCGCGGTTACGCGCGTGCAGGTCCGGCGCGAGATCGACCGGCTCATCGCCGAACGGGCAACACTCGCCACCGAGATCGTGCGGATCGAGCGCGAGGTTCTGCCGAGCGCCGAGCGCGCGGTGGTGCTGGTGGGCGATGGTTTTGCCCGTGGCGGCACCGCCTTCACTTTCCTCGAAGCCAACCAGGCCCAACAAGCGGTGGTCGATGCCCGGTCCCGACGGGTTGAGCTGCTGCGCCGCTTCCACCTCAACGGCGCCCGGCTCGACCGGCTGACCGGCCGCCACGCTTCCCTTCTCGCCAGCGCGGAGAACCGCTGATGAAACGATCCCTTCTTGTCGCGGGCTCATTGCTCGCTCTTTCCCTGCTCACCGGATGCGGAGAGTCCTCGTCCACTAACGAAACCGCCGAGCCTAAGGCTGCCGCTGCCGAGGATTATGAGCGCGGACCGCATCGCGGGCGCATGCTGCGCGACGGCGATTTCGCAGTCGAGATCACGATCTTCGAGGAGGGAGTCGATCCCGAGTTCCGCGTCTATGCCTACCGGAAGGACAAGCCGGTGTCGCCAGGCGAAGTGCGGCTCGCCATGGAGTTGACGCGCCTTGGCGGAAAGGTCGATCGCTTCGCATTTACCCCTCAGGGGGATTATCTGCGCGGTGGCGGCGTGGTGATCGAGCCACATTCGTTCGACGTGAAGGTGCGGGCCGTCGAGGGCAGACGCACCCACGACTGGACCTATGCCTCCTATGAGGGCCGAACGACCATATCCGCGCAGGCAGCGCAGGCTGGCGGCGTGCGATCCGAACGTGCGGGGCCTGGGGCCGTTGCCGAGTTGATCGACATGAGCGGCCGGATCGAGATCACGCCTGAAGGCAAGGCCGACGTGCGCGCCCGCCTGCCAGGGCAAATCGTGTGGATGACCGGAAATCTGGGCGATCGGGTCAGCCGGGGGCAGACGCTGCTGCGTGTCGAGTCCAGCCATTCGCTCCAAACCTATGCGGTGACGGCGCCGATCAGCGGTGTCATCGTCGAGAAGAATGCCAATGTCGGCGACACGACGGGCGACCGTGCCCTGTTCGTGATCGCTGATCCGACCCAGCTCCATGCCGAGTTCTTCGTCTATCCGCGTGATGCCGAGCGCGTGCGGGTGGGTCAGCGGGTCAACCTCCGCAGCCTCTCCGGCGAAGCGCGAATCGAAGCGCCTGTCGAGGCGATCTTGCCGACCGCGGACGTCGCCAGCCAGACCATGATGGCGCATGTCCATCTGCCGCCGGGCGCATCGCGCGATTTCCGGCCCGGTATGGGCGTCGAGGGATCATTTGCGGTCGCCGAGGCGCAAGTACCGCTCGCGGTGAGAACCAAGGCCATCCAGCGCTTTCGCGATTTCGAGGTGGTCTATGCCAGGGTCGGCAACACATACGAAGTGCGGATGTTGGAGATCGGCCGACGCACGCCCGAATGGACCGAGGTGCTCGGCGGCCTCGAACCCGGCACCGAATATGTGACCGACGGCGCTTTCCTGATCCGCGCCGACATCGACAAGGCGGGGGCCAGCCATGACCACTGAGAACGAAACGCCCGTGCGTTCCGCATTGCTCGAACGCCTCATCTCCAACGCGATCCGCTTTCGCTGGGCCGTTTTGACCATCGTTGCGTTGCTTTGCGGAATCGGCGTCTGGGCCTTCCAGCGCCTGCCGATCGATGCGACGCCGGACATCACCAACGTCCAGGTCCAGATCAACAGCGAGGCGGCGGGCTTCTCGCCGCTCGAAGCCGAACAGCGCGTCACCTTCCCGGTCGAGACCGCGATCGCGGGCATTCCGGGTCTGCAATATACCCGCTCGATCTCGCGCTACGGCCTCTCCCAGGTGACGGCGGTGTTCGAGGATGGGACGAGCGTCTATTTCGCGCGCCAGCTCATCAACGAAAGGCTCCAGACCGCGCGCGATCAGCTCCCCGAAGGCGTGGCGCCCGAGATGGGGCCAATCGCCACCGGGCTTGGCGAAATCCTGATGTATACGGTGGAGGCCGAGCCCAATGCGCGCAAGCCCGACGGCAACCGCTACACGCCCGAAGATCTGCGCACGCTTCAGGACTGGGTGATCCGGCCACAGCTCAGGAACACACCGGGCGTCACCGAAGTCAACAGCATCGGCGGCTATGAGCGGCAATATCATGTGACGCCGCTGCCCGACCGGCTCTCGGCCTACAATCTCAGCCTCAACGAGGTCGTGGCCGCGCTGGAGCGCAATAACGCCAATGTCGGCGCTGGCTATGTCGAGCGTTACGGCGAGCAATATCTGGTCCGCGTGCCGGGTCAGGCGTCGGGTATCGACGATCTGCGCTCGATCATCGTCACCAATCGCGGCGGCGTGCCGATCCGCGTCGCCGATGTCGCCGATGTCGTCATGGGCGAGGAGCTGCGCACCGGCGCGGCGACCGAGGACGGCGAGGAAGTGGTCCTGAGCACGGTGATGATGCTCGCGGGCGAGAACAGCCGAATCGTCGCCCGCGCCGCCGCCGAGCGATTGGAGGAAGCGGCAAAGGCGCTTCCGGCGGGCGTGAAGGCGGTCCCGATCTATGATCGCACCGGGCTCGTCGAACGGGCGATCTGGACGGTCGAAAAGAACCTGCTCGAAGGCGCGCTGCTGGTCATCGTCGTGCTGTTCCTGCTCTTGGGCAATATCCGTGCGGCGCTCATCACGGCGGCGGTCATCCCGATCACCATGCTGATGACCATCACCGGCATGGTGCGGGCGGGCGTCTCGGGCAACCTCATGAGTCTCGGTGCGCTCGACTTCGGGCTGATCGTTGATGGCGCGGTCATCATCGTCGAGAACTGTCTGCGCCGGTTCGGCGAAGCGCAGCACCGATTGGGACGGCTGCTCGACCGCGAGGAGCGCTTTGCGCTCGCCGCATCGGCGACGTCGGAGGTCATCCGGCCATCGTTGTTCGGGATGCTCATCATCGCGCTGGTCTATGTGCCGATCTTCGCGCTCTCGGGCGTCGAAGGAAAGATGTTCCACCCGATGGCGATCACCGTCGTCATGGCGCTGACCTTCGCGCTCATTCTGTCGCTCTCCTTCGTGCCCGCGGCGGTGGCCCTATTCGTCACCGGCAAGGTCGAGGAGAAGGAAAGCCGGCTGATGGGATGGGCGCGCAAACTCTATGCGCCGGCGCTCGACGCGGCGCTGCGGCTGCGGATCGCGTTTGTTGCGGGCGCGGTGGCGCTGGTCGCCATCGCGGGTTTTGCGGCCACGCGCATGGGCTCGGAGTTCGTCCCCAATCTCGACGAGGGCGACATCGCGCTTCATGCGCTGCGCGTCCCCGGAACGAGCCTGAGCCAGGCGATCCAGATGCAAACCTCGCTCGAAGCACGGCTCAGACAGTTTCCCGAGGTCGAGCGGATCGTCGCCAAGATTGGTACCGCCGAAGTGGCGACCGATCCGATGCCTCCTTCGGTCGCCGACACTTATATCATGCTCAAGGACCGCCGCGAATGGCCGGACCCGCGAAAACCCAAGACCGAGCTGGTTCGCGAGATGCAGGCGGCGGCCGAGACCATCCCCGGTAACAATTACGAGTTCACCCAGCCGATCCAGATGCGGTTTAACGAGCTATTGTCCGGTGTCCGGGCCGATGTCGCGATCAAGGTGTTCGGCGACGATCTCGACCGGCTTCTTGAGGTCGGCCAGTCGATCGAAAGCGTGGTGAGCGGCATCGAGGGTGCGCAGGATGTGGCCGTCGAGCAGGTGACGGGCCTGCCCGTCCTTCAGATCACGCCCGATCGGGCGGCGATCGCGCGGTTCGGGCTCAATGTCGGCGACATCCAGGATGCGGTGGCGGTCTCGATCGGCGGCCGCGAAGCTGGCCAGATCTTCGAGGGCGACCGGCGCTTCCCGGTGATCGTGCGGCTTCCAGAGGACATCAGGAGCAAGGCCGACGAAATCGGGCGGCTGCGCATTCCGCTGGCGGGCAATAGCACGGACCCGCGCGGTTTCGTGCCGCTCGCCGAAGTGGCGAAGGTCGAGGTCGTGATTGGCCCGAACCAGATCAGTCGTGAAAATGGCAAGCGGCGCGTCGTCGTGACCGCCAATGTCCGAGGCCGCGATCTCGGTTCATTCATCGAAGAGCTTCAACAGAAGGTGGATGCACAGGTCGAAATCCCGCCTGGCTATTGGGTGAGCTACGGCGGCACGTTCGAGCAACTGATCTCGGCGGCCGAGCGGCTGCGCCTCGTCGTGCCCGCCGCCCTGTTGCTGATCTTCGGGCTGCTTTACGGTCTTTTCCGGTCCGCCAGGGATTCGGCGATCGTCTTCTCGGGCGTGCCGCTGGCGCTCACCGGGGGCGTGGCTGCACTGCTGATCCGGGGCATGCCGCTCTCCATCTCGGCAGGCGTGGGCTTCATTGCGCTCTCGGGCGTCGCGGTGCTGAACGGCGTGGTGATGCTGAGCTTTATCCGTCAGCTCCGGGAGACGAGCCAGAGCCTTGACGAGGCGATCCGCGAAGGCGCGCTCACGCGGCTCCGGCCGGTGCTGATGACCGCGTTGGTGGCGAGTCTCGGCTTCGTGCCGATGGCGTTCAACGTCGGCGCGGGGGCGGAAGTCCAAAGGCCGCTGGCGACGGTGGTGATCGGCGGCATCATCTCTTCGACGCTGCTGACGCTGCTGGTGCTGCCCGCGCTCTATCGCCTCGTCCACGGTCGCGAAGCGCGACCGGAAGACGAACACCCATCCCCCGACACGGCCCCGGCGCAAGCCTGAGCCACGGCCACTCCCACGCGCCGGCCCCCGGCGCGTGGGAGACCGGAAAGGATTTTTTCATGAGCTACTACGCAACCATTTTCGAGAACGCCTTGCGAAACAGACTGACGTTCGCGCTCGGCATTCTCGCGCTGACGTTCTGCTTCGGTTTCGACGCCTTTGCGCATGGCGTCGCAGAAGGCGACCAAGGCTATATTCAGGAAAGCAGCGGCGTTCTGTTCTGGCCCTTCGTATATCTCGGCGCCAAGCATATGGTCACGGGCTACGACCATTTGCTGTTCCTGTTCGGCGTGATCTTCTTCCTCTACCGGATGAAGGACATCGGCCTGTATGTGACGCTGTTCGCGATCGGCCATTCGACGACGATGCTGTTCGGCGTCCTCACCGGGATCAGCGCCAACGCTTATGTCATCGACGCGATCATCGGCCTGTCGGTGGTTTACAAGGCGCTCGACAACCTCGGCGCATTCCAGCGCTGGTTCGGCTTCCAGCCCAACACGAAATGGGCGACGCTCATCTTCGGTTTCTTTCACGGCTTCGGCCTGGCGACCAAGATCCTTGAGTTCGAGATTTCGCCGGACGGCTTGCTGCCGAACCTGATCGCATTCAACATCGGCGTTGAAATCGGCCAACTCCTTGCCCTTGGCGCGATCCTGATCCTGATGGGCTTCTGGCGCCGGACGAGCAGTTTCCACCGCCACGCCTTCGCCGCCAACGTCGCCCTCATGACCGCTGGCTTCATCCTCGTCGGCTACCAGCTCACCGGCCTCGCGGTCGCGTAACAAGGAGTAATGACAATGTTCAATTCCCAGATGCCCCGCCTCGAAGATTTGCCGACCTCGAAGCAACTCATCCGCTCGACGATCATCGCCGCCGCGACTGCGGGAGCGATCCTCGTCGCCGTAATCCTGCCTTCCGAATACGGTGTTGATCCAACGGGTGCTGGCAAGCTTCTCGGTCTGACCGAGATGGGCGAGATCAAGATGCAGTTGGCCGAAGAAGCCGCTGCCGATGCGGCCGCCGATGCCGCCGCATCGCAGGAGGCGGCTGCATTGGCCGTGGCTCAGGCAGCAGCGGGAGGCGCTCAACAGGCTGCCCCGGCGCAGCCGGGGGTTGCAGGCCGCAACGACACGACCCGCGTGACGCTGGCGCCGAACGAGGGCGCGGAGGTCAAGCTGACAGCAGCAAAGGGTGCGCGCATCGCATTCGACTGGTCGGTCGAAGGCGGACATGTCAACTTTGACACGCACGCAGACGGACAGGGCATCTCCTATCATGGCTACGGAAAGGGCCGGGAATCGATTGGCGAGCAAGGCGAACTGGTCGCCGCGTTCGATGGCAAGCATGGTTGGTTCTGGCGCAACCGCTCCGGTGCCCCGGTCACGATCACGCTCCGCACGCGGGGCGAATATAGCGAGGTCAAGCGGGTCGTCTGACTTGCCCACCTTTCCCCGAGGGGATTCCTGGAGAGACGGATATGCTTTCGGTTCTAGCCAATCGAACCTATCGCCAACTGTTCCTTGCGCAGGTCATCGCGCTGGTCGGCACTGGCCTCGCCACGGTCGCGCTCGGTCTGCTTGCTTATGACATTGCAGGGGCTGACGCCGGCGCGGTGCTGGGCACGGCAATGGCGATCAAGATGATTGCCTATATCGGCGTCGCTCCGATTGTCGGGGCCTACGCCAATCGCTTGCCGCGCCGTGCCTTTCTGATCGCAATGGATGTGATCCGCTGCTTGGTGGCGCTCGCGCTGCCGTTCGTGGATCAGGTCTGGCAAATCTATATTCTGATCTTCGTGCTGCAATCGGCATCGGCCGGGTTCACGCCGACGTTTCAGGCCACGATCCCCGACGTGTTGCCTGAGGAGAAAGACTATACGCGGGCGCTGTCGCTCTCGCGCCTTGCCTACGACATGGAGAGCCTGACCAGCCCGATGCTCGCCGCCGCGCTGCTGACGGTGATGAACTTCCACTGGCTGTTCTCGGGCACGGCGATCGGGTTCGCCTGCTCGGCGCTGCTGGTGCTGACGACGACCTTGCCGCGTTCCAGCGCGCACAATTCCGGTGGCGGCATCTACGACAATACGACACGCGGCGCGCGGCTTTATCTGAAAACGCCTCGGCTGCGCGGGCTGCTCGCGGTGACGCTTGCCGCCGCCGCCGCCAGCGCGATGGTGATCGTCAATACGCCGGTGCTGGTGCAGGCGGCGCTTGGGCTTGGCCAAAGAGAGGTGGCGATCACGCTTGCCGCGTTCGGCGGCGGCTCAATGCTGGCCGCGCTGCTGCTGCCCCGTCTGCTTGAACGGCTGTCCGATCGAAAGGTCATGCTTTCGGCCGCCTCGGTGATGACCGTTGCGCTCGCCGTGCTTGCCCTGACTTGGCGCGGCCACGCTTCACCCGGCTATTGGGGCGTGATCCTCGCGGGCTGGCTGGTGCTGGGCATCGCCTATTCGGCCAGCATAACACCGGGAGGCCGCTTGCTGCGACGATCATCGGCGGAGGAAGATCGACCCGCCTTGTTCGCTGCTCAATTCGCGCTCAGCCATGTTTGCTGGCTCATCGCCTATCCGCTCGCCGGGCAGGTCGGCGCGCTCGAAGGTATGGGAATCGCCTTCGGAGCCACCGCCGCCCTGGCGCTGATCGGCACGGTGATCGCGTTCGGAATCTGGCCCAAAGAGGATGTCGAGGTGGTAGCGCACAGGCATGACGATCTGCCACTCGATCATCCCCATCTTCTCGAAGGGCATCCGGGCGGGCGGGCAGGTCACGCTTTCGTGATCGACGAGCTGCATCCACGCTGGCCGATTCGGTAGCGGCGGCGAGCCTAAAAGCGAAAGTCGCGCGCTGGATCGTGGACGTGTGCCCCCCTCAATCCGGTTGAGCGCGGCGCAGCACAATTTTTTGCGGCCGAAGCGATCCAACGCCCGCATGGCGATGTGTGTTCAAGAGAATTGCTTATTCTGCTCGACGTGATCGGCAAAATTGGCCCATTTCAACGCTTGCAATATACTTGAGGATGCAATGGGAGAAATTATGGCGCGCGCGTCGACGTCGATCAATCTTATAGTTATGCAACGCCGGACCGCGATGTCGAGCGCCGTCTGAAAATTGCGCCGGGGCTGGCCGTTCAATTAGGCGGTTCGCTCACCGCTGTATGTTCGGCATGGCCAGATAGCATATCCGTAGCAGACGCGATTGCACATAGCCCCTTCAACTCGCTCGCCAAGGAACACGAGCTGCGTGACGAAACCGTGCGCGTTTCGTCTGCCTTCGATCGCCTCGCGCGAGGGAATGCCATTGATACCCAATGGTGCGACGGCATCTCGCATCCGAGCGCCGCAATTCTGGACCATGCGTTGCTTGCGGATCTCGTGATCATGAGCGTGCCGCCCGCATCGAGCTTCGCGCATGCCGATCCTCTGGAGATCGCGGCCCGGTCGGGTGCGCCGGTTCTAAGGCTCGGATCGAATTTCGAGACAACCTCATTTCAAAAGATTCTGATCGGATGGATGGACAGCCGCGAAGCACGTTGCGCCCTTCGCGCGGCTCTTCCTTTCCTTCAACGCGCCGGAGAAGTTGTTCTGGCGGGGGTCGGGGAAGGTGTCTCCTCCGCGCGCCTTGCCGAAGCTGGGGAGTATCTATCGATCCGTGAGGTGGGCGCTCAAATCTTGCACATAGAGAGCAGCGAGACGGCTGCGAGAACGGTATTGGCAGACCTTGCCCGTCGTGAAAATTTCCATCTGGTTGTTGCAGGCGCTCGATTCCATGGTCTCTGGAGAGAGAGATTATTTGGTGGAGTGACCCGAGACTTTATCGCAGTTCCGAACATAAACTGGCTTCTAGCCACGTAGGATTACATCTTGGGCGAGCGGATCGAGCCGCTATCAGGCAACCTATGACGCAATCATATCTGGACAGGCGCGCCGTTCTGCGCGGCGCGACCCTGATGGGCTCCGGCGTCGCCCTGGCAGGCTGGTTGCCGGCATGGGCGCAGCCGGTCTCAGCCGGCATCGCACCTGACATGCCCGTGCTGAGCGGCGAGGAGATCGCCATCCGCATCGCGCATCAGCCTGTCACGATCGATGGACGCACCAGCCATGGAATCGCCATGAACGGGACAATCCCGGCGCCGTTGATCCGCCTGCGTGAAGGCCAGAATGTGCGCATCGCCGTCACTAACGCGCTCGACGAGGACAGCTCCGTTCACTGGCACGGCCTCATCCTCCCCGCGGAGATGGACGGCGTGCCGGGGATCAGCTTTCCCGGTATTCGGCCCAATGAAACCTTCGTTTACGAGTTCCCGATCGTTCAGTCGGGCACCTATTGGTATCACAGCCATTCAGGGTTGCAGGAACAGCTTGGCCATTATGGGCCAATCATTATCGACCCGGCAGGCGAAGATCCGGTGCGTTCCGATCGTGAGCATGTGATCGTGCTCTCGGACTATAGCGCGACGCATCCGCATGTGATCTTCCGCAAGCTCAAGCAGCAGGGAGGTTATTTCAACCGCCGCCGACAGACGCTTGCGGGCCTGCTCGCCGGTCGCGATCAGACGCTTCGCGAGCGCCTGCGATGGGGTGCGATGCGGATGGACCCGACCGACGTCGCCGATGTCACCGGCGCGGCCTACACTTATCTCGTCAACGGCCACGGCCCTGCCGACAACTGGACGGGTCTCTTTCGCCCCGGAGAGCGGGTGCGCCTGCGCGTAATCAACGCGGCGGCGATGACGATCTTCAATTTCCGCATCCCCGGTCTCAAGCTCACCATCGTCCAGGCCGACGGGCAGAATGTGCGGCCGGTGGCGGCGAACGAATTGCAGATCACGGTGGCCGAGACTTACGACGTGATCGTCGAGCCGGTGGAGGATCGCCCCTATACGATCGTCGCCGAGGCAAGCGACCGCTCGGGCATGGGCTGCGCCACGCTGGCACCGCGCGCGGGCATGAGCGCGCAGATTCCGCTCCCGCGCGAGCGCCCGATCCTCACCATGACCGACATGGGCATGAGCGCTATGGATCATGGCGCGCTGAACGACGATTCGCGCGCCGGGGATGGCGGCCATGCAGGTCACGGCGCGGCGGTCTCAGCCACCGCCACGCCGCAAGGCTCACATGCGATGCGCGATTTCTCGAACGTGCCCAATGTTGCGCGCACGCCGGCAGTGCAGTCGATCGCGCCGATGCCAATCGACCGCACCGGCGAACCGGGGATCGGGCTTGATGATGTCGGCCATGACGTGCTGACCTATCGTCACCTGATGGCGCTCGACCGCAATCCTGACGTCAGGGCACCGAGCCGCAGTCTCCAGATCCATCTTACCGGCAACATGGAACGCTATATGTGGGCGTTCGACGGGGTGACTTTTAACGCGCTCACCGCGCCGATCCCGTTTCGTCAGGATGAGCGTGTGCGTATCACGCTGATCAATGACACGATGATGGCGCATCCGATCCACCTGCACGGCCATTTCTTCGAACTGGTGACGGGACACGGTTCGTATGCTCCGCGCAAGCACACGGTCAACGTCTTGCCGGGTGGATCGGTGACGCTCGATGTCACGACCGACGCGCTTGGTGATTGGGCGTTCCATTGCCATCTGCTCTATCACATGCACGCAGGGATGATGCACGTCGTCGCAGTGCGTGCGAAAGGGACTGGTTGATGTGCGCGCGGATCGTTGCGTTGACCGCGATGGGCCTAGCAGTCTCCATACCGGCGGCGGCACAGACCCACGCAGGTCATGGCGCCACTCAAACTCGCCCATCGGCTGAAACGTCCAATCCGGTGGCGTCCCCGGATGAAGGGCATGCAAGTCATGAAGCAAGCGATCCGTCCGCCGGCGGCGATCCGCAGGGTGGCCATGGCGACCCCCAAGAGGCTCCTGCACGGGCAGACTCCCACGCTGGTCATGGCACGCAGACGGCGGCCCCGCGTGCGGGAAGCCGTGTCATGCAGGAAGACCATAGCGCACATGGCGTCCCGCCAGCGGATCGAAGCGATCCACATGCAGACGGCACGGCGCTACCGGCGGGCAACGCAGCGCCGCCGCCTATTCCGGGAGACTGGCATGCCGACCGGAGTTTCGATCCGGCTGACATGGCGCAGGTTCGCGCGACGCAGCGGCGGGCGCATGGTGGTGGCACCTATAGCCAGGTCATCGTCGACATCGCCGAATATCGTGCGATCGGAGACGATGGCGGCTATGCGTGGAAAGCTGAAGCCTGGTATGGTGGTGACATAAACCGGGCGGTGCTGAAGACGGAAGGCGATGGCCGCTTTCGCGGCGATCTCAATGGTGCGGAGGTCGAAGCGCTCTATAGCCGCGCCATTGATCCCTACTGGAATCTGCAAGCCGGGCTACGCTATGATTTCGAACCATCGCGCGCCTATGCGGCGATCGGCGTCGAAGGTCTCGCGCCTTACTGGTTTGAGCTGGAAAGCGCGGTTTTCCTCTCCGATCGGGGTCACATATTTGTGCGCGCAGGCGGCTACCACGATATGCGCGTTACGCAGCGGCTGATTATTCAGCCGCGCGCCGAGATCAATCTGTCCGCACAGGACATCCCAAGCGATCGCATTGGTGCGGGCCTGTCCAGCGTCGAGCTTGGCGTCCGGTTGCGCTATGAGTTCACGCGCGAGTTCGCACCCTATGTCGGGGTCCATTGGGAGCGCAGCTTTGCCAACACCGCTGATTTTGCGCGCGCCGACGGACGCGACGTCAGCAACGCAAGCTTCGTCGCGGGCGTGCGCTTCTGGTTCTGATCCGCTCGATGCCTGGAGAGAGATCTGATCGTTGAAGGTCTCCGTCCGAGCGCGATGGCACCTGAGGTTTCGAGATGAAGCGGCCAACAAGGCCGCCACGCGCTCGTAATAGGCTGCTTCCGTGGTGAGGCTCAGCGATGGGGTCGATCGCAGGTGCAATCTCATGCCGAGCCGGTGGTCCAGCCACCCGAGGCTCTTGGAGACGGCAGAGGGCGTGGCACCGATCAGCCGACCGGCCTGGGCAAAGGATCCGGCCTGTACCGTATGCACGAACGCCACCAGGCGAGCGGGTCTTCTTAAGGATGATGATCGCGCTCGCCTTTTACGAAATGACGGAAAGATCAGAATCCGGGACTGACTGATGAAACGGTGCCAAAATTGGATCAGTAGACCAGCGTTCAGGCGCTTTCGGGGCCATTACTTGTCTGCCATTGACACCGGACAGCACGGTCCATAGCCAGCGCGCGTCCGCTGCTGCGCGATGCATTGCTGGGCAGAGGCGGTTAGCGTCTTGGCAGGCAGCCGAAATGGTGTCGGAACTGGATCCCCATTCATCCAACAGGGCGTTGGCGTGCTCGATCGGCGAGGGAAGAGGCCGGCATGTCACCGTGCCCAGCGTATCCCACCAGTAACTGTCTATCGTGCTGTCGGCAAAGACTCGTCTGCTGCCGATCGCTTTGTGGAGCTCTGCTAGGACCGCGTCGGGCGGATGCCCCTCGGCATTCAATTGAGCGCGCGATATTCCATGGAGAGCGAAGGCTTCATCGGTCCAATCCCAATCCCGCCATCGTGCATCTGGTTTGATTAGCCAGGACCGCACGCCGTTGGCGCTCGCGATGCCGACTTCGATCGGAAAGGATCGACCATGACGGGGGAGGCAGCTTGCTTCGAAATCGATAGCGACAAGATCCATGAGCGTCATCTCCTGCCGCGCGTCGCGGCCATGCAATGACCACCTTCGATGAGGTTGGCCGACGCCCCCTTGCTTGTCCTCGAAACGCCCTGCTTCGCGTTTGGGCAAATAGCCCGCGCCATGTTTCGAACCCATCGCCGAAAACGTGCGCAACAAGCGCTGCTTTGCGTAGGCTTCATGACCTTAGCTGGCTAACCCCGCCACGCATAGATGTTCTTCACGTCTTGAGTGACAGAGTGCCAGGGCCCTGGGACAGAGCAGGGGTCGCAGGTGTAAGCGCACCCTTTGGTCCGAGGATTTGCAGGTGGGTTGTTGGTTGCCGACAGACTTCAGTTTCGAAATCAATTTGCGGACCTGTGAAAGCGTTTTGAGCACCTGCCGCCTTCCGCGAGGATAGCCGGTGAAGGCAGCGCGAGGCCGGTCGTTGTTTCCCTCGCGAAAAACATCCATTCCTGAGATGCCTTGGGCCTGGCACCCGATATAGAGGTACGGATCATTAATCTGGTCGGAGCAGCGCCCTTGCAACAAGATGATAGCTCGAAGGGTGGATCTGATCGCGCGTTGGAAAGCGCAGTAAGTCGAGTGTTTCATCGTTGTAGGTCGCGGCGACCGAACTGACGATGGAGGCGCGTTGTCGATTATAGGGCAGTAGCCAAATCACACGGCGCGCGATGATTCGTGCACGGATGTTTCGCAGTTTTTTCGTGAGGTCTGGCGAAGCGGCATCGTTCGAGCCGATTGCGAATACGGATGCACCATAGCGCTTGGGCGGGATTTGCCAGCGCAAAATCTGATCTGCGTTCGCTCTTTCGGCTGCGCGGACGTCACACCGGGCGGCATAAAGGGCGTTTACTGCGCGGGCAGTTCCCAGCCCGATACTATCTCCTAGGATGAGGCACTCGAACACAATATCTAGTCCTCGCATGCTGAACACCGGTTATCTCAAGCGGAAGATTTCGGTCCTGAGATGTTCTTGTTCGCCCTCGTCGATCTCCCGGCTTACCTGTGACAAGTCGGCTCTGGCGATCAGGTAGATACCTTTGCCTTTGAAGAAGGCGGTGATCCGCGTCGTCTCGTCCTCTGGTGGAATCTGTGAACCGAAGCGATGAGACCACCGGCTGTCCACGAAGCGGATGAGCCTTTTCCAAGCATCGATCTCGCTCCGGTGAACCTCGAGTGTCTCGTGATCCTCGAGGAGTATGACAAGAATCGAGGCATGCATGATGCTGTCCATCAAGAAGGATCAGGGCCATCGGGGCGGGGAGGGCTGACTAGCTTCGATTTTCTGCTTCCTCTCAATAAGTATTTTTCCGAATCTTGATTTATTCGTTTCGGCTCACATGAGGGATTTGGAAGCCATCCTCGATTACATCCAAAATGGAGATAAATTTGAGCGATTAGGCGTATAGCTATTCCCACGATCAGCGGGTCGTAGAGATTATCAGACCGCTTCTCTCTATCGCTCAAAAGTTCGCGCGGTATTTTCTCCCTAAGGGGATTGCGATCTAGCAACATGGTTAACTCACGCTTTCCCGTGCACTCCCGCTGCGGTTCGGTCGACACAGGACGGCGCGGTTGCTGCGTTTTCCCTGGTGCACTGCAGCGAAGCTGAATGGTTTCGTGGCTAGAGAGTAGTGGCGGCGATCTGAGGCACCAGGATGCTCGACCCTTAAAGCGACTGGGCTTTCTTGGTGCGTTTCGGGTATACAATTTTCGGAATGCAACAACTGACCGCGATCGAACTGGCAAACTGGATGGCGCTCTACCTCGCGGCAAGCATCTGCTGCGTCATCGCCTTGGTGTTATCCTGCGCCACGGTGGTGGTCGAATTGTACCGAGAGCGGTGCTGGGCAACTGTAACCTCCGTGCGAGCGGCAGTTCTGTTCGTGCCGCGGACATGGTGGCGATGGCAGAAGCACTATCTGATGTCGATGCCGGTGACACTGGGCGTCGTCATCCTTTTTGCCGGGTCGATGAACTGGAGTTAGGCAGAAGCTCGGCTGGCTTGGGGACGCGATTCGGATAGCACCGCTGTCTGAGCGTTCAGCGTTGCCATTGGATATTCTTCCCAGGCCACGTCCTCATCATGGCGGATGTATCAGGGACTGGATGTCGGGGTTGTGCGTCAATCACGCAAATACCCTGGGTGGGTGTTGCGCCCGTTCAATTGAGCGACTGCAGCAGGATAGGAGCGTCGCGCCGAGTGCATTGATCGCGAGGCCGCGCACGAGGAACAGCGAGAAGCTGGTCAGGGCCGCCGACATCGACGGCCCGGGATCTCCAGATAATAAAGTTCTATCGCTGCGCGTCAGTTGGATCGCGCAGCGTGCGTTTCTGTTTTTTCCTCGTGCGCTGTTGGCAACGCGTCCGGTTCGCGCCTTGGCCGTAGCCATAGGCTGGCCACGAACCAAGCAAGCGCGAGCGCGCCGATCGAGAAAACGACGTCCCCTGGAACACGCATCCAGACGAGGAGGTCGACCAGCGGTTGCTGCATGAACTCTGCGGAGCGCGCATACCAATACCCCTTGTCGATCGCAGCGATAAGCTGGATGGTCCCGAGTGGCAGGAGAGTCAGTAGGGCCATTAGGGCCAAGCCGATGTTGAAGCACCAAAAGCTGATTCTCAGCGCCCGCTCGTCCCAGACCAGATTGGGCAACATTCCCCGCAGACAGAACAGAACCAGTCCGACACCGAGCATGCCGTAAACGCCGAACAGGGCGGTGTGGCCGTGCAGCGGGGTCAGGTTGAGCCCTTGCATGTAGTACAGGGAGAGCGGAGGATTGATGAGGAAACCGAACAGGCCGGCACCCACCAGGTTCCAGAAGGACACGGCAAGGAAGAACCTGACTGGCCATTTGTAGCGCTGCATCCAGGGCGTGGCGCTGCTCAGCTTCCAGTGCGCATAGCCCTCATAGCCGATATAGGCCAGCGGTACGACTTCCAGCGCCGAGAAGCTGGCGCCGAGCGCAAGCACCGAGATCGAGGTGCCGACAAAATAGAGGTGATGGAGGGTGCCGAGAACGCCGCCAGCCATGAAGATGATCGTGGCGAACAGCACCGCGACCGTCGCTGTCGGGATCGGTATCAGACCGAGGCGGGTGAAAAGGAAGGCGATCACTGCGGTCGCAAAGACCTCGAAGAAGCCCTCGACCCACAGATGAACCACCCACCAGCGCCAATATTCGATCATAGAAAGTGCGCTGTGCTCGTTCCACAGGAGGGCTGCGCCATAGAACAGGCCGATGGCGACGGTGGACAGGAAGAAGAGCATGGTGATGTGCTTGGATTCGGAGTTCGTCCGAAGCGCCGGCCAGAGTGCGCGACCCACCAGCACGAGCCAGATCATCAGGCCAATGAATAGGAACCATTGCCAGAACCGGCCCATGTCGACATATTCAAAGCCCTGGTGCCCGAACCAGAAGTTCCGCTCCAGGCCCAATTTCTGCATTACTGCCAGCCATTGCCCGGCGAAGGAACCGATGACAATGATAAGGAGGCAGGCCCAGAGGATGTTGACGCCAAACGCCTGGAATCGGGGTTCGTAGCCGGAAATGGCGGGGGCCATATAGAGGCCCGTACCCAGCCAGGCGGTCGCGATCCACAGCACAGCGAGCTGGGTATGCCAGGTCCGGGTGATCGAATAGGGCAGGATCTCTGCCGCCTCATAACCGTAAACAAGCTGGCCCTCGACCTGATAGTGCGCCGTCATTGCGCCCAGGAAGATTTGCACCAGGAACAGCGCGAGTACGACCCAGAAATATTTGGCGGTCGCGCGCATCGATGGCGTTACCACGACGTCGCGCAGCGGATCACTCGCGGGTAAGTCATGCGGGGTTTCCCGGCGGCCATGCGTCATTGCATGATGCCAGCCCAGCAGCGCGATGCCGGCGAGCAGGAAAGTGACGCTAAACGCAGACCAGATGAAAGTTGTAGAAGGTGGCCGGTTGCCGACCAAGGGTTCGCTTGGCCAATTGTTGGTGTAGGTTGTCTCGCGCTCAGGCCGTTCAGTGGTTGCGGCCCAAGCGGTCCACCAGAAGAAGCGGGTCATCGCGGTGCGGTAGGCTTCGTCCGGAACCGTGTTGTTCTTCATCGCATAGTTTTCGCGCAACTCTGCGGTTGCCGGGTCATTGCCGAAAAGGCTGACATAATGACCAGCGACGGTATTGATCGCTGCCGCGCGGTCATCGCTGACCGTGATCGCTTCCGTCTGCGGGTCGTAACTGTTGGTGCGCATCTCGGTCTGCAGGCGCCGCTGGAGGCCCGCCTGTTGCTCCGGACCAAGGTTGTCATAGCCCTGTCCGAAATCGCGCCGCGCCCACAGGTCGAGAAGCGCGATCGACTCGCGATGCAGCCAATCGGCCGACCAGTCCGGAGCAACATAACCCCCATGCCTGTAGATCGGCGTGCAAAAAGGACCCCCTTAGCGGGGTGATCGGCGTCTAAAAGGGACCCCTCATTTCGATGGTTTAAACGGCCGACTGGATTGTCAGTTGGCGAGATCGGGATGTTGGTTGTGGA
>NZ_LARW01000049.1 GCF_000971055.1 Sphingomonas sp. SRS2
ATAATCTGGTGGCGCTGCCCTTTTACGTGCTGTTGCTGGTGACGGGGATTGGACCGCTGATCCTGTTCGTGCTGGTCAACGGCGCGGCGTTCGGGCGCGATCTGGGCGAGATGGTGGCGGCGCGCCATGGCGATCGGGCCAGCCGCCGCGCCTGGCTCGCGGGATCGCGCGGCGGGCGGATGCTGATCGGGTCGATGGTCACGGCGCTGTTCCTGGTCCCCTTCGCCAACCTGATCGCACCGGTGCTGGGTGTGGCGATGACGACGCATTTCTACATGCGGACGCGGCCCGCCCTTCCACCCGGCTGAACCACTGCCGACATGATGCGTTCTGCACTTTGGTGCGGGGTTGCGTGAGGAGGTTGCGATGAGTGCTGACAGCGTCTGTCGATCCCTGCGGCGCAGGCTGCTGCTGAGCAGCCTCAGAGCGACGCGGACATCCTTTGCCCGAAGCGGCGACTTCGTCCGCGCGGCGAAGATCGAGCTTGGCATCCAGATGTTGCTCGACCAGCAGGTCAGCGACCGGATGCTGTCCCTGCTCGATGAGAGCGCGGCGATTGCCGCGCGCGATGCGGCCGATCTGGTCGCGGCTGGGCGAGGCTAGTCCGAAACCGCCATTCCGGCGGATTCTGGGTCAAGCTGGCTGCAGGAACCTATGGCGGCCCCGGCCTCCGCCGGGGCGACGCGAGCTAGACCGCCTCCGCCACCGTGCGGATCACCGGGGCGAGCCTGTCTGCCCATGCCGTGACCCCGGCCTCGTCGCCGATCAGATCCTGCCGCACCTCCAGCCCCAGATAGGGGATGGCGTTACCCTCGGCATGGCGGTTCATCGTCGCGTTGAGGACCTTGCCCGAATAGGGTTCATTATCGCCGGTGACGATCCCCGCGGCGCGCAACGCGGCGATGCCCGGGCGGGCGGCGCGGTCGTCTTGATTATACAGCACGCCGACCTGCCAAGGGCGGGCCTCTTCGGGCCGGGCCGAGAGGCGCGGCGTGAAGCTGTGCAACGAGATGATCAGGCGCGGGCGATCGGCGGCGATGCGCGCGGCGATGCCATCATGATAGGGCCGCCAGTGATGCGCGATCCGTGCGCGCCGACCTTCGGCGTCGAGCAGCTTGTTGCCGGAAATGGCGAAGCCGTCGCTTTCCTGCGGGATCAGTCCGGGCGCATCCTCCTCGCGATTCAGGTCGATCACCAGCCGCGACACGGGTCCGAATATCCCGTCCATGTCGAGCCGGTCGCACAGCAGCCGCCCCAAAGGCGCAACGCCGATGTCGATCGCCATATGCTGGTCCAGCAGCACGGGATCGATATCGAGATCGATATCCGCCGGCACATGGTTCGAGGCATGGTCGGCGATCAGCAGCAGGCCGCTCATCCGCCGAACACCGGCCGACGCCGCTCGCGGAACGCCGCGACTCCCTCCAGAAAGTCATGCCCGCCAAAGGCGTCCTCGAACAGCGCGTCCGCCGCCGGATCGGCCGCCAATATACGCTTGAGCCCCGCCACGCTCGACCGGCTGTTGGCGGCGATCGTGGCGGCCAGATCGAGAGCGCCCTGATCGGCTGCGGCCGAGCGTTCCTCGACGAGACCGATCGCCAGCGCCTGATCGGCGTCGATCGTCATGCCGGTGGTGAGAAGCCGCGCCGCCTGCCCCGGGCCGACAAGCGCTTTCAGCCGGGCGACGTCGCCCGCCGGATAGACGATTCCAACCTTGGCCGGGGTGATGCCGAAGCTAGCCTTGGGGCCCGCGATGCGGATGTCGCAGGCGAGCGCCAGCGCCACCCCCGCCCCATAGCAGCCGCCCTCGATCGCCGCGATCGTCGCGATCGGCAGGCGGGCGAGCGCATCGAACGCCGCAGCCATCTCGGTACGGAAGCGGGTGCGCATCGCCGGATCGGTGCCCAGCGCCTCAAGGTCGCCGATGTCCGCGCCCGAGCAGAAGATGTTGGGCGCCATCGAGCGAACGATCAGCACATGCGCATCCGATGCCGCGACCTGCGCGATGGCGGCGCTCAACATCGTCCAATGCTGAATCGCGATGGCGTTGCGCGCCTGGGGGCGGTCGAGGCTGATCCGCGCGATGCGGTCGATCGAATCGATGATGAACATAGCCGGACTGTTGCCGTCCCCGTCCGAAAATGTCACCACGTCTGACAGAAACTATAGGACATTAGATGGCCTCCGTTTTTTCGCGCCGCCAGTTCACCGTCCTGCTCGGCAGCAGCGCCATCGCCCCCGCCCTTCCCGCTGCCGCCGCCCGACCGAAACGCCCGGGGCCCTGCCCCATCGTCACGCCGATCGACACGATCACCGAACATCTGCTCGATCATACGCCCGAAACAGGGGTCTATGGCGGGGTGGCGCGATCGGCGGGGGGCGGCGCGCTCGCCCGGCGGATGGACGATTATTCGCCGCGGGGCGAGGAAGCCTGGCGCAGCGCGCTGGGCGAAGCCGGGATCGCGATCGAACAGATCGAATGCCGCGGCGATCCGCTGAGCGCGTTGCGGCTGAAGATCGCCGCCGCGGTGATCGAGAATGGCACCCGGTCGGCCTCGATCGGTTATGGCCGGCCCAACCCCTTCTGGTTCTCGGGACATGAACCCTATGTCATCAGCCAGATTTCGGGCCCCGCGATCAACACCCCCAATGTGATGATGGCGCAACAGCCGGTCTCCACCCCGATAGAGGTCGATGCCTGGATCGAGAAGCTCGACGGCTTTGCCAAAGGCTTCGAGGGCGTGATCGAGAAGAGCCGGGCGGACGAGGCGCTAGGGTGCATGCCGCCGCGTGCGCTTCTGGAAAAGACGTTGCCGGTGCTCGAGAACTTCCTAAAGGGTGCGCCCGCCGACCATCCGATGATCCAGTCGCTGCGTGAGCGCATGGCAAAGGCCGGGCTCGACAGCCGCACCCGCGCCGCCGCCGAAGCGCGCGCGATCACCGCGCTGGAGAAGCGCGCGCGGCCCGCTTATGCGAAGCTGCGCGCCCGCGTCCGCGACATGCTGCCCGAAGGGCGCGCCGAAGCCGGCGTCTGGGCGCAGCGCGACGGCGAGGAACTCTACGCCGCCAATGTCCGCTCGGTCGGCGACAGTCCGTTGCCGCCCGAACATATCCACCGCATCGGGCTCGATCAGGTCAGGCTGGTCAAGTCGCGGCTGGAGGCGCGTCTGGGCCAGCTCGGCTACCGCAAGGGCGGGCTGCGGCAGCGGCTCGATGCGCTGTCGGCCGATCCGAAGCAGCGCTTTCCCGACACGGCGGCAGGGCGGGAACAGGTCCTCGCCCATCTTCGCTCGCTGGTCGCCGGGATGGAGGCGCGGCAGCACAGCTTCCTGCCCAAGACGATGATCCCCAACCAGCGGCTCGAAATCCGCGCGGTGCCGGAGGCGACCCAGGACTCGGCCCCCGGCGGCTATTATGACGGGCCGTCGCTCGATGGCTCACGGCCAGGCATCTACTGGATCAATCTGCGAGACATGCGCGGCGTCCAGCGTTTCGCGCTGCCGACGCTCAGCTATCATGAGGGCGTTCCCGGCCACCACACCCAGGGTGCGACACTGCTCGCCCTGCCGCAGGCCCCGCTGCTGCTGCGTATCGCCAGCTTCAACGCCTATCAGGAGGGCTGGGGTCTCTATGCCGAGCGGCTGGCCGCCGATCTTGGCGTCTATGCGCATGACCCGGCCGGCGACGTCGGGCGGCTGGCGGACGATCTGTTCCGCTGCGTCCGCCTCGTCGTCGATACCGGTATGCACCAGCTCAGATGGACGCGCGAGCAGGCGATCCAGTATATGCAGGCGAACAGCGGATCGCCGATGAGCGAGATCGTCGCCGAGATCGAACGCTATATGGCCTGGCCCGGCCAGGCGCTCGGCTACAAGCTCGGCCAGCTCCGCATGCTGGCGATGCGCGACAGATATCGCGCCAGAATGGGCAAACGCTACGACATGCGGCAATTCCACGCTCTGGTGCTGGGCAATGGCGCGATGCCGATGGACCTGCTCGAGACGGTTGTGCTGCCGAAGAGGGCCTGACCAAGGGCCTTCGAACGAAGCGTTTCCATTCGCGGCATGGTCCGGTGGGCGGAGCAGCGCTACCCATCACCTACTGCAACGCCCAATTCCGGAGGCTCACCATGACCGACCGCAGCACCGATAGCCAAGTGGACCGCCTCTTCGTCGACCGCTGGTCGCCCCGCGCGTTCGATGGCTCCCAATTGAGCGAGACCGATTTGAACGCGTTGTTCGAAGCCGCGCGCTGGGCGCCGTCGGCCTTCAATGCGCAGCCGTGGCGGCTGCTCTACGCAGTGCCCGGCGACGCCAACTGGGATCGCTTCCTGACTCTGCTCGTGCCCGCCAATCAGGCCTGGGCGAAGAATGCATCGCTGCTGGTCTTCTTCGTCTCGGCGGCAACCTCGCGCGGCAAGCCCTCGCATACGCACAGCTTCGACACCGGATCGGCCTGGATGTCGCTCGCGCTCCAGGCGCAGATCATGGGGCTGCATGCGCACGGCATGAGCGGAGTGGATTTCGACGCCGCCCGCGTCGAATTGGGCGTGCCCGACGATTTCCGCATCGAGGCCGCCGCCGCGGTGGGGCGTCAGACCGATGTGTCAGTCCTGCCCGAGGCGCTGCGCGACAAGGAGGTTCCGAGCGACCGGAAGCCGATCGCTGAGGTAGCGTTCGCGGGGAACTTCGTGGCCTGACCCTGCCTAGAAGGTCACGATTACCGACTCCGCGCTCTTCGTTGCGGGGCCGTGATAGACGGCTTCGATATTGTTGCCGTCCGGATCGAGCACGAAAGCTCCGTAATAGCCGGGATGATAGGGCCGCTCGCCCGGCGCACCATTGTCCACGCCGCCCGCGCCGATCGCGGCCTTGTGAAAGGCTTCGACCATCGCGCGGTCCTTCGCCTGGAAGGCCAAGTGATGGCGCCCGGTCAGCCTGCCCTGCGCGGCCTCGCTGTCGGCGGTCGAGATGAAGAGTTCGTCGGCCCAGATATAGTCCTCGGCCTGTCCACCGATGGGAATGCCGAGCACCTCGAATACGGCCTCGTAAAAGCTCCGGCTCGCCGGAAAATCTTCGACCACCAGCTGGATATGGTCGATCAGACGTCCGCGATGCAATTCCTGCGTTTCCATCCTTACCTCCATCACCGTCCGTCAGCCCTGCAGCGCCACCATCGTCATCAGGGGTAGGACGTCACCTCACGGCATCGTCATCTCTCCGGCGTGCGGCTGCGTTTCACCGGAGACCGGGTGACGATCCACCCGCGCGGCTCATCAGCCCTGGAATCTCCATCATCAGGTCGCGAGCGAGAAAGCCGATTGGGCCGATCCGGCCGGCGGCGGCCTGCCCCGCCTCGCCGTGCAGCCATACGCCCCACGCGGCGGCGGTCAGCGGATCGGCGCCGCGCGCGGCAAGACCTGCGATGATCCCCGCCAGCACATCGCCCGAACCGCCGGTGGCGAGGCCGACGCAGTCGCTGGCATAGCGCAGCGCCTCGCCGTCAGGCGTCGCCACCACCGTGGCCCCCGCCTTCAGCACCACCACGGCGTTATACACCGCCGCAATCGATCGCGCGCAGTCGATCGGATCGGCGGCGATATCGTCGATGTCCATGCCGGTCAGGCTCGCCATTTCGCCATGATGCGGGGTCAGGATCACACGCCCGCCGAGGGCGGCTATTTGCGGCGCCATGCATCGCGCGCAGGATATCGCGGCGGCGTCGAGCACCGCAACATGGCCATCCCCCAGTTCGCCAAACAGTCCTTCGACCAGCGCCTTCGCGCTCTGCGTGCTGACCATGCCGGGGCCGATCAGCATCGCGTCGCAATAGCGGGCGGCATCGGTAAGCTTGTAGGCGGCATTTTCGGCAATCTCGCCCTCGGCGTCGGTCGGCAGGCCGATCATCGCCGCCTCGGGCACCAGGACGCCGAGATGCATCGCGGCAGCATCGACCGTAGCGATCTGAAGCTTGCCCGCGCCCGCACGCAGCACCGCTTCACCGGTCAGGCCAAGCGCGCCGGGAACGAAGACGCTGCCGCCGACCAGCAGCACCCGTCCCCGCGCATTCTTGTCGGTACCCTGCGCATGATCGGGCAGCGGATGTGCGGCCAGCCAGGCGGCGTCGATCGGCCCGGCGCTCACCCGCGCGCCGCCACGATCTGGTCGCGCTGCCGCGTGATCGGCGCATTCTCGGCCTCCATCGGCGCGGTGGCGTTGTAGCGCGAGAGGACGAGGTTGCCGCGCTTGCCGGCGTTTGGATCGAAGCGATATTCGGTGACCGAGCAGTTGGCGACGTCGGCCTCGCGATCGATCGCCAATATGCCCTCCTCGTCGAGATTTTCGATGATGTAGCGCAGGCAGAGCACCACGACCTGATGCGCGAAGATCATCACCCGCCGCTCGGAATAATGCAGCGAGACGGTATCCAGCAGCGAGCGAAGCCGCAGGATCACGTCGCACCAGCTCTCGCCGCCCGGCGGACGATGGTAGAATTTGCCCAGGATCTTTCGGAAATTCGCCTGATCGGGAAAGGCGTTGCCGATCCCCAGTGTGGTCAGTCCGTCGAGGACGCCGAACTCCTTTTCGCGCAATCGCTCGTCCATGCAGACCACCTCTTCGGCATCGGCGCCGCCGGCGTCGCGGAAACGCCGCGCCGTCTGGAGCGCGCGTCGATAGGGCGAGGAGATCAATATGTCAGGCCGCTCGTCCTCGCCATTTTGGGAGAACCAGTGACCGAGCGCATCGGCCTGTTGTTCGCCCAACGCGCTCAGCGGCACATCGACATCGCGTCCCGTGATCGCGATCCGGTCGAGCATCGCCTCATGCGCCGCGTCGCGCGCGACGTTGCCCGCGCTCTGGCCGTGGCGGATGATCCACAGGCGTTCGGGCCAGCTCTGCCGCATCACCCTCTCCCGAAGGTGTCGCAGCGGGCCGGATCGCCGCTGGTGAGGCCGATCTGGAGCCATTTCTGGCGATCGGCCGCGCTGCCATGAGTGAAACCCTCCGGCACGACCGTGCCCTGCGACTGCTTTTGCAGCGTATCATCGCCGACCGCCGCCGCCGCGCGCATGCCCGCCTCGGCATCGCCGGGCTCGAGCAGGTTCTTGTCGTTCGCCGCCCAGACCCCGGCGTAGCAGTCGGCCTGAAGCTCGACCTTTACCTGCATGGCATTCGCCTCGCGCTCGCTCAGTCGGGATTGCGCGGAATGAACCCTGTCGAGCGTGCCGTCGAGATCCTGGATATGATGGCCTACCTCATGCGCGATGACATAGGCCTGCGCGAAATCACCCGGTGCACCGAAGCGGCTGGCGAGTTCATCGAAGAAGCTGGTGTCGAGAAAAACGCGCTTGTCGGCAGGGCAGTAGAATGGGCCCGCCGCGGCATTGGCATAGCCGCAGCCCGCTTGCGTGCCGCCCGAGTAGAATACCAGCGTGGTCGGCGCATATTCGCCGCCCCGGTCGGCAAACAGCTGCCCCCAGACCCGCTCGGTCGAGCCCAGCACCTTGAGCGAGCGGCGCTGCGTCTCGTTGAGTTCGCCGGGGGGACCGCCGGGTTGGCTTTGCTGGACGACCGGCGCCCCGCCGTCGGTGGAGATCAGCGATAGCGGGTTGATGCCGAAGACCAGCGAGATGATCCCGACCAGGATCAGCGATCCACATCCAAGTCCGCCCCGCCCGAGGGGTAAGCCGATAGGCAGGCCAAAGCCCCCGCCCCCGCCCGACCGAACCTCATAATTGCTGCTTTCGCGTTCATCATCGAGCCGCATCCGCTCCTCCCTTTCGGAGACAATGCGCCGATCGCATTATGGTTGCGCCGGCAGACTATTACGGCTTGTTAACCATAGCTGGCTAAGCCTCCCCCGCAGAGGAGAGGGTCATGGATATGTCAGCCGCACCGGTAGCGCCCCACGAGGGCTTGCTGACCGATGACGAAATCAGCGAACGGGTTGCGGCTTATGGCGGCGACGGTACGCTGCGCGAGCGCCTCGCCACGATGTGGGAACGGGCTTCCGATATCATCCTGAACAATGCCCGCGACTACTGGACACCGATCATCGACGAACTTGCCGCCGAGTTTGCGCGCCATGGCGCGCAGCAGAGCGTCATCATGGACATCGATGCCTATGTCGCCCGGCGGCGGCAGATCTACACCTCCCCGATCGACGCGAACTGGATCCGGCAGCTGTCCCGAGTCGGCGTCATCATCTATCAGCTGAAGGTCCCGGTGACGCGCGTGGTGTTGCGCCGCGCGAAGGAAGCCGAGTTGCTGGTCGACCGTATTGTGGAGGCCTTCCCCGAAGATCCCGCATTCGCGCTGTTCTGCCAACGCACACTGAACCTTCTCGGCTCGATCGAACTCGAGCTCGACCTCTCCTATCTCAACTCGGTGCGCCGCCAGAAATCGCTTTCGATGCAGGATGCCGCCAGCACAATGTTTCGTACCGATATCAGTGATATATTGGCCGTTTCTCTCAAAAATTCGAACGCGCTGCGCGATCAGACCGGCTATGCGGCGCGGTCTGCGCGGGGCATGCTCGGCAAGACATCTGAAGTCGCCGCCGCCGCCGAGCAGTCGGCAACCGCCATGCGCGACGCGGCGCATACCGCATCGGGCCTGATCCGCGCGATCGAGGATGCGCGTCGCGAGGTCGACATCGCCGCCGAGGTCGCCACCCGCGCCGCCGGTCAGTCGGCCGAGGCCCTCGGAGTATCCGAAGCACTGACCAATCATGCTCGGGCGATCGAATCGATTCTGGGCCTGATCCGCGACATTGCCGGCCAGACCAACCTGCTAGCGCTCAACGCGACAATCGAGGCCGCTCGTGCGGGCGAGGCCGGACGCGGCTTCGCGGTGGTCGCGCAGGAGGTGAAGAACCTCGCCAACCAGACCGCGCGCGCGACCGACGATATCGCCCAGAAGATCACCTCCATCCAGACCGCGACCCGCCAGGCGGTGGAGGCCAACGGCTCGATCCGCGACACGGTGGGCGAGGTCGAGACGCTCGCCCGCCGCATCCGCGAGGCGATGGACGTCCAGGCAAGCACCGTGACGATGATCACCGCAGCGGTGGATCAGACCGCAATGGCCGCCGACTCGATGTCGTCGACGATCGCTGAAATTCGCGCCGACACCGAGAATGTCGCCACCGACATCGATCGGCTCGACGAGGGGTTCCGCACCGTCGACGATCAACTCGGCAAGCTCGAGACGACTGCCCATGCCTTCGCCGCGCGCATAGCCGTCTAGACGCGGCTAGGCGAAGGTTCGTCGTTCGGCAAAGGTGAGAGATAGCTGAAGCGCTCGGTGGTCTGGGCACGGGCGGCGAAACAATTGGCGATTCCCATGGTCAGCGCATCGGGGCGGGCGCCGGAACACTCGTCGTCATATGGCTTACGAAAAGTCATGAGCTGCTTCCCGAACTGGCGGCCTGCGCAGCGATGGCGTCATCCAATATCTGCCCGGCATGGACGAGATCATAATTGCGGTGTTCGAAGAAGTTGATCGCGTGACGCGCGAAGCTGCGCTGATCGCGCGCGCCCAGCGCCATCATCGCGTCGCACCACTCGAATGACGCGAGCAGATGCCCGTCGAACCCTTGCCGGTGAACGATACGGGGGACGAAACCCCGGCCCGCGCCGATGTCGACCTTCGCCAGCGCAAGGTTGATAATCGTCTCGTCGACCGCGCAGCCGCGTTGTGCGGCCGAGAGGCGCTCCGGCTTGCCCAGTCCCTGCCCCACCGCCAACGGCCAGCGCGAGGCATCTCCGCCGATATAATAGAGCAGATCGACGGTGTCGGCGACGATCCGTTCCGACGGCGCGCCATGGCACTGGACCCGCAATATGTTGCGCGCGAAATGGATGCGGCGGAACTCGATAGCGTCGCCAAACACGTCGGCGAGATGGTCGCAGACTATGATCGCATCTTCGAGGCTGCGCACCGCCTCGTCATGGCGGCCGAGGCGATAGGCGAGAAAGGCTTCGGCAGCGCGCTGGAAGGCGAGCCCGGCGATGCGGCCATGATCCGAGAGCCCGCTATCGTCGCACAGCGCCGCCGCCCGGCGCAGCTGAACGGCGGCGTCCCCGAGATCGCCGAGACGCGCGCGCGCGAGCCCCAGTTCGCGCATGTCCTCCGCGGCCAGCATGATCGCGATCTCGGCGGCTGGCAGCACAGTGGACAGCTTGAGCCGGTAGGCCTGACTGAACATCTTGCCGGCGTCGAGCCGCAGTTCCGAGGGTCGCTGACGTTCGAACGCACGCCGCGCGGTGGCAAGCCGCCCCAACATCGCCGTGCGCGCCATCCCCATATCGGACAGGATCATGACCAGCGACGCTCCACTCTCGACGGGGTGCCCACAGCCCAGCCCACTCCACCGCTGAAGCCCGTCATCGCACGTTCCTCATGAAATGCGGCGCGAGTGGCCCCCCACAACATGCCAGACCAATATCCGCATGGACTATGGCCGGATTCGTTTCGCCGGAGCGTGACGGCGGTCACGCTTCAGGGATCATTTCGTCCTGGGTCGGCGGACGATCATTGCGGGTTCGCACCAAATATCGCGAAGTTGCGGCGCCTCGCCCCGTTCCGGCCGCCCGCACGCCCCTGCCCCCTTCCCTTGCGACCATTTATGGCCTTTGATCTGAACGGCGAGAGCCATCTCGGCACGGGCAAGCGCCGAGGGGGACCGATGGGGGTCGGCGGATGACTATGCCTGTAGGCGAGCTGACTGGGACAGCCGATGGCGAAACCGCCGCCGATGGCTACCGCGCCTTCATCAGTTACGCGCATAAGGACGAGAAATCGGCCCGACGGCTCCATCGCTGGCTCGAATCCTATCGCATGCCGCGCCGCTTGATCGGCCGGGCGACCCGCATCGGTACGGTAGCGCGCCGGCTGAGCCCGATCTTCCGCGACCGGCTGGAATTACCCGCCTCATCCAGCCTCGACGCGGCCGTAACCAATGCGCTTGTCGCCTCCGACGCCCTGCTCGTGCTGTGTTCGCCCGCCGCTAAAGCGTCGATGTGGGTCAATGCCGAGATAAGGCTGTTCCGCAGCCTGCATCCCGACAGGCCGATCATAGCGGCGCTGCTGACGGGAGAGCCCCGCGACAGCTTCCCCGAGGCACTGCTGGAAGCCGATGCGCTGGGAATCGCGCGCGAGCCGGTCGCCGCTGACTTTCGCAGGAACCATGACGGGCCTCGCCTCGCCCGCCTCAAGATCGCCGCCGGACTGACCGGCCTCGCGCTCGACGAGCTGATCCAGCGTGAAGCACAGCGCCAGATCAGACGTGTGATCGCCGTCACGCTCGCCGCACTGGTCTTCGCCCTACTGATGAGCTTCCTGCTCGTCCTCGCGATCATGGCGCGGCGCGAGGCGGAGCAGCAGCGGCGGCAAGCGGAAGGCCTGATCGAGTTTATGCTCACCGATCTCAGAACAAGGCTGCAGGGGGTGGGCAGGCTCGACGTTCTCGGATCGGTCAACGACCGCGCTCTGGCCTATTATGGCGAGCAGTCCGACCTCAGCGCATTGCCGGCGGAATCGCTCGAGCGGCGCGCGCGGGTGCTCCATGCGATGGGTGAGGACGATCAGAAACGCGGCAACGCGGCGGCGGCCCTGGCCACATTCGCCGAGGCGCACCGTACCACCGCCGCATTGCTGGCGGCGGCTCCCGATGATCCGCTCCGCATCTTCGCCCATGCCCAGAGCGAGTTCTGGATCGGCTATGTAGACTTCACCCGGGACCGGCTCGAACAGGCGCTGCCACGCTTCGTCGCCTATCGCGGCCTCGCCCGGCAGCTGACCGGGATCGACCCCGCGAACCTGAAATACTGGCGCGAGCTGGGCTATGCCGAGGGCAATATCTGCACGATCGCAATTGCCCGCAAAGGGCCGGCGAACGATCTCGACGCCTGCCGTTCGGCGCTCGCGACGATGGAGAGGATCGCCCGATCGCAGCCTGGCGACGCCGGCGTTCAGAGCGACCTCGCCAACCGTCACGCCTGGATGGCCGATGCGCTGCGGCTGGGGGGGCGCGACCGCGAGGCGCTGGTGCATCGCGAAAAGCAGGCGGGGATCATTGACGCGCTGCTGGCGAAGGACCCCAAGAACGCCAGCTACCGGCAGGACTGGATGCTGGCGCGCTTTTCGATGGCGGAGCTACTCCGCGCGCTTGGTCAGCGTGGGCGCGCCGAAGCGATGATTGCGGAATCGCACCGCATGGTCGACGATCTGATCGCGTCGGATCCACAGAATCGCGACTGGCGTGTGTGGCGTCAGGAATTCACCCGAAACAACGCCAGTTAGGAGATGCCTGTGTGCCGTCCGTCCTATGTACAGCAGCCGATAGCGGTCCTCCCGCCCGCCGGGGTGACGCCCGCGGAAACGATCCGCTTCATCGTCTTCTTCGGAGTCGAGGAAGGCCAGGTCGCGCTGCGCTATGAGCAGGAGAAGACCCGCAACCAGGATTATATCGCAATCGCCCGCGACGCACTGGTCGAGATCGTGCTCCAGGGCGAGCAGCTCTACCTGTCGAAGGACATGGACGCCGTGACCACCAAGGACGCGCTCGCCGCCTTTTATGGCGGGCTCGAATATGACGGTTATGACGAGAAGCTCGACCGCTACCGGATCGCACGCTTCACCGCGCGCTACAATCGCGGCGGCAAATATGACACGACCCACGGGTTCAACATCAATGTCGACTTCCTCCAGGGGATCTGCCCCGACAACGGACCGAAGTGGATCGCGCTGACAATCGATCCGGACATCAAGAACCCGCCGCCGAAGCTCACCCACAAGTGAGCGGCGGTGATCGTGGCTGGAGATGATGTGACGCTATCGAACCTCACCAGGATCAGGCAGATCGCCCGCACGGGCGATACGCTGCGCGCCTGGCGCATGTTCGAGGCAGCCGGGCTGCTCGCGTCGAACCATCCCGACGCGCTCAGCCTGCGCGGCAGGCTGTTGAAGGACCGCGCGCTGAAGGCGAACGGCGAACAGCGATCGGCCTTCTTCGACCAAGCCGAGGCAGCCTATCTCCAATCGGCGGGAGCGCGGCGCGCGACCTATCCGCTGATCAACGCCGCGACGATCGCTTTCTTGAACGGCAAGACCGATCAGGCGCGCCTGCTCGCCGAGAAGACGCTGGCATTGCTCGAAAGCGGCAACCACGACCCCGAAACCTCCTACTGGCTGGGCGCGACCCGCGCCGAGGCAGAACTGCTGCTGGGCCGCTTCGATGCCGGAAAAGCGACGCTCGAAGCGGCCATCGCCAGCACGCCATCGGCTTGGGAGGATCATGCCGCAACGCTGGGTCAGTTGCGGCTCATCCTCGAGGAGGCCGACCGGCCCGCTACGCTGCTCGATCATCTCCGCCCGCCAGCCAGCCTGCATTTCAGCGGTCTCATCGGTCTGGCGTATGACGATCAGGTGGCCCGCGCGGCGATCAACGGCGCGTTCGACGCGATCCGCCCCGGCTTCGTATTCGGCGCGCTCGCGGCGGGAGCCGACATCGTCGTCGCAGAAATCGCCATCACGCATGGCGCACAGCTCCACGTCGTGCTGCCGACGTCGATCGCAAGCTTTCGCGAGCAGTCGGTCGCCCGCTTCGGCGCGGATTGGAGCGCCCGCTTCGACCGGCTGATCGATCTCGCCGAGATGGTCGAAACCCTGGCCGATGGTGATGCGCTGTCCGACGCGGGCATCACCCTTGGGGAAGAAGTCGCGATGGGCCTGACGATCCGCCGCGCGCGGACGCTCGCCAGCAAGGCGGTCGCGCTGCGGGTACGGCGGCCATCCGACCCACCCTTCCCGTCCGAAACCGCCTGGCGCCGCCGCGGCCTGCCCTTCCGCGAGGTGATGGTCGAGCGATCGGCGGCGCGCAGCGATCAGCCGCTCGCCCCGCGCAGCCGGCGCGTGATCCTCGCCTCGGCCCGCCCGCTGCCCCCCGAATTGCCGCTGCCAAGCGGGGCCACAGTCGCCGCGCTGGCCGGGATCGCGATCGTGCAGTTCGACAGTCTTGCCGATGCCGCCGACTTCGCTGTCGCAGCGCTTCGGGCGATGCCCGACAATCGTATCGGCCTGGATTATCGCATCGTCGACAGGGGCGATGATCAGCTCGAGGAGATCGCCGGGACCGCCGCGCTGCTCGCCCGCGCCGCGCCCGCCGCCAGCATCTACGCGGCGAGCCCCGGCGTGCTGGCGATGGACCTGCATGCGCCCCATCTGAAGTTCGAAGCGGCGGGCGAGATCGTAACCCCGATTGGCGACATTCCGGTCAGCATGCTCTCTCTAAGCCCGGAACCCTGAAAGCGGCTCTAGCAGATCAGTTCCTGAAGCATGCGCGGCGCGGCGATGACGAGTTCGCTGTCGTCACGGCGCACGATACCGCGGCGGATCAGCGCCGCCAGCGCGCGCGATGCCGTCTCGCGCGACGTGTTGGCGCTCAGCGCAAGCGCGGTGACGAGCGGCGGCGGGGCGATGCGCAGGCCATCGCCGGCAAGCTGGAGCAGCTGGGCATAGACCCGCCCGGTCGCGCTATAGGTGGTCCGCGCAACCATGCGATCGAGCGCGCGATCGAGCTGGCGGGCTAGCAGGATGGCGAGCGCCGATCCGATCTGGGCATGTTCGACGGCGAGTGTGGACAAGGCCCGCGCCTCTGCACGGAGCAGATGCGTGTCCTTCTGGGCGATGATTTCGGCGCGGTGGATGATCGGATCGGGATAGGCGCCGAACATCTCGCCCGGGCCATGCTGGGCGAGTTGTTGACGTTGCCCGTCGATGCCGAGGGCATGCACCCGCACCGCGCCGTCGATGACCAGCCAGCAATGGTTGCAGGGGTCGCCCTGATGCGCGATCGCGTGCTTCGCCGCGACATGCTGATGGACCAATGCGGCGTTGAGCCGGCGCGCGGTCTGCTCATCGCATCGGAAGATCGCCCGAACCGCGGCTATTCGCTCATCGACGTCCAACGGCATTGCCCCCTGCATCGACGATGCCATCGGTGCCCCGCCCTGCATAGCGCAGTTTCGGGAGGCCGATAATCGCACCGAAGGGCGTTCGGCGCGGATAGGCGTCGAACCGGCGCTGTCCGGAAGCCGAGATGCCTTCACCGCGAGAATTTCCTCGCCTCCATCAGCCTGTGGAATTCGAGCGTGGAGAAATTGCGGACGATGTCGTCGCTCATCCGCCCGTCCCATTGCACCCCGCCATCAACGACGCGCGCATCGGGAGCGCCGCGTCGGATCAGGCAACGCGCCCGATCGCGCCAGCGCCCTTTCGAGTAGCCGGGATAGTCGGGGAGCTCGTACCACGAGACGCCCGCATCGACGGCAAGCAATATCGCGACATTGTCCAGCTTCACGGTGCGATCGGCCATGACGAATCCTTCCGTTCGAATCATCGAACCCGGGATCGGATAGGCCCGGTCGGCGAGGCGAACGCGTGACCGATCTCACGCTCCCTATCCTCCTTCACGAGATGAGTATGACCGGGTGGCGTGACCGGAGTCACGCGCCCGCCTCGGCACGCGGCGCTATCGTTCGGGCAGACACAAGGAACCGAACCATGCGCCATGAACGCAACTGCACTTGCGAACAATGCCGGCCAGAAGCGTCGATGTCGGACAATATATTGATGGGGGTTCTGACCCTTGCCGGAGTCGGCTTCGCGATGATGTGGGGATCGACGATCATCGTCGCGGCGGTCGTAGCACTGCTCGTCGCAGTGATCGCCTTCAGGATCTTCGCGCCGACGATCGGAGCGGATCGCCAGCGCCACCGGAAATAGCGGCCGCTTGACATCGTCGGCGCGATCACCAATACTTTACTATATGGTGAAGTTACCGCAATCATCGCTCGACCGCACATTCGCCGCGCTGGTGGACCCCACCCGCCGTGCGATCCTCGCCCGTCTCGAGCAGGAAGAGTCGCTGTCGGTCAGCGATCTCGCCCGCCCCTTCGCGATCAAGCTGCCCGCGGTGATGAAGCATCTCGACGTCCTCGACGACGCCGGGCTTATCGCGAAGTCCAAAGAGGGGCGCACGGTGACGGTGCGGCTGCATCCCGGGCCGATGGAGGAAGCGATGACCTGGCTCCGCCAATATGAGCGCTTCTGGTCGGAACGGCTCGACCGCCTCGCCGCTTATGCCGAGACGAAGGAAATCGCGCTTCGCAAATCCGAGAATGAGGAAAAGCCCCGATGACCAGCATGACGCTCGTGCGGCAGATCGCCGCGCGCCCCGCACTCGTCTTCGACGCGATGACGACGCCCGAAGGGATCGCAAGCTGGTGGGGTCCCGATGAAGGACCCGTCCTGCTCGCCGAAACCGACGTGCGGGTCGGCGGGAGCTTTCGGGTGCGTTTCCGCATGCTCGACGGCACCGAGCATGAGAGCGAGGGCCGCTATCTGGAGGTCATTCGGCCCGAGAGGATCGTGATGAGCTGGCGCTGGACCGAGAATGGCGAGACCGACGAGGGCGACGAGGAGTCGCGCATCGAGATCGGCCTGCGTCCCATCGACAGCGGCACGGAACTGACCTTCACCCATGCCCGCCTGCAGAGCGAAGCATCGCGCGCCAGCCATCAGGACGGCTGGAGGGGCTCGCTCGACAAGCTGGTGCGTCATTTCGCGCAAGGCTGACCGGACCCCGCCGATCGAGAGAGGATATCGCATGATCACACTCTATGCTTTCTGCTGGGTGCCTGACTTCGCGAAAGGCCATGTTCGGGACCTGCGGGTTCGCTGGGCGCTGGAGGAGGCGGGCATCCCCTATCGGCAGAAGCTGCTCAGCCAGGGCGAGAACGGATCGCCCGACTATCTCGCGCTTCAGCCATTCGGGCAGGTCCCCGCGATCGAGGAGAATGGCGCGAAGCTGTTCGAATCCGGCGCGATCGTGCTGAACATCGCCCGCCGATCCGAGGCGCTGATGCCCCGCGATCCGCAGGGCCGCGCGCGCACCGAGGCGTGGATGTTCGCCGCGCTTAATTCGGTCGAGCCGGCCATCGGCAATCTGGCTGACATCGATCTGTTCGCGCAGGGCGAACGCTGGGCCCAGGAACGACGCCCCGCCGCGGTCGAGCAGGTGCAGGGCAAGCTCGACCGGCTCGAACATTGGCTGGCCGAAAAGGATTATCTGGAAGATGCGTTCAGCGCGGGTGATCTGCTGATGTCCGACGTGCTGCGGATCCTCGATCACACCGATATCGTCGAGCAGCGCCCGGTTCTGCGCGCCTACCGCGACCGCTGTCTGGCGCGCCCGGCCTTCCGCAAGGCGCTGGCCGATCAGCTGGCGTCGTTCGAAGAGCCCGCCGCCGCGATCGGATAACGGCTCAGCGCTCGGCCAGCCGCTTCTCGATCGCGATCCACAGCGCGTCGGTCGCCACTGCCGCCGGAGACTTGGGCAGATAAGCGCCGATCGCGCCACGCCGAGTCGCCATCTGCTCGACCGCGCTGGCCATCGGAATCGCAGGGAAGTCGGGGTTTTCTTCCACCGCCGCCCGGTGCGCGGCGCGGCGGCGGTCGACCATGTTGAACAGGGGTATCAGCGGCGGGCCGCCCTTGTGGTGGCGCAGCAGATGCTGACGCACCTCATCGAATGCGCGGCGTGACAACGCCGACGGGATCATCGGAGAGAGGATGATCGCAGCGCCCCGGATCACCTGCTCGCTGGTGGGGCCCAATCCGGGCGGGCAATCGAGGATGACATGATCGTAACGCTGGCCGAGATGTTCGGTGAGCTTGCGGATGCGCTTCTTGCGGTCGATCCCGTCGAACAGCGTGTCGAGCGTCCGGAGCGAAGCATCGGCGGGCAGGAGATCGAGCAACGGGACGCCGGTTTCCACGATGAGCTTTTCCGGCGCGACGTCCTTTTCGATCACCGCGCGCGCCTCATCGTGCGCCGGGCGATCATGCGCCAGGATGAAGCTCGCCGCCGCCTGGCCATCAAGATCCCACAACAGGATGCGCCGCTTCGAGCGCACCGCCGCCGCCCAGGCGAGGTTGACCGCCAGCGTCGTCTTACCGACGCCGCCCTTCATGCTGTAGATCGCTATCGTCGCCATCTGCCCTCGCCGCTCCGATTCACGCATCCGAAATGCGTCAACGTACAAGCGCGTCATCCTGACAGAGATATGTGACGGTCCCGCGAATGGGATCATCGAAGCTTCTAGTTCGGCCATTTGCCGCTATGGTGCCGAGCGGCGATCACCGGATTTCCTTGGTTTTTTCAACCAAGAGCGAACGTTCGCGATCAAGGAAATGGTGCGCTTACAGGACTCAAATTTTCTAGGTAACTATAGGTTTTTGCTCTCTATTTTCCCGCGCCCCGCTTTTACGGCCCCCATAAAGGCCCCCACTCATCCGGCTTACGGCATATTTCTTTCTCAAACGGCGTGAATATCTGGACCCCGCCGGGTCAGAATATGTGCGAAAATGGCCTGCGCCTTCATATCTACTTCCTCGGGCTCATAGCTCTGGGGAAGCCCCGTGCGATCGTCATAAAGGAAATTCGTGATCGCGATACGCACGCTGTCTCGGGTGGCCTGTTTTCGGGCAAAATCCTGCATGGCGTCGAGCTGCTGCTGCAGGACTCCATAGAGGCCGACCGCCACCTTCTTTAGCTTAGCAATGTCGCTCTTTTCGAGGTCTGGCTTCATAAGCAGGTCGAACAGCGTAAGGGTCTCTTCATCTAGGCCCTCGCGCATGGCGCGTCGCTGTTCAACGTCCAGCTCTTCGGCAAGCACCAACAGCGCGGCAAAGGTCCGCTCGATATTCACGGCATCCTTCTCGCTGTTATAGTCGGCGACCAGTTCCTCATAATGCTTCTGGAAATCGGTGCGCAGCGGGTTTTGTCGCAGCATCATTTCCAGTTTCTTCTGGATCGCGTCTTTGAGGCTCTGGACGGTCGTGTTCTTACGCGGGCTGCGCTCAAATTCCTTCTTCAGCTTCTCGAAGTCGATGCGGCTGATGTCATAGAGCCGATCGTCATTGTCATCTGGATCGATCTGCGTTTCGATGCTGGCGTTCACCACCGCATGCAGTTCGCGCATGATGTCCGAAATATCCGCCGTCGCTACGTCCTCCTCCAGGCTATTGTAGATGACCCTGATCGCCGCGAAGCGCTGGCGATAAGCGTTCACCGCCCGGAAGTTCACGCACGCCTTGAACTTCTTGAACACTTCCCGCGCCATGATCTGGAAGCGTTTGCGGCTTTCGTCATTTTCGTTGACCGCTTCCTTGGCGTCGATGATCGCGCGATTCCGCTCGAATCCGGCTTTGTCGAGGATGTCGAGCAAGCGGAAGTTGCGCGCGGACAGGAACCCTTCCGCCGCATCGATCGCCTCTTCCAGATCGGCCAGCAATTCTTCAGGCGGACGCACCGGATCGATTTCAAGCGGAGGATCGCCCGGATTGCCCTGCCCGCCACCCGGCGTCCCTGCATAGGTCGCGAGCGCCTTGCGTAGGTTCTTCAATATCCCGCAATAGTCGACGATCAGGCCATTATTCTTGCCCGCATGAACCCGGTTGGCCCGGGCAATCGCCTGCATCAGCGTGTGCGCCTTTAATGGCTTGTCCAGATACAGCGTGGACAGGCTCGGCACGTCGAACCCGGTCAGCCACATCGCGCAGACAATGGCGATGCGAAACGGATGATCTTCTTTCTTGAAGGCCGATTCCAGATCGATGCGCTTGCCGTCGTCGGTTTCAAACCCGTTCTTGATCAGCGCCCGGTGCGGCGTGATGTCCAAATCCCATTTGCGGAACCGATCGACTTCGCCCTGTTCCTCAGACACCACAACCGCCGCTCGCGTCGCCTTCACCCATGCAAGCTGGCGCTGCCGGTCCGCCAAACCCTGTTCGTCGCTTGCCTGCGCCAAGTCCTTTTCGAGCGCCGCGATCCGCAAATCCCAATGCTTGGCGATCAGCGCGTGCATGCGAACGCACGTCACCTTGTCGATGCACACTAGCATCGCTTTGCCGCTTTCCCAGGCGGTGGTGTAGTGCGCCACGAAATCCGCCGCGACCGTCTCCAGCCGCGTCTCTGCCGTGATGATGTGATATTCGCGCTTCAGCTCTTTTTCGAGCCGTTCGGTCACGCTCGGATCGTCCAGTTCAAACTCTTCCAGCTTGGCCGCGATCTTCTCGTTCAGGTCGTTGGTCGCGACGCCCAGCTTGTCACCGCGCGCATCATAATAAAGCGGCACGGTCGCATGATCCTCCACCGCGCGCTGGAAATCATAGGTGGAGATGTAATCGCCGAACGTCTGCTTCGTCGTTTCGTCGCCCGACATCAGCGGCGTGCCGGTGAAGCCGAGAAAGCTGGCATTGGGCAGAGCGTTGCGCATGTTGAGCGACAGCAGGCCGTTCTGCGTCCGGTGCGCTTCGTCGGTGATCACGATTATGTCGTCGCGATCCGAATAGGGATCGTCCGGGTTCACATCCTGATTGAACCGATGGATCAGCGTAAAAACATAGGGCTTCTGCACCGCCAGCAGCGATTTCAGCTCCGCACCCGTCCCGGCCCGCACCTGAGCCTTATCATTATTGACCAGCCCGCACCCGGCGAACGTGCCGTAAATCTGCCCGTCCAGGTCGATGCGGTCCGTGACCACCAGAAAGGTGAAGTTCGCCCCGATCTTGCGGTGCACCTTCTGCGTCAGGAAGGCGATGGAATAGCTCTTGCCCGATCCCTGCGTGTGCCAGAACACGCCCAGCTTGCCATCACGCGCCTTGCGATCCTTTACCGCCGCGATGGCGCGGTTGACGCCCAGAAACTGGTGATTGCGCGCCACGATCTTGACCAGGCGTTCGCCGCCATCATCGAACAGGATGAAGTTTTCGAGGATGTCGATGAAATTGGCCTTGGCGCATACGCCCTTCAGCATCGTTTCCAGATCGACGACGCCCGGCGCATCCTCCTCCAGCCGCTTCCAGTCGTTGAAATGCTCATATCTGCTTGAAAGCGACCCGATCTTCGCCGCATGCCCGTTGGTCAGGATGATCAAGGCGTTGTGGTGGAACAGGTGCGGGATCGTGTCCTTATAATCGGACAGATTCTGTTCATAGGCTTGGCGGATATCCGGCTTGGCCATTGGTCATCTATTTCACCCCTCAGGGTGCCGGCTTCCCAATCCACATCCTCAGCAAAGAAAAAGACGCCCCCACTAACAAGGTGCGGTTCATCCGACTCGTCCCAGCTAGTGGGGTTGTCTTCGATTATGTCATCCAGCCTCTTCCCGATCATCCGGCTGGAGAACTCGCTATTGAACCGCCTTTGGATCAACTCATCACGATCCGACACAGAGCCCCCAGGATCGAAACCCTCCTCAGCGCTTATAATCGACATCAGCGAAGCTTGCGGTACGATCTTGCCCTTGGTGAAATAACAATAAATTTCCTGATTAACGACCATCCAATGTAGCATGCGCTTGACCCAAGGGCGTGGGGCGCTCTGGCTCAGAAAATCGATTGCCTCTTTGGAAGTGACTAGCTTCATCCAGCCCATGTAGCGGGATGGAGTTTATGGATCGTTGCGATGATTCAGCAGTGGCCGCAATGTTAGAAGAGGCGACGATTTCCCGATACATCGAATCGACCAATTTTGGGAGCAAGACGTGCCAACGAATGGCTCGCTTCGGTATTAGCCTAGCCGGCAGAGAGCCCGCTGATTGGTATGATGTCGGCCCCCTTGCGCAAGACGTTGAGGTGATCCGCCCACCATTGCGCCATTTGAACGCGTTCCGCCCAATGCATGCCGCGATGATAGGCGGCGCGGATGCCGTCCTTGTCCTTGTGCGCCAGCGCCCGCTCGATCGCGTCCGGCGACCATTTGCCGGACTCGTTCAGCAGAGTGCTGGCCATCGCCCGGAAGCCGTGCGCGGTCATTTCGTCACCGGTGAAGCCCAGCCGCCGCAGCGCGCCGTTGACGGTGTTTTCCGACATTGGGCGAAGCGGTGTTCGGATCGAAGGGAAGACATAGCGCCCGTCGCCGGTAAGGCCTTCGGCGTCGCGGAGCAGCGCAATTGCTTGGCGCGACAAGGGCACCACATGCTCCAGCCGCGCCTTCATCTTCTCGCCCGGAATGCGCCAGATCGCGGCCTCAAAGTCGATTTCCGACCATTCGGCCCGACGCAGTTCGCCGGGGCGAACGAAGACCAGCGCCGACAATTCCAACGCGATCCGCGTTAAGGGCTGGCCTTCATAGCCATCGATCGCGCGCAATAGCTCCCCCGCCTTTTTCGGTTCAAGGATGGCGGCAAGGTGTTTGGACTTGGGGCTGGCGAGCGCCCCGCGCAGATCGCGCGTCGGATCGGACGGGGCAATCTGGTTCGCGACCGCGTAGCGAAACACCTGCCCGATAAATTGGACGGTGCGATGCGCTTTCTCATCGTTCTTCGCGGCTTCAAATGGGCGAACTGCCTCCAGAATTTCAAACGGCGCGATTTCGGTGACCGGGCGATGGCCGAGCGATTTTTCAACCAGCTTCACAAACCATTCGCGTTTGTTGATCGTCGCTTCCGCCAGACCGTCGCGCCGGTTCTTTTTAATATAGGCCTTGGCAACGGCACTGAAGCTATTGGCCGCGCTGATCTTCGCCGTATGTTTGTCGCGGCGCTTCTTCTCGGCTGGGTCGGTCCCGCCCGCCAATAGCCGCCGGGATTGATCGCGGCTCTCGCGGGCATCCTTCAGGCTGACATCTGGATAACTTCCCAGCGACAATTTCTTCTCGGTGCCGGCCCGCGTGCGAAATTTCAGCTTCCATAGACGGCCCCCGGAAGGGGTCACTTGCAGGTAAAGGCCCTTTTCATCCGCCACTTTGTAGGGCTTATCGCGGGGCTTGAGCGCCCGGATCGCGGTTTCAGTGAGAGGCATTTTGGGGGCCTTTCAATCTTGCCAATTCGAACAAGCCCCCACACAGGCCCCCAATATCGCCCGATTATGGGCACGCATTGGCGAACATCAGCGGTTAGGCCGATGGATTTTATCGCAGATTTTCAGGGGTTTTTCAACCTTTGGCGGTTGTCAGCGATCATGGAAATGGTGCCGCTTACAGGACTCGAACCTGTGACCCCCGCATTACGAATGCGATGCTCTACCAACTGAGCTAAAGCGGCTAACCGAAGCGGGCCCTTAACAGTGGTCTCGGCCTTGTTCAAGCGCCTGAGCACCTCATCCGCCGCATCGCGATGATTGTGGTGGCCTTTACCAATCCTCAACCCGCCGGCGCGCATGGTGTCCTGACTGTCGCGGCGATTCCTTATAGCGCCGCGTGTCCTGGGGATCGAAGATGGAAGATTATCGCTCGTTCGCTGCGGAGGATCTGGCCGATTGGGATTTCCCGATCAGCGACGAACCCTGCATGGATCTGCCGCCGATGATCGGCACGGACGAGCGGCGCATGCATGTCCGCGCCTATGAGATGTGGCTCTCGCTGCTCGATGGCCGCGATTATCCGGCGATCGACGATCTCGATTCGGAGCAGCTCGGCGAATTCGGCCCCTATTCCGTCCTGCTCGATTTCACCGCCGATCGCGCCAACCCCACCATCGCCTATCTCGGCAGCGCGCTGCGGGAGGAAGGCGAGCTCGGCGCCGATGTCCAGACCGTCGCCGACGTGCCGCAGCGCGCGATCATGGCGCGCCTCACCGAACATTATAGCGAGATTCTCGACAATCGCGCGCCGGTCGGCTTTGAAGCCGAGTTCGTCAGCCTGCGCGGGCAGCCGATGCTCTATCGCGGCATCCTGATGCCCTATTCGTCCGACGGACAGGTGATCGACCTGATCCACGGCGTGGTGAACTGGAAGGAGCCGGGCGAGCACAGCCTGTCGGCCGACATCATCGAGGCGGTCACAATCGCCTTCGCAGGCCCCGCGCAGCCGGTGGCCGAAGCCGAGCCGGTGATCGAGACGCCCGCCTATATGACTGAGGAAGGACCGTCGCTCGCCGAGCTGATCGAGGATGCGCGCGAGCTGGCGCAGGAGGCCCGCGATTGCGAGGGCCGCACCCGCCATGCGCTCTACCGCGCGCTCTCCTTCGCATATGACGTCGCGCTCGCCGCCGATGCGGACAAGGATGGCTTCGCCGCATCGCTTGCCGAAGCCGGGATCGTCCCACAGGCGCGCGCGCCGATGACGGCGGTCGCCAAGCTGGTGTTCGGCCGCGACTATGACCGCAAGCGCCTGACCGAATTTGCCGCGGTGCTAACCCATGCGCGCCGCCTGTGCCTGAGCGCGGGCATGATCGAGCCCTGGCTCACCGCGCTCACGGGCGGGATCAAGGCCGTCGTGGCCGCCGAGCGCGGCGAGCGCCGCCCCGCGCTCAAGGTCGATCGCGCCCAGTCGGCGCGGATGATGCTGGGCAGCGCCCCCGCCCGGGCGGTCGTCGACCTCGGCGAGGTCGACAGCGAGATCATGTTGCTGGTCGCGCGCCGCGAAAGCGACGGGCGGGTGGCGATCGTGTCGCGGCCGATCGTCGAGCAGGGACTTGTCGACAAGGCGCTCAGGCGTTTTATCGCCTGATAAAATTACATAAAGTTGCGGCTGCGGATCAGAATATAACCGCGCGCCGGCGCTGGCCGCATATCCGTTGCAAAAGATGCGATACCCGTCGCTGCGGGTTGTAGCTGTCATGATCTGGGTCCATATCGGCCTCCCATAGTCCCCGCGCAGCCCGGCAAAGACCGGACCCGGGAGCAGGAGCGGACCTTCATGGCTACCGGTATGATGATGCCTGAGGCATCGGACAAGCAGGACTTCACCCAGATTTTCGCCACGGCGCTCACCAGCGGGGCGCTGCCCGGTGAGGCCGAGGATTTGAGCGGCGAACGGCTCGAGCAGGCTGCCGCCTTCCTGGCCCACACCGCCCGGCGCCGGCAGCCGGGCGCCCCAGCCATCGCCATCCAGAGCATCGCTGGCAATAGCGGCGGCCGCCGGCTCATGCGGATCGCGGTCGTGAACGACGACATGCCTTTCCTTGTCGACTCGGTCTCCGCCATGCTTGCCGCACAGGGGATCGAGGTCCGCCGCCTGCTCCACCCGGTCGCCGCCGTTCGCCGCGACGAAGACGGCGCGTTGACCGCGCTGCTGCCACAGCGGTCGACCGGCGAACGGCATGAATCGCTGCTCTATCTCGAAGCCGAGCGGATCGACGCGCGGGAGCGTCAGGCGCTCGCCCAGACGATCGGCCATGTGCTCGCCGATGTCCGCGCTGCGGTGCGCGACTGGCCGCAGATGCAGGTGGTGTTACGCGACGATGCGGAGGCACTGCCCGATGGCGAGGGTGCGGCGCTGCTGCGCTGGTTGCTCGACGGCAACCTCACCTTGCTTGGCCACCGCGTCGATACGGCGCAGGGCGAGGCGCAAGCGCGGCTGGGTATATTGCGGGTCGGCGAGCCGGTGCTGTGGCGACAGTCAATCGCACAGGCGGCGATCGACTGGTTCGAACAGGGCGGCGCCGCACCGCTGCTGATGAAGTCGGATTGCCGCGCGACCGTCCATCGCCGCACCCCGCTCGACCTGATCGTCACCCCGGTCCGCGCCGGCAAGAAGGTCACCGGATTGTCAATCCACGCCGGCCTGTGGACCAGCGCGGCCTTGCGCGCGCCGGCGGAAGAAATCCCCATGCTGCGCACCCGCCTCGCCGCGCTCGAAGAGCGGCTGGGCTTCGACCCGAAGGGTCATGCCGGCAAGGCGCTGCACCATGCCGTGTCGGAGCTTCCATCCGATTTGATCCTTGCGCTGCCGGCAGACGCGCTCGAACGCGTCGCGCTCACCGCAATGTCGCTGGTCGACAGGCCGCGCCCCCGCGTCGAACTGGCGCGGTCGACGCTGGGCGAGCATCTCGTCGCCTTCGTCTGGCTGCCCCGCGAGCTGCTGACCACCGCCCGACGCATCGCGATCGGCGACATGCTGACCCAGGCGACCGGCGCGACCATGTCGAACTGGTCGCTGCACCTGGGCGAAGGCGATATCGCCCAGATTCGCTACATGCTGCACCAGGCGCCCGATGCGACCACCCCCGACAGCGCGCCGCTCGACGCACGGCTGACCGAGATGCTGCGCGGCTGGGAGCCCGCGGTCGAGGCCCAGCTCGCGGAACTCGAAACAGGCAACCGTTCGGCGCGCCTCGCGATCGATTATGCGGCGGCCTTCCCGATCGCCTATCGCACCCATTCGACCCCGGCCGACGCGGCGATCGATATCATCCGGCTCAATGCGCTCGCCGATGGCGACGCGCGCGGCTGCCGGCTTTATCGCAGCGACAAGGATCCCGAAAACCGCCTGCGGCTGAAGATCTATCGCCGCGGCGCGCTGATCTCCCTGTCGGAAGCGGTGCCGGTGCTGGAAAATTTCGGCTTCCGCGTGATCGAGGAGATTCCAACCACCCTCGACAATGGCAAGCTCAGCTTCATTCATGAATTTCGCGTCGACCTGACCGATGCAGCGACGACCGCGGGGCTACTGGAGCGTAGCGATGTCGCCGAGGCGGCGATCGCGGCAACGCTGGAAGGACGCGCCGAAAACGACCTGTTCAACGAGCTGATCGTCATTGTCGGCCTGTCGCCCGACGAGGCCCTGCTGTTCCGCGCCTGGTTCCGTTATCTGCGCCAGACCGGCTTCGCTTATGGCCTTGGCACCGCCGTCGATGCGCTGAAGAAGGCGCCCGGCGTGGCGCGCGACATCATCGCCTATTTCCGCGCGCTGCATCATCCGTCGCGCCGCGACCAGAAGGATGCCGAAAGGATCAACGGCGACATCGAGGCCGGCCTGAAGCAGGTCAAGGCAATCGACGACGATCGCATGCTGCGACGGTTCCGCGCGGTGGTGCGCGCGACGCTGCGCACCAACGTCTTTTCGCCAGCAGCCGAGGAAGCACTCGCCTTCAAGATCGATTCGAGCGGCGTGCCCGGTCTCCCCGCCCCCGTGCCGTGGCGCGAGATCTGGGTGTACAGCCCGCGTGTCGAGGGCATCCACCTGCGCGGCGGACCGATCGCGCGCGGCGGGCTGCGCTGGTCCGACCGGCGCGACGACTTCCGCACCGAAATCCTCGGCCTGATGAAGGCGCAGGTAGTGAAGAATGCCGTTATCGTACCAACCGGCGCGAAGGGCGGCTTCTATCCCAAACAGTTACCCTCGATGACCGATCGCGATGGCTGGCTCGCCGAGGGCACCGAGAGCTACCGTCTGTTTATCCGCGCCCTGCTGTCGATCACCGACAATATCGTCGAGGGTAAGGTCGTCCACCCGCCCAAGGTCGCGATCCGCGACGGCGACGACCCCTATTTCGTCGTCGCCGCCGACAAAGGCACCGCGACCTTCTCCGATGTCGCCAATGAAATCGCGATCGAACGCGGTTTCTGGCTGGGCGACGCTTTCGCCAGCGGCGGCAGCTATGGCTATGACCATAAGGCGATGGGCATCACGGCGCGCGGCGCCTGGGTCTCCGTCCAGCGCCATTTCGCCGAGATGGACGTTGACGTCCAGAAGGACCCGATCCGCGTCGTCGGCTGTGGCGATATGTCGGGCGACGTGTTCGGCAACGGCATGCTGCTGTCCGAAGCGATCCGGCTGGTCGCGGCGTTCGACCATCGCCACATCTTCCTCGATCCGGACCCCGACGCGGCAAACAGCCACGCCGAGCGGGCGCGCATGTTCGCGCTGCCGCGATCGAGCTGGGCGGATTATGACGCGAAGCTGATCTCCAGGGGCGGCGGCGTCTTTCCACGCGACCAGAAGGAGATTCCGATCTCGCCGCAGGTGAAGGCCGCGCTCGACATCAGCGACGACGTGCTCGACCCATCCGCGCTGATCGCGGCCATCCTGAAGGCGCCGGTCGATCTGCTGTGGTTCGGCGGCATCGGCACCTATGTAAAGGCGGGTACGGAGACCAACGCCGAGGTCGGCGATCGCGCCAACGAGGCGCACCGTGTCGATGGCGATCAGGTTCGCGCCCGCGTGATCGGCGAAGGCGCCAATCTGGGCGTGACGCAGGCCGGGCGCATCGCCTTCGCGGCGCGGGGCGGACGCATCAACACCGACTTCATCGATAATTCGGCGGGTGTCGATTGTTCGGATAACGAGGTCAACATCAAGATCGCGCTCAACCGCGAGATGATCGAAGGCCGGCTCGCCTTCGAAAAGCGCAACGCACTGCTGGTGAAGATGACCGGTGACGTCGCCCATCTGGTGCTCGAGGACAACCGGCTTCAGACGCTGGCGTTGTCGCTGGCCGAACGCGGCGGCGCGGATGCACTGCCCTCCCAGCTGCGCGTGATCGAGATCCTGGAGACCGCCGGCCGCATCAACCGCACCGTCGACGGCTTTGACAATAACGAGATGTTGCTGCGCCGTGCGCAGGACCAGCATGGCCTGACCCGGCCCGAGCTCGCGGTGGTGCTGTCGCATGGCAAGCTTGCCCTGCAGGACGCCATCGAGAACAGCGACCGGCCCAGCGATCCGATGCTCAGCCCGCTACTCCACGCAGCCTTCCCGCGCGCGATGCGGAAGGACCATGCCGACGCGATCGACGCGCACCGGCTGCGTCCGCAGATCATCGCCACCAAGATGTCGAACCGGGTGATCAACCGTATCGGCCTGGTCGCGCCGTTCGAGATGGCCGAGGAGGAAGGTTGCTCGCTGGCGCAGGTCGCGGCCGCCTATTTCACCGTGGACGCGCTGTTCGGGCTGGAGCCGCTGTTCGTGCAGATCGAGAATGCGCCGATCGGCGAACAGGCGCGCCTGACCCTGCTCGACACGCTCGCCGATGTCAGCCGGCCGCACGTCGCCGACCTACTCCGCAGCATCGCCCCCGATACCGATATCGGCACGATGGTCGAGATGCTGCGCCCGGGCCTCGCCCGGCTCGATAAGGCCCGTGGCGAACTGATCAAGGCCGAGGCGCGGCAGCAATCCGATCTGCTGCGCCAGCGCATCGCCGTCGATGGCGTCGATCCGGCGCTGATCGACGCGGTGATCCGGATCGCCGAGCTCGATAGTTCGATCGGCACCGCCGCGCTGGCGAGCGAACTTTCGGCCGACGAGGTCGATGTCACCCGCGCCTATGTCGTGCTGGGCGAGGCGCTCGGCCTCGACTGGGCCAAGGCGACGGCGACGCGCTTCCGCAGCGCCGACAGCTGGGAGCGTCTGCTCGTCGCCGGGCTGGCCCGCGAGTTCGGGCAGATCCGGCTCGACTTCCTCGCACGCCACGGCAAGAGCGATCCCGGCAAGGCGGTGCGCGATTGGATCGCCCTGCATCAGGCTCGCACCGAACAATTCCGCCAGACGGTGGAGCGTGCGCGGGGCGCCGCCGCGCCGACCGCGGCGATGCTCGGCCAGATCGCGGCGCAGGCCCGGGCGCTGCTAACGCGCTGAAAGGTAACTTATTGTAGAATCCCGCCTTCAATCATTGTCACCTGCCGTCCGCCGCGCCTATCATAGTTAACGCAGGGGACGCGGACGGATGACGGGGATGGTCCAACATGATCAATCGCCCGCCATTTCGGCCCGATCCGCCCTGTCTGCAGCTGACGGGAGGCGGCGGCTGATGCGATCGATCCAGAAGCGGAGCCGCGATGCGCGTTCCGCCCATTGCCGGCACAGTTTGCGCGCGTCACAGGCGCACGCGCGGAGCAATTGCGGGTGAGTGGCTTCAATTATCTAATGCTCTCCGGAGCCGGCGTCGCCGTCCTGCTGTTCATCGTCCTCGCCTTCGTGCTGACCCGCCGCAGCCATGGCGGTGGCGGCTTCGAAGCGCCCGACCTGCGGCCCGCGCCGGAGCGCGCGAGATCCAGCGCGCCAGCCGCGGCCATTCCCGCTGCGCCATTGCCGCCCTATCGCCCCTGGCGGCTGATCGCGCGCGAGATCGCCAATCCCGATTCGGCGGGCGGACCGCTCTACCGGCTGAAGCTCGAACCCGAAGAGGCGATGCCCGGCTGGCGGGCCGGCGCGGTCGCCAATGTCTATTGCGGCCCTCCCTCCGACGTTCTCGATTCCGGTCGGGCGGCCACCGCGCCGGTCGGGGACTATATGGTCGGCTCGCTGCCCGACGAAGGCGCAGTCGAGATCGTCGTGCGGCTTTACACGCAGCATGCTCCCGAACAGGCGAGCCGGTCGCGCTGGCTGTGCCAGGAGGTCGAGACCGGCCAGCAGGTCGCGCTGGCGCTGTGCGACAACCCCGATTTCGTGCCCCCGCCCGAACAGGTGCCGCTGGTCCTGATCGGCAACGCGACCGGGCTGGCGGGGCTCCAGGCCCATATCAAGGCGCGGCCGCCGGGCACGCGCAACTGGCTGATCTTCGGCGATCGCAACAGTTCGGGTGACCGGGCGCTCGCCGCCGAGATCACCGAGTGGGTGTCGTCGGGCCATCTCGAACGCTGCGACCTCGTCTTTCCCGGCGAGGGTCGCGAGCAGCGCCATGTCACCGACCAGATCGAGGATGCGAAGAACCCGCTGCTCGACTGGGTCCTCGCGGGCTCCGCCATCTATGTCTGCGGCAGCCGGCTGATGGGCGAGGACGTGCATTCGTCCTTGATCAGCCTGCTGGGCGAGGACGTCGTGGAAGAGATGGCCGAGCAGGGCCTCTACCGGCAGGCCGTTTACTAACTCGCCGCCCCGAGCCTTCTTCGCCCTAACTGACCGCCCGCCGGAACAGCCATACCCGGATCGCGCTGGCGAGGTTGGGGAGGTCGTCGTCCTGCACCCGTTCGGCGTCGATCCGCGCGACCAGCGCGTTCAGCGGGACGGACTCCTCCCCGGCGGCGCGGACCAGCGCATCCCAGAAGACCGGTTCGAGCGTGATCGAGGTGGAATGGCCCGCGATATTGACCGAACGCTTGACCGGACCCGCCACCCCGCCCTCGCTCAATACATATGCTGGCCGCCGTTGACCGACATCGTCGACCCGGTGACGAAGCCGGCGTCCTCGGCGCACAGGAAACCGACGGCGCGGGCGATCTCCTCGGCCTGACCGAGACGGCCGACCGGCACCCGCGCGACGATCTTGGCGAGCACGTCCTGCGGCACCGCGGCGACCATGTCGGTATCGATATAGCCCGGCGCGATCGCGTTGACGGTCACGCCCGCCTTCGCGCCTTCCTGCGCCAGCGCCTTGGTGAAGCCGTGAATGCCCGACTTGGCGGCGGCATAGTTGACCTGGCCATATTGGCCGGCCTGGCCGTTGATCGATCCGATGTTGACGATCCGGCCCCAGCCGCGCGCGCGCATGCCCGGGAAGGTCGCCTTCGCCATGTTGAAGCAGCCGCCCAAATTGGTGTCCATCACCTCTTTCCAGTCCTGATAGCTCATCTTCAGGATCGTGCCGTCGCGGGTGATGCCGGCATTGTTGACGAGGATGTCGACCGGGCCAAGCTCGGCCTCGACCTGCTCCGCGCCCTTCTGGCACGCGTCATAATCGGCGACGTCCCACTTGTAGCTGCGGATGCCGGTCGCTTCGGTGAACGCCTTCGCGCGCTCGTCATTGCCGGCATAGTTGGCGGCGACGATCACGCCGGCGTCCCTGAGCGCCAGGCTGATCGCTTCGCCGATGCCCCTGGTTCCGCCGGTAACGATCGCGACACGCGCCATGAAATTTCTCCCGAGTGAAAATACTGCACCATGATGCTAGAGCCGGATCACCGGCAGTGGAAGCGCCTGAAGCGCCTGAAGCGACTAAATCCGCCAGATCGGTTCATTTCGAATCGGCGCCCGCCTCTATCCATCCGCCAAGTTGCCCGGCGATGACATCTTCGAGCATCGCCATGCCCGGCGCGCTGTCGTTGAGGCAGTGCAGATAGGCGAAGCGCTCGCCCCCCGCCGACATGAACTGCTCGCGCCCGCGTATCGCCAGCTCCTCGAGCGTTTCGAGACAATCGGCGGCGAAGCCCGGCGCGACGACCGCGATGCGCCGCACGCCCTCCCGCCCCAACCGTTCGAAGGTCGCCTCGGTCGACGGTTCGAGCCAGCGGGCGCGGCCGAAGCGCGACTGGAAGCAGACGATCAGCTGGCGGCCGAGCGCGGCGCTCAACAGCCGCGCGGTCTTCTGGCAATGGCAATGATAGGGATCGCCCAGGTCAAGCGTCCGCCGGGGCATGCCATGGAAGCTCGCGACGATCGCGTCGGGCACGAAATCGAGGCCTGCAAGCTGCTGACGGATCGATGCCGTGAGCGCATCGATATAGGCCGGATGATCGTGATAGGGCGGCAGGGTGCGCAGCGCCGGTTGCCAGCGCATGCCCGCCAGCGCCGCGAACACCGCGTCGTTGACGCTGGCCGTCGTCGCGCCGCAATATTGCGGATAGAGCGGGGCGACGAGGATGCGGTCGCAGCCCTGCGCCTTGAGCGCAGTGATCCGCTCCGCAATGGAGGGGCGGCCATAGCGCATCGCATGGTCGACGATCACGCGCTCCCCATGGCTTTCGCCCAGATGCGCCCGGAGCGCCGCCGCCTGCCGGGCGGTGATGGCGGCGAGCGGCGAACCCTCCTCGGTCCACACCTGGCTGTACGCGTGCGCCGATTTCTTCGGGCGGGTGTTGAGGATGATGCCGCGCAATATCGGCTGCCAGAGCAACGGCGGTATCTCGATCACCCGGCGATCCGACAGGAACTCGGCCAGATAGCGCCGCACCGCAGCCGCCGTGGGCGCGTCGGGCGTGCCGAGATTGACCAGCAATATGCCGATTTTGCCCAGGAGGACCGGCGGGTGGCCGGCCGGGGACGCGGGGACCGGCGCAGGGCCGGCGGGAAGATCGCTCATGCGCCGGCCAATCGCAGCGGCAGATGACGGAGACGCTGGCCGGTCGCCGCGAAGATCGCATTGGCGACCGCGGGCGCGACCGGCGGCACCGCGATTTCCCCCGCCCCGCCCGGCGGCAGGTTCGACGGGATCAGCTCGACCCTGATCTCGGGCATGTCGGTGAGCGACGGGAAGCCGAGGCCGTCGAAATTCTGCGCCGTCACCACCCCGCCCTTCAGCGCGATGGCATCCCCCAGCGCGTTGGAAAGTCCCCAGTAGATCGAGCCCTCGATCTGCTGCCGGACGATATCGGGATGGATCATCCGGCCGAAATCGGCGACCGCGGTGATGCTCGACACCCTGATCTGCTGCCCGTCGATGCGCGTTTCGGCGAGGATCGCGACATGGCTGCCGAAGCAGCTGTGCACCGCCAGCCCCTGGCCCACGCCGGATTCGCCGCCCTGCCACCCCCCGATCGACGCCGCCATCTGAAGGCAGCGCGCGAGCCGGGGCTGGCGGGCCAGCGCCTGCATCCGGAAGGACAGCGGATCGAGGCCCGCGACCAGCGCCACCTCGTCGATGAAGCTTTCGGTGAAGAAGGCGGTGTAGCTGTTGGCGACCGATCGCCACGCGCCGACCGGAACGCCGATCACCGCCTCGGCATGTTCGACCGCGAGCGCCGTGATGGCATAGGGCGGCACCGCGCCTTCGAGCGCCGCATGCTCGGGCCCGTGGCTGGTTTTGGCAGGCTTGCCGGACATGCGGTCGAGTATCTGGGCGGCCGTCGACGGCGCGGCGATGGTCGCGGACCATGCCGCGATCGATCCGCCGGGGCCGAGCCGCGCCTTCATCCGCGCCATGGCGGGCGGGCGGAAGCGGCTGTGCTGGATATCCTCCCGCCGCGACCAGACCAGCTGCACCGGTTTGTTGAGCTTCTGCGCGATGATCGCCGCCTCGACCGCCGCGTCGACCTCACCCTTGCGGCCGAAGCCGCCGCCGACGAGCGTCGGATAAATCGTCACCTGCTCCGCATCCCAGCCGATCGCGGCGGCGACGGCGGCGCGCGTCATCGGCGCGGACTGGGTCGGCACCCAGATTTCGAGACGACCGTCGCCGAAGCGCGCGGTGGCGGTCAGCGTCTCCATCGGCGCCTGCGCGATCATCGGCACCGAATAGCCGGCGTTGATGACGCCCTGTCCCGACAGCGCCGCCTCGGGATCGCCGCGTTCGGTGAAGCGCTTGCCGCCGCCATCGAGCGCCGCCGTGAGCGCGCGGCCGATGCTGCCGTCGTCGGGCCGGGGGCCGGCGGTCTCGAACTCGACCGCGAGCGCCTGAAGCCCGCGATCGGCGGCCCACCAGTTGGTACCGACCACCGCGACCCAGCCGGGATTGGTGACGACCGCCATCACCCCGGGGGTGGCCTCGGCGTCGGCCGTGGTCATCTTCACGGGCCGCGCACCGCCATAGGGGCCGTGCGCGATCGAGGCATAGACCAGCCCCGGCAAGCGGATATCCGCGCCGAAGCCGGCCGATCCGTCGACCTTCGCCGGCAGATCGATGCGCGGCACCGACTGCCCAACCAGCTTGCGTTCGGCGGGCGCGCGCAGTTCGAGCGGATCGGGCGGATCGAGCCGGGCCGCCGCCTCCGCGAGTTCGCCGAAGCGCAGCCGATCACCGCCGCGCACGACGAAGCCGCCCTCCGTATCGCAGGCCTTCCAGTCGATCTTCCAGCGTTCCGCCGCCGCCATGCACAACAGCGCGCGCGCAGCCGCGCCCGCCTCGCGCATGCGGCTCTCGAACATGCGGATCGACGAGGAGCCGCCGGTCATCGTCAGGTTCATCCGCATCGCGATCTCACGCGCCGCCCATTGCCCCGGCCCGTCCAGCCAGGACGGCAAACGGCGGGCAAGCTCCTCCTCGACGGGCAAGCTGTTCGCATAGACCGGATTGATCGGCGCGGGCTCGACCCCGATGGTGCGCCAGTCGGCCCCCAGCTCGTCGGCCAGGATCTGCGGCAGCGCGGTATAGACGCCCTGCCCCATCTCGGCCTGCGGCACAGCGACGACGACGCGGCCATCGGTCCCGATCTTGAGATAATGGTTGAAGACATGCTCGCCCGGCGCGGCGGCGAGATTGGGCGCATAGCTGCGCGGCCAGACCGCCCAGCCGACCACCAGCCCGGTCGCCACGCCGCCGCCGATCAGGAGCCTGCGCCTGGTTATGCCATGGCCGGCCTTGCCCGGCCCCCCTCCCCGATCGATGCGTGCGTGCATGGCGGCATGATAGGCGGGCGCGGCGGTGAGGAGAAGAGCCTTGGCGGGGAGATTTGCGGGCGCCGCCAGTTGCGAGCGATTCGCGAAAATGCGGGGTGCATGGGGTTGTTGTCGCGAATTCGTGTTTTTATTTTTTTGCGCGGCCGGGGCCGATGTGGTCGGCGCGCTGTCCGCCATGCCTTCATAGGCGAAAGCTTCGCTATGCCGGGGAAAAGAGCCGAACCGGGTTGCGCGCACATAGCGGGCGATCACCCTGATCCGAGCGGAGTGCCAGCCATGCTTCCAAGCATTGCGATTGCCACGCGGCGCACCGCTGCCCTTGCCGCCATGCATGCGGCAGCGGTGATTACCTTTGACGGCGGGGGAACGGCAGGGTGCGCCGTAACGGGTCCGGGCTTCGCAGCGGGGGGCGTTGGCGAGGATCGGGGGCTGGGTTGAGTTGGTAGGGTTCGGCATAGTCGAGCTGCTGCTTAAGTTGTGACGACCCACCGATCTGAAGACTCAAAACCTACATTACAAGAACATATGACGAACATAATATATTGGAGATATGTGTCGGATATGGGTGTGCGTCGTGTTCTGGGCCGGGAACAGCCTAGCAGCTTTCGGGAGCCCCGGTGGCGATAGCCGCCGTTCGATGACGCCGCCTCTAAAGGCACTTCCGACCAGCTCAAGCCGTTCCTCGACCCGTGCGAGAACGGCTGCTCTTGCCAAAACCTGCCACTCACACGCCATTGAATGACCCGCAGCAATGCGGCACGGTTTTGGCAGTTCAGCCACTATGGACCCGAAGTGATTTGCCCGGCGGAGCGGTTGTGGCTAGCGTCGGGGCGGAGGGGGAATGTTGGTCATGACGAGCAAGGCGATCGCGATTGCGTGACCAGGATTCATTGGGTGCCGAGCTGCTCCCGGTTGCTCGTCTCGCGAGGACGCGGAGCGCGGATCCCGGCGACGAGACCGAGCGCAATTATCGGTATCAGCATCAATATGGCGTCGTGCTGCTGGTTGCGGTCCGCCGCGGACAGCTTCCCTACGTCTCGATCTATTGCGAGCATCACGAGGATTTCCTGGGCGAGCGGATCGACGGGCGTTTCGATGGCTGGCAGATCAAAACGTCAAAACCCGAGGGCGGCGCTTGGAAACTAACCAGCCCCGCTCTAGTCAAATCGGTCGGGCGCTTCATCGAGTTGCTCGAAGCCTATCCTGACCGAACATGAGCTTGAACGTTCTCAGGGCGGCGGCTGACGCCGAGAATGCCGACGGCCTGCACTTGGCTCGGTTGCTGGGGCTCCTGCGCAACGCCGACAGCGTTGGCAGAAGTAAGCCCAAGCCGGTCGAAGGGATCACCAAGCTCGCAAAACTCGACTTCCTGCTGCGCTACCCGATCTATCTCGAGCGAGCGCTGATCCAGCTAGGGAAGTCCCCCGACGCCGCGGCAGTGCTGCCGCGCGAGCGCACGACAGTCGAAACCAAGATGATCCGGTTCCGCTACCGCAGCTCTTGCAACAGCAGCGTGAAGCGCTTGCCGAGATTGTCGCGCGCGAACAGGAAACGCGAGAGGCGCTGAAGGAAGTCCGCGCAAAGGCCGAGGCCGATCGGACAAGCCTCACCCGGTTCGGCGGCTATTTCCTGGACTGCCTAGTGCGCGCCGGCGTCCCGGGCATCAAGCGCACCGATCGGATGGAGCTCGAACCGCCGTCATTCTACCCGGCGGTCTACAGCGCCGACCCTAGGGACCTCACTGCATCGACGTTTACGTCGCTGAGCAGCGGCGGCAAAAAAACCCTGTTCAAGTGCTGCTTCGCCATCGCGATCCACCGCATCGCGAGCGAGCTTAATGCCGCACTGCCTCAGCTTTTGATCATCGACTCCCCGATGAAGAACATAAGCGAGCGCGAGAACCGTGACCAGTTCGAGGGTTTCTATCAGATGGTCTACGAGCTCAAGGCGGATGAGCTTGCTAGCACCCAGATCATGCTCATCGACAAGGAATATTTCGCTCCAACCCCGGAGTCGAGCTTGGCGGTCGAGAGTCGGCACATGCAGCCAGACAGCAACGAGCACGAGCCCTTAATTCGTTATTATCGAGGGAAATAGTACTCGTGAACATGCGCACCAATCCGGGCCTTCGCCGCCTTTGTGCAGTTGTCCTCCTTCGACCGCCGATCAGTTCTTCTTGTCAAAATCTGATCTAGCCGTCGCCCAGCGCCTGGGCAGCTTACGAAGTGCAGACTGCGCCTCAACGGCCTGCCCGCCTTGGGCCGAACCTCTGTCGTTCTACGGTCTCGTTCGGCTAGAGGCCGAATGTCCGCTGCTGGCCAGACCTGCCGTTTGACAGTTCGTGAGTGAACGGCAGGAATGTCCCAAGGACGGTCATTCTAGGACGCGAAGCCAGCAACGGACCGAATGTCGGCTTTCGGGAACAGAACCCTAAGGCGGCCGTGACCGATATTAGGGCGCAAAGCGGCCCTTAACGCCACCTCCGGCATTCCTCGATTTCGTCCCGGACCACCTTAGGCTCGCGCTGGTGCATAGCTGATAGCATAATGCTTCCGCGGCCGATCAGCCGTTTGAAGAAAGTCCACTTGATGTGATCGGGGTTTGCGCGCCTCCGCCAGTGACGGCGAGGATTGCCATGAAAGAAATGCAGCCACGATCGCCAAGCTGAATAGGTTGCGCCATCCCGTGAACAGTTGGGCCCGAACGCATTACACGCCCGATCGGTCGCCAGCCACCGCCGCCTCCGTCAATAGCAGCTTTGCCCCTTCGCCCAACCAACCTATGACCGCCGTTCAATGCGCGGAAAGCTCTCCGTCGCTATGGGCTCGGCGTGAAGATGGACGGCTTGCGGATCAGATATGAGCGGCTGCGGGCGGCCTTGCGGGAGCGGGGCTGGCCGCGTCGGCCGTCGTGGCAGCGTGTCGGCGTCTGGTCCGGTTTCGCCATGCTTGGGCTCATCGCCGTCGCGATCCTGTGGGCGACGTGGGTCGCGCCGCCGTGGGGGCCGATGCAGCCGCCGCAGAAGCCGAGTTTCATCTATCTCGCCGCCGATGGCGCGCCGATCGCTCGGCGCGGCGCGGGGGAGGCTGCGGTCGATGCGGCGGCTTTGCCGTTGCATGTGCGCGGGGCGTTCATCGCGATCGAGGACCGGCGGTTCGCCGACCATCTGGGCATCGATCCGCGCGGGCTGACGCGGGCGATGTGGCATAATGTTCGCGCGGGCGAGACCGTCCAGGGGGGCTCCACGATCACGCAGCAGCTCGCCAAGACCGCGTTCCTGTCGTCCGACCGCAAGATCGGGCGCAAGGTGCAGGAGGCGGTGCTCGCGCTGTGGCTCGACGGCTGGCTGAGCAAGGACGAGATATTGTCGCGCTATCTGTCGACGATCTATTTCGGCGATGGCGCTTACGGCCTGCGCGCCGCCGCGCGGCATTATTTCCAGAAGACCCCCGAAAAGCTGAGCATCGGCGAGGCGGCGATGCTGGCGGGGATGGTCAAGGCGCCGAGCCGGCTGAACCCCACCGTCAACCTGAAGGCCGCGCAGGCGCGATCGAAGCTGGTGATCGCGGCGATGGCCGAGGAGAAGATGATCGACGCCGGCGACGTGGCCGGCGTGCGGCTCGCCGTGCCAAGGATCGCGCCCGACGAGTTGCCGGGCGGGACCTATTTCGTCGACTGGGTCGCGCAACAGGCCGAGGCGGCGGCGGAGGAAGGCGGCGTCGTCGGAGCGGATGGGAGCGGAACCGGCGCGGGCGGGAAAGGCGGGCAGCTGACCGTCGCGACCACGCTCGACCGCGATCTGCAAAAGGCGGCGATCAAGGCGCTGACATCGGTGCTGACCAATTATGGCGACGGCGTGCATGCGACGCAGGCGGCGATGGTGGCGATGCGGCCCGATGGGCAGGTCGTCGCGATGGTCGGCGGGCGCAGCTATAAGGCGAGCCCCTATAATCGCGCGACGCAGGCGCAGCGGCAGCCGGGATCGGCGTTCAAGCTGCTGGTCTACCTGACCGCGCTGGAGAATGGCGAGACGCCCGACACGACGGTCGAGAACTCGCCGCTGACGATCGACGGGTGGAGCCCGAAAAATTACGGCGGCAGCTATGGCGGGCCGACGACGCTGCGCCAGGCCTTCGCGCAATCGAGCAATGTCGCCGCGGTGCGGATCGCCGAGCGGGTGGGGCTGAACAAGGTCGCCGCCACGGCGAAGCGGCTGGGCATCACGGCGCCGATCACCGCCGGGCCTTCGATGGCGCTGGGCACGTCGGGGATGACGCTGATCGAGCTGACATCGGCCTATGCGGCGATCGCCAGCGGGCGCTATCCGGTCAAGGCCAATGGGCTGGCGAAGGCGAGCCCGGCGAACGGGGAGGCGATGGATCCGCGCGTGCGCGAGTCGATGCTCGACCTGCTGTGGACCGCGACCAACCAGGGCACGGGGCGCGGCGCGGCGCTGGGCATTCCGACGTTCGGCAAGACGGGGACGACGCAGAACCATCGCGACGCGCTGTTCATCGGCTTCGCGGGCGGGCTGATCACCGGGGTGTGGGTGGGCAATGACGACGACACGCCGATGCGCGGCGTGACGGGCGGGAGCCTGCCCGCGGCGATCTGGGCGCGGTTCATGAATTCCGCCAGGCTGCGCGCCGACGATCTGTATGTGCCGCCGACGCTGATCGCCGCGATCGAGGCGCGGCAGGCGGCGATGCTGGTGGCGGCGGAGGAGCGCGAGCTGGCCGAGCTGGAGGCCGAAGAGGCGGCGGACGAGCTGGAGAACGGCTCGCCGATCGGGCGCTTCATCGAGGGGATATTGCCCGAGTTCCTGCGCGGCGACCGCGAGGCCGGGCCGGACGAAGCCGCCGCCGACGCCGAGCGCGCCGCCGAGGAAGACGCGCGCGAACAGCGCCGCATCAGGCTGGACGAGCTGCGGCGGCGCAAGGCGGAGCGCGAGGGGGTGTTCTTTCCGGAGGAAGAGGAGGAGTGAGCGCGACGCGCGGCGCGCGGCATGCCTTGATCCCTCCCCGCCCTTGGCG
>NZ_LARW01000005.1 GCF_000971055.1 Sphingomonas sp. SRS2
TTTTCCCAGTGCTTCAGGCCTCGCAGGGCCTTGCCCAGGAACCGCTTCGCTGCCTTGGCGCTGCGGGTCGGCGACAGGTAGAAATCGATCGTGTCGCCCCGCTTGTCGACTGCCCGGTACAGGTAGGTCCACTTGCCCCGCACCTTGACGTAGGTTTCATCCAGGCGCCAGCTCGGATCAAAGCCACGCCGCCAGAACCAGCGCAGCCGCTTCTCCATCTCCGGGGCGTAGCACTGGACCCAGCGATAGATCGTCGTATGGTCGACCG
>NZ_LARW01000050.1 GCF_000971055.1 Sphingomonas sp. SRS2
GGATTGCTAGGTCAGAATCTGGGCCGAGAGGGGACTGTCGGGTTTTGGGTCTCGTCCACTATATAGCCGTTATTTGGGGAGGCAGTCGCAGCGCTACACGTTCGGCTAAGATCTGCTGCCAGAGTATGTCGGGATCTGCTTTGCTTCCCGATTACGGAGCCGGTTTGCAGCGACGGAGGCCGATCGCCGAATCCTTGAACATTGTCGCATGAGCCAAGGTGGCACGAGAAATTCAACAGGCATCCCTGTCCGTATCTCGACGGTTGGCCTGCGATTTCTGAACTGCTAGACTCAAACCCTTTCCTCGCTGATCAGGCGGGAGTTGCGGTTGGCCTGCGATTTCTGAACTGCTAGACCCCGCATCCCTCGCCACCCCGCCCATTGCCACGTTGCGGTTTGCCTGCGATTTCTGAACTGCTAGACCTGACCGCCGTGCTTGGCGATGCGCTTCGGAGTTGCGGTTGGCCTGCGATTTCTGAACTGCTAGACCTTGCCCCACCCCGACACAGCCGACACAGCAGTTGCGGTTGGCCTGCGATTTCTGAACTGCTAGACCTGATGTGGGTACAAGTTATTATTTTAGAACGGTAAAATGCCACGTCAGGGCTAGCGGGAACTGCGTTAAAGATCAAAATAGGGCTAGTTGATGCGGGTTTTTTGTCTGCCGCTTGCGGCGCTGGCCCGAAAATCTGACGATGTTTTCATATTGTTTGTCGGTGAAGGTTAGGACGTGCACGTCCCCCTTTTCCGGGAGGTGGCGCTCGATCCGCTTCAAATGGGTCTCGTAACTATCAACCCCGTTACAAAAACGTGTATAGACCGAAAATTGGCTCATCTCAAAACCCTGATCGAGCAGGAATTCGCGGAATTTGGTTGCCTCCCGAGATTGTTTCGCTGAGCCTACCGGTAGATCAAACATGACGAATATCCACATCAGCCGGTAACCACTCAGGTGTGACCCATGGGGCATTCCTATTCAATATCGGCGAGCGTTCTAGAAAGTGTCGTCCAGTCCGCTGATGTCGGCGGGTCAAAGAGCATCAGGGTGGCAACCCCTGTCTCGAAGCTGTGCGCCAACGACTGGGCAAGCCGCTGCGCCGCCACAGATACGGGAGAAGTTACGCCAGCCATGCGCACATCGAACGCGATCAGTTTGGCAAAGCGGCGCTTCAGCGGCGGGTCCAACGCTTCCGCACCCTGACCAATCATGGACATTACCAAAGCATCGACCAACGGCCGGAACGGTTCGATCAGATCGTCGGCCAGCGCAAAGGCGTTCCCGCGATGCTCATGGTGGATACCGACGGTCGGATGCAATCCTGCAGCCACAACCGCGCGAGCTACCGTTGCGCGCATTACCGCATAGCCATAGTTGAGCAGAGCATTCGTGCCGCCCCCCTTTCGATCTCGGCGAAAATCAGGTCCCATCAGTGCAGGCCAGTATCGGCGCGCCGCCTGTGCCTCCATATTATCCGGATCGCCGGATCGGACCCTGCGGGCGAGTAGGTCGAAGGAACTGGATTCCGAAACGGCACGAGCGGCAAGCAGCGATCCTTGCATCTTGATCTTGGCAACCACGATGCGCCGCCAGAGCTGTTTGGCCAGTGGCCGCCCGGCCTCCCACTGCGCCCTCATCTTCCCATTCTGAGCATGGTGGCCATCGATCGGAAGCGTTACCGCCACGGGGGAGTGGTTTGATCCGCAGAATATGATCGGTGCTCCGCGTTCGGCGAGGGCTACGACCAGATTGCTGGTCCAAGTGCAACCATGAGCGTGGACCATGACGGCATGGATATCATCGAGCGGGACCCGCCCAATCTCTTCACGCTCCTGCGTCACGATCAGAAAGCCGCGATAGGAAGATATATGGAGCCCGTCAGTCGCAATATCGACTATGCGGTCCATATATCCTTCTCCCGTTTCAGAAAATGACGGCGACCAAACTCCCGTCAGCGAGGTCCGGGATCAAAAATCCGTCCCAGCGGGTCTACCCGCACCTGGCGTGCTTGGACCCTTTTAAGACCGCCGGCCGATGAGTTGATATATTTGAAAGGATCGACATCCGAAGGTGTCGCATCGCGCGCCTTCAACGGCCCGGCTTCCGTGGATGGAGCTAAATGCAAACTGCCGTTGGTCGAGAATTTGACGACGCGGACAATCTCGCGCGGTCCGCCATTGCGCTCGATCGCGAGCATGTCATTCTGGTGCAAGCTTAGGATTTTCCGGGCAGCGGGGTGTGGCCGCCGGTCCGCTTGACCCACCTGATGCGCGTCGAACATTGGCACAACATCAGACACCCATTTGCCACCGGGTAGCTGCCAGACGTCGAAACGCGCGTTTGCGTCACCCTTATAGGCTTTGTAGACCCGTCCGCTTTGATCCTTGATGGTAATGACATTGAGCGGCTCGCGAACGCGTATACGACGAATGCCACCGAAGACCCGGTCTTGCTTCGCAAAGCGCACTAGTGCCGCCTCATAGTCCTTGCCAGTCGAACCCTCGGTTGCGCGGTAGAGCGCGTCACGCAACGCTTTATCGGCAATGCGATCGGGGTCGGTTAGATCGGTGGATTTCAGGCTCATGAGGGGGACCCGGTGCACAACGACAGGAACGCCCTTGGCGTTCACCTCACCCGTAAGCCCGTAAGCCGTGTCATTGTGCAGTCGGCCCGCCGTCATATCTTTGCCGGGTAAGGGACGCCCCTTGCGGCCGTGGTCTGGCTTGTGGCTGACCACGACCGCCGACAATCGTTCACCAAGCTCCTCGCGAAAGCCGGCCCAAGGTTGATCCAGACCTTCGAACAAACGATCCAGATTCCTGTCCTCAGCCAATCCTGCGGTACGTGCGATCCGCTGCATCAATCCTCGCGTCGTCACAGCGACAACAGCGGCATCAATCGCGTGGTGTCGATGATCGAGCCGGTTCTTGGGCGCGTCACTATGCTTGTTTTCGACGATATTATGATCGGGCAACAGGCTGTTCAGTCCCCACAGTCGGCGGAGCATCGCTGTCATTCGACCCGGAATAACGTAGACATTGCCTTCGCTCTTGTTGCCAATGCTGTCGTCCAATGTTCGAGAATAAGGGAGAATATGGTCAATGTCGGCTTCGCCGGAAAAAAGCATCCGCATCCCGATCGGTTCGCCGCAATAGGGGCATCGTCGATCCAGCGGATTGGCGGGATTGAGTTCTTCCCAAATCCGCAGCAGCGCTCGGTTTGCTCCATTGTCTACGAAGCCCTCGGTTTCCAGCTTCTTGGAGCGCGCCTGAGCCGCAGCCGTATCTCGGCGGATGCGCCGGTTATGTTCTTCCTTGTCCTTTTCGTTGAGTTTGAGTTCGCGCGCCAACTCGACAACTATCTCGTTGGGCCGACCATGTAAGGTGATGATAGCGTTCATGAGTTTTTCGAGCTGGCGGAGCCCGATATGGACCGTGGGGTTGGTGATCTTACCCCAGCGCTTTTCTGGGGGGTCGTTCGGGTCCTGAGTCCCAGGCGGAATATGTCGGGTCAGTAATTCGCCGTAGTAGGGCAGCTGACTTAGGATCTCGCCCGTGCGGTTATCTGTATGATGCCAGCCAGCTCGGCCCACCGCCTCGGCATAGGTGATGACTTCCTTCTTCAGCTCATCCAAAATTCGGGACGTGGCGTTTATACCGAGGCGGCCATAACCTTCTGGCAAGGAGGCCTTGGCAGTCGTGTCAGCGCGCTCGTCATCCAGTCCGCACTCCCCAGTAAGGAATTCATGGAGTGTGTCGGGGTTTTCCTCCTCCATCAGGCGCTCGATAATCTTCCACTGCCGCGCGCGATCAAAATGCTCCCAGGAGTTTCCGAAGCGCTTCTTGTCCGACAGGGTCGCATGGACCTCATTACCTGCTAACTGGGTGCGGGTTTCGCTGGCCTTGTTGAAGCTCTGTCCGGGTTCCAGCTTGAGCAATCTGCCGAGGCTTTCGAAATTGGCGGCCCTCACCCCGCGCAGCTTGAGAATCAGCCGATCGCGTTCGTCCATCTTCAGCTTGCGGTTCGGTGCTCCGGGTGTCGTTATCTCAAGCTGATTTACCTCCTCATATAACCGGCGCTCCTGAAACAGCGGATGAGCCCTGGCCAACCGAAATTCGTTGTGAACGAACGTGCAAATGCCGATCGCTTGCTCCTTCAACGGACGCTGAAAGAACAGGATGCGGTGTAGCTCGGCTCGCGCCGCATCCGTCAGCAGAGTCGGATGATGCTTCGCCTGCTCTTCCCAAATGCGCCCAAACTCGTATTCGATATGGCGGCGCTGAGGGTAAAAATCATAAGTTTGATTTTCGCCGTTCATTCTGACGCGCTTGGTTTCCAGACCAGCTAGAAACTGGCCGAGTGTGTCGGTACCCGCTTCGGCCATCGCTTCATCAAGCCCGCGAGCGGCACTCGCGATCTTACCTTCCTCGTTGTCCCCACTCTTGCGCTCGGCCTTGCGATTGGACTTGAAACCCCGTCGTTGGTTCAGGTGAAATAGCACCCGACCAATTTCGATGGGCGCCAGCTTTTCGTCCAGCGCGCGGGCGCGCAGGGGATAGGGATCGCGCTGTGCAACCATCTGCGCTTCATCGGCATCATCTGGCATCAATCCATGAGCGACCAAGGCTTCCAGAAAGGAGGAGCGCCTTCCAAGATAGCGATCACGCCGCCGCCGGGCGGCACGTGCTTCGCGGCGGTCCACTGCTAGCGATGTACCTGACTGTGGATCGCGCCCATCGGAAAAGATGCGGGCGCCGATGTCGACGATACGGCTGTCGTCTTCGGTCAAGCACCAGCCGATGCTGTTCGTCCCGATATCTAGCCCTAGTCGGCGCATCCGCCCCCCTCTTTTCTGAAGGGTGGCAGACGCGGCCGAAACAGGCAATTGACATCTCATCCGATACGGCTGAAACTGATAACTCAGAAATCGCAGGCTGGCTGTTAACAAGCAGTTTAACTGCACCAAATAAGGGCGAGGCTACGGCCTCGCCTTTTTTGTTTCGTGATGGCTATTATCCCCGGCGTTTAGCGGGAATCGCCGTGGGCATTCACGCTAGACGCTTCGATCAAGTGCATGGTTTCGGCTTCCCCGAGTACCCGGTAAGGGTGGAGCTTGGGTGCCACACTGCTGCACAAACTTCGCCGCAGCGCGGCGATTGATCTAACGACATCAGTTCAATGACTGAGTGTGAATTGACTCTTTTGATGGGAGCAGCTTTTCTGACGCGAAGGTCTCTCCCGAGTGACCACAGTTGGGGCGCGAAGCAGTCATCGGGACGGCACCCTCTCATATCATCTTCCGACGGATACCCGCCTCTGGTCTTATCCGAAAAATTCGCCGAAACATGGCGCGGCCGAGCAGGAGAGGGTGAATATGGCGTCAGCGTCCGAAGGATCGGGTCCGAAGCATCATCGCGCCACGCAGAATGAGAAGCTGGTCATCGCTGCCTCGTCGCTCGGCACCGTGTTCGAATGGTATGACTTCTATCTTTACGGCCTGCTGGCGACGTTCATCTCGGCCAAATTCTTCTCGGGGGTGAACGAGACCACGGGGTTTATCCTCGCGCTGGGTGCGTTCGCGGCGGGGTTTGCGGTTCGTCCCTTCGGCGCGCTGGTGTTTGGCCGGATCGGCGATCTGGTCGGGCGCAAGAACACCTTCCTCGTCACGATGGGGATCATGGGCCTCTCGACCTTCGCGGTCGGGCTGTTGCCCTCCTATGAGACGATCGGGGTGGCGGCCCCGATCATCCTGGTGGCGCTGCGTCTGTTGCAGGGGCTGGCGCTGGGCGGGGAATATGGCGGGGCGGCGACCTATGTCGCCGAGCATGCGCCGAACAACAAGCGCGGGCTCTATACCAGCTGGATCCAGACCACCGCAACGCTTGGCCTGTTTGCCGCGCTGCTGGTCGTCATCGGGGTCCGCTTCACGCTGGGCGAGGATGCTTTTGGCGACTGGGGCTGGCGGATGCCGTTCCTGCTGTCGATCATCCTGCTTGGCGTATCGATGTGGATCCGCCTGCAACTCGCCGAGAGCCCGGTCTTTCAGAAGATGAAGGACGAGGGCACCACCTCCAAGGCGCCGCTGACCGAGGCCTTTGCGCGCTGGGGCAATCTGAAATGGGTGATCATCGCGCTGACCGGCGCGGTCGCGGGGCAGGCGGTGGTCTGGTACACCGGCCAGTTCTATGCGCTGTTCTTCCTGGAAAAGACGCTCAAGGTCGATGGCGCGACCACCAATATCCTGACGGCGATCGCGCTCGCCATCGCCACGCCTGCTTTCGTGTTCTTCGGATGGCTGTCCGACCGGATCGGGCGCAAGCCGATCATTTTGGTGGGCTGTGCGATCGCGGCGATGAGCTATTTCCCATTGTTCAGCGCGCTGACCGAGGCCGCCAACCCGGCGCTGGCGCGCGCGCAGGCGACGGCCCCGGTCACGGTATTCGCGCATGACGGCGACTGCTCGGTCCAGTTCGACCCGATCGGCAAGAACAAGTTCGATGCCAGGAGCTGCGACATCGTCAAGGCGTTCCTTGCCAAGGGCGGCGTCAGCTATAGCAATGTCGAGGCGCCCGCCGGGACGATCGCGTCGATCCGGATCGGCGGCACGAGCATCGCCGCGCCCGATCCTGCGAAGGCGCATGGGGCCGAGCGCAAGGCCGCGATCGAGGCGTTCCAGGGCGAGGCGGGGGCCGTGCTCCGGGCGGCCGGCTATCCCGCCAAGGCGGATCCCGCAGCGATCGACAAGCCGAAGGTCGTGATGATCCTGACCATGCTCGTGCTGCTGGTGACGATGGTCTACGGGCCGATCGCGGCGCTGCTCGTCGAACTGTTTCCCAGCCGGATTCGCTACACGTCGATGTCGTTGCCCTATCATATCGGCAATGGCTGGTTCGGCGGCTTCCTGCCGACGGTGGTGTTCGCGATGGTCGCCGCCACGGGCGATATATATTACGGCCTGTGGTATCCGATCATCGTCGCATCGGCGACCGTGGTCATCGGCCTCGTCTTTCTGCCGGAGACATATAAGCGCGACATCGATCAGTGACGCAGCCCTAAGCGGACATCAGGCCGCCGGTTCGTCGATGTCCTCATCGCCAAGGCGGCGGCCGCCGAGGCGGGGCAGGCGGCCGATCTGCCCCATCTCCATGATCTTGGAGCGTAGTTCGGCGCGTTTCTCATGGATCGACGCGATGACCGGGCCCATCGCCACGCCGAGGTCGACCAGCACCGCTTCCGACAGCTGAAGCGAGGATTCGAGCGTCTCGGGCACCGCATCGGTCGCGCCGGCGCGATAGAGCTCGGCGGCGTGGTTGGGATCGCGCGCGCGGGCGACGATCGTCAGCTCGGGATGGAGCTGACGGGCGTAACGGGTGATCCGAACGAGCTGGACCGGATCGTCCATCGTCAGGACTAGGGCACTGGCGCTGGCGAGATCGAGATGCTCGATCATGCCGGGGCGGGCGATATCGCCGAACATGATGTCATAGCCCCGGCGTCGCGCGCTGATCACCGCGTCGATATCGGCGTCGACCGCGAGATAGGGGCGTCCGTGCGCGTCGAGCATCTGCGCGACCAGTCGGCCGACCCGGCCGAAGCCGGCGATGATCGCGCGGCCCTGAACCGAGGCGGGGATATTGGGATCGGGCTGGCTCTCGCGATCGTCGAATTTGCGGGCGAGATCATGCCCGACCTTCGCGAGGATCGGCGTGATCGTCAGGCCGATGGCGGTAACGACCTGCCAGAAGGCGGCGTCCGCGGGCGCGATCAGCCGCGCCTGCGCCGCCACGCCGAGCACGATCAGCGTCGTTTCCGATGGCGAGGACATCAGCAGCCCGGTTTCCGCCGCGACCGCGCGCTTGGCGCCCCAGAAGCGCAACAGCAGCGCGGTGATCAGCGCCTTGACGATCACCACCGCGACGACCGCGAGCGCGAGTTCGTGCCAGTTGGCGAGGAGCATTGCCGGATCGAGCGACATGCCGACGGTGATCAGGAAAATGCCGAGTGCGAGCCCCTTGAACGGCGCTGTGACAAGCTCGACCTCGGCATGATAGTCGGTCTCGGCGATCAGCAGGCCGGCGATCAGCGCGCCGACGATGGGAGACAGACCGGCGGCCGTGGTGGCGATGCTGGCCAGGATGACGACGAGCAGGCTCGCCGACAGGAACATCTCCGGGTTCTTCGCGCGCGCGGCCTGGGCAAACAGGCGCGGCAGGAGGAAGCGCCCGCCGATCATCATCGCCGCAATCACCACGAAACCGATGGCGAGCGTGCGCAGCAGGCCGTCCCAACCGGCATTGTCGCCATAGGGGGCGAGCGCGCCGAGGATGAAGATGATCGGCACCAGCGCGAGATCCTCAAGCAGCAGGATCGCGAAGGCGCGCTTGCCGACCGCGCCGGTCGTGCCGACCATCGGCAGCACCAGCGCCGTGGAGGACAACGCCAGCGCAAGGCCGAGACCGAGCGCGCCGCCGGGCAGCTCGCCGAACACCCACAGGCCGACGCCGATGATCCCGGCCGAGAGCAGCAGCTTCGATGAGCCGAGCCCGAACACTGCGCGGCGCATGCCCCATAATCGCCGGAAGCTGAGTTCGAGCCCGATTGAAAAGAGCAGCAATATGATGCCGAATTCCGCGAAAGGCTCGATCGCGTGCGGGTCGCTGATCGTCACATAATAGAGCCAGGGGACATCATCGATCAGATGGCCCAGCGCATTGGGACCGACCAGTGCGCCGACCAGGATGAAACCGATGACGGGGCTGATCCTGAATCGTGTAAAGGCGGGGATAACGAGCCCCGCCGCCCCGAGAATGACCAATGTGTCGCTGAAGGCTGCCGAGGTGAGTGAAAAGGCCATGGGGGCGATAGTGGCTGCAACGCAACAAAATTGCCAGCCATCAGGGGAGGGTTTCGGTGATGCATAAGCGACTGGTGATTGCCGGCGGCGGACCGGCGGGGATGATGGCGGGACTGTTGTTCGCCCGCGCCGGCGTCGAGACGCTCGTGATCGAGAAGCATGGCGATTTCCTGCGCGATTTTCGCGGCGATACCGTTCATCCCTCGACGATCGCGCTGTTCGACGAACTTGGCCTTGCCAACGCGCTGCTCGCCCGCGAGCATGACAAGGTCACGGACATCAGCGCGCGTGTCGACGGACGCTATTATCGCGTCGCCGACCTCACCCATTTGCCGGTCCGCCACCGCTATATGGTGATGATGCCGCAATGGCATTTCCTCGATTTCGTCCGCGACGCGGCGGCGGCCTATCCGTGCTTCTCGCTGCGGATGGATGCCGAAGTCGCGGGATTGACCGAGCAGGCGGGCAGGGTGAGCGGCGTGCGCCTGGCCGGCGGGGAGGAGATCGGCGCCGATCTGGTGATCGCGGCGGATGGACGCGGATCGGTCCTGCGCGATGCGGCGGGTCTCGAAAAGCAGGATCTCGGCGCACCGATCGACGTCTTCTGGTTCAGGGTGCCGAAGCAGCGGAGCCCACGCAACGAGACCGCCGGGCAGTTTTCGCCGGGCACGGTGATCGCGATGATCGACCGCGGCGATTACTGGCAATGCGCGTTCGTCTTCGCCAAGGGCGGGGCCGACAAAATTCGTGCCGAGGGGATCGACGCCTTTCGCAGGCGGGTCGCGTCTGCCGTGCCCGAAATCGCCGGTGATCTTGGCGCGATCACATCCTGGGACGACGTGAAGCTGCTGGCGGTGTCGCTCGACCGGCTGACCCGTTGGCATCGGCCCGGCCTGCTCGCGATCGGCGATGCGGCGCATGCCATGTCGCCGGTCGGCGGGGTGGGGATCAACCTGGCCATTCAGGATGCGGTCGCCGCCGCCAATATACTTGCCTTGCCGCTATCGCAGGACGAGCCAGTCGATCAGCTGTTGAACGACGTGCAGAAGCGCCGGCTGTTTCCCGTCCGCGTCATCCAGGGAATGCAACGCGCGGTCCATGCCAGCGTGCTCGGCCCGGCGCTCGGCGCCACCGCGAAGATGAAGGCGCCGTTCGCGCTCAGGATGCTTGACCGCTTCCCGATCCTGCAGCGCATCCCCGCGCGAGTGGTCGGGCTGGGCGTGCGGCGCGAGCATATTCGTTCGCCAATGAAAAAGAGCGCCATTCCAATGGAATGACGCCCAAATCTCAGAGTTGAACCGAGCTTACGCCCAGGTGGACATTTCCTTTTCGAGGTTCAGGCGGATTTCCTCGAAGAACTGCTCGGTCGTCATCCAGGGCTGGTCGGGGCCGATCAGGATCGCGAGATCCTTGGTCATGCCGCCCTTTTCGACCGTCTCGATGCATATACGCTCAAGCGTCTCGGCGAACTTCACCACATCGGGCGTCTCGTCGAACTTGCCGCGGAACTGCAGGCCCTGCGTCCAGGCGAAGATCGAGGCGATCGGATTGGTCGAGGTCTGCTTGCCCTGCTGGTGCATGCGGTAATGGCGCGTCACTGTGCCGTGCGCGGCCTCGGCCTCGATCGTCTTGCCATCGGGCGACATCAGCACCGAGGTCATCAAGCCGAGGGAGCCGAAGCCCTGCGCGACGGTATCCGACTGGACGTCGCCGTCATAATTCTTGCAGGCCCAGACGAACTTGCCGCTCCACTTGAGCGCCGAAGCGACCATGTCGTCGATCAGGCGGTGCTCGTAGACGATGTTCGCGGCCTTGAACTTGTCGGCGAACTCGGCGTCGAACACTTCCTGGAACAAGTCCTTGAACCGGCCATCATAGGCCTTGAGGATGGTGTTCTTGGTCGACAGATAGAGCGGCCATTTGCGGTCGAACGCATAGTTCATGCTGGCTCGGGCGAAATCGCGAATCGATTCGTCCAGATTGTACATGCCCATCGCGACGCCCGACGTGGGATAGTCGAACACTTCATGCTCGATCTTCTCGCCATTCTCGCCTTCCCAGATCATCCGCAGCTTGCCGGGGCCGGGGACGAGGAAGTCGGTGGCGCGATACTGGTCGCCGAATGCATGACGGCCGACGACGATCGGGTCGGTCCAGCCCGGCACCAGCCTGGGGACGTTCTTGATCACGATCGGCTCGCGGAAAACGACGCCGCCCAGGATGTTGCGGATCGTGCCGTTGGGCGACTTCCACATCTTCTTGAGCTTGAACTCCTCGACGCGCTGCTCGTCGGGGGTGATCGTCGCGCACTTCACGCCGACGCCATATTTCTGGATCGCCTTGGCGCTGTCGATCGTGATCTGGTCGGCGGTCTCGTCACGCTTCTCGACCGAGAGATCATAATATTTGAGATCGATGTCGAGATAGGGAAGAATCAGGCGCTCGCGAATCCACTGCCAGATGATCCGGGTCATCTCGTCGCCGTCGAGTTCGACGACCGGGGTCTTCACCTTGATCTTCGCCATGTTTCTCAGTCTCCGGGGAGGGATAATGCGGGTGGTCCCTAAGACACGAAATCCCCCGGATCAACTGTGGCCGCGTCGATTTATCAGGCATTTCGCGAGGAAGCCCGGAACAGGAACGCGGCGGCAACGATTGTCAGTGCCCGCGCAGAGCCCTAGACCTTGATCGTTTCAGGCTGAAAAGCCTGAAAACGTGAATCAAGGTCCAGCCATCGTATAGAGCCTGATTCACGTCATCAGCGGAAGCGCAAAGCGCTTCCACCTCAGACGATCAGGCTCTAGGATGGCGTCATGACATCACTCGATAAACCCGACATCGGAACCACTTCGGTCAAGTGGCGCTGGCCCGGCGTGCACCCCGAAGGCCGCAAGTTCGTCCTGCTCGCCGCGGTAATCGCACTCGTCTTCGCATTGCTCGCCTGGGAAACGCTCGCCTGGCCTATGGCGGGCATCACCGTCTGGGTCGCGGCATTCTTCCGCGATCCGATCCGCACCACACCGACCGGGGAGGGGCTGGTGATCGCGCCCGCCGACGGTCTGGTGACGATGATCACCACGGTGCCGCCGCCGCGTGAGATGGCGGGCGAGGATGGGCTTGGCGATGCGCCGATGACCCGCGTCTCCATCTTCATGTCGGTGTTCGACGTCCATATCAATCGCACCCCGATTGCGGGCACGGTCCGCAAGGTTGCCTACATTCCGGGGAGCTTCCTCAACGCCGACCTCGACAAGGCCAGTGAAGAGAATGAACGTCAGCATATCCTGGTCGAGGCTATCGACGGCACCCGCATCGGCTTCACGCAGATCGCCGGACTTGTGGCGCGGCGCATCGTTCCCTTCGTCAAGGCAGGCGATATCGTCGGCCTGGGGCAGCGGATCGGCCTGATCCGGTTCGGCAGTCGGGTCGACGTCTATCTGCCGGCCGGCACTGGCCATCGCGTAACGCTGGGTCAGCGGACGATCGCCGGGGAGACGGTCATCGCCCGGCTCGGCGAATCCGACCGGACCGTCGGCGCGGCGCAGTAGGACATATAGGGCAAGGATGAAGCCATGATGCGCGGTCGCCGGGTACATATCAGGCGCGGCATCCCCGCGCGGGCCGTCGCGCCCAACGCCGTGACCGCGCTTGCCCTGTGCTCGGGCCTCACCGGGGTGCGCTTCGCGATTGCCGGGGACTGGGAACGGGCTTTGTTCGCGATCCTGATCGCCGGCATACTCGACGGCCTCGACGGCCGGATCGCGCGGCTGCTGAAGGGCGAAAGCCGCTTCGGTGCGGAGCTTGATTCGCTGTCGGACGTAATCGCCTTCGGCGTTTCGCCCGCGATCATCATGTTTCTCTGGTCGCTGAACGAGATTCCGCGCTTTGGATGGATATTCGCGCTCGGTTATGCGGTCTGCGCCGCGCTGCGCCTCGCTCGCTTCAACGCCTCGATCGACAGCGCCGAGCATCCGCGCAAGACCGCCGGCTTCCTGACCGGCGTTCCCGCGCCGACCGGGGCGGGAATGATGCTCCTGCCGGTGGCGATGTGGCTGTGGAGCGGTCTCGACATCTTCCGCGATCCCTATTTCATCTGCGGATGGGCAGCGCTGATCGGTTTCCTGATGATTTCGGACCTCGCGACCTACAGCTGGTCGTCACTCCATATCTCGCGCGCCTGGCGACTGCCGGCGCTGTTGCTTGTGGCGATGGCCGGCGCGGCGCTGTTCACCGCGCCCTGGCATACGCTCAGCTTCCTGATGCTGTTCTACCTTGTAACGATTCCCTTCAGCGCCTTCGCCTATGGCCGGGTCAGGCGGCAGCGCGCAGCGCCTGTCGCGCCGCAGGCTGCACCGGGCGAATGATCCGGACGCGCGGCTCGCGCGTCGACTGCAGCGGGGGCATCGGTGCGGGATCAATACCGAGCGCGCGCAGGATATAGGGAAGCTCGGCCTTTACTGTGGCAGCGATAGCCACAACCGAGACGGCCAAAACTCCGGAGAACAAAACAAGACTAAAAAACTGAAGCATGAGTCTTCATCCTTTGTCGTCCGTTCCCAACGGCTCGGCGATTCCTGTGCCGAAAAGCGCTTGAAACGGTGTGCCGTTCCTGATGTTCACTATTTGTTCTGGACTGTCAACCCTTGATTTTGCACGGCGGGTCGCATAAAGGCGCGTCCATTCCACATGTGGGGCACATAATCCGGTGCCGGGTTTCCCGGTTCCCGCCCCGCAGAGGTTCAACCGGGTAAGGAGAAAATCCTATGGCGGCTCCCACCGTCTCCATGCAGGCGTTGCTCGACGCCGGCGCACATTTCGGCCACCAGACTCACCGCTGGAATCCGAAAATGAAGCCGTATCTCTTCGGAGACCGCAATGGCGTTCATATCATCGACCTCTCGCAGACCGTGCCGCTGTTCGCGCGTGCGCTCGAGTTCGTCGCACAGACCGTCCAGAATGGCGGCAAGGTTCTGTTCGTCGGAACCAAGCGCCAGGCGCAGGAGCCGATCGCAGAGGCCGCGCGCCGTTCGGGTCAGCATTATGTCAACCATCGCTGGCTGGGCGGCATGCTCACCAACTGGAAGACGATCTCCGGATCGATCAAGCGCTTCAAGGCGCTGGAAGAGCAGCTGTCGGGCGACACTCACGGCCTGACCAAGAAGGAAGTCCTTCAGCTCACCCGTGAGCGCGACAAGTTCGAGCTTTCGCTCGGCGGCATCCGCGACATGAACGGTATCCCGGACGTCATGTTCGTGATCGACGCCAACAAGGAAGAGCTGGCGATCAAGGAAGCCAACACGCTTGGTATCCCGGTTGTCGCGATCCTCGATTCGAACGTCAGCCCCGACGGCATCGCCTTTCCGGTGCCCGCCAATGACGACGCCGCCCGCGCCATCCGTCTCTATTGCGAGTCGATTGCCGAGGCAGCGACCCGCGGTGGCACCGAAGCGCGCCAGTCGCGTGGTGAAGACATCGGCGCGGCTGTCGTGCCGCCCGTCGAGACGGCAATCGCGGCACCTGTTGCGGAACCGGCTGTCGCGGAAACCGCCGCAAGCTGATCCGGCTCCGGCCTGCTGGCCGGTGTCATAATCATGATACGATCGGGGGTGGGAGCGGGAACGTTCCTTCCCCCGTCCCGTAAGCAAGAAGGAAGAAGAATATGGCGGAGATCACCGCTGCTGCCGTCAAGGAACTGCGCGAGAAATCGGGCGCGGGCATGATGGACTGCAAGAAGGCGCTCACCGAGAACAACGGCGACATGGACGCCGCGATCGACTGGCTGCGCACGAAGGGCCTTGCCACTGCCGCCAAGAAGTCGAGCCGCACCGCGGCTGAGGGTCTGGTCGGCGTTGCCGTCGAGGGCACCCGCGGCGCCGCTGTCGAGGTCAATTCGGAAACCGATTTCGTCGCGAAGAACGAGCAGTTCCAGGATTTCGTCCGCACCGTCTCGGGGCTCGCGCTCAAGGCGGGTGACGACATCGCCGCGCTGGGCGCCGCCGCCTATCCGGGCGGCGAGGGCTCGGTCGTCGACAAGCTGACCGCGAACATCGCCACGATCGGCGAGAACCAGACGCTGCGCCGCGCGAAGATCGTCGAAGTGTCGAAGGGCGCGGTCGTGTCCTACATGCACAACGCCGTATCGCCCGGCCTCGGCAAGATCGGCGTTCTCGTCGCGCTTGAGGGCGATGCGCCCGTCGACGCGATGGAAGCGCTCGGAAAGCAGGTTGCGATGCATATCGCCGCAGCTTTCCCGCAGTCGCTGACCGAAGACGGCCTCGACCAGGCGGTTATCGAGCGCGAGCGCGCGATCGCCGCCGAGAAGGCCGCCGAGTCGGGCAAGCCCGCCGAGATCATCGAGAAGATGGTTCAGGGCGCGGTCGCCAAGTTCCGCAAGGAAAACGCGCTGCTCAGCCAGGTCTTCGTGATCGACAACAAGACCCCGATCGCGCAGGTCGTCGCCAATGCCGCCAAGGCAGCCGGCGGATCGATCACGCTCAAGGATTATGTTCGCTTCCAGCTCGGTGAAGGCATCGAGAAGGAAACCAGCGACTTCGCCGCCGAAGTCGCCGCGGCTGCCAAGGGCTGACGCCGAAATCAGGCCCGCCCTCCCGCCGAAAGCCGGGAGGGCGGGCCTTTTTCATGCACGCTTGGCAGGCTGCGATGCTATGCCTAAGGTGCCCCCGCTTCCTGTAACGAATGAGATCCGAACCCATGGACCGTCCGCGCTTCAAACGTATCCTGCTGAAGCTGTCGGGTGAGGTGTTGATGGGACAGGGCCAGTTTGGGATCGATCCCGACACGGTCGCCCGGGTTGCCCGTGAGATCGCCGATGTCGCCGAAAATTACGAGCTGTGCCTCGTCGTCGGCGGGGGCAATATCTTCCGTGGGCTGGCGGCGGCCGCCAAGGGATTCGACCGGACCAGCGCCGATTATATGGGAATGCTCGCCACGGTGATGAACGCGCTCGCGGTTCAGAATGCGCTCGAGCAGATCGGCGTCGACACCCGCGTCCAGTCGGCCATTCCGATGAGTACGGTGTGCGAGCCCTTCATCCGCCGCCGCGCCGAACGGCACCTCGACAAGGGACGGATCGTGATCTTCGCGGCGGGCACCGGCAATCCCTATTTCACGACCGACAGCGCGGCCGCCCTGCGCGCCGCCGAGATGCGTTGCGATGCGCTGTTCAAGGGTACCTCGGTCGACGGGGTCTATGATGCCGATCCCAAGAAGGTGCCCGATGCCAAGCGCTACGACACCGTCACGTTCAACCGCGTCCTCGCTGACGACCTGAAGGTCATGGATGCGAGCGCCGTCGCGCTGTGCCGCGACAACAATATTCCGATCGTGGTATTCAACATCCGGGAGCAGGGCAATCTGGCCCAAGTGCTCGCCGGATCGGGCACCGCCACGACCGTCCAGAATTAAGGGAGACGAAGATGCCCGCTTTCGACAAGGCCGATCTTGAACGCCGCATGCATGGCGCGGTCGAGGCGCTGAAGAGCGACCTCATCGGCCTGCGCACCGGCCGCGCGTCGGTCAACCTGCTCGATCCGGTGACGGTCGAGGTATATGGCGCGCATATGCCGCTCAATCAGGCCGCCACCGTGACCGCGCCCGAACCGCGCATGTTGTCGGTGCAGGTGTGGGACAAGAGCAATGTCGGCCCGGTCGACAAGGCGATCCGGTCCGCCGGGCTCGGCCTCAATCCGATCATGGACGGTCAGACGCTGCGCATTCCGATCCCCGACCTGACCGAGGAGCGGCGCAAGGAACTCGCCAAGCTCGCCGGCCAATATGCCGAGAAGGCCCGCGTCGCCGCGCGCAATGTCCGCCGTGACGGCATGGACAATCTCAAGACCGACGAAAAGAAGGGCGAGATCAGCGAAGACGACCGCAAGCGCCGCGAGACCGAGGTTCAGAAGCTGACCGACAGCACGATCGCTGAGATCGATGCGGCGGCGGGCGCCAAGGAAAAGGAAATCCTCGGCAAGTGACCGGCCTTTCGGCCAGCCCTGCTCCAACCGCCGTCGCGACGACGGCCACCGGCCCGCGCCATGTCGCGATCATCATGGATGGCAATGGACGTTGGGCCAAGCGCCGCTTCCTGCCGCGCGTGGCCGGACACCGGGCCGGCGCCGAAGCGGTGCGGGTCACGGTCAAGGCGGCGGCGGACATGGGGCTTCAGGCGCTGACACTCTATGCCTTCTCTTCGGAGAACTGGCGCCGATCGAGCGAGGAAGTCTCGGACCTGATGGGGCTGTTGCGCCATTATCTGCGCAAGGAAGTCGCCGAACTCGACCGCAACGGCATAAGGTTACGCACGATCGGCGACATAAGCGGGCTCGAGGGCGATCTGATCGACCTCGTCCGCGATGGCGTCGAGCGTACCAAGGACAATCGGCGGCTCGATTTCGTGCTCGCGCTCAACTATGGCGCGCAGGACGAGATGGTCCGCGCGATCCGCGATATCGCGCTCGCTGTCCGGTCGGGAGCAATGGCCCCCGAAGATATCGATCCGACCACGATCGAGGCGCGCCTCGACACGAGCGACTTGCCGCCGCTCGACCTGCTGATCCGGACCTCGGGTGAGCGCCGCCTGTCCAATTTCCTGCTGTGGCAGGCCGCTTATGCCGAACTGCTGTTCGTCGACACGCTGTGGCCCGATTTCGACGGCAAGGCGCTGGCCGCGGCGATCGCGGACTTCGGCACCCGGGAACGCCGCTTCGGCGGACGATAAGCCGGCGATGAGCAAGGCGGCGACCTCCGAACTGCAATTGCGCGCCCTGTCAGGGGTCGTGATGGTCGCGATCGCGCTGACCGCGCTGTGGCTGGGCGGAGTCGCTTTCTGGGCGCTCGTGTCGCTGCTCTCCGTGCTGATGATGGCCGAATGGGCGACGATGGCGCAGGCCTCTCGCTGGCAGATCGCCCTGGCGGCGCTGCTGACAGGCGGGCTGATGATCGCCGCGCTCGCCTTCGCCGATCCTGCCAACATCGCCATCTATCAGGATCAACTGATTGCGCAGACCTTCGAACTTACCGGCCTTGGCGCGATCCTTCTCGCTGTGATTAGCTTTCGGGCGCGGCTCGGCGCGGGGCTGCTCTATGCGGTATTGCCAGCGGTTGGGCTGATCTTCCTGCGCGAGCAGCCGGGGCAGGGGCTAATGCTGGCTCTCTGGACACTGGTGATCGTGTGGGCGACCGACATCGGCGCCTATTTCGCGGGCAGGGCGATCGGCGGTCCCAAGCTCGCGCCAAAGCTGAGCCCAAACAAGACCTGGGCCGGCCTTATCGGTGGCATGGCGGCGGCGCTGCTAACCGGCGCGGGCATCGCCTGGCTGGGTGGATTGCCGCTCGCCTGCTGGATCGCGGGCGCTCCGCTCGCGGTCGCCGCACAAATGGGCGACCTGTTCGAAAGCTGGCTCAAGCGCCGCTCGGGCGTGAAGGACAGCGGCAAGCTGCTGCCTGGCCATGGCGGCGTGCTCGATCGGCTCGACGGACTGGTTCCCGTCGCGTTGCTGGTCGCCGCCGGCGTGGCGACGGGTCTGATATGAGCGTGCGGACCATCTCGATCCTCGGCGCTACCGGATCAATCGGCACCTCGACGCTTGATCTGATCGAACGCGAGCCCGATCGCTTCCAGGTCGCGGCGCTGACCGCGCAACGCGACGTGGCGGGCCTCGCGCAGGCGGCGCGGCGGACGAGCGCGAAGCTCGCGGTGATCGGTGACGCCTCGCTTCATGGTGCCCTCAGGGACGCATTGGCGGGTACCGGCACCGCCGTCGCGGCGGGGGAGGCGGCCATCGTCGAGGCGGCCGGGCAGGGCGCTGATTGGACGATGGCGGCGATCGTCGGGATAGCCGGGCTGAAGTCCACCATGGCGGCGCTCCAATGCGGCGGGACGGTGGCGCTGGCGAACAAGGAATCGCTGGTATCGGCCGGGGCGTTGGTGACGGACGCGGCCAAGGCCAGCGGGGCAACGCTGCTGCCGGTCGATTCCGAGCATAATGCGGTGTTTCAGTGTTTCGATCATGCAGCGCCCGGCAGCATCCGCAAGGTGACGCTGACCGCGAGCGGCGGGCCGTTCCGCGACTGGAGCATCGAGGCGATGCGTGCGGCGACACCGGCGCAGGCGGTCAAGCATCCCAACTGGTCGATGGGCGCGAAGATATCGGTCGATAGCGCGACGCTGATGAACAAGGGGCTTGAGCTGATCGAGGCCTATCACCTTTTTCCGCTGTCGCCGGAGAGCTTTGACGCGATCATCCACCCGCAATCGGTGGTCCATGCGCTGGTGGACTATATCGACGGCTCGGTGCTGGCGCAGTTGGGATCGCCCGACATGCGCACGCCGATCGCGCATTGCCTCGCCTGGCCCCAGCGTATGGCGACGCCATGCCGGCCACTCGATCTCGCGGCGATCGGCCGGCTCGATTTCATGGCGCCCGATACCGATCGTTTCCCGGCACTGGCGATCGCCCGCGACGTGCTGACGGCGGGGGGCGCCCGGCCGGCCATCCTCAATGCTGCCAATGAGGTGGCGGTAGCCGCCTTCCTGGCAGGACAGATCGGCTTTCTCGACATCGCGTTAATCGTACGGAAGGTGTTGGATCGTTATGATCCGCTGGCCCCGGCCTCGATCGATGACGTGTTCGCGATCGATGCCGAAGCCCGCAGATCCGCGCGGGCGGCGATGGAGATTATCACGGCGTGACAGATAGTCCTGGTATCATCTTCACTATCCTTGCTTTTTTGCTCGTTATCGGGCCGCTGATCTTTGTCCATGAACTGGGCCATTATCTGGTCGGCCGCTGGTGCGGCGTGAAAGCGGACGCCTTCTCTATCGGCTTTGGTCGGGAGATTGCCGGCTATACCGATTCGCGCGGCACCCGCTGGAAGCTCGGCTGGATACCGATGGGCGGCTATGTGAAGTTCGCCGGGGACATGAATCCGGCAAGCCAGCCCACAGCCGAATGGCTCGCCCTGCCCGAGGAGGAGCGCGCGCAGACCTTCCAGGCCAAGGCGGTGTGGCAGCGTTTCCTGATCGTCTTCGCCGGGCCACTGACCAACTTCCTTGTCGCGATCGGTATCTTCATGGCCTTTTTCGCGGCCTATGGGGTGCCGAAGACCCCGCCGGTCTTTTCGGCGGTTATCGAAGGCTCGCCCGCGGATAAGGCCGGATTCAAACCCGGCGACCGGGTCGTCGCGATCCAGGGGCGTCCGGTCGATACTTTCGACGACCTCGCCGAAATGATCCGTTTCAGGCCGCAAGAGGCGCTGCGCATCGACATCGTCCGCGGCGAAGCGGCGCAGACGCTCTCGGTCGTGACCGCCGCCGATATCGAGCGCGATCGCTTCGGCAACGAATTCCGCAAGGGCACGATCGGCGTGATGTCGGGCGAGCAGGTGGTAGAGCCGGTGTCGTTGCTCCGGCTGCCGGTCGAAGCAACGAAACAGACTTTCAACGTCGTTCGCACGATGATCGATACGCTCGGCCAGATCATCACTGGCCGCCGTTCGGTCAAGGAACTGGGCGGGCCGATCAAGATCGCCCAGGTCTCGGGCCAGCAGGCTTCGCTGGGCCTGCTAAACTTCGTCATGCTGATGGCGCTCATTTCGATTAATCTCGGATTCATCAACCTGTTGCCAATCCCCATGCTCGACGGAGGCCATCTGGTCTTCTATCTATTCGAGGGTCTGGCACGCCGGCCTGTGCCGGAAAAGGCGATGGAATGGGCGTTTCGATCGGGTTTGGCGGTACTATTGTCCTTCATGGTCTTCGTTACGCTGAACGATATTCTCTCGCTGGGTGCTCTCTAGAAGCTTGCCGGGTTGATCGGCTGAGCTTGTTGGGGCAGTGCATGCTCACGCGTCCGTGAACGGGACGCAGGGATTTAATGAAGGCGGGGAACGCGTGACGGCGACGACGGCGAATTTCAATCGGACGCGGATTCTATCGGCGCTCCTCGTCGGCACGATGCTCGGCGGCATGGCTCAACCGCTTTTGGCGCAGGAGGCGGCTTCGATCGCGCCGGCTCCGGTGACGCCCGCCCCGGCGGGCTCGGGCATTATCAAATCGGTGAACGTGGCTGGTTCGGAGCGTCTCGAGTCCGACACGGTCCGTTCCTACGTCAAGCTGACCCCCGGAGAGGCCTACACCCGTGAGGCGCTCGACGAGGCGCTGAAGGATCTCTACGCCACCGAATTATTCGCCGATGTCCAGGTGCGCGATGATGGCGCGGGCAACATCACGCTGCAGGTTCGCGAGAACCCGGTGATCAACCGGATCGTGCTGGAGGGCAACAAGCGCCTCAAGGCCGAGAAGATCAATCCCGAGATCAAGCTCGCGCCGCGCCAGATATTCACCCGGTCGAAGGTCCGCGCCGACGTCAACCGGATCATCGAGCTGTATCGCCGCCAGGGCCGCTTCGCCGCGACGATCGAGCCCAAGATGGTTTTGCTCGACCAGAACCGCGTCGACATCATCTTCGAGATCCATGAGGGCGCGAAGTCCAAGGTTCGCAAGATCAACATCATCGGCAACGAGAAATTCTCGGATGGCCGGCTGCGCGGCGAAATGGCGACGAAGCAGACCGGGCTCACCAAGATTTTCTCGTCGGGCACCAGCTATGACCCCGACCGCATGTCCTACGATCAGCAGAAGATGCGGCAGTTCTACCTGACCGAAGGCTATGCCGATTTCCGCGTCGTTTCGGCGGTTGCCGAGCTGACGCCGGACCGCAAGGACTTCATCATCACCTATGTGGTCGAGGAGGGCTCGCGCTACAAATTCGGCGACGTCGATCTCGAAAGCGAAATCCGCGACATCAAGGCGGAGACCTTCAAGCATCTCCTGCCGATGAAGAAGGGCGACTGGTACAACGCGAAGCTGGTCGAGGACACCGTCGACTCGATTACCGAGACGACCGGCCTGTTCGGCTTCACCCCGGACGTCCGCCCCGATTTCACGCGCGACAAGGACGACCTCACCATGGGCGTCGTCTTCAAGATCAACCAGGCGCCGCGCGTCTATGTCGAGCGGATCGACATCAACGGCAACACCCACACCAAGGACAAGGTGGTCCGCCGCGAGTTCCGCCTGTCCGAGGGCGACGCCTTCAACAGCTTCAAGGTCAAGCGTTCGCGCGACCGTATTCAGTCGCTCGGCTTCTTCCAGGAGAAGCTCGAGATCGAGCAGAAGCCGGGTTCGGCGCCCGACCGGGTCGTGCTGGAGGCCAATGTCGAAGAGAAGTCCACCGGCGAGTTGCAGGTGTCGGCGGGCTATTCGAGCCTTGAGAAGTTCATCGTCGACCTCTCGATCCGCGAGCGCAACTTCATGGGCAAGGGCCAGGAAGTCCGCGCCGGCGTCAGCTATTCGACCTATTCGAAATCAGTCGAGCTGGGTTTCACCGAACCCTATATCTTCGACAAGAACATCGCGGTCGGCTTCGACATCTTCCGGCGCGACTACAACTCGTTCCAATATGGCACCGGCGGCGATCGCAACACGACCTATGAGCAGTCGACGACGGGCTTCCAGGTCCGCGCCGGCGTTCCGCTGACCGAGTTCATCACCATGGCGGTGCGCTACGGGCTCAGCTATGACGATGTCTCGCTGAACAAGTTCACCTATTATTCCGATACCAATAACGATGGTCTTCGCGACTCGTGCGATCCGCTGATCGCCGGCCGCTATCTGTGCGACGCGATCGGTAAGCGGATCACCTCGTCGGTCGGTTATTCGCTGGTGTTCGACAATCTGAACAACCGCATTCGCCCGACGCGCGGCCAGCGCGCGGTGTTGAGCCAGGATTTCGCCGGTCTGGGCGGCGAGGTCCGCTATATCAAGACCGCATTCGAAGCGACCAAATATTGGGGCGTCGGCAGCGGCTTCGTCTTCTCGGCCGGCCTTGAGGGCGGCTATATCAAGGGTCTGGGGCAGGCGATCCGGCTCACCGACCGCTTCTTCCTGGGCGAGCCCGACATGCGCGGCTTCGGCATTCGCGGCGTCGGTCCGCGCGTGAAGCGCTCCTTCTATGATAGCGTGAACGGCACTTTTCCGGACGACAAGGACAACACCACCGACGACGCGCTGGGCGGCAACGCCTATTACCGTGGGCGGCTCGAACTCGAAATCCCATTGGGCAATGGTGCGCGCGAACTCGGTCTGCGGCCTTCGATCTTCCTTGATGCCGGCGCGGTGTTCGGTGTGAGCAAGCCGGCGCTGACGGTGCCGGGAACTGCGGGCTATCCCTTCACGGTGGACGCGAACGGCAAATATCTGCCGATCCAGCGGGCACAGCTCGATAGCAAGGGGCGTCAAATCTACGTTGTGGCGGACGGCCAGCCTAATGCCGGTTTGACCACACTTTGCATGGCGGGCTATTCGTCCACGGCAAACGGTTCGTGTGGCGGTAATTTGAACGTGACGAACACGGCGCTCTTTCAGCCGATCACGCCATTCCGCGAAGACTTCCTCGGTGACAGCGCCAAGCCGCGCGTGTCGGTCGGTTTCGGCGTCAACTGGAACTCGCCTTTCGGCCCGTTCCGCATCGACGTGGCCAAAGTCCTTCTCAAGGAGAAGGGCGACAACACCAAATTATTCACATTCAACGTAGGGACACAATTCTGATGAAATCCTTTCTGAAGACGGCCGCCCTGGCGGCCGGGATCGCGCTCGTGCCCGCAGCCGCGAATGCGCAGGCCGCCGCGGCCCCCGCAGCAGCTATCAACACCGGCGTCGCAGTTGCTAATCTCGAGGCCGCACTGGTCAATTCGGCAGCCTATAAGGCGGCGATCGCCCAGATCCAGACCACCTATAAGGCGCAGATCACGGCGTTCCAGACGCGGCAGACCGCGCTGCAGAACGAGATGACCCCGCTGCGCACCGAGATCGAAAATCTCCAGAAGAACCCGGCGACGCCGAAGGCGACGCTCGACGCGAAGGTCAACGCCTTCCAGTCCCGCGCCCAGAACGCACAGGCCGAACTGCAGCGCCTGACGCTGCCCTTCGCTCGTCCCGAGGCCTATGTGAAGGAGCAGATCGGCAACAAGATCGAGCAGGCTCTCAAGGCCGCGATGTCGGCCAAGAAGGTCGGCGTCGTGCTGGCCCCCGAAGCGGTGGTCGCGGTGCAGGGCGCATCGGACATCACCCTCGACGTCGTGACCCAGCTCAACGCGCTGGTACCGAGCGCATCGGTCACGCCGCCGGCCAACTGGCAGCCCGGTCAGGCCGATCAGCCTGCCGCCGCACCCGCAGGACGCTGATCCGTCCTGATATGAGCGACGTCGAAGCTCCGAAGACGCTGGGCCCGCTGGATGTCCGGCGGGTCATGGCCGCCTTGCCGCACCGCTATCCCATGCTCCTCGTCGATCGCGTCGAGGAGCTTGTGGTGAACGAGCGCATATCGGCGATCAAGGCGGTCACGATCAACGAAGAGTTCTTCCAGGGCCATTTCCCCGGAAGGCCGATCATGCCCGGCGTCCTGATCGTCGAGGCGCTGGCGCAGGCCGCCGGCGTCCTGGCCGTGGAATCGCTGGGGCTCGCCGGCACCGGCAAGCTCGTCTATTTCATGGCGATCGACGAAGCGAAGTTCCGTGCGCCGGTCGAACCCGGCGTGCTGCTGCGTCTTGAGGTCGCCTTCGTCCAGAAGCGCTCCAGCGTCTGCAAGTTCGAGGGCAAGGCCTATGTCGGCGACAAGCTCGCCGCGCAGGCGAGTTTCACCGCGATGATCGCGGATCCGCCCAAGGAATAATCGCTCCGGCGAACCTTGCCTTATCGCGGTGCAGCCTGTAGGGGCGGCGCTTCGCTTTCCGGGCTGGTTGGAACCAGCCGCAATTTCGGAGCCAGACGACGATGAAAAAAGATATCCATCCCGATTATCACCGGATCACGGTGCAGCTGACCGACGGCACCACCTATGCCACGCGTTCGACCTACGGCAAGGAAGGCGACACGCTTCAGCTCGACATCGATCCTTCGGTGCACCCCGCCTGGACCGGCGGCCGCGGCTCGATGCTCGACACGGGCGGCCAGGTTGCCCGCTTCAACAAGCGCTTCGGCGGTCTGTCGCTCGGCAAGAAATAAGCCGGCGTTCCTTCGGACACATGGATGGTCGGGCGATTGCCCGGCCATTTTCATTTTCAGGACGGGTGCATGGCGGTCGATTTCTATCGCCGGATCCGGGTTCGGCTCTTTTGGGGGCTGACGGCATTCGCCTATGTGGCGGCGATCATGCCCGGCGAAGATGCGCCCGACTTTCGGGCCGGCGACAAGACCAATCACATCATCGCATTTCTGGTGCTGACGCTGGTCGGTCGGACCGCCTATCGCCGAAAGCCTGCATGGCTGCTGGCTTCGGGGCTGTCGCTGTTCGGCATAGTGATCGAGCTCACCCAGGCGATACCCGTGTTCCAGCGCGACGCGAGCGTCTGGGACTGGCTGGCCGACAGCAGCGCGATTCTAGTCGCGCTGGGGATCGCGATTCTCACCGAGAAGCGCTTCCCGCGCCCGTTTGCTACCTAATCCCAATGATGCGGCCCCGGCACCCGTCTTGGGGCCGCGCACTCCGCCGGTTGTGACCGCGTCAGTCCTTCGCAGTCCCGGCAACGGCTCGTCGCATAGTCGTTACGCGCAAGATTCCATTAACTTAGCGGCAATCTTGCAGCGATAACTCGAATCCCGCCGGATTGAACGGCCAGACCTAGTCAAATCAGATCGACAAAACGCCCGGCGTCCTTGGCGCGGCGCCGGACCGGAAGACGTGCGGCCGACGCACGGAGAAAGGCAATGCAATGGCCTATCTGAACTATTTCGGGCAGACGATGCCCACGACGCCGTGGTCGTCCAACGTCATCACCGGCAGCACGTCGGCCGGAAGTGCCGGCACCACGCTCTACGGCACCGCAGGCAGCGACAATATCGAGCCGAAGGCGGTGTTGAACCTCGCCGGGGGCGCGGGCAGCGATGGCTATCAATATGTCACGACGGCAACCCGGGTGAACGAACTGGCGGGGCAGGGCACCGACACGCTGTTCGTGATCAACGACTATGCCATGCCCGACAATGTCGAAAATTTGACGATCTGGTATGCACGCGCCGTCATCGGCAACAGCCTTGGCAATCTGATCATCGGCAGCAGTGGCAGCCAGACGATCAACGGTGGGGGCGGTAACGACCTGTTGCAAGGAAAGGGCGGCAATGACGTTTTCCGGTTTGACGCCGGCTCGGGCCATGACGTCATTTCGGACTTCGTCACGTCAGGCAGCGACGCTGACATGGTGCGGCTGGCGGGTTATGGCCACTATACCAGCCTGGCGCAAATCAAGGCGGCGATGACACAGAGCGGCGGCGACGTGATTCTCCAGCTCGATGGCGACGATGCAATAAAATTCACCGGACGAAGCATCGCCGATTTCCAAGAATCGAATTTCGAGCTGGGCATCGACCGCAGCATATTAAAGCTCACCTTCAACGAGGATTTCGACTCGCTGAGCCTGTGGAACGGTGCGACAGGCGTCTGGCGGACAAATTTCGGCAATGACTATAATCCGGACGCATTGAGCACGCGGACGCTCAACGACGAGCGCGAAATATATATCGATCCGATGATGAAGGGGACGGGTGTCAGCCCGATCGGTGTCAGCCCCTTCTCGCTCAGCAACGGCGTGCTGACCATCACCGCCTCGCCGACGCCCGAGCATTTGCGGCCTGTGCTCTACGACATGGATTATGTGTCGGGCCTGCTGACGACACGTCAGAGCTTTGCGCAGCAATATGGCTATTTCGAAGCGCGCATGGACGTGCCCGATGGCAAGGGTATGTGGCCGGCATTCTGGCTATTGCCCGCCGATGGCGACTGGCCGCCCGAAATCGACGTGATGGAGAATTATGGCGGGGCGCAAACGAGCTTCACCGTGCACAGCGATGCGAGCGGCACGCATAGCGAGGCCTATGCGTTCGATTTCGATCCGAAGGTCGCCCAAGGCTTTCACACCTACGGCGTGCTGTGGAGCGAGGAGAAGATCGTCTGGTACCTCGACGGCGTCGAGATTTATGAACAGCCTACGCCGCCCGATCTGCACAAGCCGATGTATATGCTCCTCAACCTCGCCGTGGCCAAGGAGGCCGCACTCGGCATGACCGGGGAAGTGAAAATCGACTATGTGCGCGCCTATACGGTCGATCCCGCTCTCGCGAATGTCCAGAACCTGATCGGCAGTTCGGCCGACGACCGCTATACCGTCACCTCGAGCGGCGACCGGATCACCGAGCTCGCGGGGGGCGGGGTGGACAGCGTGACGGCCAGAGCCGACTATGTCCTGCCGGAGAATATCGAAAAGCTGACCCTGACGGATAACGCGGTCAGTGGCACCGGCAACGCCTCGGCAAACAGCATCACCGGCAATGTGCTCGACAACCGGCTTAGCGGGCTCGGCGGCAACGACACGATCAACGGCGGCGGCGGGGCAGACCTGATGACCGGCGGCGCCGGCAACGACAGCTATTATGTAGATCATTCCGGCGACCGGATCGTAGAGCAGGCTGGAGAGGGGACCGACAACGTCTCCGCCTCGGTGAATTACACCCTGTCGGCAAACGTCGAAAATCTGACGTTGACGGGAAGCGCGCTGCGCGGCGCCGGCAACGACGGCGCCAACTCGATCACCGGCAATGCCGCGAACAACGAATTGCTGGGCGGCGGCGGCAATGACATGCTCAAAGGTGGCGCGGGCGCCGACCGGATGATCGGCGAAACTGGCAATGACAATTATTATGTCGATGCCGCGGGCGATATGGTCATCGAACTATCCGGCGAAGGCACCGACAACGTCTTTTCGTCGATCGATGCGCTCCTCGCGGCGAATGTGGAGAATCTTACGCTGACGGGCGCCGCCCTGCGCGGTGCCGGCAACGATCGTCCCAATGCCCTGACCGGAAACGGACTCGACAATATCCTTGACGGGCTGGCGGGTAACGACACGCTCAAGGGCAATGCCGGCGCCGACGGGCTGAACGGCGGCGGTGGAAATGACCGTCTTTCGGGCGGGGCCGGCAGCGACCGGTTCATCTTCGAAATGGGCTTCGGCAAGGACGTCATCGATGATTTCGATATCAGCCAGGACAGGATCGACTGGAGCGCGCTGGCCGCCGCCGATATCCTGCCGGTGATCAGCGCGACCAGCGTCGGTTCGCTCGTCAGCTTCGGATCAGATAGTATCAGCTTCCTGGGCGTCGCGCCCGAGCAACTGCTCGAGCACGACATATTCTAGGATTTGTACGCCGCCGATCAGTCCTTCGCGGCGACGATGATGATCTCGACCTTGTAATCGGGCGTAGCGAGCCTGGCCTCGCCGGTGGCGCGGGCAGGGGCCTCGATGCCAGCGATCCAAGGATCCCACACCGCGTTCATCTCCGCGAAGTCGGCCATGTCGGCCAGCCAGATCGTCGCGGACAGGAGGTTCGCCTTGCTGCTTCCAGCGCGGGCGAGCAGCGCGTCGATCTGATCGAGCACAGCCTGCGTCTGTTCGCGGACCGGTGCGCCCGGGGCCGCAACCTGACCAGCCAGATAGATGGTGTCGTTGTGAATGACCGCCTGGCTCATCCTGGGGCCGCTGTCGAGGCGGGTGATCGTCATGGCTAATCCTTGAAAATGGTGGCGGAGAGGGTGGGATTCGAACCCACGGTGAGCTTGCACCCACGGCGGTTTTCAAGACCGCTGCCTTAAACCACTCGGCCACCTCTCCGGGTGTTACGTCCCTTGGATTTTCTAGGTTTTCGCGTCAACTGGATTCGCGGCGCAGGAGACGGGGAGGAGTGTGGGGTCTTATTTGGACAGGAAATCCTCACACAGGAGCCCGCACGGCGAGTACCCGCTATCGGTGGAAGTGGCTCTCAGATGAGATGTCGCCGATGCTCCTGTAACCGGCAGATCTTGGCCACTGCCCCCCCCCTTCGGTCCGATCTGGCGCGGAGTGTCGAAGAAGATCGAATTGCTGACAGTCCGCTTTCGACAGGGTTTGGGTGGAAAGCGGACTTGCGTCAACGTAAGATGCCCCATGAAATACCAAGGCGGCGAACTTTCGGAAACGCAGATTGGTGCCGGAGTGGCGGCAATGACGGGGGAGTTTAGCGGAGGTAAGGTGATGACCGCTCTTGAGCAGGCAGGCGTGGCCTGGATCGTCCCCGCCGCGAACACGCTCATCGCTCGGGAGGTCAAGGCAGGCCGGATATATCGCGTCACGCGCGGGTTATATAGGCAGGCTTAACGGCCGCTTTCAGGCACGGTGACTTGCTCCGGTGATACCGAACCCAGCAGATTTCACTCTGGTACTTCTAGATTTTTGGACTGGGTACTTTCAGATTTTGCCGGGGGCATCTGATTTTGCAGCCTACCGTCCGTGATACCTTGCATGGAACCGTTAAGGGTGAACGCAGGTATCTCCTGCACCACGCCTCCCCCCGGGGGGCATTACGATCGCAACTTCGATATGCTGGGCAACAACGTTTTGATCAACTCAGTAGCAGACCCGCCCGCCTCGATTTTGGCCTGCTCCAGCGAGATCGTCGTTTGTCCTTTGTTCAGAAACTGATTGCGTTCAGTATTAGCTAATATTTGTAGAAGATCGTCTCTACTATCATCAAGGTTGGGCACCAGCGCAACAGTCATTGCAACGTGCCTCTGCTCTATATTAGTTAGTTCGTTTTGAAAATATTTGATCTCTTCCAAGCCAACTTTGTAGAGGCGGAGGAAAAAGAAAGCAAAAACTTGGACAAGAACAACGATAGAGAGCCTTGGTATGAAGTGTAGAGCGTATTGAGTAGGGTCTTGTATCTGTCCCTCTCCTATGACGAAATATAATAACAGAAGAAATCCGCCGATTGTGATGAATCCGCCGATAGCAAGGTTTACGTTTCCACGGAGGCCAAGTCTAGCAACTTCTGACGTTATCCGCTCCTTTGTCTCTTCAAACAAATCAGACCAACTTGAAAACCGGATATTGTCCTCAAGTTTCGTTCTGAAATCGTGCTCCATCAAACGATATTTGTCTTCAACAGCGGTTTGGGCGACCCGCGTGCCTAACTCGGCGACGAGTTCATCTAACCGCTCCGGCGAGAGCCCTGGGCCCGCCGCGTCTGCATCTTTAGCGAGGCGTGAGATTTCGGCTCGCAAACGCGCCAGTTCGGCCAGAACGAACGGATTATGTTCCTCTGCGCTGAACTCTACCTTGGAAACTGTGAAATTTTCAGAGCGCTGAAGATATGAAACGACGGTCACTGTGCCAACGAGAAGCGCCCCGATGATCGTGATTATTCTGAACAAATCAGGTGCGCCCAAGATATCTGCAATTTGGGCAGCCGTATCACTGGCTGCCAACACAGACATCGCTGCGGTAACCATCGATGCGCCAAACAGTGCGAGTACTGCCGGTCTGCTTATAGGAGGTTTGACTTCAGTATGCGTTTCGCGCTTTCTGAGTCGCTCTAGCGCCTCCGCTGCTCTCGACGACGATCGACCCGCGCTTTCTCGAATAATGGTTCGCGCCCGAGCGTCATCGAGTTCCGACCTGTCATTTGGCATCGTGTTCCCCTCCGCGACTAGAGCGTAGCGAACCGTGCCAGTGAGTCCAAGGGCGCTGCCCGTTTGTTATGACCGTTTTGGGTATACTTCAATGATACAATCAGTGAGACTCAAATTGCGCCTTGATAGGGTTAACCAGATAGAACCTGGCCTTACACCATTTATATTCTATACCTTATTGAGACAGGTGGAGCCACGCTGGTTGGGTACGCGCAGGTAAGTTCGAAGGCCAGAGTATTGATATTCAGGTCGAACGGCTGACGAACGCTGGTTGCGAAAAGATATTTTTCCGAGAAGCGCTCCGGCACATCAACGAAGGACAGGCCGCGTCAGCGGAAGGCTGCCCATATCGCTGCTGCGCCCTGTCGTGCAAGCCGTGTGATCAAAGCATTTCACCAAGCAGGCGGCTTGTGGCAAGGCTGTCCCCCGAACCAAAGGGGATGGAATGCGTAGCGGCTTGCGTGCGACGGCGATGGCCTTGGGACTGATGCTGGCGGCGGGGAGCGGATATCCATCCGGCGCGCAGACGATAGCGGGGGAAGGGCAGTCGTCCGACGATGCCGCGCAGATCGTCGATATTCCAGCGCCCGCCGTCCCCACCGAAACCGCCAGTCTGCGCGCTTATATCGCCACGCTGCGCGATCGGGCGATCGGCATGGGTGTTTCCGCGACGCTGTTCGATGCGACGCTGCCGACGCTCAATTTCAACGCCCGGGTGATCCGCCTCGACCGCGCTCAGCCCGGGGCGACCCCGGCGAGCGTCGCCACGCCGCCCGACTTCGCACCTTATCTGGCGAGCCATGTCGATCGGGTGCGGATCGGCATGGGCCGGTCGCGCTATGGCAAGCTGCGTCCGCTATTGATCGGCATCGAGCAGAAGACCGGCGTGCCTGAGCAGATCATGCTGGCGATCTATGGCCATGAGACCGGCTATGGCACCTTCACGGGCAATTTCGACCTGCTGAGTTCGCTCGGCACGCTCGCTTATGAAGGACGGCGGCGCGAGCTTTTCGCCAACGAATTCCTTAATGCCCTGCTCCTGCTGCAGCGTGGCATCCCGCGCGATCAGCTCAAGGGCAGCTGGGCGGGCGCGACCGGCTATCCACAGTTCCTGCCGAGCGTCTACCTCCGCCTCGGCACCGATGGCGATGGCGACGGCAAGGCCGATATCTGGCGCAGCGAGCCCGATGCGCTCGCCTCGATCGGCAACTATTTGCGCGAAGCGGGGTGGAAGCCGGGCGCTCCCTGGGGCGTCGCGGTGCGCGTGCCCGAAGGGATCGACCGGGCGGCGATCCGGTCGCCATTGTCGTCCCCACGCTGCCCGCGCGTTTTCGCGCGCCAGAGCCGCTGGCTCACCATCTCCGAATGGCGCGACAAGGGGGTGATGATGCTGAGCGGCACCGTGCCCGCCGAGGACGAACTGGCGACGCTGATCGAGCCCGACGGCAATGGCCGGACCGGCTATCTGCTGACCAGCAATTATCGTGCGATCCTCGATTATAACTGCTCCAACTTCTACGCGCTGTCGGTGGGCCTGCTCGGCGATGCGATCGTCCAGTAGGGCCGCCGCGCTGGCGCTGGCGCTGGTCCTGCTGCTGGCGGGTTGCGGCATTCCCCGACCCGAACAATCGTCGAGTCGCCCCGGCAAGCCCGCAAGGCCGACGGCGCCGGTGCGCCCGCAGGGGCCGGTCGCCGATTCGCCGGTGAAGATCGGCAAACCCTATCAGGTCGCCGGCGTCTGGTATTATCCCGCGGATGACAGCGATTATGACGAGGTTGGGCTCGCCTCCTGGTATGGTGCGCAATTCCATGGCGGGCAGACCGCCAATGGCGAGCGATTCGACATGGATCGGTTCGGGGCCGCGCATAAGACGCTGCCCTTGCCCAGCTATGTCGAGGTGACGGCGATCGACAGCGGGCGGACGATCGTCGTCCGGATCAACGATCGCGGACCCTTCGTCGCCAACCGGATTATCGATCTGTCGCGGCGGTCGGCACAGTTGCTGGGGGTCGAGCGTAGCGGCGTATCGCGCGTGCGCGTACGCCGGGTCTATCCCGCGGATGCCGACCGGCTGGCGCTGCGTTCGGGCCGGGCGGCGTCGGAGCGGCCCTATGCGACCAACTCCGACCTCGCCTTGCTGAGGCAGCGCCTCGCCGCGCGTCCGTCCGATCCGGTCGCGCCGCCGCGCGTCGCCGCCGCGGTGCCGGTGGCGGCGGTGCCCGTCGGCGGCTGGTTCATCCAGCTGGCCGCGCTGAGCAGCCGCGACAAAGCCGAGGAGATCGCCGAATTTGTCGCAGGCCGGGTGGAGCAAGCCGGCTCGCTGTGGCGGGTGCGGATGGGACCCTATAAGAACGAGCCCGAGGCAACGAGCGCGCTGGCGCAGGTCCAGTCGGACGGCTATCAGGATGCCCGGCTGGTGTTCTTCGCCAGCAACAGCAAGATTCCAGAGGGAACGATACCACAATGACGCGCCGCAAGATCGCCCTGCTTCCCGCCATCCTCCTGCTCGCGGGGCTTCCCGCCCAGGCCGCCGCACCGGTGTTCGACACGCCCGCGCCGGTGGCCTTCATCAAGGACCTGTCGTCGGGCGCGGTGCTCTACGCCAAGAACCCGGACCAGCGCATGCCGCCGGCATCGATGGCGAAGATCATGACGGTCTATGTTGCCTTCGACCTGATCCGGAAGGGGGAGCTGAAGCTCGACGCAATGGCGACCGTGCGGCCCGAGACCTGGAAGAAGTGGCATGGCCCATCGGCCGGGTCGACGATGTTCCTGTCACCGGGAGAGCAGGTCAGCGTCGCCAACCTGCTGTTCGGCATCGTCACCTTGTCGGGCAACGACGCCTGCGTGGTTCTGGCCGAGCATATCTCGGGCACCGAACAGGCCTTCATCGCGCTGATGAACCGCCGTGCCAAGGAAATGGGGCTGACCAACAGCCATTTCGGCACCTCGAACGGCTGGCCGGACGGCGGCGTGACCTATGTCAGCGCGCGCGATCTCGCCACCCTCGCCGAAAAGACGATCGAAGAGCATCCCAAGCTCTACAAGACCTTCTACAGCCGCCCGAGCTTTACCTGGGGCAAGACGATGGGCAGCGGCCAGGCGATCACCCAGGCCAATCGCGATCCGTTGCTGGGCCGCGTCGAGGGAGCCGATGGTCTCAAGACCGGCCATACGGAGGAAGCCGGCTATGGCTTCACCGGCTCGGCCGAGCAGAATGGCCGCCGCCTCGTCATGGTGCTGTCGGGCCTGACCGGCTTCAACCAGCGGATCGAGCAGTCGGTCAGCTTCATGAACTGGGGCTTTCGTGCGTGGCAGGCCAAGCCGCTCGTCGCCAAGGGCCGCAAGGTGCAGACCGCCGAGGTCCAACAGGGCGACAGCCGCGAAGTAGGCCTTGTCGCACCGAAGAATCTGAGCGTCACCATTCCCGCAGGGCTCGGTTCCGATCTAAAGACCCGCGTGGTCTATCAGGGACCGATCAAGGCGCCGTTCAAGAAGGGCGATCATATCGCCGATCTGGTCGTCACCGGCCCCGACATGGTGCCGCAGAAGCTGCCGCTCGTCGCCGACAGCGATGTCGGGGAAGCGGGCTTCTTCGACCGGATGATGGCTGGGCTGCGCTGGCTGTTCGGCCTCGCCTGAGGCCGTGACCGGGCGTTTCATCACGCTGGAGGGCGGGGAAGGGGTCGGCAAGTCGACTCAGTCCCGGGCACTGGCGGCCGCCTTGCGCGCGCGTGGGATAGACCTGATCGAAACCCGCGAGCCGGGCGGCAGCGAGGGCGCCGAGGCGATCCGCAAGCTGCTCCTCGAAGGCGATGGCGACCGCTGGAGCGCGCGCGCCGAGGCCCTTCTGTTCGCCGCGGCGCGGGCCGATCATATCGAGAAAACCATCCGGCCCGCGATCGAGGCGGGGGCATGGGTGATCTGCGACCGCTTCATCGACAGTTCGGTCGCCTATCAGGGTGGCGCGGGTGGTCTCGGCGTCGATATGATCCGGGCGCTGCACGATCTCGGCAGTGGCGGCTACCTGCCCGATCGCACATTGTTGCTGGCGCTTCCTTCCGGAGAGGCGGCGTCCCGCGCGGCGGTGCGCGACCGGTGCGGGGCCGACCGGATCGGTGGACGGGATGAGGCCTATCATGCCCGCGTGGCCGAAACATTCGAACGGCTTGCGGGCGAGTCCGATCGTTTCCGCAGGGTCGATGCACAAGGGACGCCCCAAGCCGTAACCGATCGGCTGCTCGCTGCCCTGGCAGACCTGCTGCCATGAGCCTGGTCGGCCATAACAGCCAGATCGCGGCCTTTCGCGAAGCGGCCGACAGCGGGCGGCTTCATCACGCCTGGCTGCTCACCGGGCCAGAGGGCGTCGGCAAGGCGAGCTTCGCGCTGGCGGCCGCGACCCGGTTGCTTGCCGACGCGGCGGGGCCGCGCGTGCATCTGCCGGGACTGGAGACGCCCGGGGACCATGCGGTGGTCAATTATATCCGCGCCGGCAGCCATCCCGACCTGCGCATCCTGGCCCGACTGACCAAGGACAAGTCCGAGGATCTGGCGCGATCGATCAGCATCGATCAGGTCCGCTCGCTCCAGAGTCTGTTCGCGACGACGCCCAGCCTGTCGCCACGCCGCGTAGTGATCATCGATGCGATTGACGATCTCGAACGCCCGGCCGCGAATGCCTTGCTCAAGAATCTCGAGGAACCGCCCGCCGGCACGATCTTCTTCCTGATCAGCCACGCGCCGGGCCGGCTCCTGCCGACGATCCGTTCCCGCTGCCGCCTGCTGCGCTTCGCTGGGCTCGACGATGGGCAGATGCTGCTAGCACTCCAGCGGCTCCTGCCCGATGAGCCGCGTGACGAGATCGAGGCGCTGGTCGGCGTCGGCCGGGGTTCTCCGGGGCGCTCGCTCGGTTTCGCGGGCCTCGATATCGCGGCACTGGACCAGGCGATCGATCGGCTGGTGGGGGAGGGCGACCCGACCAATGCGGTGCGCGCCGCACTGGCCAAGCAACTGAGCACCAAGGCGTCGCAGGCGCGCTACGAGGCCTATCTGGAGCGCGTCCCCGCCCGGATCGCCGCCGAGGCGCGGCGGCGCGAGGGGCCGGCGCTGGCGAAGGCGGTGGCGCTATGGGAGGAGGCGCGCCGCGTCAGCGAAAGCGCCGTACATCTGTCGCTCGATCAGCCGACGACCGTATTCGAACTCGCCACCATGCTGGCGAAGCTCGCCCCCACGGGAAGCGCCCGATAGGGCTCGTCTACCTGATTTTAACCATATCTGCGCGATGGTCCGGTTTCTTTGCAGCTGCCGGGACCTCCTCTCGTGTCGATCCAGAATATTCCCGAGCAGATCAACCGGATCGTTACGGCCTTCTCGGAGGGACGCTTTGACGAGACGATCGCGCTGATCGAACCGCTGCTCGCGATCATCGGCAATGAAGCGGCGCTCTATAATATCGCGGGCGCGGCCTATGCCGGGGCAGGCAGGCTGGATGCGGCCATCGCCCATTATGATCGCGCCATCGCGCTGCAGCCGGCATGCGCCGACGCGCATTCGAACCGGGGCATCGCCCTGCGCGAACAAGGCAGGCTCGACGAGGCCCTGCTGAGCTACGATCTGGCGATCCGCCACCAACCGCAATTTCCTTCGGCCTTCTACAATCGCGGCAACCTGCTTCAGCAGATGCGTCGGTTCGATGAGGCGCTCGGCAGCTTCGCACAGGCCATCATCCAGAAGCCAGACTATGCCGAAGCGCATATCAACAGCGGCAATATCCTGCAGGAGAGCGGCCGACTTCAGGAGGCCGTCACACAATTCAGCCATGCGATCACGCTGAGACCCGATCTGGCGGCCGCCCATGTCAATCGCGGTAACGCGCTGCACGAGTTGAAGCAGCTCGATAGGGCGGTTGCCGATTATCGCACGGCCATCACGCTCGATCCGCACAGCGACGATGTCCGCGCACGACTGTCGTTCCTGAAGGCGCATATGTGCGACTGGAGCGAAGAAGCCGACCCGATCGACATCGCCGCGCTGGGTGTTCACCGCGACGCGGTCACGCCGTTCAACATGCTGTCGCTCGACGATGACCCGGCCCGCAACCTGATGCGTTCGGTGAAGTGGGCGGAGCATCGCTATCCGGCGAGGCTGTCCGTACCCGCGCATGCCCGTCGCCGCCCGGAGCGGTTGCGGATCGGCTATTTCTCGGCCGACTTCCAGAGCCACGCGACAATGTGGCTGATGGGCTCACTGCTCGAGGCGCATGATCGCGAGCGGTTCGAGGTCCACGCATTCTCCTACGGCCCCGACAGTCATGACGTCATGCGCAAGCGTGTCATCGATACCTCCGACGCCTTCCACGATGTCCGCATGCTGGGCGACGCGGCGGTGGCGGAACGCGCGCGCGGCCTGGGCATCGACATCGCCGTTGATCTGAAAGGCTATACCCAGAACAGCCGGCTCGGCATCTTCGCGCATGGAGCCGCACCGATCCAGATGAGCTATCTGGGCTATCCGGGATCGAGCGGCGCCGGCTTCTTCGACTATGCCATCGCCGATTCCGTGGTCATTCCCGCCGAAAAGCGGCCGTTCTACAGCGAGAAAATCCTCGCCCTGCCGCACAGCTATCAAGTGAACGACGACCAGCGGCCGATCGCGGACGATGTGCCGTCGCGCGAAGCGTCCGGCCTTCCCCGCGAGGGGTTTGTATTCTGCTGCTTCAACAACAGCTTCAAGATCACGCCGGATGCGTTCGGCTGCTGGATGCGGTTGCTCGGCCAGGTCGAGGGCAGCGTCTTGTGGCTGCTTCGCGACAATGACTGGGCGAAGGCCAATCTGCGGGCCGAGGCCGAACGGCATGGAATCGCCGCCGACCGGATCACCTTCGCCGACCGGATGCCGATGGCGGCCCATCTCGCCCGCCACGCGCATGCCGACCTGTTTCTCGATACCTTCGCCTATAACGCCCACACCACCGCCAGCGATGCCCTATGGGCCGGAATCCCGCTCGTAACGAAGCTGGGGCAGGGATTCGCCGCCCGGGTCGGCGCGAGCCTGCTTCAGGCGATCGGCCTGCCCGAACTGATCACCCGCGATATCCAGGCCTATGAGCAGCTCGCGCTCGACCTGGCAAAATCGCCGGAGCGCATCGCCACATTGAAGGCGAATATTTCCGCCAGGCGGCTCACATCGCCGCTGTTCGACACGCGGCGTTTCGCGCGCGACCTCGAACGCGGCTATGATCTGGCGTTCGATCGACAGGTTCGCGGGCTGGAACCCGACCATATCGATGTGCCGCCGGTCGCCGGATCCGATGCAATGGCGCGGATCGCCGCATAGGCGGCTTTCGCCGAGATATCTCATACGCTTCCGGACGTTGCGGTTTGGCTGGGGCCTCCCTATTGGCTGATCGCATGTCCGAACCTTTCTATATCACCACCGCGATCAGCTATCCCAACGGACGCCCGCATATCGGCCACGCCTATGAGGCGATCGCGGCAGACGCGATCGCGCGTTTCCAGCGCTCGATGGGACGCGACGTTCGATTCCAGACCGGAACCGACGAACATGGCCTGAAGATGGCGCAGGCGGCCCGCAGCCGGAACATCACGCCGCGCGCGCTGGCGGATGAAATGTCGTCTTATTTCAGAGAGATGTGCGACACTCTTAATATATCTTATGATCGCTTCATTCGGACCAGCGACACCGATCATTATGCGGCCAGCCAGGCGCTCTGGCAGGCGATGGAAGCCAATGGCGATCTTTATCTCGATCGCTACGAAGGCTGGTATTCGGTCCGCGACGAAGCCTTTTACGACGAGAAAGAACTGGTCGAGGGGGAAGGCGGCGTAAAATTATCGCCACAGGGCACGCCGGTCGAATGGACCAAGGAGGAAAGCTGGTTCTTCCGCCTGTCCAAATATCAGCAGCCGCTGCTCGACCTGTATCGCGACCAGCCCGACTTCATCCGGCCCGAAACGCGCAAGAACGAGATCGTCAGCTTCGTCTCCGGCGGCCTGAGCGACCTATCGATCTCGCGCACCAGCTTCGATTGGGGCGTGCCGGTGCCCGGCAGCCCCGGCCATGTGATGTATGTCTGGGTCGATGCGCTGACCAGCTATCTCACCGGAATCGGCTATCCCGATAAAAGCGCCGACCTCGGCACATATTGGCCCGCGAACATCCACCTAGTCGGCAAGGACATCGTCCGCTTCCACACCGTCTACTGGCCCGCTTTCCTGATGTCGGCGAAGGTCGCGTTGCCGAAGCAGATATTCGGCCATGGCTTCCTGCTCAACAAGGGCGAGAAGATGTCGAAGTCGGTCGGCAATGTCGTCGATCCGGCGGCGATGGCCGAACGCTATGGTGTCGATCAGTTGCGCTATTTCCTGCTCCGCGAGGTCAGCTTCGGCCAGGACGGCAGCTATGGTCATGAGGCGATCGTCAACCGCTGCAATGCCGAATTGGCCAACAGCTTCGGCAATCTGGCGCAGCGCACGCTGTCGATGATCTTCAAGAATCTCGATGGCGAGTTGCCCGCGCTCGACCGCAATGAGGAGGATGCCGCGCTGGTCCGCGCCGTCGCCGCCGCCTGCCTCGACGAAACGCCGCGCGCTTTCGAGCAGCTGGCCTTTTCGGTGGGGATCGAAGCCTGGATGAAGGCGGTGTTCGCCTGCAATCAATATGTCGATGCCCAGGCGCCATGGGCGCTGCGCAAGAGCGACCCCGAACGGATGAAAACGGTGTTGGGCACGCTGTTTGCGGTAATCCGCGACCTTGCCATCGCGATCCTGCCGATCATTCCGGACAGCGCCGGGAAACTGCTCGACCAGATGGGAATCGCGGCAGACAGGCGCGATTTCGCGGCCATCGAGGATCAGAGCTGGTATGACGCGCTGCGTCGCTCGGGCTATAAGGTTGGTCAGCCGGTGCCGCTATTTCCGCGCCTCGAGCTCGAAACCGCCGAGGACTGATGTTCGTCGATAGTCATTGCCACCTGAATTACGCGGGGCTGGCCGAGCGCCAGCAAGAGGTTCTCGATGCGGCCCGCGCCGCCGGCGTCTCGACGATGCTCAATATCTCGACCCGCGCGGCCGAATGGGATGCGGTGCTCGAAACCGCCGAGCGCGAGCCCGATGTCTGGGCAAGCGTTGGAATCCATCCGCATGACACCGATACCCATGAGGATATCGAGACCGCGCTGCTGATCGAAAAGGCGGCGCACCCGCGGATTATCGGCATCGGCGAGACCGGCCTCGACTTCTATTACGACAAGTCGGACCGTGACCGGCAGCGCGCGAGCTTCCGCCGGCATATCGCCGCCGCTCGCGAGACCGGCTTGCCGATCATCGTCCATACCCGCGAGGCCGAGGCGGATACGATCGCGATCATGAACGACGAGATGGGGAAGGGGGCCTTCACCGCCGTCATCCATTGCTTCACCGGCAGTTCCACGCTCGCGCGGGCGATGCTCGATCTCGGTTTTTCGATCTCGCTGTCGGGGATCGTCACCTTCAAGAACGCCGGCGACCTGCGCGAAACCGCGCATCTCATTCCCCGCGACCGGCTGCTGATCGAAACCGACAGCCCGTTTCTCGCGCCGGTTCCGCATCGCGGCAAGCCGTGCGAGCCGGCCTTCGTCACCGATACGGCGCGCTTCCTGGCACAGGAACTCGATTGGGATATCGAAGATCTGGCGAGAGAAACGAGCGGTAACTTCTTCAATCTGTTCAGGAAAGCTCGCCCGTGAAACTCCGCATCCTGGGATGCGGCACCTCATCGGGCGTGCCGCGGATCGGCAATGACTGGGGCGATTGCGACCCCGCCGAACCGCGCAACCGACGGACACGCGCTTCGATCGTCGTCGAAAGTGAGGCGACGCGGCTGCTCGTCGATACCTCGCCAGACATGCGCCAGCAGTTGCTCGACGCCGACCTGATCGACATCGACGCGATATTATGGACGCACGATCACGCCGACCATTGCCACGGCATCGATGACGTCCGCCAGATTTTCCACGCGCGCCGCGCGCCGGTGCCCGGCTATGGCTTTGCCGAGGCGATGGATCAGCTCAAGGTCCGCTTCGCCTACGCCTTTTTCGGCCGCGACGGCTATCCGCCGACCATCGAGGCGCATTCGCTGCAGACCGACATGGAGATTGGCGGGATCCGCGTGCGCAGCGTCGCGCAACCGCATGGCAGTATTTTCAGCGCAGGATTTCGCTTCGATCGCGATGGCCAATCGATCGGATATTCCACCGATTTTCATATATTTACCGATCAGATGTTGGACCTGTTCACCGGCGTCGACCTGTGGGTGGTCGACGCCCTGCGCGTGAAACCGCATCCGACCCATGCACATCTTGGCCTGACCATCGATGCAATAGCCCAGTGCCGGCCGGGGCGTGCTATCCTGACCCATATGGACCAGTCGATGGACTATGCCGCGCTGCGCGCGATGCTGCCGGATGGTATCGAGCCCGGTTATGACGGCATGGAGGTCGCCTTATGAGCGGGGATCAGATCGTAGGCGTTATCGCGATCATGGGCATGCTTCTGCTCGTGATACCGCGCTTGACCAACAGGCAGACGCCAGGACCGAAGATGCTCCGCATGGTCTTGCTGTGGCTGCTGATCATTGCGGTGATAGCCGGCGTGGTGATCATGATGAAACCGGGCGGTTGAAGGTAGAAGCGCCGGTTAAGCTGTTGACGGGGCTGGAAGAATGTAAGTTTCTACATCGGCGTTTAACATAATGAATATTATCGGACTCAACGATTGTAAGCGGGCGGATTCTAGACCGAAGTGCGAAAACTCGCCCTATTCGCGGGTTTCAACCCGTGAGGATCGCACATGCGCTGCTACACCCACTTGGATCTCAATGAC